>PHAT01000001.1:118299-718299 GCA_002840435.1 Deltaproteobacteria bacterium HGW-Deltaproteobacteria-6
ATTGGTGCCCGATGCAACCATCAGAACTGGAGTTCCCGGGGTAAGCTGTGACCACGCAGTACCATTATACCGATAGATGCCTTTTCCGGTAAAGGATGCATATAAGTTCGCACCTGAAATCACCATATTTGTCGGAGTGTCGGAGGTAATCCGCGCCCAGGTAGTGCCGTTATGCATATAGATGCCGCTTCCGGTATAGGATGCATACAAATTGGTGCCCGATGCAACCATCATAACTGGAGTTCCCGAGGTAAGCTGTGACCACGCAGTGCCGTTATGCATATAGATGCCATTTCCGGTAAAGGATGCGTATAGGTTTGAACCTGATGTCACCATCATAATCGGATTACCAGGAGAAAGGCGTGACCAGGTTGTACCGTTATATTGATAGATGCCGGCACCGGTAAACGTTGCATATAGCATGGATGATGTAGTGGATGTAGTGGTAACAATAACTGTCGCAGTTGCGCTAACGGAAACATTGCCTGCTGCATCTTTAGCCCAGGCATAAAGAGTTTTGCTTCCTGCACTGACAAAGGTATAGCTGGTCGGTGCTGGCAGGGTCCAACCTGCGCTCCCCGGAGACGGTACGGTAGGAGTCTCGGTCAGCAGATAACCTGTTACACCTACGTTGTCTGTTGCGATGAAGCTGGTAATGGGAACAACAAGCGTAATAGCTGTTGCCGGAACGACAAAAACTGTTACGGTAGGAGCCATTGAGTCTGCCACCGGGAAACTTGCCGGATCACCGGGTAAAGTCCTCGCGTTGATTTCTTGAATATTAGTAAAACCGTCACCATCGGAATCGAGATTTTGAATAGCTGTGTAACTGTAGCCGTTTAGTACATAGTCATTAGCGAAATCATTAAGATTTCCTGCGGTATTCGTACCTCCAGGATGACAGAGCCCACAGGTGTTTAGTGGGGTTGCCGATGTTCCATACTGATTGTTGAAGTCTGTTAAATAGCTCCTGAGAGCCAAGGCTGAGCTTGCCATTATGACTATCAACATTGTTACAAACAATGCTCCCCCGCTTACTTTCTTCATGTTATTTTCCTTTCTGTTTCTTGCTTTGGTTTATCTTTTTCTCTCATATCCACAATCCTTTATCTTGAACTTTGCTCTCGCTTAACTAAGCAAAGGATGTGCCAGAAAAGAAATAATAAGTGTATGCATATGATATTATTGTATAATTATGTAAATAATCCCGAAGCGAGGCAGGATGGAAAAACATAAAGTGTATGGATTATCCTTCGGAAATAATCATTACAATGGTGGAAGACAGCGGTAATATTGATATATTTTATGAATGGTTTTTCCTTCAATCCTTGCAATAAGCCAAACGGATTCAATTGGTATTGCACCAGCAGAGCATAGAGAGCGGTGCGGCACTTAGAGTTATAAACAAAAGTTGTGTTCAGGAAAATATAGGTGTGTCCCCATCGGTTGATGGGAAATCGAGATTGAGACGGTTTAAATCAATATAGATTTAAAAGATCAGCCTTCCGCAAGGAACGGCAGCGGTTTGTCCATCCGGTAAACCAGCGACTGGCAGGTTGCCAGAAGTTTTCCTGAATCATCCGTGGCGCGGATATCGTAGGCGGCGGTTCTTTTTGTTTTGTTGATTTCCCGGGCTTCGGCCGTCAGCTTGGCCCCTTTGGCCGGCGACGCCAGATAATTGATGTTCATGCTCAACGCGACGGCCATCGTGCCGTGTGAATTGGAGGCGACTTCAAAGGCCGCATCCATCAGAGAGAAGATTGCTCCGCCATGAGCCATACCGAACATGTTTTCCATGTCGGGGGTAAAACACATTTCAACTCTGGCGTAACCTTCCTCTACATCAACCAATGTCAATCCGAATTTTTTACCGAAGGGTTCCTGCTCAATCTGCGCGAATATCGCCTGTTTTACTTTTTCATCCATGGCGGTCTCCCGAAACAGAGTATTTAAATTGTATATATATGATTATTGACGTTCGTGTCAAAAAAGAAAAGGGCTTCTTTCAGGAAGCCTTTCATTAAATAATGCTGATGAATATTATCATTAATATAAATTTGTATTTATCGATAAAAGTTCGTATAAGGCATGTATTGCCGGGGCGGCAATACAAGAAGTGCTTTATGCCGATGAGAGAAGGAAATCATGAGTTCACTGATCATTAAATGGGAAAAAATTGTCAGAGGGTCCAGTCCCGTCATCAACGGATTGCTTTTGGCCATCGGCGTCGCCGTGATTGCCCGGTTGCTCCACTCGTTGATTCCCGGGCCGGTCAATAAGGCGGTCAGCGATATCGTTATCGCGGTTCTGCTGGGTCTTTTCATCCGCAACGTCGTTGGTGTTTCCGGGACCTGTGAATCCGGAATCAAGTTCGCCTTGACGCACGTATTGCGTCTGGGCATCATTCTGCTCGGCTTAAGACTGAGCCTGCAGGATATCGCTGATACCGGCGGTGCTGCGATGTTGCTGGTTTTCACCTGCATTGCCATTGCGCTCGCGACGGCCTATGTCGTCGGCCGTCTGTTCCGGATCCCGCCCCGTCTTGCCACACTTATCGGGGTGGGAACCGCCATCTGCGGCAATACAGCCATCATTGCGACGGCGCCAGTCATCGGGGCGAAGGAGGAAGAAGTCAGCTTTGCGGTAGCCGTTATCACACTCTTCGGACTGATTGCCGTTATTTTTTACCCGATCATCGGGCAGTACCTGGGCCTGAGCAACACAGCCTTCGGCTTGTGGGCGGGCACCGCCGTCAATGACACGTCCCAGGTCGTGGCAGTGGGGGCAGCGCACAGTCCGATTGCCTTAAGTGTTGCAACGGTCGTAAAACTGATGCGCAACACCATCATGGCGCCCCTGATCATCCTGGTGGGGCTGCTCTTGAGGCATCAGGTGCCCTCGGATGATTCTCCGCAATCGGTCATTCCAAGCGGTGGAATTCTCATTCCCTGGTTTGTTGTCGGCTTTCTGATGATGTCGCTTATCCGCACAACAGGCATCAGTGCCGGAGTATTACCGCGGAATGTCGCCGTGCCGGGCGCATTGCAGACGGCCGCGTCGGTGCTCAACACCTTTGATGCGATAGCCAAGTTCGCGATTCTTACGGCTCTGGCGGGTGTTGGTTTAGGCACACGGCTGCAGATTGTGCTCAGCATCGGCATGAAGCCTTTTACACTGGGTTTGTGCGTTTCAGCCGTGCTGTCGCTGGCGAGTCTGGGTCTTATTATGCTGTTCAGAATGGGATAAAGATCTCTTAGAGCGCTATGAACTGCGCAGTCCGTTCAGAAATCGATCAACAATTTCCATATAGAGGGATTGATATTCATCCTTTGCCAGAATAGTGTTTTGCAGTTTTTTCAATTGGATCATGCCATTGAAGGCGCTCCAGAGGATGATCGCCTGCCGTCTCGGATCAACCGCTTTAAAGTGTCCTTTGTCCATGCCTTCCCGGATCGCATCCGTAAGTGTGGCAATGCTCGCATTGCCGCGCTCATCGATCTCATTTTTCAACTCCGGGGGGAAAATAGTTGCGGGCGACGTCAGAAAATAATTAATGATATCGAAATAATTTTTATGTTCTTCGCTGAACCGGAGATAAGCCCGGGCGATCGAACTGATTTTATTCTCCGGTGTAGATTTTTTATTCACGGCCTGACTGATGGCCTGGTGGAGCAGCTCCAGCCCTTCCACCTGAAGCGCCGCAAAGAGCTCTTCTTTATCCTTAAAATAAAAATAAATGGCGCCGACGCTTAATTCAGAGCGTTTCGCAATCTGATTGATCGACGTGGCGTTCATTCCCTTTTCCAGAAGAAGCGCTCTGGCCGTATCCAGGATATGGTTTTTGCGTTGTTCTCTTTCTCTTTCCCGTCTTTCTTTCGCACCCATAGAGCTCTTCCCTGCTTTTTTGTCGACCTTTCAGCGATGAAATTTTCCGGTTACTATCATCTGAGCGCAATTAAATCAAAGAGTTCTTGTCATCAATATTTTGATTAACTAAAACGGTTCGATCTCATGACGCGCCATATCAAACCATGCTTGCTGCTTCTTGAAGGGGCACCAGGAAGCCCGGCAATAGCGAATCGGATCGTCGGGCGGTATTTTCATCCTGGGAGCAATGCCTTCCCGATGATTCCGTACCCAGGCTTCGGCTTCCTCCCGGGTATCCACGTATCCGGCGGAATAAGTTGTTTTTCCGCGACAGTGGACGAAGCCATAGAGGAGTTCAAATTTTTCTTTCATGTCAGACTGCCCGCGGAAGCCTCCGTCGAAAGCCCGGTTACCTCGCGCTTCGCCACTAGAATTCATCACCGATCCGCAGCAGGACTTTGATGGCCCGGCCCGTGTCGATTCTTTCCCGATAAACGACCGGCAGGCGCTCAAGCGGCTCGTCATCGGAGATGAGCAATCGCGCGTCCAGTTTTCCTTCCGCCATCCAATTCAGACACTGGATGTTTTCCTCGTGCGTATTGGAAATGGAAGCCGTCAAACGAATTTCCTTGAAGTTGATGAGATAGGGTGCGGTGATTTCTAAAGGCGAAAAAATCACACTCACCATGCAAACCTCTCCGTTATCCGCCGCCAGAATAAGCGCGCGGTCAATATTGGCCTTGACGCCGGAACATTCAAACGTCTTTTGAAATCCGCCCGGAGCCATGGAGAGGGCCTGCTGATCCGCATCTTTTTCCCGCGGGTCGAAGACATGGTCCGCGCCATAGCAAAGGGCGATGTCCCTCTTTTCCTTTACCGGCTCATAGAGCGCAATCGGGCCATAACCGAGAATCTTGAGGATTCTGACGGTGCAGAGTCCGATGGGGCCGCCTCCCATCACCAGAACGGACCCCGCCTGGTTTGCCGTGCAATGAACGGCGTGCAGGGCGGAGGCAAAGGTTTCCGCAAGAGCGGCATTGCGGGAATCGACGCCTTCGGGGATGGGAATCAGCATCTGCGGATAGACTTTGACATATTCGGCAAAACCGCCCGGTAAATCGCCGATCCCGGTGGTTCGCCTGTGAACCCGGCAAAGATGCGGTTTGCCGCCCCGGCAATTGGCGCATTGTCCGCAATAAGTGGGACGAATGCAGACTCTGGTCCCTATGGAAGGACCGCCGGCCTTTGCGCCTTTTTCGACGACCACACCGCTGATTTCATGTCCGATGATATAACCGTCGGCCAGAAGTCCGCCGGCCACTAAAGAATGATCGGAACCGCAAAACCCCGTATTGGCCACTTTGACCAATACCTCATCGGCCGTGAGCTGGTAATCGGGAACCTCTTCATAAACCAGTCCCTTGTCTTTTCGAAATACAACAGCTTTCATAATTTTCACTTTCCTAAAAGGACTTTCCTTTTCCGCCTTGCCCCTTGAACCTCGTGCCACCCGCAGGGTGGTGATCCTTCTTTTGTTTTAATCCTCGCATTCCAGCGTAATCTTTTCCACCTTGTTCAGATCTCTTTTGTAAAAGAAAGATCCGGCAAAAAACAACAGGGCGGAGACTACAAGAAAAACGGGCAGGATCGACATGGCTGTCTGGATACCATAGAGATCGGAGATCTTTCCGATCACAATGGGAGCCAGGGAGGCTCCGAAGAGATTCTGAACAACGACGCATACGGAGTAGGAGGTTGCCCGAAGCCCGGGATGGATCACCTCCTGTGTGGCGGTGATGGCGGCCGGGGCAAATGCGGAAGCCAGGATGCCCATTCCCAGCAGCGTCAGATATTGTGCCTGCCCTTGAAGGAAGGAAATAGCCGTAAAGATGCAGATGGCATTGAGGGCTGTCGTAATCGCAGGAAACAGCAGCCGTGCATTGACCCGTTTTTTAAACCACATATCGGCCAGCCATCCCCCCAGCGGCAGGCCGATGAGCGCCAGAATCATGAGCACACTCGTTTTCACGCCCGCCTCACTGATGGAGACGCCTGTCGTCCGGTGAAAATACGTGGGAAGCCAGAAGATGACCGCATTGTTGGCGAAGATACAGCCGATGAACCCGAGATTGGTAAAAATCAGAGAAGGGGTGTGAATAAATTCACGGAAAATGTCCATCTTGCTCATCTTGATCTTGCCCGGGCCGGTTTTGCAGGACTCGTCTGTTTTTATCAGTTCGACGGTTTTATAATCCTTGACGAAGAAAAAAAGGATGGCCACAACCGCCCCGGGAATGGCCACCAGGCCGAAGGCATGCCGCCAGCCCCAATGGGTGGCAATGAAACCGCCCAGGCCAATGCCGACGGCGATACCGAGAGGAATGGATATGTTCCACAAGCCCATCATGCGGGAACGTTTTTCCGGAGGGAACAACCCGGAGAGCATGGCCGTGCCGGCGGGGGCGTATCCGGCCTCTCCGATCCCGATGGCGGCGCGGGCCGCGAGCAACTGGGGAAAGGTTTTAGTGAAAGCGCAGACTACCGTCGCGGCAGTCCAGAGAAGGGCCATGACGCCAATGGTCTTTTTCCTGCTCCAGCGATCCACGAGGATCGAAACGGGAAAGACAAAGGCAACAATGGACCAGTAAACGACTGACATGAGCAGACCGGACTGCGTGTCCGTGAGGCCCCACTCTTTTTGGATAAAGGGAGCAAGGGAGGTTACGATCGTCCGATCCATGTAATCGAAGAAATACAGCAGAAACAGCAGCGTGAAGATGTAATAGGCGCTTCGCGTGGATAACTTGTATTCCTTTGGTGCTGTCACGTTATTCATAGGAACTCCTTGTCTTGTTTTCAGCAACAACCGGTCAAAGGCTGCTACTTAAAGCGACGATGTAAAAAAATGTACCTCAATTACATTTATATCCTCCAAGATTGGCCAGGGCTACACTGCCGGGGCTGATGATGGCCGGATCTACCTTAACATTGATGCAGGCCGTCTTGCCGGAAGCAAAAGCAGCTTCCAACGCCGGCCGGATATCTTCCGTTTTTTCGACACAGCAGCCGAAACCGCCCAGAACTTCCACCATTTTATGGTAATCGACCCAGCCCAGCTCGGTTCCGTTGGGAATGTTATGCCCCATGCGCAACTGCTGGCTGTGCATGATCATCCCCCAGGACTGATCGTTGGCGATGACCACGACAATGGGAAGCTTCTTGCGGATGGCCGTATGAAATTCCATAAAGTTAAAGCCGGCCGATCCGTCGCCCATGATGAGGAGAACACGTTTGTCCGGATGTTTTAATTTGGCGGCGTTGGCGTAAGGAATGCCGACGGCCAGACAGCCGTAAAGGCCGTAATCCAGGTAAGTCCCGCCTTTTTTGACGGTCCTGGTCATGCCCATCCAGGTGGATGTGTCGCCGCCGTCGGCAACGACAATGTCATCTTCCCGATCCATGAATTTATTGATCTCATTGGCCAGGCGCATGGGATGCATGGGCAGGGTCTCGCATTCCCACATGGCTTTGGCGTCTTTTTTGCCGCCGTCATGCGCGGCGCGGACGGTTTCCAGCCAGGGCTGATATTGCGCTTTCAGCGTGTCGCCGATTTTTTGTTCATCGAGGTCGCTGTTGATCTCTTTGAGGAATGATTTGATGTCGCTGACGATGCCGAGATCAATCGTCCGGTTGCGTCCTATCTCATCCGGGGCGATGTCCACCTGAATAAATTTGGCCGTCGCCGGGAAAATTTCGCCGAAGATATAGAAAAGGCTCAGGCGGCCGCCCAGGAAGAGCACCAGGTCGGTGGTCATGAGCGTGATCATGGCCGAACCGGGCCGGATGGCCAGAGAGCCTTCAAAGCAAAGAGGATGCGTGTCCGGGATGACGCCGCGGCCCGCGCCCGCCGTGTAAATCGGAATGCCGATTTTTTCCACGAATTCGATGATTTCCTTTTCGGCATCCGAATACCAAAGGCCGCTTCCGCCGATCACAATCGGATTCTTGGCCGCCTTGAGCAAATCGACGACCTTGCGGGTGTTTTCCCGGTCGACGGGCTTGGAGGCGAGCGTGGTGTGGGGTTTCTTGACCATGGACATATCAACCTTGGCGTTCAGAACGTTGCAGGGAAATTCCAGGTAAACGGGGCCCGGCCGGCCGCTCATCGCCGCGCGGAAAGCCATGTCAATATATTCGGGAATGCGCTCCGGGATATGGCAGACGAATGCTTTCTTCACCATGGGTTCGATGACGGGGAGCTGCGTCATGTCCTGAAGGTCCAGCTTTTCCGTGGATTCGGTTCCCACGCAGCCGGCAATCAGGATAACCGGCGCGTTGGAAAGACGCGCGCTCGCTATACCGGAGAGGGCATTGGTAAACCCCGGTCCCGCCGTGACCATCGCCACCGCCGGTTTGCGGTTCATCCGGGCTGAGGCTTCGGCCATGAAGACGGCCGCCTGTTCATGGCGCACGTCAAAAATCGTGATGGGTGTGTTTTCAAGATGCTGGTAAATGGGCGTAATATGCCCGCCGCTCAATGAATAAATGTAATCGACGCCCCGATCAACCAGAGCGTCAGCAACAAGCTTGCCGCCAATAACGTTACTCATAATATGTCCTCCTGAGACAAATTCATTTTTTATAGTTCCATGCACTGACCGCCATCGAGATTGATGGCCTGTCCTGTTATATATCGTGACGCGTCGGAAGCGAGATACGCAACGAGGTCTCCTGCATCGCGGGGAAGACCGATATATCCCAGGGGAATGGTCTTGCACATTTCCTTTTCCCGTTCTTCAATCGTCGTGCCGAAGAACGAGGCTTCCAGACCGAAACGCCATTTTTCCAGATCCGTCGCGATCTGTCCCGGGCAGATCGCATTGACGCGGATGCCGTTTCCTCCCAGTTCCTTGGCCATGGTTTTGGTCAGCATGATGACGCCTGCCTTGGCCACGGCATAAGCGCTGTTGAAAAGGGGAGGGACCTTGCCCGCCCGTGATGCCGTATTGATGATCGTGGCGGGTTTCCCGGCCATCAGGGGAATGACAGCCCGCGAGATGCGGAAGACGGAAAACAGATTCACGTCAATCGTCCGGATCCAGGCCGCTTCGTCATAACTCAGAACCGTGTTGGGCACGCCGAAGGATGCCCCCGCATTGTTGCAAAGAATGTCAATGTGGTCGAAGGTTCCTTTGATCGTTTCCACCATGGCGCCGATGGCATCGTTGTTGGTAATATCAACGGCTACCGCCAGTGTCCGGACGCCATACGTTTTGGCAAGCGCTGAAGCGATGGCCTCCATCTCTTCACCCGTGGCGGATTTCAGGGATTCGCCCGGAACGGGCGGTTTGCCCAGGTCGGCAATGATAATGTTGCAGCCGCAGGAGGCCAGTTTTTCCGCAATCGCGTAGCCGATGCCGGTTTTTTTACCGGAGCCGGTGACCATGGCTGTTTTTCCTTCCAGGTCTTTATAAATCATCGATGCCTCCTTTGTACCAGTTATGATGATCCAGATGGGCATACTTGGGCAAAAAGCGCGTCGGCAGAGCCAGTGCATCTTTCCGGAAAGGCGGCGCCAGTTGTTTGCCGTCCACCAGGAATTCCAGAACAGTGGGTTTGCGACTCTTCAAACAGGAATCGAAAGCCTCCCGGATATCTTCGGGCCGGCTGACCTGCATACTGTTGGCGCCCATCGCCTTGGCGACAGGAACAAAGCTTTTCGGCGTGGGGATATCGACGCCGACGAAACGGTTGTTGTAAAAGTCCACCTGGTTTTTGGCTTCCGCGCCCCACCACATGTTCCGGAAAACACAGGCCACGACGGGCAGGTTATGCTCCACCGCCGTGCTGACTTCGTGAAGGCTCATGCCCCAGGCGCCGTCGCCGATGATCGCAATGACCGGCGCTTTGGGTTTGGCAATCTGGGCCCCCAGGGCCGCGGGATACGCAAAACCCGTATTGCCGAAAGTGAGCGCCGCGATATGCCGTCGTGACTGGTTAAATTTGAGGTAACTGTTGGCTGTCGAGGCGACGTTTCCGATATCCGTGCTCACAATCGCATCGTCCGGAAGCGCTTTGGATATCTCCAGTAAAACGCGGCGGGGATTCATCGGATTGCCGTCGACCATGGCTAAATCAACAATCTCTTTTTCCCATTTCTTTTTTTCCCTCGCGACCGCGGCCAGGCGTTTGTCATCAGGCTTGCGTTTCCCGTCGGCGGATTTCAGGCGCTTCAGAATTTCCATCGTGGCTTCCTTTGCATCGCCGATGATGCCGACCTCAATGGGGTGGGTTCTCGCGATGTGCTTCGGATTGATGTCGATCTGAATAATTTTGGCATTATCCGGGAAGTAATTGATGTCGTACTGGGGCAGGGTCCCGAAGACGGAAAGTCTTGTCCCGATAGCCAGCATGACATCAGCCTTGGCCAGCGTCTTCATGGCTGCCTTGGAACCCATGTAGCCGATGGGGCCGACGGACAAGGGATGATTCCCGTAAAAGGCATCATTGTGCAGATAGGTGACCGCGACAGGCGCGGTCAGGTGCTCGGCAATCGCCTTGACAATATCCAGTGCATCGGCATCAACCACACCGCGCCCGGAAACAATGACGGGGTTCTTCGCTTTGGACAGAAGCTCGGCTGCGCGATCCAGCTGTTCATGAGAACCGCAGCCCCGGGCATCCACCCGGTATTGAGATGGTTTCAGAATCGTCTCTTCCAGCTCGCCATAGAAATAGTCACGGGGAATGTCATACAAAACAGCGCCCCGGTCCGCATAGGCAATGCGGAAGGCCGTTCTCAGGCAATCGGCGGCCCGTTTCGGATGAGGAACGCGGACGACGGCTTTGGTGATGGATTTGAAGACGGACATCTGGTCGCATTCCTGAAAGCCGTCCCAGCCGATGGTCGGCGTTCCGGCGGAAGGAGAGATGATCACCAGCGGCGTATGACCCATGTTGGCTGCCGCCACCGATGTGACCATATTGGTGATGCCGGGGCCGTTCTGACCTGTTACGACGCCGCACCGTCCCGACACGCGGCAATAGGCGTCTTCCATGTGCGCTGCGCTTTGTTCATGACGGACGGGAATGAATTTGATTCCCGCCGCGGGGAAGAGATCGAGCATATCCATAAATGCCGATCCCACGATGCCGCAAACATGATCCACGCCTTCGGCCAGCAGGGTTTCCACGATTGCTTCGCTGGGTGTCATCTTTACTTTTTTCATTTTTAAACCTCCCATGTATCAATTCGTAAGTTATTTTAAATTGAAAACGCTCTTCTGATTATTTTGCAAAACCGCCTGCGTTTCCCGGGCGATCATCTTTTCTTCATTTGTCGGAACCACAAAAACTTTTACCTTTGTCGAAGGTCGTGAGATTTCACCTTCGACGGCATTCTCCGTGTTTTTATTGTCATCCAGATAAATCCCCAGCCAGGAAAGAAAGGCACAGATCCGCAGACGCATCTGCGGCGAGTGTTCGCCGATCCCGGCGGTAAAAACCAGGACGTCGAGTCCGCCAGCGGCCGGAATCAGAGAACCGATCCCCCTGGCTACACTGTATGCGTATACGGTCAGAGCCAGCCGGGCCCGTTCATTGCCTGAGCCTGCCTCTTTTTCGAGGTCCCGAAAATCGGGGGAAATGCCGGAGATGCCGAAAACGCCGCTTTCACGATTCAGCATGTCCATCACCTGTGCCAGGGACTTTCCTTCCTTTTGGGCCAGGAAAGAAACGACCGCCGGATCAATATCACCGCACCTGGTTGCCATGACGAGACCGGAAAGAGGCGTAAAGCCCATGGATGTGTCGAACGATTTTCCCTGTGCCACGGCGCAGAGGCTGGAACCGGCGCCCAGATGGCAGGTAATGATTTTCAAATCTTCGATATTTTTTTCGAGAATTTCCGCCGTCCGGTACGCGACATACCGGTGGGAAATGCCGTGGAAGCCATATCGGCGCACATGGTCCTGTGCGTAATAACGATAAGGGATCGCGTAGGTATAGGCATAAGGCGGCATGGTCTGATGAAATGCCGTGTCGAAGACCGCTACCTGCGGTACACCCGGCATGAGTCTGGTGCAGACATCAATCCCCATCAGGTTCGGCGGATTATGCAGCGGCGCCATGTTTTTGGTGCCCTCAAGGGTTTGCCGTATGGCCGGATCGACGGCGACCGGGGTGCGGAAATGCTCCCCGCCGTGGACGACGCGATGACCGACGCCGCTGATTTCGTTGATATCCGTCAGGATGCCCCGCCTGCCGTCCACAAGATGGGTCAGAAGGGCATGCACCGCTTCATGATGATTGCGCAGAGGCATTTCACAAAGCAGGGTTTCGTGCCTCCGTGCATCATGTTGAAACACGGCATCGGCGAGGCCGATGCGGTCCGCCTGACCCCGGGCCAGAACCTCATTTGTTTCCATCTCGAAGAGTTTGTATTTGAGCGATGAGCTGCCGCAATTCAGGACCAGTATCTTCATGGCTTCACCCTGTCGGCGGGCCGGTGATGATGGCCGCCCTCGATATCATTTCGTACGCTGACAAAAATTTTGTAGAATAATGTCAGGATCATCAATCCAACCGCCCAAATGCCGAAGGTAATGGCGATTTCCGTTCCCGTCGGGTGATATTCGGTTATCGTATCGAGCGGCGACGGAATAAAACCGGTAACCACCAGACCAAGGCCTTTCTCAATCCAGAGCGAAATAAAAACGGCTATGCAGGCGACAGCCAGCAAGCCTTCCTTTCGGCGGATGGGCGGGATGATCAGCATCGCCAGAGCCGCAAAGGCCAATACGGCGGACGTCCACATCCAGGGCACAAGGTTCTGGTGGCCGTCAAGCCCGGCGAAGAGGTATTGGAAGTGCCGGGCGTGCTCCGGAATCTGACTGTAAAAGGCGGTGAACAATTCCACGAGGACAAAGAAGATGCTTGCCGCCAGCGCATAAGCCACGATTTTGGAAAGAGCCTGAATTGCTTTTTCTCCCGCGTCAAATCGTCCGAAACGCTTCAGGATCAGGCAGAAGATAATCAGCAGAGCGGGGCCGGAGGCAAAAGCGGAAGCCAGAAACCGGGGGGCCATAATCGCTGTCAGCCAGAAACTCCGTCCCGGAAGGCCGGCATAGATGAAAGCCGTTACCGTGTGGATGCTGACGGCCCAGGGAATGGAAAGGTAGATCAGCGGTTTGACCCAGCCGGGCGGCGGGACTTCCTTGCGGTTGCAAGACAGGATGACCCAGCCGGTAAAAATGTTGATCACCAGATAACCGGAGAGGACGATCATGTCCCAGAAAAGAATGGAGGTTGGCTGCGGATACAGGAGAACATTCATCACGCGGGAAGGCTGGCCGAGATCGACAAAGATAAAAAGCACGCACATGATGACAGCGGACACGGCTAGAAACTCGCCCAGCACGGTGATTCTGCCGAAAGCCTTGTAGTCATGAAGGTAGTAAGGCAAAACCAGCATGACGGCCGAAGCGGCAACGCCGACCAGGAAGGTGAACTGGGCGATATAAAGCCCCCAGGAGACGTCCCGGCTCATGCCCGTGACGCCCAGACCGTACTCCAACTGGCGCAGGTAGAAGAAAAATCCGACCGCGGCGACCATGACTAAAAAAACAATCCATGTCCAGTATCCGCGGTTGCCTTTCAAAGCTTTTTCCAGCATAGCAACCTCATAAGATATAATAAACCTGCGGGGCGGTTCCCAAGCCCGCTCTTCGGCGCAGGTTAAAACGTTTTTCCAGGAGAAGACGGATCTCGGATCGGGGGTTGTCCATATCCCCGAATACCAGCGATCTTTCTTTACAGGCCATGACGCAGGCAGGCTTTATGCCTTTGGCCAGCCTCTCTTCGCAGAAATTGCACTTTTCCACGACGCCTTTGGTGCGCGTCGGAAAGTCCGGATTGATTTTGGCAATAAACGGCCGGGGGTCCCGATAGTTCATGCTCCGCGCGCCATAGGGGCAGCCGGCCATGCAAAGCCTGCAGCCGATGCAGCGGTGATAGTCCATCATGACGATGCCGTCCGGCCTCCGGAAGGTGGCCTTTGTGGGGCAGACCCGCACACAGGGCGGGTTCGCGCAGTGGTTGCATAAAACGGGCAGCTGCATTTTCCGGATGGCCGCTCCATGATAGGCGTGGCTTTCATCGGGGAAGGCGGCGGTAAGGGGCGCGCTCCAGATCCATTTGACGGCATCCTTGGCATTGCCGAACTCGGGAACATTGTGCACCCTGTGGCAGGCGGTGATGCAATCCGTGCAATCCGGTCTGCATTGCGACGGGTCCACAGCCATGCCCCAGCGTTTGGCGGTGAGGGCCTGTCCGGAAGTCATCATCTTTTCTTTGGCCAGGGCAGGACAGATGCCCGCCGGTACAAGGAGGGACAGGGCGGATAACCCCGTTATTTTCAAAAAGTCTCTGCGGTTCGTCGTCATTTATTTACCTCCCCGGGAACAATATGGCAGCCAAAACAGGTCGGCCTGGCGCCCAGATAATTATGACAACGATCGCAGAACTGTTCTTTGTTGCTGTGACACTTCAGGCACGTGCCGGTCAGGCTTTTTTCAAACGTGCGGCCGTCTTTCGCCGTGTAAAGACGATTCCCCTCGCGGACGGCTTCATCACGCCAGGCATTAAGCAGTTTCATGTGGCTTTTGCGCATGGACGGCGTATCCTCCACGCAGCGCTTTTCCTGCAATTGGGCAATGGCGGGCGTATCCAGGCTGAGGGCCGGCGGTCGGGATGTTTTCCCTTTGCCGTACCAAAAGGGAAAGGTGATCAGCGCCGCAAAGATCACGAGTCCTAATGTTATCATGCACCACTTCTGTTGTTTCATTTTCCGTTACCCGTCGTCTGTAAAAATATTAACAGCCTGCCAGCGGTTCTCCGCGCAGGTCGATGGTCCTTGACTTCTCGCCCTTCATAACAAGAGCGTTGGCTAAAAGCTCATGAACGCCCATGACCGATACACCCGGCACCCAGTAGTCCATCAGCGTGGTCAGGGTGGCCCGGTCGATGGCGCACATGCAGGCCAGGCGATTGACGCCGTATTTCTGCACAACGGCTTTCACGGCCATGGCTCTCGGCATGCCGCCGCGCATCCGCATTTCCAGGTTTTCATCGTTGCCCAGACCAGCGCCTGCACCGCAGCAGAAGGTTTTTTCCCGAATGGTGTCTTCCGCCATTTCATGAAAATGGTTGCAGGCATGGTTGATGATATAACGGGGCTCTTCAAAAAGCCCCATGGCGCGGGCGGGGTTGCAGGAATCGTGAAAAGTAATTTTCAGGTGATCATTACGCCCCGGGTCGAGCTTCAGCTTGTTGTTCCGGATCAGGTCGGCGGTGAATTCGGCGATGTGAACCATTTTTGTGGAACGGGCGTTTTCAAAACGGGTGCCGGTAATGGGAGAGACGGGCTCTTCCAAAAAATCGGCGGGGCCGTTCATGGTGTCCATGTACTGGTGGATTACCCGCCACATGTGGCCGCATTCGCCACCCAGGATCCACTTGACGCCGAGCCGCTTCGCCTCGGCGTAGATCTTGGCATTGAGGCGCTTGACCATATCAGCGGAGGTGAACAAGCCGAAATTACCGCCTTCGGAGGCGTAGGTGCTGAATGTATAATTCAGGCCGATCTCGTGGAAGAGCATCAGGTAACCCATGCAGGTAAATGTTCCCGGATCGGCGAAGTAATCGCCCGACGGCGTGACAAAAAGAATGTCGGCCCCTTTTTTGTTGAGCGGAACGTCCACGCGGACTCCTGTACGGTCTTCAATATCGTCGGCCATGAATTCGAGCATGTCCTTGATGCCGCCCGGTTGGATGCCCAGATGGTTGCCGGTGCGGAAGCAGTTGGCGGCCGGTTCGATGACCCAGTTGATGTTGCACCCGACGAGGTTCAGGAGTTCGCGGCCCATCATAGTGATTTCCGCCTGATCAATGCCGTAGGGGCAGAAGACGGAACAGCGGCGGCACTCGGTGCACTGGTAGAAATAGTAAAACCATTCTTTCAGAACATCGACAGTGAGGTCGCGCGCCCCGGAAAGCCTGCCGAACCGCTTTCCCGCCGCCGTGAAATAACGACGATAGACGGACCGGAGGAGTTCGGCCCGCAGGACCGGCATGTTTTTGGGGTCGCCTGTGCCGATGTAGAAATGGCATTTGTCGGCGCAGGCGCCGCAACGGACGCAGATGTCCATGAACAGGCGGAAGGAGCGGTACTTTTCCAGTCGCTCCCGCAGGCCTTCGATGATGATGGTTTTCCAGTTATCCGGCAGTTTCCAGTCGAAATCGGTTGGCTGCCACACCCGCGGGTTCGGGAGATCCAGCAGCGTCAGGCTTTTTGCCCCGCCGCTGTAGCTCCAGGTTCCCGGCCGGAAATCAACGGGGGTTTCCATCCACGCAGTCGCGGGCGGCGCATAGTTGATTTTGATCAGTTCATCAGGTTTTGGAATCTTCACGTGCGCCACGGCTACTCCTTTTCCACGGGTAATCCCGCGGCCTTCATCTTATCGCGGAACTCATCTTCATATTCTTCATAAGTATGGACCGGGACAGGCCCGTTCCACGGATTGATATGTCTTAGACTCCGGCTGTTGTTGGCGAGATTGCGGGTCGGGCTGAGAAAGATGCCGCCCGCGTGCATGAGTTTGCTGAAGGGAAACCAGGCCAGCAGAACACAGATCAAAAACAAATGAATAAAAAAGACTACACCCACACTTTGCGGCGAGTAAGGAGACAGGGTCACCCATCCCATGACCAGCGCCTTAACCTGTTCGAGATCCGTGGGCTGAATATGACGCATCCAGAGGCCCGTTGCGGCAATGGCCGCAATCAGCAGCAGGGCAAAATAATCCGGGACCTGCGAAATATAACGAAGCTGCGCATTGACGATCCGTCTGACGAACAGAAAGATGACTGCCGCAAGCAGCAGGACATCGCTAAGATAGAGGGTCGGCACGGCCAGTTCAAAGAAACCATCCACCGCGGAGAGGGCCGCAATGCCGGGAAGAATCGGTTCGGTGAAGAAGCGCAGATGGCGCAGGATGATCACCAGCAGCGAACCATGAAAAATTAAACCGAAGAACCACAGCCAGCCGGTACTGCCGTAAACCGGCCGTCTGTCGATAATTTCCACATCGCTATTCCGGAAAAGAGACCGGAAAAGCAATATCTCCAGTGCCATTCTGCCGATGACTCCCGGAATGCCTGACGGATTTTCGAAAGGAGCAGACTTGATCCAGGGAAGAGATTTTTCCTGGCCGCACGTTGTAGGAATGCGGAAAGGAACCGGCGATTTGGCCCAAAGGAGAATCCGCCGGATGAACCCGATAACAAAGATGGCCAGGGCAACGCCGGGCACAACGGTGGTAAGTCCGCCGGTCCAGTCCGTCGCATACAGCGCCGCGGGCAGCGCCATAATGGCGATAACAATGATCAGGGAGATGCTGATGTTACTTTCTGCTTTCAATGCCATTCCCACTGAATAAAAGGTTTCTTGAGGTCGGTCATGGCATTGACAATCAGCTCCACAAGCCCGCCGTAGAAAATGCCCGACTTTTCCCATACACCATAATAGTTAAACAGCTCGCGATACTGCCCCTTGCAGTTGGAGCAGGGCGCACACACATACTTTTTGATCTCCGGTGATGGAACATCCCCGAAGGCCTCCAGGGTTTGTTTGAGTTTCATCCGTCCGGAAATCGAGGAGCGCCAGTCCGGAAAGTTGGTCGACTGGGTGACGGCAAATCCGCTTCCGCCGCCGCAGCAGTAGTTCTCAACGCCGTGGGGCGTCATTTCCCGGAACTGCGGAGCTATTTTTCGCAAAATTCTTCTCTGGGGTTCAACAATGCCCATCAGCCTCACCATGTTGCACGGATCATGCAGCGTGACGGGAAAATCATTCCGGCTGGGATCCAGTTTGATTTTGCCGCTCATGACGATTTCTTCCATCAGCGGGATGGAGCTTTCCCGGGGGATGTTGAGGTCTCTGGTCAGGATCCGGTCGGCAATGACAATCATAGCCTTGTGGGCATGTCCGCATTCGCCCAGGGAAATCTTCTTCACCCCCAGATTCTTGGCCGCCTGAGCGTGCAGCAAAGCGATGCGGGCAAACTGGACATCGTCGTACCAGACGCCGTAATTGACCGCGTCGTAGCCGGCGATTTCACTGGAGAGCGTCCAGTCGATGCCGGCTGCGTCAAACAGGATGGCAAAGGCCTCCAGGTTTTCCGGCCAGGCGATGAATTCGCCCGCATTATGCAGCAGCAATATGTCGGCGCCTTTTTTGTCCACGGGGATTTTAATTTTCTTCCCGGTTTTTTCTTCAATTTCTTCTTCGATAAATTCGAGGATATCCGTCAGCGCCGGAGGCGTCATGCCGGTGCTGGAGCCCACCTTGAGCTGCTGCACGGTGCCTTTTTCATGGATTTCTTTCGGGGCAATGCCCATTTGCTGGCTGAAAAGCTTGCGGATTTCCCGGCTGATCAGGGCATTGTCGACTCCCAGCGGGCAAACCTGGGCGCAGCGCCGGCAAAGGGTGCAGCGATAAGCGAGTTCCCCCAGGCGGGCAAGCGTCTGCCAGTTGAGATCGATATCGGTTCCCCTGAATTTTCTCAAAAGGGGATGGCTCTTTTTGATGTATTTGCCGATGATGCGGCGCAGGATTTCGGGACGCATGGTCGGGCGGTAAATTTCCTCGCGGCCGGAGGCGACATAGGCCGGGCACATATCGGAGCAAATCTGACATTTGACGCAATAATCGAGGCTGTGGACGAGCGGCTGCAAAAATGTCCAGTTATCACCGGAGGTGAACAGTTTGGCGAGGCCTGCCAGAAATTTTTCGATGAAAGCGCGTTCTTCTTCGTGACTTGCCGGGGGGGCAAGCCCGAGGATAGAAATGCCGTCCAGAGAAGCGTCCATGCGCGATCTTTGTTCAGGGGTCAGCGCCTTGATGGGTTTATCCAATTTGTCATAAGGCGCAGGCAGAGGCATCAGGTTCGCCGGGTTGATAACGGCGAGTTGATCTCCGGATTGGCTGAAATCAGAGATGGTCATCTTCTTTTTCATGGGTTGTCCTTTTTCTTTGGATTCGGAGAATCCAGCCGGGTTGCCGCTTCCGCCCAGGTGGCGCCTGATGGAATATGTTTTCCCTCCCAGGAAATCTTCTGGGACAGCAGGCCGGAAATCTGCTTTTCGAGTTTTGATCCCCGTCTGTTCGGTTCGTCATCCCAGCGGATGCGGTACAGGGCGAAAATTCGCGTTATATAATGCAGCGAGCGGGTGAACGGCAGATAGATGAGAAAGAGATCAAACAGAATAATGTGCAGCACTGTCATCGGATGAAGATGCGGCGGCGAAAGCGTGATGAGGCCCAGCCAGTAAGTCCGGTATTCGGCAAGCGTCGGATCGAGAACAATCCAGGCATACAGGCCGCTTAAATAAACGAGAAAGAAGAAGGCGTAGTTGAAAAAATTAAACGGCGTGGCGTAAGTCCTGAGCCCCCGATCAGCCAGGCGGACAATCGGCATGCCGATGCAGCCGAAGGTGCCGCCGATGAAGGCGATGCCGCCCGTTGCCAGCAGGAGATAGTAAAAGATCTGCCCCGCCGGCTGTTCCGACGCAGCCGAAATATTTATTCCGAAAACGATGGCGCAGGCGGCAAAGAAGCAGAGAATATGAAAGGTGATAATGAAAATGAAACCGAGGTGCCAAGGCAGCAGAACCGCCCAATAGAAGCGGTTGCGCTTGAAATATTCGCCCATGTAAAAATTATCTTTGAGCGCGTAGAAAAGGCTTCGCAAGCGGTGCTTGGGCCTGGGCTTTGTCCACCACTCGGGCTGTTCGTAGTATGAACCCCCGTACTGGTAATGTTCCTCATGAATCACCGGATAAAGATCCCAGCGGATATGAGGCGGCATGGCAAGCCATGCCCGGGCTTTAATGGTGTACATGGCGACGATGAAAACATACGCCACATATGTCAAAACGATGACCAGAGTTTCCATTTCATCCATTTCCTTTTATCTTACGGACTGTTCAGAACACCCGGCGCGCCGTAAAAATTCGCCTCGTGAGTCATGCCGGGGATTACACCGGGAAATGACTGGCGATTGGCAAAGCGGCAGGAGGTTCCGGCAACTTGTCTAAACGCAACCCGTAGGCTTCGAGAGGCCGGCCAGTTTGCAGGCTCCTTTGGCAGGTCCCGTGGGGAAAAGTTCGTAGAGCTTTTTCATGTCGATCCCCAGATCTTTGCAGATTTTCCGGATCATGGGGGCAATGCCGAACTGCTGATAGTAATTGCGCAGGTAATTGATCACTTTCCAATGTTCTTCGGTCAACTTGCCTTCGATATCTTCCACATGGGCATAAGCTTCTGCAAATTCTTCGTTCCACTTGTCGAGTTCCTGAAGAAACCCGTCTTCATCCACTTCATAAATTTTACCTGCCAATTCGATTTGCGGCATATTGAGAACCTCCTGAAAATATTTTTATTCAATCATCAATTTCTGTGTGCGAACGTCCCGATCTTGAGGGCGCGCCGGTATGCTTATTAAAATCCTCCTGCATCACGCTTCCGGAGGGAAGGAGAAATGATTTTACTTTGTCTTTCCGCCCGATGCTGTCTGGCTTTGCCAATGATCGCCTGCGCCCACCCGGCTGCGCCGAGCGCATGCAGATGCGTGAATCCGGCAAAAATATTATACCGGCACAGGCCTTCCCGCTTACCGTCCATCCCCGTTCCCCGGAGAACGCGGCACGCTGTGAAGCTTTCACTTTCGTGCAGGGTCAGGACCCGGCAGTAATGAAACTCATGCCCGGTGACCTTTGTGCCCACGGGGAAGAAGGGGTTTTGCCGATCAACTTCCAGGGTGATGTAGCCATGCCCCTGTGGCCGGTGCTCCATGCTGAAGGAAACCGGCAGCGCGCCGGACATGGGATAGTGTGCATCACCGATGGTCAGTGATTCTCCCAGGTAGATGAATCCTCCGCATTCCGCATAAATCGGCAGGCCCCGCTCAGCGGCTGCTTTCAGGGAAAGACGGAAGGACGCGTTTTCGGCAAGGCGCCCGGCTTGCGTTTCAGGGAAGCCTCCGCCGATGTATAAGGCATCCACGTCCGGGAGGCTCTTTTCCGCAAGCGCGCTGATCTCCACAATTTTGGCGCCCCGATCACTCAGGGCCTCCAGATTTTCGGAATAATAAAACTGAAAGGCGCTATCTTTGATCACGCCGATGGTGATTGGCTCATTACCCCTCTCGTCCTGTTCGGGATTGGGGAAGGCATCCACACTCCAGGGCGCCGCACTTTCGGCAACCGCCAGCAGGTTCGGAATGTCAAGGCAGTCTTCGGCAATCATTCCCGCTCTGTCCAGCGCATGCTGGGCAGCATCATGTTCCGGAGGAGGAATTAATCCCAGGTGCCTCTGCGTAAAGGGAAGATCGGTCATGCGCGGTACGGTGCCCAGAACCGGAAGACCGGCATATTCTTCGATGGCTTGACGGATGACAGTCGCATGGCGGCTGCCGCTCACCCGGCTGAGGATGACGCCCCGGATGTTGAGTTGGGGGTCAAGATTCCTGCAGCCCAGGACCATTGCCGCTGCAGTGCGCGTGACTTTATCGCAGTCGACAACCAGAATCACTGGCGCATTAAGAAGCTTGGCAAGCTCTCCCGTGCTGAACTCGCCTGCGGCATTAACGCCGTCGAAGAGTCCCCGGTTGCCTTCGATAATCGAAACAGCGCCTGCTGCCGCATGGCGTGAAAACGATCGGACGGTCTGTTCGGTGCCCATGAGAAATGTGTCCAGGTTGTAACAGGGCCGTGATGCCGCAAGCGCAAGCCACGCCGCATCAATATAGTCCGGTCCCTTCTTAAAAGGGACAACCGGGATGCCCCGCTTTTGCAGGGCAACGGTCAGAGCGACCGAAAGGGTTGTTTTTCCCGCGCCGCCCCGGAGGGCGGCCATAATCAGACGTGGACAGGATTGGTTCATCTTTCAATACCTGATTAAGAACAGGATTCCTCCTTCGGGAAGAATTCAGCCAGGATGAGGTAAGTAGAACTTCCGCTCGACCAGTATTTCAAAACTTCCTCATCGAGCAGCACTTTTACGGCATCCTGAACGGCGTGCCGGTCTTCATCGGGCAGCCATTTGGTGACGTCGCGGATGTAAAACATCTTCTTGTCACCCCTGGATTTTTCATGGAAAAGGTCTACGATCTTTTTCTTCAGCTCGTCACTCATGTTCACCCCCATTTGAACTGTGTCGATGTCCGGAATGTTTCCGTGGCCATATCAAAGTCATCGATATGCTTGTCCGTGAAGGGAATGCCGGTCAGCGTAAAGAACCTCTCCCAGCCAACGCGTTCGATCCATTCCCCGACGCGTTCGTGCTTGCGCGCATGGGTTGCATAGACCTCGATGATATTCTTGACCGCATCAACCACTTCAGGCCAGCGCGGCGGGTTGTTGGGGAGGAAGGGAATGGCCAGCTTGGAGAATTTGGGAGCGCTCCGGGCATTGGAAACTTTACCTCCGACCCAGATTGAAATTCCGTCGTTTTCGGGATCGGCAATCGGCAGGGCCGGACAAACGGTGTAGCAGTTGCCGCAATACATGCACTTCTCCGGATTGACGGTGACGGTTTTGTTCTTCATGTCGCCGCGAATCGCGCCCGTGGGGCAGGAGGCAACGGTGGAAGGAATTTCACAAATGTTCGGCACGCGTGTGTTATCCGGGATGGGAACGGTGCGGTGAATTCCCAGAATGGCGATGTCCGAGCAATGCACGGCGCCGCACATATTCAGGCAGCAGGCCAGGGCAATCCGTACGTGGTTGGGCAGGGTCGCCGTTACGAAATGTTCATAGATCTCATCCATCAGGGCCTTGACGGGACCGGATGCGTCGGTGGCCGGCGTGTGGCAGTGGACCCAGCCCTGGGTATGGACGATATTCGAGATGGCATGCCCTGTGCCGCCGACCGGGTAATTGCGTTTGGCCAGTTCCGCAATCAGGGGCTCGACTTTGTCCTTATCGTCCAGGAGGAATTCGATATTGTGGCGGCTGGTGAAGCGCAGATAGCCGTCGCAGAACTGATCCGCCATGTCGCAGATTTCCCGGATGTGTTCCGTAGAAACAAGCCTGGGGGAGCCTGCGCGCACAGTGTAGAGTGCCTCTCCCGATTCCGCGATGTGCATCAGCACACCCGGTTTGAGAATTTCATGATAACGCCACTTCCCGTAATTTCTTGCGATGACGGGCGGCAGCATGGTTTTATAATCAGGGGGTCCGATATCTGTTTTAGCCATTTTACTTTACCTCCTTTTTGATTTCTTCGGGCCAGAAGAAGACATAGGGATTGGTCCGCGGCGCCTTGACCATTTGCGGAACGGCCGGCAGGCCAACGGCCCTGAGGAATACCCTCATGCCCAGACGTTTGATTAACTCACCCAGGCGTTCCCGGGATTTGCCGTATTCATCCCACCAGTCCTGGATGCGTTCGATTAAATCCTTGAGTTCCGTGTAAGGCGGCTCCATCTTCATAAAAGGCACAATGACCCAGGAAAGAAGCGCTCCCTGTAAAATGGGCGCCTTGCCGCCGATGAGGATGGTTGCGCCTCTTTCTTTGCCGGGGCGCAGGGCTTTCGGCATGAGGTTGATGCAGTGCATGCAACGGGTGCAGTCTTCATCGTAAATCTTTAATTCTTTGCCGTTCCATTCCATGCACTTCGTCGGACAAAGGTCGCAGACTTCCTTTTGGATGTCGATGGCCGGCGCATAGGCCAGAACTTCCTTCTGATCAATTTGAATGTTGTCTTTCCAGGTGCCGATGATGGACAGGTCGGAGCGCGCGATGGATGCCACACAGTCATTGGAACAGGCAGCGACTTTAATCTTGAACTTGTAGGGGAACATGGGGCGGTGAATCTTATCCTGGTAACTCATGGTGATGTTATAGCAGATATCCAGGCTGTCGACGCAGGCCCATTCGCATCGGCCGGGTCCGACACAGGCGGAAGGCGTACGCAGGGCCGATCCGGAGCCGCCGAGGTCAAAACCCGCATCGGAAAGATCGTCAAAACAGGACTGGAGATGCTCGGTTCTTGTGCCCAGCAGAATGACATCTCCCGTTGCGCCGTGCATGTTGGTGAGGCCGCTGCCGTGCTTGTCCCAGACATCGCAGAGTTTGCGCAGCGCATCCGTTTTGTAGAACCAGCCGGTAGGATGATTAACGCGCATCGTGTGAAAAGCCTGGACATTCGGGAAAAGATCCGGACGATCTGAATAGCGCCCGATGACACCGGCGCCGTAACCCTTGACGCCGACAATACCTCCATGTTTCCAGTGGCCGATTTTATCCTTGTAGGATAGCTCCAGTTGATGGAGCAGGTCTTTGGCCATGGGATTTTTCTCCGCCGCTTGCTTCATGTCTTTCACAAAGCTGGGCCATTTGCCCCCTTCCAGTTCATCGAGCAGGGGTGTGTCTGATTTCGCCATGATATTTGCCTCCTTTTCTAACCATTCTTCCGGCTGGATGTCGGTTGAATGCATTATGTGTAGAATGCATCACTTTTACTGAATGGTACTCAGTTTATTAAAGCGTGTCAAGATATTTCTCTCTAATGAGAGTCTACGAGTGATTATTGTTGACTAATTCTCAGGAGTTTCCGGTCTCTATTTTTTTCTTCGCAATGTGTTTCAAACCGATCAATCATCACATTTACCAGAGGTCTAAAACCAATTACCGGCCAACTCAGATCTTGGACCAGTGATCCACAAACACAACGGTGGATAAGAAAATCCCCAAGGGGACATTGATAATGACCCGCAAGTGAAGGCCCAGAAAGGCTTCATGCCGAAGGTGAGCATTTCAGCAAAGCGGGTGGAAAGACCGATGCAGAGGAAGTGATACCGGTTTTGATATAATATTCCGTGCGGAGCGATGTCTTCAGCCAGTCCGGAATTTTAATAACATTGGAAATGATCAGTCCGACGATCAACGCCAGCAGGGGTGCCTCAATATTATAATCATTTATAAATTTTGTTCCGGCCACATAAAAGATCACGAGTGATCCGGCAAACAGGATGATGAAACCGGGAATAAAGTATTTTAATTTGTGTGCCATGAGCTTCATGGAGACGCAGAAGACCGCGCCGAGGACCAAAAAGATAGTGAGATACCCGCCGGCATTCTTTGCCAGGTCTGCGCCGACACTGCTGAAGTTCGCTATCTTACTTGGCAGAACCGCCCATCCCTTGATGGAGGTGCCCATCCAGAGGGCAACGATGGCCAGGATGACGATGCCGAGCCCCAGCCAAACCGGCCACCAGTCTTCTGTCTTCCAGAGTTTATCAAAACCACTGCCCTTCATTGCTGATACTCCTTTCCAGACGAAAAATGTCTTAAAGAGGGGGTGCTTACATCCGGGTTAAAGGTTCTGACGCATGGAGGAACGCTAAAATGGAAAGAACGACAAGAGCGCCATGACAAAATGGCATATATTTCATATTACAGGAGAGCATTTAAAAAAGCAATTTACTTTAACATTGGGTAGTGGGTCAGTTTTAAACTGACCCACTACCCAACATGCTTGGATAATATAATTTTTAATCAGCCGATATCGAAATTTCATGGATTGTTTACTTTGAGGTTGGAAAATCGCACCAAAGCCGCTATAGTCCATGCTGGATGTAGATAACGCAATTGATAAAGGTTTCCGGCAAGCGATGAATCCCAATCAGATGGAAAGAGAAAATTATAGAGACGGGGGGAAACCCTGCGCCCTTCTTTGGGATGAATCCTTCCTCTGGGGGCTGATGGCCCGGCGGGCGCTGACGGAAGCGGGATTGTCCTTTGACCTTGTCCGGTCGGGTGATATCCGGTCGGGCGTCCTTCCCCGTTATGCGATGCTCTTTGTTCCGGGCGGTTGGGCGCAGGCTAAGCTCGGTTCCCTGGGGGTGAAGGGACAGACTGAAATTCGTTCTTTTGTGGAGAACGGCGGCAGCTACCTGGGCATTTGCGGAGGAGCGGGGCTCGCGACTCAAAGCGACATCGGCCTTTTGCCTGTTTCGCGGAAATCCGCTCAGGAAAGGGTTCCCAGTTTCAGTGGACCCGTTCGCCTGGCGCTTGCTCCGCACGCTGCCTGGGAGAACATCACGTCACCTGTCTTTTCGGTCTGGTGGCCCTTTCAGTTTCACCTTGCGTCAAGAAGTGAAATTCGCGTTCTGGCGGTATATGAAGAGGCGCAGCCGGATGCCATGAGCGCCGATATCAAGGTGGGAGATGGGCAAATTACAGGCTGGTCTGGACTGGAAGAACGCTACGGGATATTATTGGATCCCCGGCGTTTGAAAGATGAGCCGGCTGTTGTGGAAGGTCGTTTGGGGCGGGGGAAGGTGATTCTGTCGCTTGTTCATTTCGATACCCCCGGAGATCGAAACGGCATCGCTGTCTTGCGCAATCTCTGGCGATACCTGATAACTGATCCCGAATGTCCAGTTTACGAAAGCACGCTGCCCGGGAAAAACCGGTTTGTTGCGGACGACTTCCCTGAATGTAATAAAATGCTTGCGGACTTTCGGTCCGCCATTGCCGGTTTGATGGCTATGGGCGAGAAAGATTCTCTCTGGCGTCGGCGTAATCCCTGGTTTCTTCAGTGGCGGCGGGGCATACGGGGAATGGAATATTCCACACTGGCCGTAATGATCGACGAAATTGCGGCGCAATTTCGCCATAATCAATCGGCTGCTCATAAAAAAGAAAAAGCTCTTCCCGTGCTTCCTGAGCAACTGCGGGAGGATATGTCGGTTATCAGGGAACGCATGATGCCTTTTGTGGAAAAAGCAAAATTACTTCTTGCCCGGGAGAAGTTATTTCTCACAACGGACTCTTTTTCGCCGGTAAACTGTCCGGATGGAGAGGTTAACCGCCTCAGGGAGGAACTGTTTGGCAGTTCGATTCGTTATGGGGGAGAGTTTAAGCAGGTTATTGACGCAGTTGACCAACTTCTTTATAAACTGATCAAAGTCTGCCGTTAACCCACCAATGAATTGTCCGCAGACAAAATGCCATTTAGGCTTTACCCGGGTAATTCCAAGCCTAATATTCATTGGTTACTGTTGTTGATTACAGGAAGGTTATCGGATAAAATTGTAAGATGAATATATTCAATCATATGCTTTTTGGTGCAAAGAAAAAATCAAATGGGAATGCTGCGGAAACTGTTATTATTTCAATAACGATTCCGCAATGCTGGAAGATTATTTTAAGGGCATAAACAGCCTCAGCTCCGTGCGGGGCTGTGCCAGAGGGGATGGTGGTATCTGCAAAGTCCATGATCGGTATTTTTTGCCTGTGCGCGGCTGTTCGGATTTTGTGCGCAGGCCTTAACCCATTTTCCAAATGTTAATCAATAATCATCAGAAACAGGGGCTGCCCAACGGCGCCTTCGACAATCAACCTTTAACGACAGAGAACGGCAAAACAAAATGGCAGATGTTAACAAGGACAATTTGAACGAGTCGCTTTCAGGGTATAAGCAAAGCATTAATCCGATAGTAAAGACAACCCTGACCTGGGACCGGGATCTGGTATTCACCGGGACCACACAGCAGGGATACGAGATTGAATTTGACGGCCAGGCACAGTGGGGATGCAAGCCAACGGAATCTCTTCTTCTGAGTCTGGCAGGCTGCATGGGGATTGATGTGGTGACGATTCTGACGAAGATGCGGATCGCGCTCACGGGATTCCGGATGGAGATTGCCGGTGAACGAAATCCGGCGCCGCCGCAGTATTACAGGGTGGTGGAGATGGTTTTACACATCGCCGGGGAAAACCTGGATCCGGGAAAAGTGGAACGCGCCATTGCCTTGTCCAAGGACAAGTACTGTTCCGTTTATAACTCTCTGCGTCCGGATATGGTTTTTAATGTGCGCTACGTTCTCGAGGAAAAGAATACTCAGAGGGCTCTATAAAAAAAGGGTGAGAAATGGCCGCGGGGATTACATCGGTGCAATCCCGGGAGACGCATTTTTACGCATCAGGAAATATTATACTCCCTGAATTTGCGATATAACGTCGGTCTGGATATCCCCATTTTTCGCGCGATCTCGGCTTTCTTAAGTTTGTTACTCAGCATCTTCTGAATAGCCTGACGCTCAAATTCCCTGGACGTCATAATCGGTTCCAAACGATGACCTGCCGATGTTGGCCTTATTTCTTCGGGAATAAGATCAGCGGTTAGCTCATCGGAACGGGCGAAATTCAACATTCTCTCCATTACATTTTGCAATTCACGGATGTTGCCCGGCCAGTTGTATTGCTGGAAGGCATCGATGACCTGAGGGCTCACTGTACATGGTTTCCTTTTGGAATATTGCGCATGTTTTTGAACAAAATTATCGACAAGCAAAGGAATATCATCCGGGCGTTCGCTCAATGGAAGCAAGTGAATGGAAAACACGCTCAGCCGGTAATACAGATCCTTCCTGAAAGTCCCTTTGCGGATCTCGCCCATGATATCCCTGTTGGTTGCGGCGATAATGCGAACATCTACCGGCCGGACCCGGCTTCCACCGATCCGGACGATCGATTTATCCTCGATCACCCGAAGCAGCACGGCTTGCAGTTCCAGCGGGGTTTCGGCTATTTCATCCAGAAAAATTGTGCCGCCGTCAGCCAGTTCAAATTTCCCCTGATTTCCGCCGCGGCGCGATCCCGTGTAGGCGCCTTCAGAATATCCAAACAGTTCACTGGTGATCAGATCCCGCGGAATGGCCGCGCAGTTGATGGCCACATACGGTCCGTTTTTCCGGTCGCCTGCGTTGTGAATGGCCTGGGCAAAAACGTCTTTTCCCGTCCCGCTTTCTCCCAGCAGCAGCACATTGGAACTGTTTTGCGAAACGACGCGCGCCTGTTCGAGTGTGGTCAGAAAACGCGGACTTCTCCCGCAAACATCCTCAAAAGAGAACTTTGCCTTGGCGCCGATCATCTTGGTCACCATCGTTTTTGCCCGTTTGATTTCATTGAGGATGATGATTTTTCCGATGGTCTTTCCATCCGCGTCTGAAATCGTATTGCAGGTCATGGTGTAGTCATAGCCTGTACTCCTCGTAAATATTCTGATCTCGGCATCCGTGAGGGTTTCGTAATCCCTGATGATGGAAAGAAATCGATGATTCTCCTTGCCGAAGACCTTGTGCACCGGTTGTCCCACAACATTGTTTTCATCGGGAAACAGCAGCTTTTTAGCATTATCATTGATGAGGGAAATGAGGCCCTGATTGTCGATGGTAATCAACGCTTCAGGAATGGAGGTAATGACGGTTTTTTGAAATCTGTAGGCGACTTGCAGTTCGCGGGCGGCTTTGCGCGTCTGCATTTCATTTTCGATGGCCGAAGCTGCGGCGATGACCATACCCAGTGTGTCCGGCGTTGCCCGGAAATAATGGCCCGTCAGACAGATTCCGCCGATAAGTTTGCCTTCAGGATCGTAGATCGGCGCACTCGAGTCCGTTTCGTTGTGGAAAAAACGATGGTAGTGCTGTGCGGCAAAAATCTGGATGGGTTTTTTCAGCCTGAGAACCGTGCCGACATTGTTATTTCCTGAGCTTTCCTCCGTCCACAGAGAGCCGACTACAAACTCGCCGCGGCGCGCGTGATTGACGGCATTTTCATCTCCGATGACTTCCAGCACATATCCGTCCTTGTCGTAAAGGGCGACCAGAAATCCGGAGCCCGCCAGGAATTTATGAAGGTTCTGCATGAAGGGGCGGCTGATGTCGATGAAAGATGCGTGATACCCCAGAAGTTTTTTCAGATCCGATCCGGCAAGGATTTCATGATGCGGGATGCGGATGGGATCGACCCCCAGTTTCTGGCACCGGACCCAGGAATCGAAAACCTCGGCTGTGATCACCTGGCGGTCAATATCAGTATTTCCCGTAATGAATTTCTCCCATTCCTTTTTTGTCGCCTGGAATTTATCGTAATAGTCGGGGCCTTGCTGCTCTCTGCGGCTGACAAAAGGTTTTCGTTCCAGACGGCCTTTTTCACTGTCGGAGGATGTGTTTCGGTTCGAAGCGTTATTTTTCATGGGGTCACCTTGTTTCCTTTACAGATGTTACATAATATTACACAAGACGTATCAAAAGATTACATATTCTATTACCACAGATTCGTCAATAAATAAAATAATCTTGTATATCAATGCGATAGAACAAGGCTCTATCTGGCATACATCATGCTCTGATCTATGGTGTAAATATAATTCGGAGGAGGACCATTGTGGATTTCAGATTATCAGATGATCAAATGATGTTGAGGGATACGGTACGGCGAATCGCGACGGAACAGTTCGCCCCGCACGCGGCGGGGATCGATGAAAAAGAAGAATTTCCCTGGGGGAATTTTAAAACCCTGTCGGAAAACGGTCTGCTGGGTATTCAGATTCCCGAAGCCTACGGCGGGACCGAAGCGGGAATGCTTTCCATGATTCTGACGGTGGAAGAAGTGGCCCGATGCTGTGCGGCAACGTCCGTCATGCTGACGACGCAGGCGCTCACCAGCGACCCGATTCTGATCGGCGGGACGGAAGAACAGAAAAAATCCTATCTCTACATGCTGGCTTCCGGCCAATGCCTGGGCGCCACGGGCATTACCGAGCCCGGAGCAGGCTCCGATGTGTCAGGGATGAAAACGATGGCAACCCGGGTGGACGGCGGCTATCTGCTCAACGGGTCAAAAATTTTCATTACCAACGGCGGGGTGTCGGAGATTATTGTTGTGGTCTGCTACACCGATAAGTCCAAGGGCAACAAGGGAATCAGCATGATGATCGTGGAAAAAGGCGACCAGGGTTTTTCAGTGGGCAAAGAGGAGCACAAGATGGGCATCCACGGTTCCGAAACACGCGAACTGGTTTTTGACAATGTTTTCTTGCCGGAAGACCGGCTGCTGGGCGGCGCGGAAGGCAACGGATTTAAAGTGCTGATGAAGACCTTTAACTATACCCGTCCGGCCGTTGGCGCTCAGGCCTTGGGCATTGCACAAGGCGCGCTGGATGCCGTAATCAGCTATACGAAAGAACGCTGCCAGTTCGGCCAGTCCCTGGCCTCATTTCAGGGCATGCGCTGGATGATCGCCGAAATGGCGCTGGCGGTGGAGACAGCCCGCACCATGGTTTATCGGGCGGCGTCGCTCATCGACACCGATCCGGGGTCGCCGGATATTCCGAAACTTTCCTCGATGGCCAAATGGTACGCCTCGGACGTGGCCATGAAAGTTACCACCGATGCCGTTCAATGCCTGGGCGGATACGGATATACCAGAGAGTATCCCGTCGAGCGCATGATGCGGGACGCCAAGATTACGCAGATTTATGAAGGGACCAACCAGGTGCAGCGCATCATTATTGCCAATCAGTTGCTGGCGTAAAAGGTTTTGGCGATCCAATATCAACCGTCACTTGACATAAGGAGAAAAAGATGAGTGAGAAAATTGTTGTAATAGGCGCCGGAACCATGGGTGCCGGAATCGCGCAGGTTGCGGCAGAAGGGGGATTCAATGTTGTTCTTGTCGACACAACCAGGGGATTTCTTGACCGTGGAATCGGCAATATCAATAACTTCATCAGCCGCAAAGTTGCTAAAGGCACGCTGACGCATGCACAGGGTGGTGAGATTCTGTCGCGGCTGACCGCGACGACGGATATGAATGAGGCGGTTAAAAACGCCGTGATGGTGGTGGAAGCGGTGTTTGAAAATCTTGAACTCAAACAGGATATTTTCAGAAAACTGGATGCTGTCTGTCCCGCCAGTGTCATCCTGGCTAGCAACACATCCACCATTCGCATTTCCAGCCTTGCTTCCGTTACCGCTCATCCTGAGCGGTTATCGGGACGCATTTTTTCAGCCCCGTCCCCGTGATGAAACTGGTGGAAGTCATCAGCAGTGATCAGACGGGCAGGGAGATAGAGAAAACCGCCATCGACATCTGCCGGAACTTCGGCAAGACGCCGATTGTGGTCAAGGATATACCCGGATTCATCGTTAATCGTTTCCTGTGCCTGATTTATAATGAATCCTGTAATATGATTTTAAACGGCTCCGCCTCCGCCGAAGATATTGACCAGGCCATGAAGCTTGGCTGTAACTGGCCTATGGGGCCCAATGAAATTATGGATCTGGCGGGTGTCGACGTTTGCGGCAATGCCATGAAGGCCATGTTTGAGATGACCGGCGAAGAGCGCTATAAGCCGTCCGGGCTGTTTAAAACAATGATCGATGGAAACCAGCTGGGCAGAAAGACCGGCAAAGGCTTCTATGACTATGGCAGGAAGTAACAACTGAGCACCGGAATACTAAAGCAGTTATAAGAAAAAGGAGAAAATCGAAATGGGAAAAAAAGAAGTGGTTTTTGTGGACGGCGTGCGTACCGCCTTTGGTAAGATTGGCGGAAGCTTAAAAGACTACACGGCCGAGGAACTTGCCGGCATCGGACTGAAGGGGCTTGTCGAAAAAACAAAAATCTGTGAACGCTCGCGTGTCGACAATGTTTATATGGGAATGGCTTTCCATCCCGCCTGTGCAATTAATCCTTCCCGCTGGGCGCTTTTGTATGCAGGCCTGCCCGAATCGACTTCGGCATCCGCCGTGGAGTTGCAGTGCGGCTCCGCCATCGACTCCATTAATCACGCGGCCTGGAAAATTCTTGCGGGCATGGCGGACATCGTCATTGCCGGCGGCATGGAATCGTTCAGCCAGCTGCCCCGGAAATATTCCACAAGCGTGGAACCTTACCGGCTCAATACCATCAAGCTTCTCGACTTCCAGCTTCAGCCCCCGTCCAAAGAAAAGACGACTTACCTTCCTTTCGACATGGGTTTAACGGCGGAAAATCTGGCGGACCTGTATAAAATATCCCGCGAAGAACAGGATGAATTTGCCTTCCGCAGCCAGGCGCTGGCCAGGAAGGCGATTGAGGCAGGATATTTTGCCGATGAGATCATCTCCGTCCCCGTGCCGCAGGGAAAGAAGAAGCCGCCGCTGGATTTCAAAGTGGACGAGTTCCCGCGGCTTACCCCCATGGACGGGCTTGCCGCTTTGCCTCCCGCGTTCAAAAAAGGCGGCTCCGTGACAGCCGGCAACTCCTCCGGATTAAACGACGGCAGCGCCTTTGTGTTGATGATGACGCGGGAAAAAGCGTTGGAGCTGGGCTATGAGCCGCAGGCGAGATGGGTCGGCAGCGCCGAGTGGGGCGTTGATCCGGGCATCATGGGCGTCGCACCGGCGTATGCATTGCCCATTGCCATGAAGAGAGCCGGCATTGAAAAGCTTTCGGATTTCGATGTGGTCGAATGCAACGAAGCCTTTGCGGCCCAGAACCTGGCCGTGATCCGGGAGCTGGAAAAGCAGACGGGGCAAAAGGTCATCATGGACAACTGGAATCCCAATGGCGGCGCCATCGCCTACGGTCACGCCAACGGAGCATCGGGCGCCCGCATTGCCATGCTCTGCATGAAGGAGCTGATTCGCAGGGGAGGGCGCTTTGGAACCTTTGGCGCCTGCTGCGGCGGCGGCCAGGGCGTTGTGACGATTATTGAGAATCTCAAAAGGTAAGACGAATATCCGCCGCAGCGGCTTTTGAATGCCCGGCTGATATTTTTAAAGACGTTTGTGAATTGACAGGGCAGGGAGAACAGCTCCGAAATATCTGCAGAGGCCAGAAGAAATATACAGTTTAATTTATTAAATATCACGATAGTGACTTGCCCGCTTATTTCATGGAGGTTAGCAATGCACGTAAAAGACTTATTCAATATCCGGGGAAAAATTGCCCTGGTGACGGGTGGTTCAGTTGGCCTGGGGGAGCAGATGGCCACAGCCCTTGCCGAGGCGGGGGCAAACGTCGTACTGTCCGCACGTAAGGTAGAACGTTGCGAAATAACCGCCGAACGGATCCGCACGGAATGCGGTGTCAAGACCATGGCTCTCCAATGCGATGTTGCCCGGGAGTCCGGTATTCAGGATATGGTCGACGCCGTTCTAAATGAATTCGGCCGAATCGATATTCTGATCAATAATGCCGGCACAAGTTGGGGCGGACCCGCAGTAGACTATCCGGTTAAAGGATGGGACAAGGTTATGGACGTCAACGTTAAAGGAACTTTTTTCAGCTGTCAGCATGCTGGCCGCGCCATGATCAAACAGGGAGGCGGCAAGATTATCAACATCGCTTCGGTTACCGGCCTGATCGGTTGCGAGCCGGAAAAGATGGATGCAGTGGCCTACCAGGCAAGTAAGGGAGCGGTCATTGCTCTGACCAGGGACCTTGCCGCCAAATGGGCAAGGCATAACATCAATGTTAACGCCATCGCGCCAGGCTGGTTTCCAACAGACATGACAGCCTGGGTAATGGAAGATCGTGGCGATCTTTTGATCAAAGGAATTCCAATGAGGCGATTTGGACGTGATGATGAATTAAAAGGCGCCGTCTTGTTTTTAGCCTCCGAAGCATCCAGTTATATCACGGGCCACACACTTTCCGTGGACGGAGGAGAAGCGATTATTTGAATTGCTTTCAATGGCAAAGGTAGTCACCGGTCTATCGATAACCTGCGGAGCCGGAAACCGATAAAAGATAAAATGGATGGTTTCGTTCTTTACGCGGGAAGAGTAAAAAAGGCGGCTACGGGTGAATTGGCAGGGAGAAACAGTTGCAGCGCGCAGGGATTACGAGAACGGTGTGTGCATTAATAAGAAGTGCCTGGACAGTCAGCCCAGGCACTTTTTTTGATCCATGGAGAACACTCCGGAGGTATTCTTAAAGCATTCTGACCCCGAGCACTCCTTCAGTCGATCCGATCTTTTTGACCAGGTCTTCGCTGATAGCGCTGTCGAGATCAATGATGTTATAGGCGACATTGCCTCTGCTTTTGTTAATCATGTCGGCTATGTTGATCTTATTGTCGGCCATGAAGTGCGTGATCTTTTCGATCATGCCCGGCGCGTTCTGATTCGAGATGGTCAGCCGCTGTTTGCCCGATCTGTCAAGAGAGCACTCGGGGAAGTTGACCGAATTTTTGATGTTCCCGTTCTCGAGGAAGTCCATGAGCTGCATGGCTGCCATGATGGCGCAGTTTTCTTCAGATTCTTCGGTGGAGGCTCCCAGATGCGGAATGGCGATGACCTTGTCCGTCTTGATGACCTCTTCATCGGGGAAATCTGTCACATAGCATCCCACGATACCGTCGGCGACAGCCTTCTTCAGGGACGGAGTATCCACAAGCCCGCCTCTGGCGAAGTTCAGGATGACCACACCCTTCTTCATGACCGCGAATTTATCGCTATTGATGAATCCCTTGGTGTCTTTATTTTGCGGAACATGCAGCGAGATGAAATCGCACTCGGACAGAAGTTTGTCCAGGCTTGCCGCCTTTTTGGTATTGCGGGACAGTCTCCAGGCTGCCTCGATGGACAGGAATGGATCATATCCCCAGACTTCCATACCCAGATTTTCGGCGGTATTGGCCACCATGGTGCCGATGGCTCCCAGACCCACCACGCCGAGCTTCTTGCCCAGGATTTCGGTGCCGCCGAACTTGGATTTGCCTTTTTCGATCAGGTCCGGTACCTTGTCGCCTTCACCCACCAGGCCTTTGGCCCAGCCGATCCCTTCCACCACTTTGCGGGAAGCCAGGAGCATGCCCAGAATCACCAGTTCCTTCACGCCGTTGGCGTTCGCACCCGGCGTATTGAACACCACAATGCCTTTCTCTGAGCATTTTTCGATGGGAATATTGTTCACGCCGGCGCCGGCGCGGGCAATTGCTTTCAGGCTCGACGGCAGGATCATTTCTTTCATTTCCTTGCTTCTTACGAGAATGCCGTCAGGATCGGGAATGTCAGTACGATACTCATACTTCTCAGTAAAAAGGCTGAGCCCCTTTTCCGAAATATTATTTAACAGATCAATCCGATACATAAAATACCTCCTATTCCTTTCCATATCTTTTTATTAGAGAGTACTCCGATAACATAGAATACTTACTTTGCGCCGTTAGTGTCCAAAACAAATTGTTCTTATGATATTTTTTGATAAGAACGACCGTTTTGAATGGCAAAGTATAGAATGGGCGTTTTTTTGTGTCAAGGAAATCTTGGCCGCAAAATGCGGGTGTGCGGTTTTATCTCACCGATTGAGATATAAGATCATTTTTTGAAATCATTGGTTTGTCTGTTTCAGAAAGAACACATCAATCGGGTAAAACATTATTGCCATCCGATGGGATCATACCCCCTCTCCTGCAGGCACCGGTTAACAAAATTTTTAAAAAGGGGGGTCGGTTCTGATGCCTTTATGACGCCTCTGACCAGACCGACAGCGGCGCCGGTGGCAGCACCGACACCAATGCCCCGGCCTAAATGGCCCGTTACGGCGCCCGCGGCGCCTCCGATGACGGAGCCTCCCGCCGCTCCAATGGCCGTGTCTTTGGCCGCCGCGATCCCGGCATCGGACTTGATATACTGATCGGCCAGGGCTTCGCACTCCGCAATATCCTTATGGGTCTGTGCTTCGCCTGCTTGCTGGAGGTGTGTGTTGGGATAAAGCACTGGCCCTGTGGTGCAGCCCGCTAAAAAGAGGATCAATATTACCACCGGCATTTTCTTCATTTTTCCCTGCCTCCTTATCCGACGCTCAAAGCTTCCTGATTTTTACCATAACGAAGGGGAAAAGGCCATGCGCACCATCACCAAAACATACTGGTTAAATTACCGGATGCTTCAGTTCAGTACTGATTTCATAAAGTCAATTCGTGACGTCTTCTTGAGAACAGGAAGGAGTGCTTGCCGGTTTCGGATTTTGATTCAAAAATGTATTTCATGAAACATCAATGCAACTGCTGGATACCGTGTGATTAAATAATAATTATTGATTTTATGAATTAGAAGATTATACTGAATAAAGATATCTAAATATAAGTGCCTTAATATAATTATATTATTAATTGGAAAGGAGATGTTATTTAATAAGTAAATATATGTTATTTACATAAATCAATTAAAAAGGTTTGGTTATGGACATAAATGAGCTGAAACGTCATAACTTATTAAGATTAAGTAAGCAACGCAATGTGGATGAACCTGCCCGTCTGGCCAGAGTGCTTGGTGTGTCAACGCAGCACGCATCTCAATTATTGCTTGGCAAAAGTTCGATCGGGCAAAGGACGATTCAACGGCTGTGTTTGATCTGGAGTATAGATGAAACTGAATTTGTTTCAGCCGGGAATGAAAATACGGAAATAAAAGGGCCGGCGCCGTCATGGGAAATGAAGATGATTGTGGAAGCGATGAATAAACGGATGGACGACCAGGAAACCCGGATCACAGAGCTGGTGAAAGATATGGAACGGTATCGGAGCGATAATCAAAAGACTACGGAAATCATAAACCTCCTGAGTGCCGCTGTGGCAGGCATAAACAGCATGCTCGATAATATCAACGGCGTCGTTGCAAATATGGAATCACGATTGATTGACGCGATAGAAAGTGGTGATCTTAAAGCGAGGCATTGAAAACCCGAAGTGTAAGTCCCGCGTTGGTAGCTTGTTATATCTATTTTTTATTCCACTCGCATTTCTTTTCAGTCCAGGCGTCTGTGTCTTCTTCGAATTTAAAAAGCTTGCCGTCCTTTTTGCGAATGTATCGAAATTCGTTTATGCGTGCACCCTGGGTAACAACAATGTATTTTCCACCGGTACCCTCTGAAGTAATCTCTTCCCATTGAGCCTCAAATTCCGACGGTCCTCCGCCCTTTACCCGACGCACTTCCCGTTCTTTTATCAGCTTTACGGTGATAGGGCCGCTGCCGTTCTGGTAGAGAACATACCCCTTATCAGGCTTGTCAGTCTGGAACACAAACTGAAGCTTGAGAGGCGTCTTGACGCCAATTGATTTAAGGCATCTAAAATCGTTTTCAGCCGCCGCGGCGGAAGTACAAACCAGGATTACCATCAAGACGCCAAACAGTTTATTCATTTTCCCTCCGGCACGATTTGTTGCGGAACAATTTTTTTCGTGCAGAGAGTATATGAAGAAAAGATGTTATTCGTCAATTTAATATTGATTGCCGATTGACAGAAGGTTGGTTCTGAAATTTCTGTGGATATCAGGGATATCAAAAAAAAGGTTCCCTTTCGGGAACCCTTGATTCTGGTGGGCCGTGCGGGGATTGAACCCGCGGCCAACGGATTAAAAGTCCGCTGCTCTACCGCTGAGCTAACGGCCCACTGTTTCTGGCGTTATTTAAGAACAAGGCTCTCTAACAGCTAGTCAGGTGTGTGTCAAGAAGAAACTGAATTATTTTTCAAACGGATTTTCCATCTGAATGGTCTCTTCACGCCCGGCGCCGACGGATACAAGCGCCAGATCGGCTCCCGATAATTCTTTCAAGCGCTGGAGGTATTTCTGTGCGTTGGCGGGAAGGTCGCTGATTTTTTGCGCGCCGGCAATATCTTCCTTCCATCCGTCAAGTTCTTCATAAACCGGAACGCAGGATGAAAAAATGTTCATGCTGGCGGGAGCGGCCTCGGTAAATTCACCCTGGTCCGACTGGTAGCCGACGCAGATTTTGAGCTTGTCCAAACCCGTTAAAACATCCAGCTTTGTGATGGCAAGCCAAGCAATTCCGGATACTCGAACGGCTTGACGCACCAGAACCATATCCAGCCAGCCGCAGCGACGCTTGCGGCCCGTGGTTGCGCCGAATTCCTGGCCGACTTTCTGCAGATGTTCGCCGATGCCGTCTTTTAATTCCGTCGGGAAAGGGCCTTCTCCGACGCGGGTCGTGTAAGCTTTGCAGATGCCTACCACGGCGGAAATCGTATTGGGACCGATCCCGCTGCCGCAGGCGGCGTTGCCGGAAACCGTATTGGATGAGGTAACGTAAGGATAGGTTCCGTGATCAATATCCAAATGGCAGCCCTGTGCGCCCTCGAAGAGGACTTTCTTGCCTTTTTTAATTTCATGATCCAGAATCAGTGATGTGTCCGCGACGTAGGGTTTAATCTTTTCAGCGAAAGCCAGATATTCATCGGCAATGGCTTCCGGATCCAGCGGTTCAGCACCGAAATAATTTTTCAGCAGGAAATTTTTTTCTTCAAGGCTTTGGATCAATTTCTCCCGGAACAGATTTGTTTCATAAAGGTCGCACACGCGGATGCCCGTGCGGGCGACCTTGTCTTCGTAAGCCGGGCCGATGCCACGACCGGTTGTGCCGATTTTTTTGCCCGCGCTGCGGGCTTCACGTGCCTGATCGATGCTGCGGTGATAGGGCATAATGACATGCGTTTTTTCACTGATATAAAGCTTTGTTGAAGCGGGCAACAGACCGCCTTCGTTCAGCTCATCAATTTCCTGAAGAAAAACTTTCGGGTCAAAGACAACGCCGTTGCCGATAATGCAGATCTTATGGTCATGCAAAATCCCCGAAGGAATTAAATGCAGAATCGTTTTTCTGCCGCGAACGACAAGCGTGTGACCGGCGTTGTTGCCGCCCTGGAAGCGGGCGACAACATCCGCTTCACTTGTGTAAAGATCAACAATTTTTCCTTTTCCTTCATCACCCCATTGAGTGCCTACAACCGCAACATTGGCCATAATTCATTTCCTACATTTTTATGGGTTTGATGGACAATACATGCGGTAATTTACGCAGTATCTCCAGTACATCGGTTCCTACAGCGGAGTCCGTATTCAGAATAACCAGCGCCTTTTTCGCCTGAGCGTCGCGGCTCAGATGCAGACGGGCGATGTTGACATTATGGTTGCCCAGCGTGGTTCCAAGATTGCCGATGACGCCCGGCTGATCGTCGTTGGAAACAGCCAACAGATAACCTTCGGGTATGATTTCCAAGGAGAATTCATTGACCCGGACGATGCGCAAATCATTTTTACCGAAAACTGCGCCGGCAGTGCGGCTGGTTTCCTTTGAGGTCTTGATGGTCACCTCAATCATGTTGTTGAAGTCTTTGGTTTCAGAGCTCTTCACTTCGACAATCTTGATCCCTCTTTCTTTGGCGATAATCGGCGCGTTGATATAGTTGACGGTTTCATAGAGAATCGATTCCAGAAGTCCCTTGATCAGTGAAATAGTAATGGGCGCTACGTTGTGATTGATAATTTCACCGCTGTATTCAATGGTCACTTCCTGAACTGCGCCGGTCAGTAACTGTGCCTGGAAGGTGCCCAGCTTTTCCGCCAGATCCAGGTAGGGATGAATAACAGCCATAACGTCCGCGCTCACCGAGGGGAAGTTGACCGCGCCTTTAATTTCGCCGGTAACGAAGTAAGCGGCAATCTGATGGGCGATGGCAATGGCCACATTGGTCTGCGCCTCATCGGTTGAGGCGCCCAGATGCGGTGTGCAGATGACATTGTCCAGTCCAATCAGATCCATGTTTTTGGTCGGTTCTTCTTCAAAAACGTCAAGGGCCGCCCCTGCTACTTTGCCGGACTGCAATGCGTCGTAAAGCGCTTTTTCATTGACGATGCCGCCACGGGCGCAGTGAATCAGGAAAACACCCTGCTTCATTCTGGCAAAAGAATCGGCATTGACCAGATCTTTTGTTTCCGGCATCAGGGGCGAATGGATGGTAATGAAATCGGCATTGGCATAGAGTTCATCCATGCTGACCAGCTTTACACCCATTTGTTCCGCCACTTCCGGAGAAATAAACGGATCACAGGCAATGACGTTCATCTTCAGTCCCATGGCGCGGTCGGCCACGGCGGCGCCGACACGCCCGAGGCCGATGATGCCCAGGGTTTTGTTGCAATACTCGTTGCCCATGAATTTGCTTTTTTCCCAAAGGCCTGCTTTCATGGATGCCGTGGCTTGGGGGATTTTGCGGGCCAGTGACAGCATCATGGCAACAGCGTGTTCGCCGGTGGTGACGGTGTTGCCGCCCGGCGTGTTCATGACAACGATGCCGCGTTTACTGGCGGCGGGAATGTCGATGTTGTCGACTCCCGCGCCGGCGCGGCCGATGGCGGAAAGTTTCACGGCCGCTTCGATAATTTCGGCCGTGACTTTCGTGGATGAACGAACGATCAGCGCATCATAATCTTTAATGACCGCTTTTAATTCATCCGGCTTCATGCCGGTTTTTACATCCACTTTGATGCCCGGCGCATTCCCCAGAATCTCTGCGACTTCGGAAGCCATGGAATCACTGACTAACACTCGTTTCATAACATTTTCCAAAATGTTTTAAGTTAAAGGTTTTTCACCTTTTCATTGAAGACTTTTTCGAGCTCGGCCAGCGCCACTTTGAGATCAGACTCTTCAATGGTGGGGCCGCACCAGAAACGGTAACCGGCGGGTGCATCCTTGTAAGAGTTGATATCGTGTGCGATATTTTTCTTGCTCAGGTCTGACGTAATGCTTTTCAGGAATTTGCCCTTTTCATCGGCGCCCATCGCCTGCACTTTGGGATGCGTTACGGAAAGGCAAACGGACGTGTTGGAGCGTACTTTAGGATCATCGGCCAGAAATTCAACCCAGTCTGTTTTTGCAACCCAGTCTTCGACCACTTTCAGGTTGGTCTGGCTTCTTTTGATCAAGCCGTCAAGCCCGATTTTACCCGCCCAATCCAGAGCATCCAGATAATCTTCCACACAGATCATCGACGGTGTGTTGATGACGTCGCCATCGAAGATCGCCTTATTGATTTTGTCGCCTTTTTTCAGGCGGAATATTTTCGGCATCGGCCAGGGCGGTGTGTAGGATTCGAGACGCGCAACGGCTCTGGGGCTCATCACCATCATGCCGTGTGCGGCTTCGCCACCCAGACATTTCTGCCATGAGAAGGTTAGAATATCGATTTTGCTCCAATCGATTTCCATGGCAAACGCGGCGCTGGTCGCATCGCACAGGGACAATCCTTCACGATCGGCGGGAATCCAGTTGTAGTCGGGAACTTTCACGCCGCTCGTGGTGCCGTTGGCGACAAATACCACATCGCTTTTCCAGTCGACTTTGCTGAGGTCAGGAATCTTGCCGTAGTCGGCCTTAATGATCGTGGGATTGAGTTTAAGCTGCTTATTGACATCCGTTGCCCAGCCTTCGGAAAAACTTTCCCAGACCAATACGGTAACCGGTTTGGGGCCTAACAGTGACCACATGGCACATTCAAAAGCGCCGGTATCGGAAGCCGGCAGAATGCCCACAAGGTAATCTGACGGAATGTTTAATATTTTTCGTGTTTCATTTGTTGCTTTGACGATTCTTTCTTTTCCCAACGCGGAACGGTGTGAGCGGCCGGTAGGCGCGCTCTTCAGCGCGTCGATATTCCACGCTGGCCTCTTGCTGCAAGGGCCGGAACTAAAATTGGGGTTTGACATAAGTAACCATCCTTAAAATAAATTTTCTAAATTTTGGCACTTTCATACCAGTATTAAGCTCTTTTCTCAAGAAATTTAAACTGTAATGACCATCGAATGACCGACGGTCGAGACGGATACAACCTATATATTCGATAAATCAACATAATAACAAATTTTGACTTAAATCAATTACAATATTGGAGATTTGTTTTATGAAAATATTAAAAAATGGCATGATGAAATATTAATATTCGTGCATATAATCATCAATAGTCCGGTTCCGAAACGAAAGGAGAAAAATATGCCTGAAAAATTAGCACAAATTGGAGATCTGACCCAAGCTTTTGTACTCAAAGATATGGCTGTCTGGCAGGAGCATTCCGTTGTCAGCCGGGAAATTATCCGGAAACCGTCCGGGACGATAACGGTTTTTGCGTTCGACAAGGGTGAGGGATTGAGCGAACACACGGCGCCATTTGACGCGGTTGTGCATATCCTGGAAGGTGAAGCTGAAATTCGAATTGAAGGCAAACCCTATTTGGTCAAAGCAGGAGAAATGATCATTATGCCGGCTGCCAAGCCGCACGCGCTTCATGCCGTAACAAAATTTAAGATGTTATTGATCATGATCAAATAAAAAGGAGGGATGATATGAAATTTGAAATCACGCCAAACGTTCACTGGGTCGGTAAGATTGACTGGGAACTTCGCAAATTTCATGGCGAGGAGTACTCCACGCATCGCGGTTCGTCTTACAACGCCTATCTGGTCAAAGATGAAAAGATCGCGCTGATTGACACCGTCTGGCGGCCCTTTGCGAAAGAATTTGTTGATAACCTGGCGAAGGAAATGGATCTGAACAAAATCGATTACGTGATTGCCAATCACGCAGAGATGGATCACTCAGGGGCGCTGCCGGAATTGATGCGCCGTATTCCCGATAAGCCGGTTTACTGCACGGCCAACGCCGTGAAGTCCCTCCGGGGACATTACCATCAGAACTGGAATTTTCAGGTGGTAAAAACCGGCGACAGACTAAGTCTGGGCGGGAAGGAACTGATCTTTATCGAAGCGCCCATGCTGCACTGGCCGGATACCATGATGGAGTATCTCACAGGCGACGCGATATTATTTTCCAATGACGCGTTTGGCCAGCATATTGCGAGCGAGCATATGTTCAATGATCTGGTCATACCGTCCGAACTTTTCGAAGAGGCGACAAAATATTACGCCAATATCCTCACACCGTTTTCACCGCTCGTGACGAAGAAGATCAATGAAGTGGTCGCATTGAATCTTCCGCTGAATGCCATCTGTCCAAGCCATGGCGTGATCTGGCGGGTTAATCCGCTGCAGATTGCGCAGAAATATCTCCAGTGGGCGGCGGACTACCGGGAAAACCAGATTACGATCATTTACGACACCATGTGGGACGGCACACGGACCCTGGCGGAAAACATCGCCAAAGGCATCAAGCAGGAAGACGACAAGGTGACGGTGAAGCTCTACAACATCGCCCGCAGTGACATCAATGATGTGGTGACTGAAGTCTTTAAGTCCAAAGCGATTCTGCTGGGTTCACCGACCATCAACAAAGGGATTCTTAACGCGATGGCGGCGCTTCTGGAAATGATCACCGGGTTGAAATTCAAAAACAAAAAGGCAGCGGCGTTCGGCTGTTATGGCTGGAGCGGCGAGAGTGTCAGGCTTTTAAGTGATCACCTGGTTCACGCGGGGTTTGAAGTCGTTGGTGGCGGTCTGAAAACCATGTGGCAACCGGGCGAGGAGGAACAGTTGCAGGCGCTGGCTTTCGGGAAGGACTTTGCGGGAAAGGTGTGAACATCAGGTTCTGAATGCTGAAAGATATAAATGCAGGGGCGGGGGCTTGCCATTCTTTTGTGGTGGCAAGACCCCGCCCCTTTGATTGCGGAACATTGATCTTTGAAAAATTATTTAATGCAAACCCGGCGAACTTGTTTGAAATCCGTGATGCCTTTGAGCGATTTTTGGATTCCGTCCTGGAGAAGCGTTGTCATGCCTTCCTCCATGGATTTGGCTCGAAGAACTTCCACAGGTTCTTTTTTCATGATCAGCTTTTTGATCGTATCGGTGGCTATGACCAGTTCGTGAATGCCCATTCTGCCTTTGTAGCCGCTCTTATCGCAGGCATCGCATCCTTTGGAGCGGTAAAGTTTAAAATCAGCGTTATACGAAACGCCGAGTTTAGCGAAATCTTCAGCGCCGTATGCCAGAACAATTTCATCGTATTCCTCTTTTGACGGATGATATTCTTCTTTGCAGCTTTTGCAGAGCGTACGAACAAGGCGCTGGGCGAGAATACCCAGCAAAGCATCGGCGAAGTTCAGCGGATCGATGCCCATGTCCAGCAGACGGACGATGGTTTCCGGAGCGCTGTTGGTATGCAGTGTGCTGAAAACAAGATGCCCGGTAAGTGACGCTTCGACGCCCGTTTTTGCCGTTTCATAATCGCGCATTTCACCAACCATGATGACATCAGGGTCGGCACGAAGGAAAGCGCGCATGGCTGCCGCAAAATCAAAACCGATTTTGGCTTGCACCTGCACCTGGCGCAGTCCGTATTGTGTGATTTCCACCGGGTCTTCAGCGGTCCAGATTTTTCTATCCGGCGTGTTAATATGGTGGAGAGCTGAATGGAGCGTAGTTGTTTTACCGGAACCGGTCGGACCGACGACTAAAATCATTCCATAGGGTTTGGTGATCACATCCACCATTCCGTCATAATTGCGTTTCAGGAGACCCATGCCGTCCAGAGGGAGCATGGTGTCACTTTTGGCCAGAAGGCGCATGACGATGTCTTCCACACCGCCCTGAGTGGGAATGGTGGCTACGCGCAGCTCCAGGTCATCGCCGGAGGCTCGCCGGAATTTGATTTTGCCGTCCTGCGGTTTTCTTTTTTCGGTAATATCCAGGTTCGACATGATCTTGACACGCGAGATCAGCGCCTGCCGGTAACTGAAAGGAAGCGCCTGGTAGATGGCACAGTCACCGTCAACGCGGAAACGGATTTCCACATTTTTTTTACCGATATTGGGTTCGATATGAATATCAGACACCCGTCGGGCGGAAGCATCGTTAATAATCTTATTGACAAGCTGCATGATGACGCTGTCGGATTCCATGACCGCTTCGCCGCCTTCATCATCCGCCACACCCTGATCCTGGTCATCCATCTGCCCCAGCAGTTCCGTGAAAGAATGCTCGTCTTCGGGGGAATGAAAAAAGAGGTTAATGTATTTTAAAATATCTTCAGGCAGGGCGACGTCATACTTCACTTTTTTTGTTTTCAAAAGGTTTTCAATGGTGTCTCTTTTCAGGACATTGTTGGGATCATCGACAATGACGTGAATATTGGTGTCAATTTTTTCCAGAGGCACCCACAGTTCACGCTGGAGGTAGTCTTTCTTCAGGTTCAGAATTAAATCGCCGGGGATAATTATTTTATCGTTATAATCAATAAACCGGCAGCGGTAAAATTCTTCAAAGGAGTGGCCGATATCGTCCTTGGAAATTTTGTACTTCCGCATCAGATATCGCTCGACGGATTCCTTTTCATTGCGCGCCTCCTCCCAGGCCGCTTCCAGTTCTTCCTCTTTGAGCAGACCGCGGGTAATCAGAAAATCGAAGCGTGTCTTACGGCGGCGTTCCAAACGTTGCTGATTATAAAAGGCAACGCCTAAAACTTCGACGATTTCCATAACCAGTCCGACTTCTTCTTCGGTGAATTTGCTGTCTCCCTTTTTTTTGTTGAGGATCTGGATAACGCCCATGAGCTGATCTTCGTAAAAAATCGGAGCGGCAAAAATCTGTTTGGTTTTGAACCCCGATTTTTTATCCCAGCTGGAATCGAAAGTCAGCTCAAAATCAATGGCCTTGAGTTCCGCCTGATTGTAGGCATCCTTGATATTAACAACATTGAAGGTATTGGCGACATATCCGGCAATGCTTTGATTGCTGATCGGGACGCGAATTTCCTTAAGCTGAGAACCCGCCATGAACATGGAATATATTTCGTTGCGGGGTTTGTCGACAACATAAAGTGTAATGGAGTATGCGTTGAATAAGTTCAGGATGCCGTCTTTTAAATCAACCAGTATCTGCCGGAAGTTCTTGGCCGCATGGATGCGGTTGGTGATTTCCTGAAGACTTTTACGCAATCGCAGCTTTTCATCCATGCTGGTTATTGTGTCGGTTTTATCCAGAGGACTCATGTGGAAGATTCTCCGTAATTCTTTATTCTATGTTGAAAACGCCGTTATCTTAGCAAGCACTTAAATGAATGTCAATCAAACTGATATTTGCGTTATGTGCCCGAAAAACTTGCGATAAACCTGTCAATCAATCAGCCGGCGGTTACAATTTTCGAAAAATCAGCAATTTTATGAAACAGCGCCGATATCTCCGAAAGAAGTGATAAACGATTGAAACGGATTTTTTCATCTTTGTCCATAACCATAACGTGATCAAAAAATGCATCCACGGAAGGACGCAGTGCGGCAAGTTTGTTCAATGCGGCGTTGAAGTCTTTTTCAGCGATGCCTTTTTCTACACGCAGTTTAATATTTTCCAGTGCCGAAAATAATTTGATTTCCGCGTCATGGGAAAGCAGGTTGACGTCAACCTGACCCTCGTGAAAGTCCTTGAGAATATTATCCACCCGTTTGAAGGCGACCGAGACAGGTTCAAATTCCGGATTCTGCCGGAAAGCCGCGAGCGCCTGGATTCTTTCGATAACCGAGACAAGATCGTCGATGTCCGTGGACAGAACCGCGTCCACTGTATCGTAAGCACAACCCTGGGCGATCAGTTGATTTTGCAAACGGCCCCTGAAAAAATCCAGAACGTCTCTTCTAATATCTTCGGCCGGTTTTTTGAGAACGTCTTTCATTGCCGCCAGACTCTCATCAACCAGAAAGTTAAGACTCAGAGCATAGCGGCGCGATAAAATAATATTAATAACACCCAGCGCCTGACGACGCAGAGCATAGGGGTCCGCTGTTCCGGTTGGAGGCATTCCCACGGCGAAAAAGCCGACAATGGTATCGATTTTATCGGCAATGCCGACAATGGCGCCTTCATCCGTCCGGGGCAGGTCGCCGCCGGCGACAATCGGTAAATAATGTTCATAGATGGCGTTGGCAATCTCTGGTTTTTCGCCGGCTAACAGCGCGTACTCGCGGCCCATAATGCCCTGGAGCTCCGAAAATTCACCCACCATGAGTGATTCCAGATCAGCCTTGGCTAAAAGCGCGGCACGGTCCACATTCTTCTTGACGGCCGGCTTGACTTTGGCGGCAATCTTGACCGCCAGCTTGCGGAAGCGCATCACTTTCTTATGCGACGTTCCCAGCAGCGTGTGAAAGACGACTTTCTTAAGAGATTCCACCCTGTCTTCCAGAGGAACTTTCTTGTCTTCCTCAAAGAAAAACGAAGCGTCGGCCAGGCGCGCCCGCAGCACTCTTTCATTTCCGCTGGCTACCACAGCGATGTCACGGGCTTGGGTGTTGCTGACTGCGATGAAGTAGGGCAACAGTTTGCCCTCGTCATTGATGACGGGAAAATATTTCTGATGGGAGATCATCGTGGTGGTGAGAACTTCTTTAGGGATATTTAAATATTTTTCATCGAAGTGCCCGCGCACAATGACCGGATATTCGACAATGAAGCTGATGGTTTCCAGCAGGTCTTCCGTATAGAAAAGTTTTCCGCCGATTTCAGCTGCCGCCTTCCGGGCTTCTTCGAGAATTAATTTTTTTCTTTCAGCGGGATCAACGATCACGAAATTTTCTCTGGCTTTGTTCAGATAATCTTCAAATCCTGAAACAGCAAAAGGAGCGGGACTCATGAAACGATGACCGCAGGAGGTATTTCCGCTTTCAATATCTTCAATTTTCAGGGGAACAATTTTGCCGCCGTAAAGAGCCAGCAGCCAGTGAACAGGGCGGGCAAAACGCAAGTCGTAAGCAGCCCAGCGCATGGATTTTCGAAAAGGGATGGTGACAAGAAAGTTTTTGAGAATGTCCGGAAGCAGTGTCTCAGTCGGCTGGCCTGCGATGGTTTTACGTGAACCCAGATACTCGCCCTTGTCGGTGACGATGGTTTCCAACTGAGAGACTTCCATGCCCTGGCCCCTGGCGAATCCCAGCGCGGCTTTTGTCGGTTGGCCGCTTTCATCAAACGCCGCCTTTTTGGACGGTCCCAGCTTCTCGATAGTCTGATCTTCCTGTTTCGGCGCTAAATCCGTGATCGTGAGCAGCAGACGTCTCGGCGTGGCCAGGCAGCGGACGCCTTCAAAGGCGATGCGTTTTTCCGTAAGTGTTTTGCGGATGATGTCATCCATATCAATGACGGCCTTGGATAAAAACGCGGCGGGAATTTCTTCGGTACCAATTTCAAACAGCAGTTCGTTACTCATTTTGTCTCCAGATATTTTATGAGTTCTTTAAAAGGGGATATCCCAGTTCTTCACGTTGTTTCATGTAGAGTTCTGCGCTCAGGCGCGCCAGATTTCTGACCCGGCCGATGTAGCTTGTGCGTTCGGCCACGCTGATTGCGCCGCGGGCGTTGAGCAGATTGAACGTGTGCGAGCATTTCAAACAGTAGTCATAGGCGGGCAGCGCCAGATTTTTTTCGGCGATGCGTAAGGCCTCTTCCTCATACATGTCAAAGAGTTTGCGCAGCATGGGAATGTCGGCTACTTCAAAGTTATAGGTGGAAAACTCCACTTCGCCCTTGTGGTGGACATCGCCGTACTTGACTTTATCGGTCCACTGCAAATCATAGACATTGTTGATGCCCTGAATATACATGGCGATGCGTTCCGTTCCATAAGTCAGTTCCGCGCAGACGGGGTTGCAGTCGAAGCCTCCTACCTGCTGGAAATACGTGAACTGCGAGATTTCCATGCCGTCCAGCCAGACTTCCCATCCCAGTCCCCAGGCGCCCAGTGTCGGAGATTCCCAGTCGTCCTCAACGAAACGGATGTCGTGTTCCAGCGGATCAATGCCGAAGCTTTTAAGCGAGTTGAGGTAAAGCTCCTGGATATTGACAGGCGAGGGTTTCATGATCACCTGATATTGGTAATAGTGTTGAAGCCGGTTGGGATTTTCGCCGTAACGGCCGTCGGTCGGCCGCCTTGACGGCTGCACATAAGCCACGTTCCATGGTTCCGGTCCCAGCGCGCGAAGGCAGGTAGCGGGATGAAACGTTCCCGCGCCGACTTCCATATCATAAGGCTGCTGGATGACGCAGCCCTGAGAATGCCAGTATTGTTCAAGTGCAAATATTAATTCCTGAAAAGTCACAATGTCCTCCTTAAAGGGTTGCCAGAAAGAAGCTCAGACCCGTCAAGCGGATCCGCCTCTCAAATAATCCTAGGCTACCTAGCACGAAAGGGCGATGGGGTCAATATTAAAGGGCAAAAGACCACACAGCTTTCGGTGTATTCCGGCGTTTCAATGAGTCTTGACGAATGTGAAGATAAGACGCCACCGTTTTTTTATTGACATCGCTAGGCAACTTTTCTATGAATGAGCAAGTGCGGCAAGAAATAAAAAAAATCCTTGAAGACAATCAAAGGGTAAACATGTTTAATTTTATATTTCACAATCCCACCCGGGTTTTATTTGGTAAAGGCAGCGTTAATCAGATTTCCGGCGAAATACCGAAAGACGCCAGAGTCCTGATTACCTATGGCGGAGATAGCGCCAGACGCTATGGCGTACTGGAACAGGTGAAGGCTGTTTTGTCCGGTTATGACATCACCGAATTCGGCGGTATCGAACCGAATCCGGAATATGAAACGCTTCTGCAAGGGGTGTCCATTGCCCGCGAGAGGAAGATTGATTTTCTGCTGGCGATCGGCGGCGGTTCTGTGATTGACGGAACCAAGTTCATGTCAGCCGCCATTCCTTTCAATCTTGATCCGTATCTTTTGCTGGATAATGCGGGAAGCGCCATTACAAAGTCTTTGCCTGTTGGTGCCGTGACGACACTACCGGCCAGCGGTTCGGAAATGAATAACCGGGCGATTATTACGCGCAAAGCGGTTATGATGAAACGGGGCATCATGAATCCATTTTTGTTTCCCCAGTTTGCCGTGCTGGATCCCACGTTCACGTATACGCTGCCGGCAAGGCAAATCGGCAACGGGGTGGTGGATACCTTTGTTCATGTGCTGGAGCAGTACATGACCTACCCGGTTTCCGGGCATGTTCAGGATCGCCTGGCGGAAGGACTGCTGCTGCTTCTTCTTGAAGAGGGACCCAAGGCGCTTGCGGAACCTGAAAATTATGATGTGCGCGCCAATCTCATGTGGGCTGCCACCCTGGGGCTCAACGGTCTCATTGGTGCGGGCGTTCCTCAGGACTGGTCCGCTCATCGATTGGGGTATGAGTTGACGGTTTTATACGGGATGGATCATGCCCGGACACTGGCGGTACTGGTGCCGGCCATGCTCAAAGTCCGTGCACGTGGAAAAAGGCAAAAACTGTTGCAGTATGCAGAGCGCGTCTGGGGAATCGATTCGGGAAATGAATTGTCGCGAATGGATGCTGCGATTGATAAAACCCGCCTGTTTTTTGAGAGCATGGGTTTGCCGACATCTCTCAGCGGTTATGGTGTTGTGAATGTTGACATTGAACAAGTGATGGAGTTGCTTGCGGCGCATGGCATGGTCAACATGGGTGAAAACAGGGATGTCACACTGGACATGATGCGTGAAATACTGAGACGCTGTTCATAAATAAGCGGACGCGTTTGAAGTAATCCATCAAAGCGTTTTCGATAATGCATGGTATTCTTCCGGACATTGGCATTGCTGTTCTGGCTGCGACGCTATGAGGATTCATCTTCCAGCCATGCCGGCAGCGATCGGTTCATCTTCCGTGTTCTGATCGGTTTGGGTTTTTTTGCGCTGCTGGGCTATCCCCCTCAGCGGCGGTATCGCAAAAGCAGCTAAAGATTCATCAGGCTGCCGCGCATCATCAACATGCAAACTCGGAAATGATGTTCTGATCGTATTTGCTGTTAAAAAGATATTGACACACCCTGCGGAATTGATTATAGTTTCGCGGACTAAAACATATTTGTAAACATTGTATTTTATTGATTTTCAAGGGTGATTGACTTTTCTTTGTATCTTAAGAGAGCCGATTGTAAGTACAAAATATTCGGAAAAGGAGAAAAAAATGAAAAAAATTATTTCATTGGTTGCAATTCTGCTCGTGACGTTTGTTGTCTCAACAGGATACGCGCAAGTAAAGGCAGGATCGGTTAATATTACACCCACTATCGGTGGTTATTGGTTTGAAGGAAACCAGGACTTGAATCAAAATGTGAGTTATGGCCTGCGCGCCGGATACTTTTTTACCAAGTATGTTGGACTGGAAGGTTTTGTCCATTATGTTCCAACAAGAGTCAATACTGATCCCGGTGGGAACATCAATTTTTTTGGTTATGGAGCTGAAGCAATTGTCAATATTCTGCCGGACGGCAAGTTAGTGCCTTTCTTAGCCGTTGGCGCCGGTGGTGTCAACTATTCCGAGTCTGCAGAGAAAATCAATGAAAGCAGAAGAGATAAGATTGCCGTAGATTACGGCGCCGGACTGAAGTATTTCCTGACGGAGAATATTGCGCTGCGCGGCGATGTTCGCCACGTCATTCCTTTCGATGCCATCCATAGCGATATGCTCTATACGGTAGGTGTAACTTTTGCTTTTGGCGGTGCGAAGAAGGTTGTTCAGGCGCCTGCAGCGGTTGTTGAGGAGGCGAAGCCCCAGGCAGCCGCGGCTCCGGTGGTTGAATCAAAACCCGCGCCGGCGGCTCCTGTGTCAGCTCCGGCGGTTGTCGAAGAAGTAAAACGCCCCGCAGCGGCAGCTCCGGAAATTATTGAGAAGGGCAGAACAACCCTGAATGTATTATTTGATACCAATAAGGCGATCATCAAGAAAAATTCCTTCAAGGACGTAGATAATCTGGTTTCCGTTATGAAACAGTATCCGGAACTCAATGTAGTGATCGAGGGACATACGGATAATGTGGGCAGCGCCGCTTACAATAAGAAACTTTCCCAGAAGCGCGCCAATGCCGTAAAGGCCTACATGGTCAAAAAGGGTATTGATGCCAAACGATTGACGGCAGAAGGTTTCGGTTTGGAGAAGCCCATTGCTGATAATAAGACAAAAGCAGGGAAAGCCAAGAACCGCCGTGTGGAAGCGGCAACTGCTGAATATGCCGTTAAAAAGTAATAAGGCTTTAGGCTAACAGACTTTTCAGTTGAACCCCCGCGGTGCGCCGCGGGGGTTTTGTTTTACTTAAAATCCTGCGGTCTGATAAAAGCTTTCAGCCGATAGTCTGCTTGCCTGTCGTGATTGCTTTGCGCAAAAGAGCGCCGGACGGCGCCGGGGACGGCAGCGGAAGCCGGATCTGATTGCCTGCATGGGCTTGATCGATGCTGTTTCCGCTTTCATCCAGAAGGATTCGCGTATCGATTTTAATTGTTTCATGAGCAAGCAACAACTCCACGGCTTCTCCCGCTTTCAGATGGTTGCGGACGGAAATGAGCATTTCTTTCCGGACTTCATCATAGCCTGAAACAATTCCCGCTGGTTCATGCGTCTGAATATTTTTAATGTGAGGGCTGCATTCGTTTATTTTTTCTTCAGCAAAAGCAAAGCCGGTTGTATAGCCGCGATGAGATATTTTGTGGAGCTCCTCCCGCCATTGCGGGTCGCAGTGGTATTTTTCTTTTTGTCGGATTAATGTGTCGAGCGCCTGCCGATAGGTTCGGGTAACAACCGCCACATAATAAGATGATTTCATCCGGCCTTCAATTTTTACGCTGGTGATGCCGGATGCCAAGACATCGGACAGATATTCGATCAGACATAAGTCTTTTGAACTCAGCAAATAGCTGAAGCGTTCATCTTCTTCCAGAATGACAGGGTCGCCGGGGCGCGTTGCTTCCGATAGCCTGTATTCCCAGCGGCAGGGCTGGGTGCAATCTCCCTGGTTGGCGCTGCGCCTGTTGCGCCAGGCCGAAAGATAACAGCGTCCGGAATAAGCCATGCACATGGCGCCATGGACGAATATTTCCAGTTCCATGCCGGGGACCGCCGCGGCAATTTCCCCAATTTCACGTAAATTAAGCTCCCTCGCCAGAATGATCCTCTGGATGCCCTGATCCTGCCAGAAACGAACGGCTTCGATATTGGTCGTATTGGCCTGTGTACTGAGATGCAGGGTGGTCTGCGGGGCGATTTGACGGATTAATCGAACCAAACCGGGATCGCTGACAATCAGAGCGTCCACACCCGCCGCCGTTAATCCGGGGATAATTCTTCGCGCAGTTTCCAGATCGGTGTTGCGGGCGAATGTATTGAGGGCGCCGTAAACCTTGACGCCTTGAGCGTGCGCTTCGGCAATGCCTGCCGCCAGATCATCGAAAGACATTTCGGCCTGCGCCGCGCGCAAACTCAAACCCGGAACGCCGACATAAACAGCATCGGCGCCATAGAGCAAGGCGGTGCGTAATTTTTCCGGATTGCCGGCGGGGATGAGTAATTCCGGTCGGCGCATATGAACCTCCGTTAAGGGCAATACCTGCGCACCTGTTCCATGACTTTCAGGGATTTGACTTCTTTGCCCAGCACGTGAGTAATGAAACCGCAGAGGATATTACGGGATTCGCAGGCAAGGCTCTCCGGCATGCTGACCATTTTCATTTTTTCAATGTCCATGTCTTTTCCCAAAAGCAGTGTACGGACGGTGCCGGCGGAGACGCTTTGATCGTATCGCTCCGGCCGGGCGCACGCGGCGCAGGTAATGCCGCCTTCTTTCGGAAAAAAGTAGTAAATCTTGCCGTTGGTCACGGGCGTTTTACAGTTTACGCAGGCTGTGAGCGACGGTTCGAATCCGGTAATTTTCAAAAGGCGCATTTCAAAAAACCGTATCGCCGCGTCTGAAACGTTTTCCCGCACCAGCAAAGTCAGAAAATCCGCCAGCAGCATAAACAGATCATCGTTGGATTTTCCTTCCGGACTGAAGTGATCGGTCAGATCAATGAAATAGGAGGCGGTCAGGGTTTTTTCCAGATCCTGACGGATGGGTGAATAATGATCGATAATGTCGCAGGATTCAATAAAGGCCAGAGCGTCGCGATTTTTTCGCGAGAAAATAATATTGGTCAGCGAAAACGGTTCGAAGACGTTGGCAAAACGTTTTTTGCTTCTTTTGGCGCCTTTGGCGATTCCCTTGATCTTGCCGAACTCTCGGCTGTAAAAGGTGATGATGAGGTCCGATTCACCGTAGCTTAAACTTTTCAAAACAAAACCGGCGGCTTTATGGCTTTCTCTGGTGCTCATGATTTTGACGCAAGTCCGTCGTATTTAATATCGCCGCCCACGATGGTCAGGACCGCCCGTCCTTTCATCGGGCGCCCGTGAAACGGCGAGTTCTTCCCGCGTGATTGGAAGGCTTTAACATCCACGGTCCAGGGCAGTTCAGGGTTGATGACGGTGATGTCCGCGTCAGAGCCCGGCGCGAGCGTTCCTTTGCGCAGATTTAGAATGCGCGAGGGATTGCAGCTCATGACAGCAATAAGTGCAGGCCAGGTCAAAACGCCGTCATGCACCAGATTCAAGCTCAGCCCCAGAGACGTTTCCAGACCGCTGATTCCGTTTAGCGCGTATTCGAATTCCACTTCCTTATCCGTGCGTCCGTGCGGCGCATGATCGCAGGCGATGGCGTCGAGCGTGCCGTCAGCGAGGCCTTCTTTAATGGCGGCCGCATCAGCCGGGCTGCGAAGCGGCGGACTGACTTTGTAGTTGGTATTATAATCCTGGAGCGATTCATCGGTTAAGATGAAATAGTGCGGGGCGGTTTCCGCCGTTACGTTCAGGCCTCTTGCTTTAGCGTCGCGAATCAGACGCACCGCACCTTTCGTGCTGACATGTGCGATGTGAATCCGTGTGCGGGTATATTCGGCAATCAGAATGTCGCGCGCCACCATGACATCTTCGGCAATGGCGGGGATACCCGGCAGCCCGAGGATGGTAGAAAAATAGCCTTCGTTCATCAGGCCGCCTGCGGAAAGATTTTTGTCTTCACAGTGTTGAATAACCGGCAGGTTCAGGGAACAGGCGTATTCCATCGTCCTGCGCATCAGAGCCGCATCCATGACGGGTTTTCCGTCGTCGGACAACGCGATGATTCCCGCTTCCTGAAGGTCCCAGAATTCCGTTAACTGCTTGCCGTCCGATCCCACACTGATCGCGCCAATAGGATAAACATTGGCCAGATTTGCTTCGGCAGCTTTGCGGCGGATGAATTCGGTGATGGAGCGATTGTCGTTAACCGGTTGGGTGTTGGGCATGCAGGCAATCGACGTGAAACCGCCGGCTACGGCCGCGGCCGAGCCCGTGGCAATGGTTTCTTTATATTCCAGGCCCGGTTCGCGCAGATGCGTGTGCATGTCGATTAAACCGGGCGCAACAATCATTCCGGCAAGGTCGATGACTTTTGCGTCCGGTCCGGCCTTAATATTTGCACCGCAGCCGGTAATTTTTCCTTCTTCAATCAAAATATCCGTCAGGCCGTCTATTTTCTGAGCCGGGTCAATCACCCGGGCGCCTTTTAATAACAGTTTCATTCGTTTCCTCCGGTAAGCAGATAAAGCAGGGCCATTCTGACAGCGACGCCCTTATTGACTTGATCGAGAATGACGGAGCAGGCGGGATCATCGGCAATGTCAGGGGAAATTTCCACACCGCGGTTGATGGGGCCCGGGTGCATGACGATAGCGTCATTCTTAGCCAGTTTGATGTTCTTGCGGTTCAGGCAGTAGTGCTGGGCATATTCCCGAAGCGAAGGAAAGATGTTTTGCTTCTGCCGTTCCAGTTGAATGCGCAGCATCATCACGACGTCCGCATCCGGAATCGCATCTTCCAGTCTGGTATAAGCCTTGACGCCCATCTGTTCGACATCGCGGGGCAGCATGGTGGCAGGTCCGGCAATGACCACCCGGGCGCCCATTTTGGATAAACCATAAATATTAGAACGTGCCACCCGGCTGTGCAGAATGTCACCCACGATGGCCACTTTTAAACCGTCGATTCTGCCTTTTTTTTCTTTAATCGTCATCATGTCGAGCAGGGCCTGAGTGGGATGCTCATGCGCGCCGTCACCGGCATTGATGATCGATTGCGAGACAAGCGAGGCCAGGAGATGGGGAGCGCCGGCAGCGCTGTGCCGGATGACAATAATGTCCGGGTTCATGGCTTCAAGCGTGCGGGCCGTGTCGATCAGTGTTTCTCCCTTAACGACGGAACTGGTCGATGCGGAAATATTTATGGTATCGGCGCTGAGTCGCTTTCCTGCGATTTCAAAGGATGTGCGGGTGCGCGTACTGGCTTCATAAAACAGGTTGATCACGCTTTTACCGCGCAATGTGGGTACTTTTTTAATGTCTCGTGTCGATATTTCCAGGAAGGATTCGGCTGTTTCCAAAATCAGGTTGATCTCGTCAACGGTCATTTCCTGGATGCCGAGGATGTCTTTTTTTCCAAGTTTCATCATAGGTTTGCCTTGTGGGTATTTTAAAAATTACGTTTCTTCTTCAATAACAACTTCGTCTTTACCGCTTTTTTCCAGGAGATCGACGCTGACTGCTTCCCACAGGGAAGAAGGGAGATTTTTCCCGACATAGTCGGCGCGAATGGGCAGCTCACGATGTCCGCGGTCGATTAAAACGGCCAGTTGAATCATTTTGGGGCGGCCGAAGTCTATTAAAGCATCCATGGCGGCGCGGATGGTTCGGCCGGTAAAAAGAACATCATCCACCAGGATGACTTTTTTATCCGTGAGATCGAAGGGAATTTTTGTCTTTCCCAGAGGCGCTTTCTTTTTTGATTTGGTGATATCGTCACGGTAGAGTGTGATATCCAGAATGCCCAGAGGGATTTCCCGATCCTCAATGGCCGATATTTTTTTCTGAAGCCTTTCGGCCAGATAAATACCGCCGGTGCGGATGCCGACCAGCACAAGGTCATCCATGCCTTTGTTTTTTTCCAGAATTTCATAAGCGATCCGCGTCAGACATCGTTCAATGCCGTCGCTGTCCATCACGATTTTGGTGCTCGTCTTTTTAGTCATATTCTGTTCCTTACCGTTTAGGAAGTTACCGTCTTTAGCGAAGATAAAATCATTTGAGCCGGTCGGAGCCGAGGCTACTCAACGATACGTCAACGGGCATAAAAAAAGCCTTTCCCCTTGCGGAGAAAGGCCTGAATAAACTTTGTGCTCACTTTTTTCATCTTGGATTGTCCTTTTTCAATCTCGCCGGATCAAATTAAAAGGTTACGTTATGAGCGCTCATTACAACACCGCTTGTTTCATGTCAAGGTAAAAAAGTCGAAAATACTTTCCTTTAAAAATCATAAATGATATAGGTCTGCGACCTGGAGGAAGATAACTATGGCGATTAATCGCGAACCTCAGGTTTTTTTGTTTTTAAGCAAAATCCTGGGGAGAAGTATTGTGGGCGCCACGGGCGAAACGTTAGGCCGTGTTTATGATTTAACCGCTGAATTTGTTGAGCCTTATCCCGTTGTGACCGGTATAATCTTTCGTTCCGCCCGAAAAAAGAATCCGGTCGTCCTTCCCTGGAAGGATGTTGTGGATATGGATCAAACCATATCGGTTGCTGTGGAATCCACCCGGGAGTTATCTGCGCTCCATTTAAGGGAGGGGGAAGTCCTGCTTAAAGATGCCTTGCTGGATAAGCAGGTGGTTGATACGGACGGCGCCAAGATCAGACGGGTAAATGATCTCCAGTTTTTAAAAACAAGGCATGGTCTGCATCTGGTTCATGTGGATGTGGGCTTTCGCGGTTTGATTCGTCGTGTCGGGTTAATCAGAGTTTTCGACGCCGTTTTTCAGGGGCTGTTTGATTACAAACTGACCAATCATTTTATTCCTTGGAAGTTTACCCAGCCGCTCAGTTCGCCTGATCTTTTGCAGTTAAACATAGCGCAAAACCGTTTGAGTCAAATTCATCCGGCCGACCTGGCGGATATTCTGGAAGAGCTTGACATTAAACAGCGTTCCGCAGTGTTTCAGGCTCTTGATGTCGAAACAGCGGCGGAAACACTGGAAGAAACGGACCCTAAAATTCAGGTCAGTTTGATTAATGATCTCAACTCGGAGAAAGCTTCCGATATTATTGAGGAAATGTCTCTTTCTGAGGCTGCCGACCTCATCGGAGATCTGCCGAAATCCAAGGCGGAAGGCATCTTGAATGAAATGGAAAAGGATATTGCCGATGACGTCAAGGAACTAATGGCCCATCCGGAGCAGGAAGCAGGCGGCATGATGACAACATCTTACCTGAGTTTCAGTCCGCAAACGACGGTTCGGGAAGCGCTGGAGGAATTTCGCCGGGAGGCGGCCGATGTAGATCTCGTCTACTATGTTTATGTAACGGATGAAGATGAGCGTCTCCTGGGGGTGATCAGCCTGAGGGATTTGATTCTAGCCGATGCGGATCAAATATTGGAAGACATCATGGATGAACGTGTTGTGTCGGTAAAACTCGATGATAAACATGATGTCATTGCCGAACAGTTTGCTAAATATGCCGTAACCGCCATACCGGTTGTGGATGAACAGGAAAAGATGCACGGCACCATTATTTTTAAGAATCTTCTGGAAGTTGTGGCGCCGCACTTGGGCAAATGAATCCTGACCTGCTGTTGATAGTGATTTATGGAAAAAATTAAATTTTTCTGGAAAAAAATATTGCAAACCGGTTTATGGAAGCTGGGGCTGTTTTTTGCCTTGATTGGTCCGGGCATTATTACATCCAATGTCGATAATGATGCCGGTGGAATCACCACCTATTCTCTGGCCGGCGCTCACTATGGGTTAAGCCTTATCTGGATTCTGATTCCCGTGACCGTGGCGTTGATCATCATTCAGGAAATGTGCGCCCGGATGGGAGTGGTTTCCGGTAAGGGGCTTTCCGATCTGATCCGGGAACGTTTCGGCGCCAAGATCACTTTTTACCTGATGATTATTCTGCTTTTTGCCAATCTGGGAAACACGCTCTGCGAGTTTGCCGGTATTGCCGCCAGTATGGAAATATTCGGCGTCAGCAAATACATTTCCGTGCCGGCAGGCGCTGTTTTTGTCTGGTGGCTGGTAGTTAAGGGCAATTACAAGTCTGTGGAAAAAGTATTTCTTGTGGCTTGTGTATTTTATCTTTCCTATATTGTATCGGGATTTATGATTCATCCCGACTGGTCGGCTATCAGCAAGGCGGCGATAACACCCAGTTTGAATTTTGATGCAGGCATGCTGACAATGGCTATCGGCATCATCGGAACAACCATTGCGCCCTGGATGCAGTTCTACCTGCAGTCGTCGATTGTGGACAAAGGTCTGAAGGCGGAGAGTTATAAGTATTCCCGGATGGATGTTATCTTCGGCTCCATCACCGTCAATGTTGTCGCTTTTTTTATTATCATGCTTTGCGCCGTGACTTTATTTCAAAACGGGCTCAAGATTGAAACGGCAAAAGACGCCGCGCTGGCGCTGGCGCCGCTGGCTGGATCCTATGCTTCCATGCTGTTTGCTTTCGGTTTGCTCAATGCTTCGCTGTTTGCCGCCTCGATCCTTCCGCTTTCCACGGCCTATACCATTTGTGAGGCTTTCGGCTGGGAATCCAGCCTGAATACGAAATTTGTCGAAGCACCGCAGTTTTACGGCCTTTACTCGCTGATGATCTTTTTAGGCGCGGGTATTATTTTGCTGCCGGGTGTGCCGCTCATTTCCATCATGTTTTATTCTCAGGTGATCAACGGTATTTTGCTGCCGTTTGTCCTGATTTTCATGCTGCTCTTGATTAATGACAAACGGATTATGGGAGATTTTGTCAATGGCCGGCTGATGAATGTTGTTTCCTGGGTGACCGTCATGATTCTAATAGGCTTGTCGGTTGTGATGGTCGTATCGGCTATCTGGGAATAATCGTCCGTACCCGTATTGATTTAGTTCAGTGCAGCAGATTTCCCAGGCGGTCCCAGCGGATTTTCTTCAGAAGATTGTCCTGTTCTTCACTGTTCCATGACCAGTAAATAACGAGCGCTTTGCCTTCCACATCTCTTAAGTCCACAAAACCCCAGAAGCGGCTGTCGGCGCTTTCATCGCGGTTGTCGCCCATCACAAAAAGCGACCCCTTCGGAACGACGACCGGTCCAAAGTTATCGCGCGGCTGCATCATCGCCGGGTAGGTGACATGGTCGGAATAAATGCCGAAAGCGTCTTTGTAGGGCCGGTCATTGATAAAGATATTTTTATTCTTAATCTCGATTTTATCGCCACTGACGCCGATAACGCGCTTGATATAATCTTTAGAACGGTCATGAGGGTAAATAAATACGATAATATCCCCTTTTTGGGGATCGGTGACGGGGATTAAAATTCTTCTGATCACCGGTATTTTAACGCCGTATATGAATTTGTTGACCAGCAGATGATCGCCGACAAGCAGTGCCGGCACCATCGACCGGGAAGGAATTTTATAAGCCTGGATGATAAAAGTACGAATAACAACGGCGATTAAAATAGCGATGATAATCGCTTCAATGTATTCCTGAACTTTTGATTTATCTGTTTCCTTATTTGCCTTCTTCGACTTTTCCTGAACGATGTTTTTTGAATGATTATTTTCCGTCATAACGGGGGGCGAACTCCTAAGAGTAAATATTCAATAGAGAAACAAAAATCATAATCAGGGCGAGAAAACCTTTTACCATTTTCTGCCCGATCATGGCGAAGAAAGCACGGTTGGATGCCTGATGGGGACTTCTTAATTTTGTTTGACGGAGCAATTCTACGATCAGCAGCCCCGCCAGTCCTCCGAGGAAAAACCCTCCCCAGATGCCGATACCCCAGAGAACGGGTGTTAAAAGAATCATGCCCGCCACGGCGCCTATGGCCGAGGCCCAGAGGGATTTCCTGATCACAGGGGCTTTATGCGCGTCCGTCAATCTTGCCAGAAAATCAAGAGATTCGGCGAGAATGGCAAAGATGAGTAGGAGCAGAAGGACTTTCCAGCCGACTTGTGCAAAGCCGGTTAAAAGGGCGTAGAGCAACACGTCCAGGAATATAATGATTGTTCCGGGCAATCCGAACAGGGTCAGATAAATTCCGACGAACAATATTAAAATAAAAAAAACAAATCCTACCGCTGCCAGGGACGACAATGTGATTACTTCCTCTTCATTCTCGAAGGTTGCAGCTTTTCAAAAAGCATCACGCTGGTGCACGCGATATAAACTGTGGAATACGTGCCAACGACGGTGCCGACCAACATGGCAAAAGCAAAATCACGAATGACCGGTCCGCCGAAAATATACAGGGCTAAAACCGTGAAGAAAACAGTCAGAGACGTCAAGATGGTTCTGCTGAGTGTTTCATTGATGGCCAGATTAATGATGTCGCCCAGCTTCTGCCTGGGATTCCGTTTTACAATTTCACGAATTCTGTCGAGTGTTACAATCGTGTCATTAATCGAAAAACCGATAACAAAGATGAGGACCGCGAGAATGTTGATGGTGAATTCCATGTTCATCACAGAAACCGCCCCGATCACAATCAGGGTGTCATGAACCAATGCGAGAATTCCACCTGCCGCATAACGGAACTCAAAGCGCCAGGTGACATAAATCAGAATAGCCAGCCAGGAAAAAATAACAGCAATAATGGCCTTTCGCGTAAAATCCGCACTGACTTTAGATCCGACGACTTCCACCCGCCGGATTTCATAATCCTTGTTGAAAGCGGCAGTGAGCGGTTGTTCCACATTGGCGGCCAGTATCTTTTGATCGGAGAAAGATTCCGATGTGCGAATCAAAAATTCATTGACGCCGAACTGTTGAATCGTGCTGTTTGCCAGCTTCGTTGATTGGAGAGACGCACGAATTTGATCGGCGGTTATATTCTTTGAAAATTTAACCTGAATGATTGAGCCGCCGGCGAAGTCAATACCAAGATTAAAACCGCCATGAAAGATAATCGATCCAATGCCGATAATGATCAGGATGGCTGATAGAACCATCGCATACTTCATTTTTCCGACAAAATCTACGTTAACACCTGGTTTTATCAACTCCATGCTCATACTATATCTCCTGCGTGCGCTTGAATTTTAAATACTAATTTTTTTAATGTTATAGTTCTGTGTGACATAATCGAAGATAACCCTGGTAACAAAAATGGCGGTAAAAAGACTGGCCAGCAGGCCAATGATTGTTGTTACCGCGAATCCTTTGATCGGGCCTGTTCCGAAAAACATCAAAACAAGGGCAGCGATGATGCCTGTAATATGCGTGTCAATGATGGTAATAAAAGCCCTGTCGTAACCCATATCGAGAGCCATGCGAGGTGTTTTTCCCGTCCGCAACTCTTCACGGATTCTTTCAAAAATCAGAATGTTCGCATCCACGGCTACGCCGACCGTGAGGAGCATGCCGGCAATGCCCGGTAATGTCAGGGTTGCCCGGAAAGCTGCAAGAGCCGCCAAAATCAGAAATATATTGATAATGAGGGCAATATCGGCAACCGCGCCGGAAAGACGGTAATAAACAACCATGAAGAGAATAACCAGAAGCGAACCGATGATGGTTGCCAGAACACCCTGCCGGATCGAATCGCTGCCCAACGACGGACCGACCGTTCTTTCTTCCAGAATGTTGACCGGGGCGGGCAGGGCGCCGGCGCGCAGGACAATAGCCAGATCGCGCGCTTCATCCATGGTAAAGTTGCCGGTAATCTGCGCCTGGCCGCCGGAAATTCTTTCCTGGATGACCGGTGCCGAATGGACAACGCCGTCGAGAACAATCGCCAGATGTTTACGGACGTTTTCATTGGTAATGCGGTCGAAGTCCGCAGCGCCCTGAGCGTTGAATTTGATGGAGACGTGAGGTTCGCCGAAACGGTCGGAAATCTGGACCTTGGCGGTTTCCAGAGACGCTCCGGTCAGGAGCGTTTTGTTTTTTAATAAATAGGGCACCTGGCCCCTCTGACCGCTGGATTTGTCTGTACGCGAACCGTAAGCGATGACTGATCCCTCGGGAACGCTCCCGCGAAGAGCTTCATCCAGAGAATGTTCTTCATCGACGATTTTGAATTCCAGAAGCGCCGTTTTACCGATCAGATTTTTCGCTCTTTCCGGATCTTTGACCCCGGGGAGCTGAATCAATATCCGGTTGTCGCCTTCCGGTATAATTTCAGGTTCCGCGACGCCGAACTGGTCCACGCGGTTGCGGATTGTTTCCAGGGAATGTTCGATGGTCAATTTTTTCAGATCGACCGCTCTTTTGTCATTGATTCTTAATGTTACCAATTGTCCTCCGTCGCGAGGAGTGGTTGAGGCTATTTCCAGATCAGGAAACTGGTCTTTCAATACTTTTTCCAGAGTCGTTTTGCCTGCCGATTCGGTCAGTTCCAGTGAAATTGTGGCACCCTTGGATTTTTCCACATTCCGGAAACGGACTTTGCTTTCCATCAACGATTCTTTCAAATCATTGGATGTTCGCTCCATCATGGATTCCAGAGCTTTGTCCGTATCAATTTCCATCAGAAGATGCATGCCGCCCTGCAAATCCAGGCCCAGATGAATCTTCTCCTTGGGCAGATATTGATCCAATGGCGACGGAATATTACTGACGAAGGTCGGTATCAAAAAGTATAAAGCAGCAAGGCACACAACTGCAGTGATCGCTATCCTGATTTTTAAAGATTTGAACATGAAATGCCCCTTTCTATACTATACGATTACTTTGTCGTCGCCGGAGTGGGAGAACCCGATTTCTGAAGAACAGCGCCGACCGCACTTCGGGAAACTTTGATTCTGACCTTGTCGGCAATTTCCAGAGTGACGACCGCATCGGCCAGGCCGGTGACTTTGCCGTAAATGCCGCCGCTGGTTATAACCGTATCCCCGTAAGCGAGATTATCCAACATGGCTTTAAGTTCTTTTTGCTTCTTCTGCTGGGGGCGGATCATTAAGAAATAAAAGATACCGAAGATCACCACCATCATGACGATAAAACTCCAATCACCGACGCCGCCTGCTCCCGCTGCCGGTGCTCCCTGATTGCCACCCATTGCGTATGCTGTTGATATCAATTTTAGTTCCTCCTTGTAAGTTGCCTTTTATCAGAATATTTTATTATTTCACCCTATTTTATTAAAGAAAATCTTTTTTAAATTCTAAAAAACGATTTTCACGTATAGCCGCCCGTATTTTTTCCATAAGAAGCATATAATGGCGAATGTTATGAATCGTATTCAATATCATCGCCAGTATCTCACCGGCAACATAGAGGTGCCTTAAATATGCCCGGGAATAATTCCGGCAGGTGTAGCAATCGCATGTTTCATCAATGGGTTTATGATCTTCCCGCCAGCGGGCGTTTTTTATAACAATCTTTTCGGAATTTGTAAACAATAATCCGTGCCGGGCGCATCGGGTCGGCATGACGCAGTCAAACATATCGATGCCGCATGAAACGCCGTAAACAATATCCGCCGGTGTGCCGACTCCCATCAGATAACGGGGTTTCGAGGCAGGCAGCAGCGGGGCAATTTCGTCCGTAATGGCATACATCAATTCCTTGGGTTCGCCTACGCTCACACCGCCTAACGCGTAGCCGTCAAAATCGACCGGGACGATTTGTTCGACCGCCTGACGGCGCAGGTCCAGATATGTGCCGCCCTGGACAATGCCGAAAAGCGCCTGGTCAGAGTTTGTTTTTGCCTCTTTGCATAATTTTGCCCATTTCGTGGTGAGCGCCAGAGAATCCTGCGTTTGTTTGAGCGTGGCGGGGTAGGGTGTGCACTCATCGAGGCACATCATAATGTCCGAGCCCAGCGCTTCCTGGATTTCGACGGCTTTTTGCGGAGTCAGGAGGTGTTTGGAGCCATCGATGTGGGACCGGAATATCACGCCGTCCGGCATAATTTTGCGCAGGGCACCCAGAGAGTAAACCTGAAATCCACCGCTGTCCGTAAGGATCGGCCCCGGCCAGTTCATGAAGGAATGGAGACCGCCCAGCTTGCGTACCGTTTCATGGCCGGGACGCAGATACAAATGGTACGTGTTGCCCAGGATAATCTGAGCGCCGCAGTTTTGAAGATCTTCAGGGCGCAGGGATTTGACGGTGCCTTGCGTACCGACCGGCATAAACGCGGGTGTGTCCACGGTGCCGTGGGAGGTGATCATTTTTCCCAGGCGTGCGGAAGTTTGGATATCTTTCTTGATCAATTCAAATGAAAAAGACATGGACCCATCCTATAAAATCAGCATGCAATCGCCGTAACTGTAAAATAAATAGCGTTTATCAATGGCCCGGGCGTAGGCTTCCCTGATAAAATCCGTGCCGGCAAAGGCGCAGACCAGCAAAAATAAAGATGACTGGGGCAGATGAAAATTAGTCAAGAGCCCATTCACTATTTTGAATGAATAGCCCGGATAAATATAAAGACAGGTTTCACCGGATTGAGGCGAAACCGTTCTATCTTTATCGGCCGCGCTTTCCAGGGTTCGGGTTGACGTTGTGCCTACGGCAATGACCCGCCGGGCATTATTGATTTTCTCCGCCGTACCGGGGCTTATTTCAAAAAATTCCGTTTGCATGATGTGATCTTCGACAGTTTCTGCTTCGATAGGTAAAAAGGTGCCAATGCCGACATGCAGCGTTATCGGAGCGATCTGGATGCCTTTGGCTTGCAGGGCGGCGAGGACGTCTGCTGAAAAATGAAGACCGGCGGTCGGGGCGGCAATGGAGCCCGCGGATTTTGCATATATGGTTTGATAGCGTTCGCGGTCATCCGTGTTGTCCGGTGCCACGCTTTTTTTTCGTTTGATGTAAGGAGGCAGCGGGGCGCGCCCAAAGCGCGCCAGGTAATTTTCAAAGCCGTCGGCTGCGCTGAACCGCATCAGCCATTTTTTTTCGTTGACTCTGGCGATGATCTTTGCCTCGCAGGAGTGTCCGAGATCGATTGTGTCATTTTCACTGAGCCTTTTTCCGGGGCGTGCCAGCACTTCCCACAGCTCAGAACCGTCTTTTTTCTCTTTGCAGGTCAGAAGCAGTATTTCGAGAATCGCCCCGGTGGATTTTTTGCCGTAAATTCTGGCTGGAATGACGCGGGAGTCGTTGATAACCAGCACATCGCCCCGTTCAAGACATTCCGGCAATAAGGAGAATTGGCCGTCCTCAATGGCCTTTTCCCGGCGGTGAAGCCTCATCATGCGAGAGGCATCCCTTTGCGGACGGGCGTGTTGCGCGATCAGCTCCTCGGGCAGACTATATGAAAAATCCGTTAACTTCATCGTTGCTCCGGCAAAAGTGAAAAAGTTTAGGCAAATAATCAGAATAAGATGCGGCTGTCAATCAAAACCGTCAGCGCCGCCCGAAATAAAGCAGGATCAGACCGGCAATAACGGCGCAAATGCCGAGAATCCGCAGCGTGGAATCCGGCAGAGTCGTGATTTTAAGCAGATAGGGTTTCAATTTTTCGGGAAAAACCAGGTAGGGAAGGCCTTCAACAATAAAAACCATGCCCATTACACAAAGGAAATAATCCATGGAGCTATATCCTCTTTTCCTTGGCGTCGTTCCAGAGCGCGTCCATATCGCTTTGCGTCGCGTCCGCGGGCGATTGGCCGCGGGTGGACAGCTGCTTCGTGATATAGGCAAAACGCCGTAAAAATTTATCAATAGCGCCTGTTGCCGCCGTTTCGGCGTCCACGGAAAGAAAGCGGCTGAGATTCACCAGGGTGAAAAAGATGTCGCCCACTTCTTCTTCTATTGCTTGCGCATCAGCTTTTTGCCGCGCCTGGGCAAGTTCTTCAAGCTCTTCGTGCAGTTTTTTCAGGACATCATCGGTATTTTGCCAGTCAAAACCGCAGCCGGCGGCAACGGTCGTGATTTTTTGCGCTCTTTTCAACGCGGGCAGCGAACGCGGGATGTTACCGAAGAGATCATTGTCCAGAGCCTTGCCGCCTCGCTCTTTCTTTTTAATTTCCTGCCAGTTTTCTTTTACTTCCCGGACGGAGTTGACTTTGACATCTCCGAAAACATGCGGATGGCGACGGATCATTTTTTCTTTAATGGCCGCCATCACGTCGGCCAGCGAAAATTCTCCGGATTCGGACGCGATTTCAGTGATAAACAGGATTTGAAACAACAGATCTCCCAGCTCTTCCTGAATGTGCCCTGGATTGTTTTCGGCAAGGGCGTCTTGCACTTCATAGGATTCGTCCAGAAGATATCTGCCGATGTCCTGCTTGGTCTGCTTCTGGTCCCAGGGGCACCCGTCCGGCGCTCGCAGTTTTTTAATCAGCGCGATCAGTTCCTGCAATTCTTCTTGAGCATTGTTTGTGGAATTCATTTTATATCATCATCCTCATTTACGAGTCGGGCAGGTAATTAGCACAATAAGGAAATGCTGACAATAATTTATCTATAGAAATCGTTTGGATTTTTCCCGTGCCATAGGACAGGCGCCATTTGCCGAATAACCCTGTTGACATGAAAGGCAGACTTTCTTATAGTTCGTCCATGTTGAAAACCGCTCACCTCTATAAAGGCATTATTTTTATAATGCTTTCGGAATTATTTTTTACCATAGCAACCATCTTTTCCAAGCTGCTCACCAACTCATCGGATGTATCCGCACTGGAAGTAACGTTTTCCCGTTTTTTTCTGGGATTGATTGTTGCCGCGGTAATTGTTTACAAGAATTCGCTGTCGCTTGTGCCGAATAAATTATCCCTGCTGATCTGGCGGGGCGTGCTCAACACCGTTGCCGTCATTTTATTTTTCCTGGCGTCGCAATACACGACGATCACGAACACCCACATGCTCAATATGACCTATCCCTTTTTTATCTTTCTTTTCGCACCGCTTTTTTTCCGTGAGGAAAAAATATCGCCTTTTATGTACTTGATTTTGATTGCCGCCCTTGCCGGCATCTGGCTGGTGATCAATCCCGATCTGAATGCCGTCAACAAGGGGGATGTTTTCGGCTTGCTGTCGGGGATCGTTTCAGCCTTCGCCATTATCACGCTGAACATGGCCCGGAAAAACGATTCAACGCCGGTCATTCTTTTTTATCTAATGTCCATCGGGACGGTGTTGAACGGTCTGGCGATGCTGCCGGTTTTTGTCTGGCCGCAAGGCGGTCAGTGGTTGCTTTTGCTGGCATCGGCTGCGGTGGGTGTTCTGGGTCAGATTTGCATTACCTACGGTTATAAATTCATTACCGCACGCGCCGGATCGCTGATTTCCTCATCCCGGATTTTCTATGCCGTTGTGCTGGGCATGATGATTTTCAGCGAAGACCTGACGCTGCGTATCGCCATGGGTGGTTTGCTGATTCTTCTTTCGATTGTGGCTGTAACCTGGCTTCACAAACCGGATAACGACGTTCAATCAAACCCGTAACGGACAAAACAGCATGAATGTCCTTCTGTCGAAAACATACAAGTGGTTTGAAAAGTCTGCCGGTAAAGAACGGCTCAGTCCAACGCATTTATGTCAATGCATTGGGCGAAAGTCATCAATCCTGGTGATGATTCCGGGCGTTCTTTTTTTTTAGTTTACCCTGAACAACGGACTGTCTTTCCCGAAGTCGATAATAAACGGCGTCTGGGGATGCCCCAGCCTGCCTGAAATTTCCGTTGTTTTGTCCTTCGAATACCGTCCCAGCTTGGTCACCGTTACCGTGCCGTCTTTTTCACGATCCACCTCACTGCCATTGGCAATTCCCTGCAGCAACGTATGCGTGTATAAACCATTGCCCTGATAGCCGTCGAGCGCAGTCTGCACGCTTCCCGCCGATGCAAAAATGTGCAACCCCATTTTTTTTGCCAATACGGACATCCGGGCATCGTACAGGCCGCTTACGATGGTGTCGACCCCTCCGGCATGGCAGGTATCAAAGACAAACAGCTGAGACAGAGATTTTATCTTCTTCGAGATTTCAACAATTTCATTGGAACTGATCAGGCTGGCCGTATTTAAGATCTTCCCGTCAAAACTGCTGGTAACGATGTAGTACTGACCCTGCAGCAACAGACCATGAGAAGCGTCAAAAAATATGAAGCGGTCTCCATGTTTTATCTTCTTGGACAGGCTGTCAATTGTGGACAGGATGTTTTGTTTACTGGCCTGCTGATTCACGAGTCTGATCAGATGAATATTTTCAGGCTTGTAAAGAGTGCGAGCCTTTGCGGACAGCCGGTTTGAAAAATCCGCGGCATCCTTGGCGGCATACTTGAGATTGATGGAGGCGTCACGATATTTGTCGATGCCAACAGACAGAATGTATAAATGGGGCTCGTCTTGTTTTACCGTGGATGTAAACTTGGCTGTTTCCAAAAAGCTCTGTACGGTATTTGAGGCATTAAAAGCCGTCAGGCTGATTTCATTCTCTCCTGCGATCGTTTCAACTTCAACACAATTTTCAACGAGGTTGCCTTTCGGCGAAGCAAGTTGATTCTCGGATAATTTCTTCTCCTTAACCACCAGCGAACGCATGTCCTGATAGACCGTTCTGCTATTGAGTGAGGCCAGCTGCATCTTTGCCGTAGTTTCGTTTTTGACCACTTCGCGGTAAAACCCGTCGGATTTGATCAGCTTGCCGTTCTGGAAGATCCGGATTTCGCCGATTCCACCGCCTGCACTTTTGACGTGGTAGCAGATTTTTGCAGAAGGCAGGTTGGTTTCCCCGGGCAATGAACCGAAGCTGACTCTCGGCGGCGGGTTTCTGATGGCATCGCTCAGCGTCAACGTAACCAGGTCTACAATATTTTCCCCGTTGAGTTTTGCCGTCACAATATCGGGACGGTAAAAGAGGTCATAAAACTGGTCAATCCCGTACACCTTGGTATTGACAAGAATGTTTAATGATTTATGACCGTTTTGCGATGAATTGTAATAGCCTTCCTGGGTGACAACGATCCACTCGCCGTCATTCAAATCAACAAACTTGATAAATTCTTTCCCGGTATCGCCGTTCCATAAGCGTATCGTGCCGTCCGCTCCGCCGGATATAACCATATTTCGTGCGCTGGAGAAAGCGATGGATTTGACTTCACCCGTGTGTCCGGCAAGTGTCTGGAGTTCCCGTCCCGTGGCAACATCCCAGATTTTCACCATATTGTCCCGGGCCGCCGACACGATGCGTCCGCCGTCGGATGAAAACGCCAGAGCGTTAATTCTCCCTTTGTGTCCTGAAAAAGTTTTTATCTTTTGAGCCGTGGAAACGTCCCACAGACTGATGGCGCTGCCCCAGTTTCCAGAAAGCAGATATTTACCGTCGGGTGAAAAGATAACCGTGCTGATGCGATTATCGAAAGCACGTAAATTCAAGGCCATTTTTTCAGCCATTCTCACAACGACTGCAGGAGGAGCATCCGCTGCAACGGGCGCGGCTGGAGCAGCTGGAGCGGGACGTGCGGCACCGCCTCGTCCTCTTCCGCCTGCGAATCGCGCGTTCTCTCTGGCAGCTTGATAGTCAGCTGCCGGCTTGTTCTCTTTAAAAGGTCCGACTTCGGTTGCCGTGGATACATCCCAAAGCTTGATTTTACCATCCCAGCTTCCGGAAACCACGTATTTGCCGTCCGGTGAAAAACTTACAGAGTTCACCCAGGCTGTGTGTCCGGTGAATTTAAGTATTTCCTGTCCGGAGGCTATGTCCCAAAGCCTGATGATTTTATCACTGCCCGAGGTCAGCACAGTGCGGCCGTCGGGAGAGAAGGCTACTGAATCCAGCAGGTCATCTTTAGTATTTCCAATAAACGACTTTATTGCTTTTCCTGTTTCCACATCCCAGAGGATAGCTTTGTGGTTTGCACAGCCGGTGAGGACAAATTTGTCATCCGGCGAGAATGTGACGGAAAAAATGGCATCCTTAACATCTGCAAATGTGCGGATTTCTCTGCCTGTTGATGCATCCCAAAGCCTGAGCGATGTTCCACCTGCCGAAACAATCATCTTGCCGTTACGGGAATAATTCAGAGTTTCAATTTCATTATGTCCCGGCGGCGCATAAATTTTAGCGGTGATGTCTGTAGCCGCAGGACCCGGACTTTCATCGACAGCTTTTGTTGTCCGTTCCTGCCCGCCGGCGTCAGGTGATTGTCCCATTCTTCCGACAACAGTCCTGATGGTGGGAGACAGACGAAATATGGACAAGACGATTCTGTCACCGGGGCTGGATCCGGAAACGGCGTGCTCCAGTTCACTGGTGCTTTTAATGGGCTGATAATTAAAGCCCACAATGATGTCATTGGGTTTTATGCCCATTTGCTCCGCGGTGCCGCCTTTTGTTACGCCGGCAACCAGGACACCATCCTCCAGGCTTGTTAATCTTGAAAGCATCCTTTTATAGCCGCCTTCCAGCGTCTTTGACTGTAGCCCGAGCCAGGCCTGTTCATCGGCAAGTACATTACCGGGAATAGAAATGGATACGGCCAGGAGACAGGTGATCAGCGCGCAGATAGATATAAACGAAGTTAAAGAAAAAGACGGATTTATTGATCCGATCTTAGAGCCATCTCTTTTATTATTTAAAGCCATCATTCCTGAACCTCCTGAGTATTTGAATCGGGTACAATCTTTTTTGAATCTAAAGGTTGACTTTTGTTTTCTCTGTTTACAATCCGGCAACCAGACCGCACCATCTAAATTATTTAAATAGCATAAATACCGGGAAAACAATATTAATGATTATGCCGCAAAACCTTAACTGTTTTCCGTTGAAGAGGGTTGCAGATTACAGTTGTATTAAATTCAATGATTACGGAATGGGAGCGGCAAATGCTTATGCTTTTACCGGTCAAAAAAAGCAGGATTTTGCTTTATGTATTTTTGTGCGTGGATCAGGCTTGATCAATGCTATTTGCCCATGTTTCATGGGCTTTTTGTTATTTCTTTCCGGAGTTGACGGTTCACAGTATCGCTAATGGTTATTTCACGATAAAGACATCCCTTTGCCTGTCCTGAAAATAAATGTGGTTATATTGCGATCCGTTGATCCGGTCGAAAAAAGCCTCGCCGCTCTGCCGGCATTCCGGGCAGCAGGAATTAGGCAGAATCACCGCGAAGATCTTCTTGCCCGTATCGGCGGCAGATTCAATCATAACCAGACCACCGCAATCGTTGCAGACGCGGACGGTTTCAATTTGTTTTTCCGTGATGTCATCGGTGTCGTAATAGATATGCTTTTCACGGCGGATATACGCGGCGGAGCCGGTAATTTGTTTTTTTAGATTCTTCTTTTTCTTCCACAGCGTCATCACATTCTTCACCTCTTCTTCGATGAGCCTGGTTACTTCCGGCGATTGACGGATGCGTTGGGCGTCGTAATCCGGTTCCCTTACCTGGCTGTAGTCCAGGCCGGCCATGGCCAGGATAATGCCGACATTGACGTAGGGAAGAGCTTTTTCAATCGAGTAACCGCCTTCCAGGACGGCAATGTGGGGTGCGAGTTTTTCATTTAAGAGTGCATATCCCTGGGCGCTGAAGTTCATATTGGTGATCGGATCGCTGTAGTGATTGTCCTGTCCGGCAGAATTGATGATAATGTCGGGCTTGAATTCATCCAGGATCGGAAGAATGACGTTGTCGAGAGCAAACAGAAAACCTTCGTCCGATGTGCGGGGGGGCAGGGGGATATTGATGGTTGCACCCAGTGCATTGGGACCGCCGAAGTCATCGATAAAACCTGTCCCCGGATACAGCGTCCGCCCGTCCTGGTGCATGGAGATACACAGGACATCGGGATCGTTCCAGTAGATATCCTGGGTGCCGTCACCGTGATGACAGTCCGTATCCACGACGGCAATTCTCTTGACACCGAATTTATGACGGATATATTCGATCATTACAGCTTCGATATTGATATTGCAGAAGCCGCGAGCGCCGTGGGCAACGAGCATGGAATGATGACCGGGCGGCCGAACCAGGGCAAAGGCGTTGTCGACGGCGCCTGTCAGAACTTTTTCGGCGGCGGTGATCGCGCCTCCGGCTGAAATCAGGTGGGAATTCGTTGTGAGGTTTTGCGGGTTCGGAACACAAATATGGCAGCGGTTGATATCGGCATAAGTGGCGATACCCGGTTTATATTCTGCAATATTGGGAAAATCCAACAGGCCTTCTTCAAAAACCTGATCCTGTGTATAGAGCAGTCTTTCTTCGCGCTCCGGGTGGTTGGCGGATATGGCCCAGTCAAATGCCGGGAAAAATATGAGACCTGTTTTATTTTCTTTTTTAGGCATGTTTTTACCTTTCAGTGCTGGCAGAGATCAGTCCGGGTTTTATCTGAACTTTAACGCGGATATTTTTTCCCGTTGTGTAAAAGTCTCGAATCATATTAAATTCCTGTGATTCGGTCACTTCCATGATAATATCCGCAGGCATGGCGCCCATCCGGGCGGCTTTTTCCCGGAGGGTTTTTCGGCCGACCTCGACTACATCGTCAAGCGAAAAATTGTGGGGAATGCTTTGCACACAGCCTTCTTCGCTGATGATGAGTTCTCTTTTTTCCGTATCCGCCAGGATCGTTATTTCAGCTGTTGTTCGGGCAATGGCCACGCCTAAGGCATTGGACACTTCGGAATGTTCAGGGATGGAGTAGGGATAGCCCAGTTTTTTGGCAATGAAGGGGGCTACCGCAGCGGGGCCCCCCGCAACGTAGATTATTTTGGGTTGAATAATCTTTCCTTCCAGAAGCTCATGGATGGTATATACCGGTTTATTGTTGATCTCAGCCAGGATCTGACGGACATTGTCCGCAATCATGGTGGACATTTTCTCAACAATGGCATGCGCCGCATCCTGAACACTCAAGTGAAGTTTTTTGGCGATTACTGCAATCGCGTTATGGGCTTTTTGTTGATCGCCGAAAGTTACAATTCCTTCCACGATCATGGCATCCGTTGGTGTGGGGAATGGTCCGTCCAGTGCTGCGGCCGGTCCTTCCCTTTGCGGTCCGATCAAAATATCGCCTTTTTCAATTTTTATGACACTGTCGCCGCCCACACCGATGGATTTTGTGTAAAGGCCACGAATAAGTGTTTTGCGTCCGTTGATGGCCACGCCGGATGGTTCCAGGAGAGGAACTCCGTCGGCAAAGACGGAAATGTCCGTTGTGGTGCCGCCGATGTCCAGAGCCACTGCGTCTTCTTTTATGCAGGCCGTTGCCAGTACACCCATAATACCGGCCGCCGGACCGGAGTGAATCGTCTGTACGGGACAGTCCAGTGATTTATCAATCAGGATCGTTCCGCCATCCGCTTTCAAAATATAGACGGGAATATTCGGACCGATCGTCGCGGCGAACTTCTGAACATCCTGCACGAATCCCCGATAAATATCGTGGATAGCGGCATTTAAATACGTTGTGGCAATGCGGCGCGGAAAATTCAGTTGTCCGGACAGCGTATGACCCAGAGAAACGTGCCTGGAATTATTCTGCAGCAATTCGGCTGTATCCAGCTCCTGCTGCGGATTACGGCTGGAAAATTTGCCGACAATTCCAATATGCCCGATTTGGCATGCTGAAATTTCGTTGCTGATATCTTCAATTTCCCGGCAGTTCACGTTTTTAATGGGGATACCGCGGTGATTGACGTAGCCCTGGGCGAAATAAACGTCTTTACCCAGATTCAAAGTGGCCGGCGAGAGACCGGGGCCGCTCAGCAAAACCATCGCCACGCGGTTGGTTTTATGCTGGACAATTGCGTTGGTCGAGATGGTCGTGCTCAAGACGATCCTCTCAATATTATTGATATTATCGTTTGAAATCAGCCGATCGGCTGCTTCCATAAGCGAAGACATGATATTCGCTTGATTCGTGAGCACCTTAGCTTTCTTGATCAGTTGGAAATTTTGAACCAGAACGGCGTCTGTATGGGTTCCGCCGACGTCAATACCAAGTATCATTGCAGCGTCCTTTAATATCAATTTTTCTCACTTATATATGTTTAAATATTTCTTGACAAGGCAAAAAAAAAGCGTAATGTCACCCATCGTAAAGCTAGTGTGTTCACACACTAAAATTTTTGAAAGGAGGATTTGTCTAATGAAGAAGGTATTGGCCATTTTTGTTAGCGTGCTTTTATTGGCTTCTTTATCAATCGCAGCAGTAGGCTGCAAGCAGGCACCGAAAGAAGAAGCCCCCAAGGTTGAAGCACCCGCAGCACCGGCAGCACCGGCAGCAGCACCCGCAGCACCGGCAGCACCCGAAGCAGCACCGGCAGCACCGGCAGCACCCGCAGCACCGGCAGCACCCGCAGCACCGGCCCCTGCAACGGCAAAATAATTATATAATCAATTGCAGGATTATAGGACCGGGTAACCTTTGTTAACGCACAGGTTACCCGGTTTTTTTGTGTCTTGACATGCCTGTCTTTAATGTTTAAGTATAGATACATATTTAAAATTAATGAAAAAAATTTTAAGGAGGTGCCGTATGGCGGAAAAAGATTGGGATTTGGTAAAGGGATTGATGATTGGCGGACTGATCGGCGCGGCCATTGGAATTTTGTTCGCTCCTAAAAGTGGCAAAGAAACACGCCAGGACATTGCCGAAAAAGCCGATGAACTTTTAGCTAAAGCAAAGGAAGAGTATGAAAAAGCAGCGGAAAAAAGTAAAGCAGTCTATGATGCAGCCATAATCCGTCTGAAAGACGCCGAAGGAATCGCCAGGGAAAAAGTGGAAGAAATTGAGGAAAAAGTTAGTGAGTTGGCTCATCAAAGCGCCGAGACGCTTGCGGATAATAAAAATCGTTTAAAGAAAGCGTTTGATGCTGGAATGGAAGCATATCGGGAAGAGAAAAAATAATCCGGTCTAAATTATCCGCCATTAGTAATGCTTTTTGCATTTGTGGCTTAAAAACCGTTTGGGAGAAGAATTATGTATCTGGAAATCGGTTTAATTATTTTCGGCATTGCGCTTTTGCTGCTGGTGCTTTTCTGCGTCCCGATTCTGCTGAAACTATGGCGCGCCGCAAGTGATGTCACCATCACGCTTCAGACATTGAATGAGCGATTGCCGGCAATCTTGAAAAACATGGAAGAGATTTCTGCGAATATCAACAATTCTACGACGGCGATCAACAGCGAAGTTCAAAAATATGCCGCTACCTCCGAGAGACTTCGGACGGTGATGTCGGATCTTGTCGGGGGTATCGAATTAATTTCTCCTCTGGCGATGAGATCCCCTGTGTTCCGGAAAGTGACGGATGCCATTGCTATGGCTAAAGGGGTGCGCGTGTTTCTGAATGTGCTGACCGGCAGGCAAAAGGTTTAAGAATGGCAAAGATGACTTTTTCCAGCAAGTGGGGGCGTGTTGCAGTTTCCAAAAAGCCTCAGGGATCCGAAGCGCCAAAATCCGTGGAAGATACCGTGCGGGAGATGAAAAACGCCGCCAAGACCCCTGGCAGCGAGGACTACCGGGAAAAGTCTTTGAGTATTCACGGGCTGGTATGCGCCCGTTGCGCCAGGGAATTTTCAGGTGTGAACCGCCAGCTTTTAACCGTTCATCATAAAGACGGCAATCACCATAATAACCCCGCCGACGGCAGTAACTGGGAAAATCTGTGCGTTTACTGCCATGAGGATGTTCACAGCAGGGAAGTGTTGGCGGAATATGTGGGGAATAATACGCCTGGCCGGGAAGCCAGTCTGGTATACGGAGAAGCCCCGACGTCGTCTTCGGAGTCATCCGGTCTCATGGCGCAAAAATTAATGCAAGCGCTGAAAAAGAAAAAATAAGGTTTCAACGAAGAAGAATATTTGAGTCGGCGTTTTCTTTTACCAGCTTATCGCCCACAGACATTCCGCAGTAGACGCAGCTGTAATCATATTTTTCACCCTCGGATAAAACGAGCAGCAGTCTTTTCCGCACCGGCACAGCCCGCCTGCATTGTGGACAAAATAATTCCGTGGCATCAAAATCCCGATAGGATGATTTCATTCTTTGTCATCCCTGTCTGGAATCTTTTCCCAATTCGTAAGCCAGACGGTCGCTTCACTGTCACTGGGCGCCCGCCAGTCGCCGCGGGGCGAAAGCGACCCTCCCGAACCCACTTTTGGACTGTTGGGAACACAGGAGCGCTTATACTGAGATGTTTTAAAAAATCTGTTTAGATAGACATGCAGCCATTTTTTGATTTCTTTAAGACTGTAACTGTTTTGTTTTTCCGGCGGCACATCCGGCCATGAACCTTGAGTTTTATCTCTCCATGCCAGGTAGGCAAGGAAGGCCACCTTGGTTGGCAAATACCCGAAACGGGTTATGTAGAAGTTGTTAAAGTCCTGTATTTCATAGGGGCCGATGGTCGCTTCCGTTTTTTGCAGCGGCTGATCATTTTCTTCTCCGGGGATGAGCTCTGGTGAAATTTCCGTTGCCAGAACAGCCAGAAGGATGTTGGACACTGTCTCTGAAAACTGATGGGTATGCGCCACCCAGCGGATTAAATACTGAATCAGTGTTTTAGGCACACTGGCATTGACGTTATAATGCGACATATGGTCGCCGATTCCATAAGTGCTCCAACCCAGCGCCAGCTCGCTCAAATCACCCGTGCCGACGACCAATGCGTTTTTCATGTTGGCCAGCCGGAAGAGATGCGCCGAACGCTGGCCCGCCTGGACATTTTCAAAGGCGATATCGTAAACTTTTCTTCCGCGGACAAAAGGATGATCAATATCTTTGAGCATCTGGAGGCAGGCGGGTTTGATATCGACTTCATTTCCCTCTACGCCCAAGGCCCGCATCAGATGGACGGCATTGCGATACGTTTTGTCGGTGGTCCCGAAAGCGGGCATCGTATAGGCTTTAACATGAGTGCGGGGCAAACCCAGCAGATCCATGGTTCTGGCCGCCACAATGAGCGCGTGCGTGGAATCTAGGCCCCCGGAAACGCCGATCACCAGATTGGGAATGCCGGAGGATTTGAGCCTTTGAGCCAAACCCTGAACCTGGATATTGTAGGCTTCATAACAGCGCGAGTCTCTCTTGCCTTGATCGGCGGGGATGTAGGGAAAACGGGGAATTTCGCGATCGGGTAATAAACGTCCCTGCGGGCAGTCCACTTCAAATTCAATATGACGAAATGCGGCAAGATGATTCTTATGATCCGCCGCATTCTGCCCGAAGGTCGTGAGCCGCATCCGATCCTGAACCAGCCGGTCCAGATCAACATCGCCGCAAATCATTTGGGCTGATGTCGAAAAACGTTTGGATTCCGAAAGCAGATTACCGTTTTCATAAATCATGGCGTGACCGTCCCAGGCCATGTCCGTTGTCGATTCGCCGAATCCCGCGGCGGCATAAAGATAAGCTGACACGCAACGTGCCGACTGGTTTGCGGCCAGTTGATGCCGGTATTCGGATTTGCCGATCGTGATATTAGAGGCGGATAAATTGCTAATGAAGGTTGCGCCTGCCATTGCTGCAAAACTTGACGGCGGAACAGGCACCCAGACATCTTCACAGATTTCGAAGAATAAACTGAAATTCTTTACATTGGCGGCTTTAAAGATCAGATTTGCGCCGAAAGGAATATTCTTTTGTCCGGCAAGAGAAATAGTCGAAGCAAGGGCCGCCGAGGCCGGTGAAAATTGTCTGGCCTCGTAATATTCACGGTAATTTGGCAGATAAGATTTGACGGCAACCCCGAGAATTTTCCCCCGGTAAAAAACAACCGCACAGTTAAACAAACGGCTATCCACTTGCAGCGGCGCGCCCACAGCAAGAATAATACTCAACTTCGCGGACGCTTCGGAAATGGCGGCCAGGGATTCTTCAACGCTTTTGAGCAGCGCGTCCTGGTGAAATAAGTCTTCGTTGGAATAGGCGGACAGCCCCAGCTCCGGGAAGAGGGCCAGCACCGCTTTTTGCTGCGCCGCTTTTTTCGCCAGCTCAATTGTTTTTTGAGTATTAAAAGATACATCGGCGACCTTGACTTCAGGAATACAGACGGCGGCACGGATGAATCCTTGATGGTAAAGGTTAAAAAACGTTTTGGCGGCCATTTGTCTATCCTTTCTCGACATAGGCGTAAGCGCTGTGGTTATGGATGCTTTCAAAATTCTCCGCTTCAATGCTATACCAGGTAAAATTATCATCCGAATTTAATTTTACCGCCACGCCGCGAACAAGATCTTCCACAAATTTTGGATTTTCGTAAGCTTTTTCGGTAACAAATTTTTCATCCACGCGCTTCAAGAGGGAATATACCTCACCACTGGCTGAGTCTTCCACTATTTTTATCAAGTCTTCAATCCAGAAAAATTTTTTAAAACGTACTTTAACCGTTACAATACTGCGTTGATTATGTGCGCCAAAGGCGCTGATTTCCTTGGAACAGGGGCACAGTGTGGTCACCGGCACGACTACGCCCACTAAAAAGTCGGTTTGCTCACCATTGTTTTCGCCGGTAAAGAGGCAACGGTATTCCATCATGCTTTTAGCTTTAGAGATAGGCGCTACCTTTTTCAGAAAATAGGGGAATTCAATTTCCATATGAGCAGACTGTGCGCGGAGCTTCTGGCGCATCTTTTCCAGAATAGACTGAAAAGTTTTGATATTAATTTGACCGCGGAAGTCATTGAGTACTTCCACAAACCGGCTCATATGCGTGCCCTTAAAATGATGCGGCAGGTTGACATACATATTGATGGTGGCATTTACCGGCTGAGTGCCGCGAACGCGGTCCAGCACAATGATCGGGTATTTGATGTTTTTCACTCCGACCTTTTTAATATCAATATTGCGAGAATCTTTCTGGTTTTGAATATCAATCATATAAAACAGATTCCATGGTGCAGTGGTTCATGCCTCTGCGCGTCACACGCGGTTCAACAAGGCTTTACCACTTTTTATTCTTCTCTATAGCTGACTGCCGCATTTTCCGATTCCCACACTTTCACGGAAAGTACCCTGACCTCGGCCTCTTTTACTTTATTTTGCATTTCCTGATAAACATAGTAAGCAATATTTTCCGAAGAAGGATTTTTTCCTTCAAAAATGGAAAGTTCGTTCAGATTCTGGTGATCCATCTTGTCGAGAATATCTTTGAGCCATTTTTTGACGAGTCGAAAATCAATAAGAATCCCTTCCGAATTTAAATCCGGAGCGCCGACAGTGATTTCCACTTTGAAATTATGCCCGTGTAATTCCTCGCACTTCCCGCCAATTTCCGCGAGCCAGTGAGCCGCAGAAAATGATTTAATAATTGTCACTTCAAACATGTTTTCCAGCCTTTGTTTTTGCGGTGCGTGCCATCGAGTAGCCTTGTGTAACCTTCAGGTTATTACTGTATTTGGTATTAGAGTATCAGGCACTTGTTCCGCGAATTACGTTTCTTTTATATGCTACTCATAGATTTCCTACCATATTTTCCGGTAAGGGAAAACAGTTTAAATAGAATAGAGCAAATTGACTATGAACTGGTGAAAATAACCTGTTTTTTAGTCTGCCTTTTGATTATTTAAGGAGAATGATATTTCGTAAACTTAGATAAGTTTATGAAATTAATAATTTAAAATAAAATAGTTCCATATGGCACAGCCATTGCTATCAAAAGACCGCAAGATAGCAGGCAGCGTTTATTTAAAAATGCTGGGAGGGTGAAGAGGAGAAATTAGTATTGAAAAAATGAGTTAATTGTGCAAGAAATAGAGCAACAAAAGCAACCCAACAGAAAAACAATTTTAGATGAGGAGGAATGTTATGTTAAAAGTATTTAGTAAAAAAGAAGGACAGAAAGGTTTCACGTTGATTGAGTTGATGATCGTCGTCGCGATCATTGGTATTCTGGCAGCCATCGCTATCCCGCAGTTTGCATCATACAGAACCCGAGGGTACAACACAAAAGCCAAGGCAGAATTAAAGAGCGCATATACCGCCTGCCAGGCTTATTTTGCTGATCAGCCGACCGCAACCAGTTGTTCCAGTGTAACACAGGGAGGATTCAACAATTCTGCTGACGTAACAATTACTATTACCACGACCGGTCCGGCAGCCAGCTGGAATGCAACAGGATATCATTCTGGCGGCAATTCCACATATACCGTGGATCCAGGCGGTAAGATTTAATTTTAACAAACGTTGATTAACGGTAATGTTTTTAAAAAGAGAGGCTGAGGGTTAACCGAGGCCTCTTTTTTGTTTTCAGTTGTAAATGAGAATCAGAAATAGATATGATGAAAATTAACTTGCGATATCGGGAACTCTTGATTTCTCTTTTGTTGACAGGCATGGTGTTGCTTGTTTATGGGCAGGTGGCCCATTTTGATTTTAATAATATTGATGATCAGTTATATGTCACACAGAATTACCATATCCAGAATGGTATAAGCATTGGTGGCATTGTCACGGTTTTCACGTCAAGTCAGATTGCAAACTGGCATCCGTTAACGTTACTGTCGCTGATGATCGACCATGAAGTCTATGGTTTAAATGCCGGCGGCTATCATTTAACTAATCTTCTGTTTCACATTATCAATACGCTATTATTATTTTTTCTTTTAAGCAAAATGACCGGTACTGTCTATCGGAGCCTTCTTGTAGCCGCCTTGTTTGGTTTACATCCCATGCATGTGGAATCGGTTGTCTGGATATCAGAGCGGAAAGATGTTTTAAGCGCTTTTTTCTGGTTATTAACGATATGGGCCTATGCTGTATATGTCAAAAATCCCGGGATTAAGAATTATATTCCCGTTTTTGTCTTTTTTGCTCTGGGATTAATGTCCAAACCGATGGTCGTGACATTGCCGTTTGTGTTACTTTTGCTTGATTACTGGCCTTTGAACCGATTGAAGGTCAAGAAAGTTCTTCTTCTCGAAAAAATTCCTTTATTCATTTTAACGATATTATCCTGTGTTATTACCTATCTGGTGCAAAAACAGGCCGGAGCGGTGGGCACAATAGAAAATTTCCCACTGGATGTCCGCATTTATAATGCGATTGTTTCCTACTATCGATATCTAGAAAAAGCGCTTCTGCCCTTAAATCTGTCGGTTTATTATCCGCATCCGGGGATGTGGCCGATAGAGCAAGTCGTACTCGCAGGTAGCGTAATTGTCTTGTTGAGTATTTTAATCTGGAAGAAAAAGGAATGTTGCCCGTATCTTCCCGTGGGTTGGTTATGGTATCTTGGGACACTGGTACCAGTCATTGGCATTGTTCAGGTTGGCAGCCAGTCCATGGCAGATCGATATTCTTACATACCGCTCATCGGCCTTTTTATCATGGTGGTTTGGGGCGTTCCTGATTTGATTAAAAATCGGCCATATAAACAAATCGTTCTTGGTTTCATCACTGGCCTGATGATTATTGTCTTCTCTTTTCTGAGTTGGCAACGATGCCAGTTATGGGGAGATAACGTAGCTTTATGGACGGATGCTTTAAGCAACTATAAGATTGCCTTTGCCTATAACCTCAGAGGGTTAAGTTATATTGAAAAAGGAAATTACTCACGGGCTATTGAAGATTACAGCGCTGCTCTGGCTATACAGCCTGATGCGGAATTCTACAGTAATCGGGCTACTGCCTATGGAGCATTGAAGCAATATGGACAAGCATTCGATGATATTAATCATGCGCTGAAAATTAAGCCTGCTTATGCAGATGCATATTACAATCGGGGATTGTTTTATTATGAACTCGGAAAGTTTGATCTGGCTGTTCTGGATTTCACATCTGCGGTAAGCATTAAGCCCGATATGTATGATGCCTTTGTGAGTCGAGGCGTTGCTTTTGGTTCCCAGAAACAGTATGAAAAAGCACTTGCCGATTTCAATCAGGCGCTGAATATTCATCCTAATTTTTTGCAAGCCCATTATAATCGAGGCATCGTTTATAATATTTATCAGCAATATAATCTTGCTATTAACGATTTCACAAAAGTCTTGCGAATAAAACCGGATTATGCGGAAGCTCATAACTATATTGGAATGGCCTTGTCAAAGACGGGAAGGTATGAGGAAGCAATGAGCCACTTTAAAGAGGCCTTGCAGATCAAACCTGATTATATGGATGCCGCCAGGAATTTAAGGGACGTTAAAGCCAGAATGAGAAAATGAGCAAACATCCATTAAATATTTCACCTTGCTTTACATTGTTTTAATATAGTAGCTTTTTTTACAAACAAGAAAAATTAAGGAGATTTAATTGAAAGAGGAATCAGCTCAACCAAGGCCTGTGACGATCATAGTATTATGCATATTCATTGCGGGACTGCTTTTGATTGCCCTGCGCGTGATCTCTTACGGATATATCCCATTTGATGATGCAATGCGCCATGCAGCCAAGGCTGTTTCCGGAAAGAACTGGAGTGAGATACTCATTCTTCGGCCGGAGATAACCATGGACAGCCATGTCGGCTGGCATAAGATACTGGAATTTATTTATCAAATGACAGGATGCTCGGTTGATAATCTTGTTGTGTTTTCAATTGTGTTTCTCTTTATTTTGTTTTGCATTGTCCCGATCTTTTTTTTGAAAAGGCCGGAGGCATGGTTGATTACTCTGTTCGCTGTCTGGGTTGCGAATTATTCAGACCTGATGCGCACATTCTTAGGAAGACCATACATCTTTACGATGGCCGTCGTGGTGTTTCTGGGATTTATGTGGCCGCGTTTCAGGTCAAAACACATACCGTGGCCCTCACTTATTATTTTAACTATCCTGATTGCCCTGGCTACGTGGATCCATTGCCTGTGGTACATGTTTGCCCTGCCTGTTTTGTGTTTTTTTATTGCCCGTGAATGGCGCGCCGGTTTTGTTGTATCTCTGTGTACGATTGCGGGTGTCATAATCGGTATGCTCCTGACCGGAAATCCCATCCAGTTTATTTTACAAACTGTCGGCCATTTTTTTCACAGTTTGGGGGACCACACGTTAACTAGGCAGCTTGTTTCCGAATTCCAGCCTTTCGCCGGGGATCAGATGGTGGTCGTTGCGGTTCTGGGCATGCTGGGTTGGCGTGCTCTTCGCAATTCATGGGATGTTAAAGCAATTTATACCCCCATATTTATTCTTGCTGTTACAAGCTGGGTTTTGGGCTTTTTTGTGCTCCGGGTCTGGGTCGATTGGGGAATCCCCGCCGTTTGCATATGGATTGCACTGGAGTTTGAAGAGTATCTGAACACCGCAATGGAATCTTCTTCATGGAAACGCGTAGGACTGACTCTGGCTATAGCTTGTGTCTTATTCATTTCCATAACCAATGATTACGGCAGCCGCTGGACACAATCCATGTCTGTGCAGTATCTTTCCGCGGACAATCCTGAACAAAAAAAATGGCTTCCGGAAAAGGGCGGAATCATTTACAACGATGACATGACGATTTTCTATCAGACATTTTATGCGAATCCTCACGCCCAATGGCGTTACATCCTGGGATTTGAACCGACAATGATGCCTCCTGAAGATCTGGCCATCTTAAGAAAAATTCAATGGAACTACGGGGCCGCCGAAGCATACGAACCATGGGTCAAGAAAATGCGGCCGGAAGACAGACTGATATTAAGAAGACATTCCATGCCTGCAATCAAAGAACTGGAGTGGAATTTAGCCGCGACAGGGATATGGATAGGCCGTTTGCCGAAAAAATGATGATGACGATGAGACAAGTTTATCGAAATATATTGTATTTGATAATGCAGTAAAGAGCTCGAAAACCGTCCTTCCAATTAATTTTTTTGCCTTCATCGTAAGTACGGCCGTAATAGGAGATCCCGACCTCATAGATACGGCACTTTTTCTTCGATATCTTAGCCGTAATTTCCGGTTCAAAACCGAATCTGTTTTCTTCAATGGTGATCGACTGAACGATTTCCCGCCGGAAAGCTTTATAACAGGTTTCGACGTCAGTCAGGTTAAGATTAGTAAACATGTTCGATGTTAAAGTAATCAATCCGTTGCCGACGCGATGCCAAAAATATACAACCCGGTGCGCTTCTCCACCCATAAAACGTGAACCAAAAACGACATCGGCCTTGTCATTGATAATCGGCTCGATCATCTTGGGATATTCAGCAGGATCATACTCCAAATCGGCATCCTGAATAATGATCACATCGCCTGTGGCAATCCGGATCCCCTCCCGCAGGGCGGCTCCTTTACCCTGATTTTTTGATTGATAAACAATCTGGCTTACTTTGGCTGCAATTTTGCTTTGCAGGATTTGCCTTGTCCCGTCAGTTGAATAATCATCCACGATAATTATTTCTTTGTCCGGATAAGGAGCGTTCAATACAGCGTCAATAAGTTTTTCGATGGTTTCGGCTTCATTATAACAGGGTATTACAACGGAAAGTTTCATGCTTTGTCATCCATGATGTTTAAATAGATTTAGATATTGAATTAAATGACACAGAGTAGTGTCGTAAGTCAAAGAAAAAAGATGATTTATTGTGAGAAATGTTCTTGACACAAAAACATCCCCCGCAATACAGTGACCCATCGTAAATGCACCATGATTGTGTGAAGGATTCAATATTGAAGAACTTATCAGTCAGAAATGAATGGTTCATTAAAGTTATTCTCCTTTCGATAATTTTTCTTTTTATCTTAACAGCCTTTTTGTTGGCGCTTATGCCGCCCATTGCCCGTGATGCCCTTATCCATCATCTGGCTATTCCCAAACTTTGGATAAGGCACGGCGGTTTTTATGAAATGCCGTGGGCTGAATATTCTTATTATCCCATGAATGTTGATTTACTCTATTGGATACCGCTTTATTTCGGAAATGACATCATTCCCAATTTTATTCATCTGGGCTTCGGATTAAGCACGGCTGCAATCATTTACTGCTACCTCCGGTGGAGATTCAATGCAATCGCCGGGTTGCTTGGGTTTTTAATCTTTATCAGCACACCGGTCATCAGCAAATTGTCAACAATGGCGTACGTTGATCTTGGGTTGGTATTTTTTGTGACCGTCAGCGTTCTGGCATTCATACGATGGCGTGCTGGTGAATATAAAAAATATTCATGGTTGTTGATCTCTTCCGTTGCTATGGGGCTGGCTTTGGGCACCAAATACAATGGTCTTGTTGCCTGGTTTTTTATGACATTGAGCATCGTCTTCATTTGTTCGAGAGATACAGGCAATTCCGGGAGGGCAGTGGGGTATGGATTAATATTTTTTATTATTTCATTGGCTGTTTTTTCTCCCTGGTTAGTGAAAAACACCGTCCTGACCGGTAATCCTTTATATCCATTGTTTCCCGGCCTTTTCAACAGTCATTCAACAGACGGCGGCGGTTCTAATGCCGCAGCTTTCGGTCATATGAATTATGGCATGTTCAAGATGCGGGAAATGCTCTATGGGGAAAATTTATGGGACATTTTATTGATACCTTTCCGCATGTTCTATCAGGGGCAGGATGATGTCCCGCGCTATTTTGATGGAGTTTTGAACCCCGTATTGATTATTTTCGTTCCTTTTGCTTTTATGAAAAAAGATATGAAAATCGAGAATCTGTTTTTCTTGCTGTTTTCCATTTTTTTTATCCTGATCGCTCTTTTTCTGGATCAGATCAGAATCCGCTATGTTTTGCCGGTTATTCCTTTTCTTGCCATTCTGTCCGTAACGGGTCTGGTAAACATCTTTGTATGGCTGACCGCACGAAAAAACATATTGCGGGAAATGTGTATGGCAGGACTGGTCATCATTTTATTAATCCTGTTCAGCATCAATGTTACATATATACAGAAATATTTCCAAAAAATTGAGCCTGTAAAGTATCTTATCAAAAAGGAATCGAGAGATGATTTTATTGCGCGTCACGTTTCCAGTTACCCGGCGATAATGTACATCAATAGAAATACCCCTGAAGATTCCAAAATCAGACTAATATTATTAGCTGGCCGGGGATATTATCTCAACAGAACTTACCAGGAAGATCGCTCGCTGGGGATGGGGATGGATTTGATCCGCGGCATGGTCGATAGTTCCGGTGATGAAATATTATTTCGACGGTACCTTGCTTCTCTCAACTGTACGCATCTTCTTGTCCGCTATGACCTGTTTCAACAATTTTTACAGGACAATTACGATATGAAAAAAATTGAACAACTGAAAAAACAGATGAGCCGTTCCTTAAAAACGGTTTATGATGATCATCGATATATAGTATTCAGTGTGCTGCGCCAATAACGCAAGCAGGACGCCATGCTGTTGTAAAAAACAAATCAACATTCATCAGGCGCTTGAGGAGAGGAGTGATTGAGGCCAATGAGTTCCCTGACAAGTTTTCAGAAGAAAATTGTCGTTATCGTGGTTTTGATTATTTTGATCCTTGCCGGATACTGGCAGGTGCAAGACTTTGAATTTGTCAATTACGACGATACCATTTATGTGACGCAGAATTTCAAAACTCAAACTGGAATGACCTGGGCGAATATTAAAGGGACTTTCACAGACTTTAGTATGGCAAACTGGCATCCTTTAACGATGTTGTCGCACATGATGGATTGGCAGTTGTTCGGTGTAAAGGCCGGCGGGCATCACTGGAGCAGCCTTATTATCCATATTTTCAATACGGTTTTACTGTTTTTGCTTTTGAACAGTCTGACGGGATCGGTTTGGAGGAGCGCAACAGTTGCAGCTCTGTTTGCTATTCATCCAATCAATGTTGAATCTGTAGCCTGGATTGCAGAACGGAAGAATGTTTTGAGCACTTTCTTCTGGATGCTGACCATGATGTTTTATGTCCGATATGTGAAACGACCGGTTTGGGAAAGGTACCTGCCGGTATTGTTGTGCTTTGCTTTGGGGTTGATGTCAAAGCCAATGCTGGTGACACTCCCTTTTACGTTGCTTCTGCTTGATTATTGGCCTTTACATCGGACGTATTTTAATACGCTGGGTGAAGGTCCTGAAAAATCGTGTGAGATAAAAGGCATGAAGCAAAAAGTATCTTTTCTAATAGCTGAAAAAATACCATTATTTGTCTTATCCATCGTTTTTAGCTGCATAACATTATATGCCCAGCATAATGATGGGACATTATCAGATCTCGATATGGTACCTATAACAGATCGGATCAGTAATGCCATTGTTTCCTATAGCTTGTATATTAAGAAACTATTATGGCCAATGGATTTAGCCGTCCTTTATCCATTAGAGCATATACCGATATGGCAGGTAACGTTCGCCGGCCTGTTTCTATTGATCGTGACCACACTGGTTATTAAATATGTGCGTAAATACCCGTTTATGGCGGTAGGCTGGCTCTGGTATATGGGGACTTTGATTCCTGTTATCGGGATTGTTCAAGCAGGTGTCCAGTCTATGGCAGACCGTTACGCTTATGTTCCTTTTATTGGGCTCTTCGTATTAATTGTATGGGGATTGTTCAGCGTTTCGGCCAGAAAGTGTTCAAAAAAATTGCTTTTAGTAACTATAGCTGCCGGAATTATTGGTTTGACGACAATGACATATGGGCAGATTCAATATTGGGAAAATAATTATACCCTTTATCATCGAGCACTGGAAGTGGCTAAACCAAATTATATACCGCATAAGAATCTGGGTATTCATTTGATTAATCAAAATAGGCCTGAAGAAGCTGTTCAGCATTTACGTAAGGCAATGGAATTTAAGAAAAATGATCCGACACTTTATAATAGCATGGGTGTAGCTTTGTTGATGATGAATGACAGCAGTGGTGCAGAAAAGGCATTCAAAACGGCTTTGACGTTTAATCCAAATAATGCACGGGCGCACAACAATTTAGGTATGGCTTTAATGAATCAGGGAAACTTTGATGAAGCTTTAAAGCATTTTCAAGAGGCAGTAAAGTTAGAACCTCTATTCGCAAACGCCCATTATCGATTGTCCATTATTTTTAAACAAAAAGGAATAAGCGATAAAGCTCTTTACCATTACCATGAAGCAATACGTATTAATCCCAGATTTTCAGAAATGAAATGAATTTAAGGGAATAAAGACCAGCATATGTTAATTTTCGAGGATAAAATCTCTGTCGCTTGTGGCGGCTGAACCAAGGTTCCCATCGAAGAAATCCAGCTGTCTTGAATAACCTGTCCGTGAATTATGAACCCAATCATAATATCCATAGGATGCTTTTAATAATTCCATAAATATATAGATATAATAATATCTTATATGCATTACTCCGGAATATTAATTTGCCTTGACTTTAGTTTCTGTTTGGTTTAATAACGATCATGACCTTTAGTCAGTAGTTGACTTAAACCCATAAGGTAAGGCGGGCTTAAGGTTATCCCTCGGGGTTCAGAGTTTCCCCCCTGAGTGTCAGGAATTGATGCCTGGGTGTGTCCGCGGGGCAAAATCAATTTCAATAATTATTTTTGACTTCTCTTCAAAGTGGAAAGGGAGCCACGGAATGCCTGAAGTCTTTACTTTCATATTTTTCGTTTCATGGCTTCATGAGCGAAAATTAGCATCAAGAGTAAAAGCTTCGTCAAGCTGGTTCAATTGCCTGTTTTTTTATCAAGAATTACATCGTTTTTATCATCACCATAAAAATAATGAAATAAACAAAAAACTCCTCGCTGTATTTTCTACGGCGACGTGTTTTGTGCTGCCGGAAATACAATGGAGAAAGGAAGTGATAAGCTCACCATTATAACTTAAGATGACAAATGAATCGGTGATTGCACGACTCATGAAATATTGAATGAAGTATGAAAGTTAAATGGGGCGTAGCTTGGCCTCAAACAATTTATGAATCGCAAAACAAACTAGCGGCTCATAAGAAAATGAAGGAGGAGAATAATGTCATTAAAGATCAAAAAAGCGGCTGTTTTAGGTGCGGGAGTCATGGGCGCGAACATTGCAGCTCATCTGACAAATGCCGGTATCGAGTGTTATTTGCTCGATATCATTCCATTCGAGTTGACGGATGCTGACAAGAAGAAAGGCCTGACGGAAAAAAGCCCGGCATGGCGCAATCGTTTCGCTGCAAACGGTCTGGCTGGAGCTACAAAATCGAAACCCGCCAGTTTCTTTACCAAGAAAAATGCATCCATGATCAAAATCGGCAACTTTGAGGATAATTTGAAGTGGCTGGCCGATGTCGATTGGGTTTGCGAAGTTGTTGTGGAGAACCTTAAAATCAAGCAGGAACTTTTTGCCAAGGTAGAAAAAGTTGTTAAACCGAACTGCATCGTTTCAACAAATACCTCCGGTATTCCCATAAAAGACATCAGCGCAAAATTCAGCGCCAATCTGAAAAAGCATTTTCTGGGAACCCATTTCTTCAATCCTCCCCGCTACATGAAATTGATGGAAATTATTCCCGGAGTGGAAACGGATAAAGAAATTGTCGACTTTATGTGCAAATTCAGCGAGCAGACCCTGGGCAAGGGCGTTGTTGTTTGTAAAGACAGCCCGAACTTTATCGGTAACCGCATTGGCTCGTTTGATTTAGGCAATGCCCAGCGCATTATGTGGGAGAGAAAATATAAAATTGATGAAGTGGACGCCATTGTCGGTAAGGCTGTCGGCCGTCCGGGCACTGCGATCTTCGGCACAATCGATCTGGTTGGACTGGATATCGGCTCGCATGTACGGGATAATCTTTATAAGGCCGTTCCTGATGATGAAAGCCGCGATATGTTCCTCCCGCTGCCTTTCTCTGAGAAGATGCTCGAAAACAAATGGCTTGGCAATAAAACCAAACAGGGTTTCTATAAGAAAACCAAAGATGCCAAGGGCAAAAACGTCAAGTTAATGATTGATCTCGAGACCATGGAATATGTTCCCGCCGGCAAACCAAAGTTTGATTCCATCAGTGCCGCAAAGAAGAAGGAAACTGTCGCTGAGTCGATGAAGACGGTTTTCTTTGCTGACGACAGAGCCGGAGAATTTATTCGCGAATACTTCTGCAAAAACTTCATCTATTCGGCAAACCGGATTGGTGAAATCTGCGACAACGTCATGGCCATCGATAACGCCATGAAATGGGGCTACAATCAGAAGTTGGGTCCTTTCGAGTCCTGGGATGCCGTGGGCGTCAAAGAAGCCATTGACGTCATGAAGAAGATGAAGCTGAAAGTTCCCAAGAAGATCGACGAAATGCTGAAAAAAGGGTGCGAGTCTTTCTATACCTCCAAACCCGATGGTAAGTATTACTATGACTTTGAGAAGAAAGGTTATGTGAAGATCGAAGAAAATCCCCGCATCATCATTCTGCCTTCTCTCAAAGAACGCAGCAAGGTCGTGAAAGAAAATGGCAGTGCCAGCCTGATCGACATCGGCGATGGCGTGGTTTGCCTGGAATTCCATACCAAGATGAACTCTATTGACGACGGTCTGACCGTTATGCTTCATGAAGCTTGCGATATTGTTGAGAAAGATTTTGCCGGAATGGTTGTTGCCAACCATGATGAACGTGCTTTCTCCGCTGGCGCCAATGTATTCCAGGTACTCACCGCCGCACAGATGGGTCAGTGGGATCTGATTGAAAAAGGCATTGAAGACTTACAGAACGGCAACATGAGAATGAAATACCTCGATAAGCCCGTCGTGACAGCTCCGGCCGGTCTGGCGTTGGGCGGCGGCTGCGAAATGGCCATACACGGCGCGCGTTGTCTGCCGAACGGTGAAACCTACATGGGCCTTGTGGAAGTTGGTGTCGGCTTGATTCCCGCAGGCGGCGGCTGCAAAGAACTTCTGGTTCGCCTGACGGAGGGGATTCCGAGTGGCGTTGTGGAAATGGGTCTGAATATGCAGTATCACATGGGCAAGTGTTTCGAAAATATCGCAATGGCCAAAGTTTCGACCAGTGCTGCGGAAGCCATGGAGCTGGGTTATATTCGCAAATCGGAAACCATCAATATGAGCCGCGATGAGCAGATATTTGAAGCCAAACAACTTGTTCTGTCTCTGGTTATGGCAGGTTACAAACCGCCAAAACCCGCTTTGATTCCGGTCATGGGTGAGAATATGCGCGGTTTCGTCGAAGGCATTATCATGAACATGAGATATGGCAACTTCATTTCCGATTATGATCTGGTTGTATGCAGGAAGATAGCCCAGGTTCTTTCCGGCGGCGACTGTGCCGAAGGAACATTTGTATCGGAGCAGGAGATTCTGGATCTGGAAAAAGAAGCTTTTGTAAGTCTGGTTGGCGAGACAAAGACTCAGGAACGCATTATGTATATGCTGACCAAGGGCAAGCCGCTGCGTAACTAATATTTATGAAATAACAGGCGCGGCGTTTATTTGATTTGCGTTTCGCGCTTTCATTACATGAAGGAGGAAAATCATGAGTGATGCTGTAATTGTTGAAGCCGTAAGAAGTCCAGGCGGCCGTTATAAAAAAGGTGGTCTTGCAAATACAAGGTCGGATGCCTATGGGATTCAAGTACTCAAAGGTTTGATGGCCAGATTGCCGCAAGTGGATCCCGGGGAAATTGATGATTTAATTGTCGGTTGTTCGTTCCCGGAGCACGAGCAGGGCATGAATATGGGAAGAATTTTAGCGATGGGAGCAGGGCTTCCTATTTCCTGTTCAGGCATGACCGTTAATCGTTTTTGCTCATCCGGTGTTCAGGCTATTGCTGACGCCACGGCTAAAATTCGTGCTGGTTGGTCGGAGATCATCATTGCCGGCGGTTGTGAAACCATGAGCCATATTCCGATGGGTGGATCAGCGATGCGTCCGAATCCGGATTGGAAGTTTGACGGCAGTATGCCCAACGTTTATATCAACATGGGCAATACGGCGGAAAATGTAGCCATGAATCATAATGTTTCACGGGCAGACATGGATAAGTTTGCTGTGGAAAGCAATCGCCGGGCTTATGAAGCCATTCAGTCCGGAAAATTCAAGGAAGAAATCATTCCTATTAACGCTTTCAAATACAAGATTAAAAACGGCAAACGTATTCGCGAGACAGTCGTCTTTGATATGGATGACGGCGTCCGTTGGCCGACAACCGTTGAGGATCTCGGCAAACTGAAATCCCCGTTCAAATTGGGCGGTGGTTGTACAGCGGGTAACTCTTCCCAAATGACGGACGGCGCTGCTTTTTGTATGATTATGACCGCCGAAAAAGCAAAAGCATTAAAACTGAAACCCATTGCCAAAATGACCCATTATGCAGTCGCCGGATGTCTGGCGGAAGAAATGGGTGTTGGTCCTGCTTATGCAATTCCCAAGGTTTTAAAAATGGCCGGTTTGACGACGAAGGACGTTGATGTTTTTGAAATTAACGAAGCCTTTGCTTCGCAGGCGATTTATTCCTGCCGCGAAGTCGGCATTGAAGACCGTTATTGGGCAGGCGACATTAACCCCAACGGCGGTGCGATTGCTCTGGGACATCCGCTGGGATGCACCGGCGCCAAGCTGACGGCCCAACTGCTGCATGAGTTGAAACGTCGCGGTGGAAAACGTGGTATTGTTTCCATGTGTATCGGCGGCGGTATGGGCGCAGCCGGTCTTTATGAAATGTTGTAATTAGAAACCCCTCCAGCGCCAAGCTGAAAGCGTCGCCAGAACCCTTCCGCCATGATGGATACACAAATGGCGGAAGGGTCGGCGGCAACGCTTCCTTTCTTGGTTTTATCGTGATTGAAATAAGGAAGTCTTTTTGCTTGAAATGCGGCAATCTTTAAGCTATAGCAAACGGCACTTGGGCGGTTAACTCAGCGGGAGAGTGCTACCTTCACACGGTAGAAGTCGCTGGTTCAATCCCAGCACCGCCTACCATGAATATTCATGGGATTAGCGATTTATCGTTAATCCCATTTTTATTTTAAATCATTCAATAAATCGTTCATGAAAAAATCTGCCATCATTTTGTGGACATGATTTTATATTTACTATATAAAATAGATAATTGGAGTCCTTCAGAATGTTTAAAACTAAAAAAGTCATTGTTGTAATGCCCGCGTATAACGCAGCTCAAACATTGAAAAAGACTTATGATGAGGTTATGGCCCAGGAGATTGTCGATCTGGTTATCCTGGTGGACGATGCAAGTGGCGACGAAACATCATCTATTGCCGCCCGACTTCCCAATACGAGGGTTCATGTCCACGAAAAAAACCGTGGATATGGCGGTAATCAGAAGACCTGTTACAGGATGGCTCTGGAAGAGGGAGCGGATATCATCATTATGGTTCATCCCGATTATCAATACACGCCAAAACTGATTCCGGCCATGGCATCCATGATCGGGAACGGACTTTATCACTGTGTTCTCGGATCGAGAATTCTGGGCGGACATGCGGTGAGATCCGGGATGCCGCTGTGGAAGTACATTGCCAATCGTTTTCTTACCTTATCTGAAAATGTGATGCTGGGAGCGAAGCTTTCGGAATATCATACGGGATATCGCGCCTTTTCCCGGGAGTTGCTTGAAAAGTTGCCTTTGGAATCTAATTCCGATGATTTTGTTTTCGATAATCAAATGCTGGCCCAGATTGTCTGGTTTGGTTATACGATTGCCGAGGTCAGTTGCCCGACGAAATACTTTGCCGAAGCGTCATCGATCAACTTTATGCGCAGCGTTAAATATGGGATAGGATGCCTGGCAACAGCGATGAGCTTTCGTCTGTCAAAATGGGGACTTATCCGGACGTCTCTCTTCCCGGAGATCCACGCATGATGTCGAAAAACGAAAATCGTTTCGATGATTTCTTTGAAAATGAAAAATATGCCTCCCTGAAAAATTACCTGTACAATTATCTTATTAGAAAGCGCGCCGTTGAAAAAGTAATGCAAAACGAGAAGAAGGAACTCGTTTTGGAAATCGGCAGCGGCATTTCTCCCGTTCTGACCTCGTGGGACCGTATTGTATATTCCGATTTATCTTCGTCAGCACTCAGGATGTTGAAGCAAATTCACGGGAAGGGCCAATATGTCGTGGCGGATGCCATGAATCTACCCTTCGAAGCGAATTCATTTTCTCATGTCATCTCCTCTGAAGTCCTGGAACATCTTGAAGACGACCGGAAATCATTAAGAGAGATAGCCAGGGTAACAAAGCCCGACGGCGTATTGATCGTAACGTTTCCCCACCGTCATTTTTATTTTGCACATGATGACCGTTTTGTTCATCATTACCGGCGCTATGAAGTTTCAGAGATGATATCCCGTCTGGAAGAAGCCGGATTTTATCCCGTTTACGTGCGAAAGGTTCTGGGACCTTTAGAGAAGTTGACCATGTTGTCTGTTACCCTTTGCATTTCCGCCTTGCAGAATTTGAGTCAGAAAAAGCGCTTAAAAAAAATGCAAGTTCCGCCCCCGGATATCCTGATCAGCCTCTTCAAGTGGCTCAATAAACTTTATGCCGGTTTCGCATGGATTGATGCGCTGATCATGCCCCGGGCTTTATCAACGGTTTTGTTAATCAAGGCAAAGAAAAAACAAATATTATAAACGCCTTGGATTTATATGGATGAGGGGCTTGTCCAATGTACGAAGCTTACAGAGAGATTCAGCGACGATTAAGTCATATTCTTCATCGTGGCCAGATAGGTTCGGCATAGGTAGCGATAGGCTTCAATGCCGTCTTTTGCGGCTGCTTTATCCTTATCTGTAACATCGCGGGTGATTGTGGCGGGGTTTCCCGCGACAATTTTTCCGGCGGGAATGCGCATGCCCTTGGGAACCAGCGAGCCTACCGAGACAAAAACATCTTCTTCGCAAACAGCATTAAAAAGGACGATGGCGCCGATGCCGATCATGCATCGGTCATGGATGTGGACGTCATGCAGAATTACACCGTGAGCTACAGTGACGTCATCTCCGATGATGGACTGAGATCCCGGATAGACGTGAATGACAGCATTGTCCTGAACGCTGGAACGGTCACCGATAATGACCGGACCGAAGTCTGCGCGGATGGAAACACCGGGCGCGATCAGACATTCATGTCCGATGCGAACATCGCCAATCAAAACGGCGGCCGGATGAACGAAAGAATCGGAGGGAACCTGCGGCCTTTTACCATCAAATTCATAAAGCGCCATAAACGTTCACCTAATAGGTCAATGAAATGTTAACGGAGCCGCCCCTGCCAAAAATGTCATGCAGATGGACATACCCTTTAAGTTTTTTCTTATCATTGATCACGGCCAGTGAGGTAATTTCCTTTTTCTGCATAAACTCCACCGTTTCCGCCAGCGAAGCTTTTTCGCCGATGGTCTTGGGATTGGGCGTCATGACATCGTCTATCGTCAGCCCGGTGAAAGACAGGCCTTTGCTGACCATCCGTCGCACATCACCATCCGTGAGGATGCCGAGCAGGTTGTCTTTTTTGTCCGTGATCAGAACAAAGCCGACATTCTTCTCGTCAATTTCCGAAATGGCCTGCCGGATACCGGTTTTGCTGAACACGCGCGGGATTCTGTCTCCCACTATCATGGCGTCGCTCACTTTTGCTTTGAGTCTTGTGCCCAGAGAGCCGCCGGGATGAAACTTGTAAAAGTCCTGTTCACGGAATTTCCGTTTATCGATCAGCGCGATAGCCAGGGCGTCGCCCATGGCCAGGGCGGCAGTGGAACTGGAGGTCGGCGCAAGACCGAAAGGGCAGGCTTCTTTTTCCACGGATACGTCAATGACGATGTCGCTGTTTTTGGCCAGTGTCGAAGAGAGTACGCCGGTAAAGGAAATGATAGGCGCTCCAATATGCTTAACCGAACTGATGATGGGTATCAGTTCGCGTGTTTCACCGCTGTTGGAAATTGCCAGGAGAACGTCTTTTCTCGTTACAATGCCCAGATCCCCGTGAATGCCTTCTGCGGGATGGAGAAAGAGCGCCTGTGTCCCCGTGCTGGTCAGTGTGGCGACGATTTTTCGACCGATTAATCCGGACTTGCCGATGCCCGTGATAATAACGCGTCCCTTGCATTTAAAGATCAAATCGACCGCGCTGGTAAAATTTCCATCGATCTTATCGACCAGACTCAAAATACTCTGTGCTTCAATTTTCAGAACTTCTTTGGCGCGTTCTATAGCCGCTCTATTATTGCTCATGTTTTTGTCCTGTGCTTTTTTCATTTTCTTCGCCTGTCTGCATACGGTGCAGCAAAACTAGCAAAAAACTCCGGACAAAACAAGAATCAATTGATGAATTCTATTGGACAGAACAAATAAAATTAATCATGGCTTAGCGCTGATTTATCTGCTAAAGAAAAATCGCATTTTGACCGGAAGAGAACGAAAGCATGAAAGCAATTTTTATATCCGATGCTCACTTGAGACGCTCTGCGGACGAGCGATACGGACAGTTTATCAAATTTCTGGCCGATCTGGGGGAATGTAAGGTAAGATCGATCGTCGATGCCGAAGCATTGGAACGCAAACAAACGCCGATTGATGACCTCTACATTCTTGGCGATTTTTTTGATTTCTGGTTTTGCCGGAAGGATCATATCCATCCCGAATTTCAGCTGGTGATCAGTAAACTGGTCGCGTTGCAAAAGAGCGGCGTTCGCATCCATTTATGTGAAGGGAACCATGATTTTTTCATGAAAGAATATTTTCATGATGTCTTAGGGATGGAAGTATTTGAGGAATGGGCCGATATTAAGCTGGATGGCATCAATACATTGGTTGCCCACGGCGATACGGTGGACCGGTCAAATTATTTCTATATTCTGCTGCGGAAGGCATTACGCGCGCGCGCCTTTTATCATTTGCAGCGTTTTGTCCCGTCATCCATTCTCTGGGCAATTGCCGGTATCAGCTCCCATACCAGCAAAACGATGACCGTTGATGATGGAACGGCGCTTGTGGAAAAAATGTTTTCTTTTGCCGCGGGAAAGTTGCGGGAAGAATACGGCGCCGTGATCCTGGGACATTGCCATAAACCTGTGCTGCGTAATTTCGATTTGAATGGCAAAAAGAAGACTTTTGTCACTTTGGGCGACTGGACCAGTCACTACTCGTTTCTCTATTACGAAGACGGAAAATTCTTCATGAGTTACTACCGGCCGCGGTAATCATCCGGCTCCCTTCATTTTTAACCGTGTTTGATCAATGAATTGCTGGACATATTGTTTTCTTTATGCTAGGAAACCCGATCTTTTTTACAAAAAAGACATTTTGTGTATTTCGGGAACGAGATTAAAGCGTTTCCCCAAAATTACGAAAAAGAAGGAAAATTATTATGAATTTTGGCGGAATATATCCCGAATGTTCCATGCGTGACGCTCGATTTGTTGTTGTGCCCGTGCCCTACGATTTGACTTCGACATATCAGCCCGGCAGCCGCCGGGGGCCGGCGGCCATCATCGAAGCTTCAACCAACATGGAGCTTTATGATGAAGAACTGAAGAAAGAAACATATCTGGCCGGCATCCATACAGCCGCGCCGGTCAGCGTGGACGCCCGCGGGCCGAAGCATATGATCAGCGCCGTGCGGAAAAAAATCAGCCGTATCGTCTCATTAAACAAGATTCCGGTGATGCTGGGCGGAGAGCACAGCATCACGCTGGGCGCCGTTCAGGCTGTTGCCGAGCAATATCCCAAATTGACCGTTCTGCAACTGGATGCCCACGCCGATTTGCGTGACAGCTATCAGGGTACGCCTTATAATCACGCCTGTGTAGCCAGACGAATCACCGAGATTTGTTCTCTGGTCCAGGTGGGCATTCGGAGCATGAGCAAGGAAGAGGGGGATTATCTGCCGACTAGTGAAGTCAAGTCCTACAGCGCTGATTATGTTTCGGAAAACAAGAACTGGGCGCAAACAGTTTCTAAGGATCTGCGCGGCGATGTTTTTATTACTATCGATTTAGATGTATTCGATCCGTCGATCATGTCCGCGACCGGTACGCCTGAGCCGGGCGGTCTCTCCTGGCGCGATGTTTTGCAGTTACTGCGTCTGGTTTCCGGTAAATGCAGTATCCGGGGGTTTGACGTTGTTGAATTAGCCCCTTTGCCGGGAGTTGTTGCTCCTGATTTCATGGCGGCTAAACTGATTTATCGTTTAATGGGCTATATAACAAAATAGCTGTGTACGTTTAATTATTTTACCATGGAGATAGAAAATTGAATCCCAGTGTACCCCAAAAAATATTTTTTACCAAAGGTGTCGGCACCCACAAAGAAGAGCTGCATTCATTTGAATTGGCTCTGCGGGATGCCGGTATTGAAAAGTGCAATCTGGTGCAGGTATCCAGCATTTTCCCCCCCGGCTGCAAAGTGATTTCCATGGCACAAGGCGTCAAAGAACTGCAACCGGGAGCGATCACATATTGTGTGATGAGCCGTTGCTGCAGCAACGAACCACGCCGGTTGCTTGCGTCGTCGGTGGGGCTGGCCATTCCCGCTGATAAAAAAGCCTATGGTTACATCAGCGAGCATCACGCCTTTGGCAGAACGGAAAAAGAGGCGGGCGATTACGCGGAAGATCTGGCCGCCGCGATGCTGGCTTCGACGCTGGGTATTGATTTTGATATTGATGAAAGCTGGGACGAGAAAAAAGAAATATTCAAAATCAGCGGCAAAATCGTCAGCACGCGCAACATTACGCAGTCGACCATTGTTAAAAACAATTGGTTTACAACAGTTGTCGCAGCCGCAGTTTTCATTTTCTAGGCGTTAGCCGGAAACGGCCAAATAACTCCTTGACAAACATAGGAGATAATGGTCTAAGGTCCGAATCTTAGATGTCGTCATATCGCGGGGTGGAGCAGCTTGGTAGCTCGTTGGGCTCATAACCCAAAGGTCAGAGGTTCAAATCCTCTCCCCGCTACCAAATAATTGTAAAGGGGTTGGCACGTGGCTAACCCCTTTATTTTTGCATGATGCTCTGCGCTCTCCCACTGCAAAATGTTGTCATGATAGATACATCCAACGTGCACGCAAACCATGATATATAAATAATGATTCTGTCGTATCCCGTGCTCTTGTATGCCATGTGAAGGGGTGTGATAACTAAGTACCGGAAATTGCGATAAGTGACTTACACGATGATTAACAGATGCTTTACAGATGGTTTACGATGGTTCTTAATCAAATGAGTTTTGATTATATTATTCAAAGAAAATTAACTCTCATTTTTTTTGAGTTTATTTTGAATATCTATTTCAATAAAGGAAAACCAGTCCCGAAGATTTAAATACACAAATAACCAATCAATGATAACCAGTGATAACATGCCAGCGGCTAAAGATGGAGCAATGATTTTAATCGCGTATGTGGGGCAAAATCCAATCGTAATTTGAGCAATAGATGTTATAAAGCAAACGATGACGCTGACGACCAAAAGGTATCCTATGTCTTTTAATCCCTGAAAATAGTCAATTTTATGTGGGCCACTGCATTGTTCCTTATAGCGTTTTTGATACTCCTCATGTAGATAAATATCATCTTTCAGGCGTACCAATAAAAAAGCTTTCATTGCGAGCAACAAACTACCCACTGTTAAAAACGCTGTAAAAAAGGCAAATTGAAGGCGGTCGTCATAAATATCAATAAATTTTTCACTATCTAAGCAGTAAAATATTATTATCCATGTAAAGAATGAAACAAAAATGGATATTGCATATGGAAATAGTTTTTTCATGAATTTGGATTTATCCACTTATCTTTTTCAGTAATATTGAATAGACGTTTGACGACGGGTGCATTATCGATACTTCCTTTTACATTACTTGAGTCAAATTCTGTGAGCAGAACAAATTCGTTGAAGTCAAAATGGTCAAGGGTTTCAGGTTCATTATGAAGTTTAAAAGGTCTATCAAAATTATCGTCTGTAACGCCCACACCATGTAGGTCTTGTACCACATCTGCTGTCCCCAGAGCAATCACATCATTTAATATTTCAATACGATGTTCGTATCCTTTAAATGTTAAAGTGTGACGTCGCGTCTTTGCCTTCTCAGCTAACACTCTGAATAATGGTTGATTTGGAATATATTCTTTAAATTGAACCGTAATATTTTTCACGCGTGTGAACTCTTTCATAAACTCTTTGAATGTTTTCCGCAAAAGAACAACTTCAAACTTCAAATATTCATCGTATTTATTTCTAATCGATTTTGGTATTTCATATTGACTGATTTCGGCTTTTTTACATGCTTGATCTATTAAAATATGCTTCAGGTCTCTATATTTACGTTTCAATGTATCACCAAAACTATGTATGGAAGTCGATCCATGATAATATTGAAAATAACCACGCAAATTTTCAGTATTTAGAATGAAAAAATTAAAATGAGCTAACTCTCCATCATTGATGGCTTCTGGACTTATCATAATTTTACCCGGCTTTCTTACGAGCTTGGTAAATGCTTTAATATCCTTTGAAGTCAAAACAATGCCCCGCAGCCATTTTTCACTTTGATCAACATAGATAAAACGCTTATAAATAGGTGTCCCTGATGTGTTACGACAATAATTATAAAAATCTGTTATCGATATACCTTTACCCAATGTTAATTCAAAAGCCATAACTTTCACATCCATGCCATTACCTCCAGATCAATAAAGTAGTTGAACCTCCAAAATAAAAAAAGACCAGCCGGATCATGCCGTGCTGGTCTTTGAAGTAATCGGTTGCTGCATGGGTACATTTCCTTTGAGGAACGTTTTTTTACTGCCATGCTGATTATGATGTTTAATGGTGGAAAACTTGAGAGTTTATACGCCTTTATTTTGCGAAGTTCAAGAAATAATATATTAAAAAATCACTTTGTTATTCGTCGGCTCCATGCCCAGTTTCCGCTCACTGAAATAAATATTTCAGATTTGAATCCACGGGCGGAAAAAGCATTTTCTACTTTATCTGATAAATTATTGCGTATTTGTTCTACACTTTCCCCATTAAATTCCCCTGCAGTGGTTGTCGTCGGTAACCTAACAATACTTCCATCATTGGCCGTGATATCTCTTTTGAAACCGATCTTAACAAGATCATCGTAGGCTTTTTGATAATCTTCATAACCGCAATTCACTAAATCAAAAGTACAAATAGCAAAATAACTCATCTGTCACCTCCCATTTATGATTTTGATTGGTTCTTTAAAAACGAACAGCATGCACTATTTCGCCTATTCATACAGACGAACGTCAAAACAATGAAGACTCGCAAGCTTCTGAATACCGCCATTTAACCATAATATGCATTGCTCTTTATCATGGCCGTCGTCATTAAGACCTGCAATTGAATAGAGGGGGCCTTGCATTTCAGTTATATAAATATTAGCTGCCGCAGGGTTTGGATGGTTGTATTTCGCATCCTCCGATTCTTCTGCCCAAGATTCCAATGCATTTAGTATGTGATCTATCGTCATACATGTGACTACGCATTCATGATCATTCAACTTTGGAAGCATATTAATGAGTTTTTGAAGAGTTCTTAATGTGGATTGTGCAGTCATATAAATAAAATCCTCCTTTACCACGTTAGTTTTTTTACCCTGAATGCTCCTTATGCCTCATCCAATTATCGATATAAAACTTTGCCAGGTCCCTGGACTTGATGATCAGAAGGTTTTCTGCGTTCTTTTGCTCTGCTGCCTTGGTAAAGTTGAATGATCCGGTGATAACGGTTTCCGCATCGATAATCATAACCTTATTGTGGGCGATGGCGTGCGCGGAATCAATGGAAGTGGGGATGCCAGCGTTCTTTAGAAACATGACAGAGGAGTACCCTTCCCGGTCCTGGCTTTTATCCAGGATAACTTTGACGATGATGCCACGCTTATGAGCACGCACCAGGGCCTGGGCGATTGGTGCAGAGGTGAATGAGTATGCCTGGACAAGGATCTCCGATCTGGCCGCATCCAATTCTTTAACGATTGCCGCTGTGCAGTTTCCGCCAGGTGAAAAACAAACATCAATATTGGATATGCTTTTTGCAGAAGTGGGTTCCGCGCTGGAGCAGATGGGGATGAATAGACAGATAATGACCGTAAGAAATATCAAGCGACGCTTCATCTATAATTCCTTAGCCAAGTATTTCTTCTGGAATACGTCATCGCTCATTTTTGCATATTGAAAGGCTTCAATTAATCCGCATATTGCGGGGATAAATGTCCAACAGAACAATAAATATAAAAGTCCGGACCCAGGTTTATCCAAATAAAATTTATGAACTCCAGCGCCGCCTAATAATAGAGACAATATGATTGCAGTACTTCTATTCTTTGATGATTTACTCATGATGTCTTGTAATGGATGTCCACAATGTGGACATGATACGGCTTTTGAAGACACCTTGCTATTGCATGCTGGACAGTTGATTAAAGACATATTTTCCATATTTTTTTCCTTTCTCTAGGGCGTTGTAATTTATTGTAGTGTAACATATCAAATAAGACATAATTCGCGACGTATTTTTTATTTGCGCCGTTGGATGGTGATGCTTTGTATATTTTAAGCGGCTGGATCGCTGCTTTTAATTTTTGGTTTTTAAAAATAATGAAGGTGAAGATTGTTTAAAATCAATGTAAATTATATTGCCTTCTTTTCTGTAACAGCAGTGACGCTTCCGTCGTCTCCATGCGGGGCCTCATAAGTAGATTTCAGTCGATTATTTTCAGTGCGAAGTGCCCGGTTTTCTGATTGTAAAGATTCAAACTTGTTCTTCATGTCTGGAATATCTGCACAAAGCTTTTCCAAATTAGAAATTCTGTTTTGTACTCCTTCGTTTTCTTGTAATGATTCCTGTAGTTTTTTATTTAGCTCTTCCTTTGCCTTTCTATCATCGATAGATAAATCAAAAGCGTGTAAGTTTTCGATGATTGCTTTTTTATGCACCTTGTCATCGAAAATTTTCTTTAGGGTGAAGCAAGCATCTAAAAGTTCTTTATCCCAGGGGGATATAATTGGTGGAAGTTCTTCACCTGATGGTTCTTTCAATGTTAGCTTTCTGACATTTTCTGGTTTCATAACACCATCGCCCGTCATAATCCAAACAAAATCATATCCGAATAAATGCTCAATAGTATAAGCAATTGGGATTGATATTTTAGTGACACCGTTTTCAATTGCAGATAGCGCAGGCCTAGAAATACCTAATTTTTTGGCAAATTCTGCCTGTGTTATATTTTCGTTAGCTCTGATTTGAGCCACTCTGTAGCCAGTTGTTGCATACTTATTCATAATAGATGTCATAAACAAACATTCCTCTTGACAATATGTCAGTATCTGACATATAAATGACCCATGAACGCAAATCAAATAACTAAAATCAACAAAAAAGGGGCGCGCTACATCAGCGCGCTACTGCTTATCCACGGCATCCGACAAGATGAAATCGCCGATAAGGTCGGCGTTTCGCGTCCTCTCGTTTCCCAGGTAGTGACCAGAAAGCGTGGCGGAACAAAAAAAAATGGGCCGAAAATCCGTTTAGTCCGCCAGGCCGTGGCCGAAGCCCTGGGCATGCCGGTGGAAGAACTTTGGCCGGACACCAAGGCCGCATAAAACACAAAGGAGCCGCGCAAATGACACACAGCGTTATTATAAACCGATCCAGCATTTCCACCTACCTTGAAGAAATAGCACCCTACATTGAGGATATGTCGAGCAGCGAACTATGGGACGGGTTTATTCCCTTAGCCTTTGAAGTGGAGATCGATCCCACACCTGGGGCAAACGGAGACCTTTCTGCCGTCTGGGTCCCTACGAATCGTTACAAAGATCTTCTTGCGACAGTTCGGGCAGGTCAGATCACATTCTCCGACCTCATTATCACTCTTTACGATGAGTTCTCCTGCCGAAAACCATTTGATCGTGCCCATATGCGTAAACTCCGCAAAGAAAAATTTAAATCCACGGGTAGAGGGACCATTCAATTTTACCCGCGTTTAAGGCCCAAAGCGGATTAATTTTCAAATGCGGTTTGATCATATCAAAAACAGGAAGGTTTGCAATGGCTAAAATCAAACAAAAAATAGACATCAACCAAGCATCTCTTTTCGACATTCTGAAAAATTACCAGGAAGAAAGTATCAGCGCGCGTCCTGCGGGCAGTTTCGATATTGACCGCCAATTCCGCGAAGCCATCAGCCAGGTGCTAAAAAATTGCCCACTGTCACGCTGGCAAGTGGCAGCACGGATGTCAGAATTGACCGGTCATGAAATAACCAAAACCATGCTGGATAGCTGGACGGCAGAGTCTAAAGAGGCTCACCGCTTTCCGGCTATTTATTTACCAGCCTTCTGTGAGGCAGTCGGATGCAGCGAACCTTTAATGATGTTGGGTAAACTTGTGGGTGTGTTTGTTCTTCCGGGGCCTGAAGCGCTGCGGGCCGAGATTCAGCGCATTGAAGAAGAAATCAACCGTAAGCAGAATGAGAAGCGCAAGCGGTTACTGTTCTTGAAAGAGATGGAAACAAAATAACAGGAGGTGAAGGAATGGCGGCAAAGAGTTGTCGAAAAATTGAAGTACTGGTCGCGGCGGACGCGATCCTTGGATTTATCGGCGCGGCGAAAGAGCCGGTCATGATCTCTGATATGGCGCGGGCAACCGGACTCAGCGTGGATAGTTGTTTCCGGCAGATCGGTACGATGGAAGAACTGCGCTGGGTCACTAAGATTGGCGCGGGGTACATCCTCGGCGGGCGCATTTCCGAACTTCGCGCACGGAAAGTTGCAGCACTGGAGGCGCAGCGCGACGCTATTAATAAACAATTACAGGAATTGGAGGAGGAGTAAATGTCTAAGAGAGAAGCAGAGCTTGTGGCAAAGGCGCAGGATGAATCAGCACGCACAACTGAAGTTATGAGACGGGATCAGGAGAAAAGCGCCGAACAGGTACAGCGCGATAAAGAAGCGGCCATCGCCAATATTTACGAGATGGCCGGAAAAATTAAAGCTACAAACTTTTTCAAGTCACAGGCTGAATTTTTTAACCTGGTAATGCTTAAAAAAGTGAAAGACTCAAAGGAATATCGCGAGCGCTTCGGAATTACGTGGGAACAATTCTGCGAGAGTGTCGGGATTAACAGACGCACAATGGATCGTGCACTGGAAGACCTCGCGCCATTCCGGCAAGAATTTTTGGACACTTTGTCCAATTTCTCCGGAGTCACATATAATAAAATCAAGTATTTAGGAATGGCTGCCAATGAAAAATTGGTCAACTTGTCCGAAAATGCCATCACTTTTAACGGCGAAACCATCCCGGTTGATGCCGAGCATGCCGACGAAATCCAGTCCCTCCTGGAAACCCTCGAAGAAGACCATAAACAAGCAGCAGCCGAAGCCGCCGAGACCATCAAAACAAAAGAGCGCCTGATCAGGGATAAGGACAAGGTCATGGATAAGCTGGCGCGCGATATCGCCCGTCTGGAAAGAACGGTCGGTAAGTCCGAACTCACGGAAGAGGAGCAGGATGCCTGCAATTTGCTGCATCAGGTGCAGCTCGACATCCAGACATGGTTCTCTGACATCAAGAAGAAAATCGAACCACACAAGGCCCCGGAAATTGCGCTTCGTCAATATTACTATCTGCTGATCTTTTTTTCGAAGCTGGCGATGGAAGAACGGCTGGCCCTGCAAGCCCATTACGACGGCGCGGAAGAGGTGCCCTGGGAAATAACAGAAATGGAGATCCCGCCCACGGAAGTGATGATCGATAACCTGCCGCTCACGGCGGGCAAGGACATGGGCAAAAAGGTTGTGGCAAAGATCGAAGAACGGAAAGCGAAGAAGGGAGGAAAGTAATGATCAAATGGAATGCAACCCAAGACGACATGGAGCTTATACAGAAGATTGCAAAGCGCGGATTTTGTCGGAAGCTTTATGCTGATGCGCTGGCGCTCAGCATGGATATTGCGGCCACTCACTTAAACGGATGTCCGCTGAAACTCAAAGAATGGTTGAAGGCGGATGACTTCAACTTTTTCCACGATATTTATGGAATCTACAACAATCTCGACAGAAAAACAGGGCGGTTGAAAAACTGTTTTCTTCCGCGCTTCGCAGCACCAACAAAGAAAAGTTTGGCGGCATAAAAATACTGGATTCCGGCGCAGGCCGGAATGACAAAGGAAAAATCATGGCAGTCTCTGAAAGCATACTGAATCACGTTGCAGCGACATTGCGCGGACTGAATGCATCCGACGCAACACGGAAAACAAGGGAACTGGCGGCGCATTACGGTGTCACAACGGCCACCATCAATCGGTATGCGGCGGCGCGGGGGATTCGATTTCGGAAGGAGCGCAAAACAAAAGGTCAGTCCGGAGCGACCCGAGACATTCTGCTGAATGCCTCCACGCTAATGCTGACATCCAGGCGCATATCCAATGAAATTCCCCTGCCCGCTTGCGACGCTAAAATGATTCTGGAGGATTCAGGGATTGAGACCGGCGGCGTGTCGACAAGCTGGTTTTTGTCACGGCTTCGGCAGGAGCAGATCAGCGCCAAGGATATGCTCCGGCCATCGCCGCATGTTCGCCTGCTTTCCAAGCATCCAAATCACGTCTGGCAATTCGACGTGACCAACTGCCTCCAATACCGTCTTGATACAAAAAAAGGTCTCGATGAGCGCGACACCGAAATGACTATGTACAAAAATAAAATCGTCAAAACCGCAAAACTAATCAAAATGGAATTGCTCCGATATGCCGTTGTGGACCATTGCAGCGGAGCATTCTATTTTCATTATTTTTACGCATCGGGCGAACGCGCGGCGGACGGATCAGAGTTTCTCTTCCGCGCCATGCGCCCGAAAGACGAAATGATTAAAAAAACGTGGAACGGCCAGTCCGGCGAAAAGCTCGGCAAGTTCCGTTTTCATGGCGTACCCTTTATGCTTGTATCCGACAAAGGATCAATCCTGACGGCGAAGGCGAACCAGGCATTGATGGACGCGCTGCGTGTTGATGTTCAGCTTCACATGCCCGGCAACCCACGCGCAAAAGGCGCGATTGAAGGTCTGATGCACTACATCAATCGGTTTGAAGCACGTCTAAAATTTCAGCGGCCAGCCGATCTGGAGGAACTGAATAGATGGGCGCTGGATTGGTGCATCTATGCCAACGGCGCAATCAAGATGCGCAACGTCGCGCCGCGCTCGGTTTTATGGTCCTACATTACAGCCGAGCAACTGCGCCTGTGTCCGGAAGAGTCGCTTTATCGCCTGCTCATTAAAGAACCAACCATCACACGATTAGCAAAAGGCGACCGGACGATCAGCGTGGATGGCCGATTCTACCAGGTGCCCGATTCCCAAGCGGCAGGCCAGACCGTCAGTGTTGTCCGGCATCCCTATGAATACCCGAATGTCGAAGTCCATTTTAACGGCAACATCTGGCTGTGCCAGCCGATTGACGTGGATGTCTATGGTCGCATGACCAACGGCGTGGAATACGGCACTTATAAGGGGATCAAGCACACCGAGACGCAGCAGGCCAAAACAGAAATGGAAAAGAAGTCCCTTGAAATGGGCCTTACCTGGAAGGGCACAGGCGACAAGCGCATGGCCGTCGCGCCTCCGGTCGGCTTTGTATCGCCGCTCACCGTATTCGGCCACCAGGCGGATAAGGTCGGAAATGTCGAATTCATCGAACGCAAAGGCACGCCGCTGGAGATCAAGACAGCGAACGCGCCTATTAATCCGGTTATCGAATCGAGTGCATCGGAAATACCGCGCCCACTGGCAGCGCGGCGCATTTCCTTCACTGAATTTCTGAAACAGTTACGCGCCGAGATTGGCATCATCACACCGGCGATGAACGCCGATCTGCGCGCCAACTATGAGAATGGCATTGAGGTCAAAAAAGCAGAGGAGGTGATCCAGCAGATTCAGGACGGCACATGGCAGCAAGATGTTGGCTGCATCATGCAGTCAACAGGTTAATTAAAACGGAGGTGAAGCGAAGTGGGAAGACCGAAGAGTGACGAAGTACAACCCTACAACATGGCATTTAAACCAATCGTATTAAAAGAATTGTGCGTGGATACCGGCATCAGTCAGACGCGGATCGGCAAGGCTACCGGGCTTAGCCGGGTATCGATCAATCTTGCGCTGAACCGTGGATATATGCCTGTCGGCACGCCAAACTTCAAGGCATTGGTTGAAGCCGAGATCGCAAAAGTCAGCAGAGCCGCGCAGTGGCTCATGGAGCGGCAAATGAAAGTCGAGGACATTTGGAAGCCGCTCGGCAAGGATCTGCGGCACGTATCACCAGCAGCAGATAATCAGAAGATGTGGGCAACAAGAAAAACACCGGCAATGGTACCGGGCAACCCCGAACAACTAATCAATAACATGGAGGCAGAGATGATCAATCCCGAAGCAATGAAGCATTTTAAAATTTTCAGGAATCCCTTTATCGATGACATTCAAAAGGACAGCGACATTTACATGAGCGAAGAACACCGCTACATCTACGAGGCAATGACCGACGCGGCAAAGCATGGCGGCTTTCTGGCGGTGATCGGCGAAGTCGGCAGCGGCAAGAGCGTTATGCGCCGGAAGGTCGTTGAACAGTTGAAAAAGGATGGTGACACCATCGTCATTTTTCCACAGATGATCGACAAAACCCGCGTCAACGCGGCCAGCATTTGCGATGCCATCATCATGGACCTTTCCGAGGCCCGGCCCAGCATGAAGCTGGAAGCAAAAACGAGACAGGTGCACAAACTCCTTCTGGAGCGTGCAAAACAGGGCTTCCGCTCCGTCCTGATTATCGAAGAGGCACACGACCTGCACACCAATACATTGAAGTACCTGAAGAGATTCTACGAACTGGAAGACGGTTTCCGCAAACTGCTGGGCATTATCCTGATCGGCCAAACTGAACTGAAAAACCTCTTTAACGAGCAGGCGCACATTGAAATGCGCGAGGTGATCAGGCGCATCCAGACAGCGGAAATAAAGGGGCTGAACGGCAACACAAGAGATTATCTGACCATGAAGCTCAAACGGATCAACGTCAAAGTAGATGACATTTTCGAGGAGGGCGCGTTCAAGGCAATGAGCCTTCGGCTCACCACGAAAGACGCCCATAGCAAAAGCATCAGCCACGCCTATCCATTGATGATCAACAACTACGCCGCGCGGGCCATGAATCTGGCCTATGAGATGGGCGAAAAGAAAGTGACCGAAGCCGTCGTGATGGCGCTATAGGAGGCGATGATGCTTTTAATTATAACGCTGGTTGTTATTTTGATTGTCGGTATTTTCTGGGGCATGGGCATCAAAACCATGCTGGACCGGTATAAACGCTACAAGTATCTTTATAGGTTGCTTGAGGAAGGAGGATATATGGGGGCACTGCCACGGCTAAAAAAGAAGGTCGAACTGAAGTATCGGAAGGGCTCCACGGACGATGGGCAAAACTGTCGGTACTGCACGTCGTACGTGAAGGACTTTGAGGTCATCGGGATCGGCGGCATAAAACTAGATGTCGAGCCGCGCTGTCAGATCATCGGCCTAGAAAACTCGCGGCGCTATCGTGTTCGTCCGGACTATACCTGCAACGCTCAGGTCCGGGATGATGCCAAATGCTGGTGGATAAAACGAGGAGCATCCAATGCTTAAAAGAATTCAAACTTATATTTTACAGGACCCCTGGGACGAAGCGATAAAGCAGCAACAGCGGCGACTGGACCGCGCGACTATCCTGGTAATCATTGTGGCAGTGGTCTATTTCAGCCCGGTCATCCTGCATATATTTACGAGGTGAAGAAATGGCAAACAAGAACAAAGCACAGCGGTGGAAAAAGACAGAGCCGTGTCGAAACGCAACCACTAAAGCACAGCCCTCACTCTTTGCGGGGAACGCGGGCAAGCATACCAACGGCGATGTTCAATGCCGGATATGGGGTTGCCGAATCAACACGGCTGCATGCAGCATACAACAAAGTCGCGAGCCGGACAACTGCTTTGGCTGCGCACAATTCAAATCGTAGGGCGCGTTCCCTGAACGCGCAGAAAGGAGCAACATCATGAATTTAGGCGACATCGAAAAATTGACCAAAGTATTTGCGGATGCCAGACAGGTTGTGACGGATCGCGTACGCGCTCTGGAAGATGAAATTCAGGCCATAAAACGTCGCAGGATGCCCGGCATTAAGAGCGCCGTCAATACGGTCATAGAACAACAGAAGGCTTTGAAAGAAGCCGTGGAAGAAAGCACGGGCCTTTTTGTTCGCCCGAAAACAATGATCATGAACGGCATTAAAGTGGGCTATCAAAAAGAAAAGGGGTCTGTATCCTGGGAAGACGCCGCTCAGGTCGTGAAGTTGATCAAAAAGCACCTTCCGGATCAGGCGGACGTTCTGATCAAGACCACGGAAAAGCCGATTAAAAGTGCGTTGGAAAACCTGCCCGCTGCTGATCTCAAAAAGATAGGTGTCACAGTCAACGCCGGTGGCGACCAGGTTGTGATCAAGTCAACCGACGACGAAATCGATAAACTGGTGGATGCGCTCCTGAAGGAAGATGAACCGAAGACGGCAGCAGAGGAGGCGGCATGAAAATATATTTAGCTTCGCGATATATACGCATCGAAGAGATGAGGAAAGTTGCTGACACGTTGCGCAACGTGGGCCATGAAATTACATCACGATGGATCAATGGTAATCATCAGATAAGTGATGACGGTCTATCAGCCGAGGCAAAGGAAGAAGAGCGGTCTCGGTTTGCAACTGAAGATTACTGCGATTTAACAGCTGCTGATTGCTGCATTAACTTCACAGAAAAACCACGCTCCACGAATTCCCGTGGCGGTAGACATGTGGAATTTGGAATGGCAGTTCAAGCCGGGATACGTCTAATTGTCGTAGGCCCCAGAGAAAATGTTTTCCATTACCTGCCGTTTATAGAGTGGTATCCCGATTTTCAAATCTTTATGGAGAAATGTGATCTTATGGAGAAGTCTGATGCGCTTAGTTTGCCCTAGTTGCGGAGCCACGGCCAGCGCGGAAGCCTGGACGAATGATACGGCGATCCGCTACACTTTTGAAACCCTGGTGCAGTTACCTTCTCCGGTGCTGCGCCGGGCGCTCAGTTACATGGGACTGTTTCGCCAGGGTACGAAAGCCCTGCCCTGGCGGCGCGCCCTGATCATTGTCCGCAGCCTTAAAGAACTCATTGAGGAAGAAACAGTCCACTGGCAAGGAGGCGAAACACGGCCCTGTAACGCGGAAATATGGGGCAAGGCCATCGAGGCCACAATCGCCAGCGGACCGAAGGGCCTCAAAAATCATAACTACATGAGAAAGTGCGCCTGGGATCTGGCGGCGGACCTGGCGGTGAAGGTTGAACATGATCGGGAAGCGGCACGCAAAAATCGCCGTCCTGATGACTGCACCGATCCCGACGCCTTGTCCAACGAAACGCGGCAGAAAATCGAAAGAATGAAAAAGCAATTGGGGGTGACATCATGAAAATGATCGGGGTGAAAATTCAACGGCCTGTCCGGAAGATTGAACCGCTCCAGATAAAAATGATTCATACCGCTGTGTCCCGCCTGAACCTTGACGATGACATATACCGGACAATACTCTACAGGTTTTCCGGGAAAGAATCCTGCAAGGATATGACATACCTTGAAGCATCCCGGACAATTGATTATTTTAAAACCCTGGGCTTCAAAATTCCGCGAAGGAAAAAATACACGAAGGGCACACCGGCAAGGCAGGATTACAGATCTGTGCCAAGAAAGGAACGCCCGTCTAATGTTTTCGTGCTGCCCAGCCGCGAGCAATTGGACATGATCGACGCCCTTGCCGGTCAGGTTAAATGGAGAGTAGAGGACGGTTTCAATCATTGGGTGAAAAAGTATTATAAGATTGACCGGATCAAATCAGAAATGGAAGCCTCGGACGTTATCGAGGGATTGAAAAAACTGCTGGATCATCAGATTGGAGCATAGCATGGCCGCTGATTGGCTCGCTGAAATCGCTGCTGAAATACCGATGGAAAGTCTGCCCGAGGAATATCAGATCGTTGCGGAGCTATTCGGTAAGGCAGGCGCATTGCAACTAGCCAAACACTCGGGCGGCATGCGGATATATGTGCCGAAGCTGGACACGCTTATTCGCAACCATCGGGATGCGCGTATTCGTGCCGAGTTCAACGGCTTCAATCACCGGGATCTGGCCCGCAAATACGAACTGTCTGAAAGCTGGATCAGGGAAGTAGTTCAGCGCCGTCCGCAGGACGTGCAAACCGATCTTTTCGCGGAGGAAAAATAAACAATTTTTCACGTACTCTCGCGCGCGCGCGAGGGTAGCCCTCTCAAGTGTTTTGCCCAAGTAAAATTCTCAAGCACCGTGGTTTCAATCCTTTTCACAATCCCTTATCGTCGCAGCTACTTCATCTCCTGCTTCGCCTGACCGGTTGCGAACACACCCTGACGCCATACAGGGTCGCAACCGGCAGGCATTAGCCGGATGAAGAAATCTCGCAGGAGGGATTGACATGGCATCGAGGGACATCAAAGACTGCACACCATCATTGCAGGCAAAAATCAAAGCATTCATGATTGCGACGCTCAGCGCGGGCATACCCGTCATGATCACCTGCACCGCGCGAACGGTTAAAGAACAATGCGCTCTCTACGCCCAGGGACGTGAGCCGATATTTGACGTTAACGAATTGCGCGCAATGTCTGGTCTGCCAAGGATCACCGTCGAACAGAACAAAAACAAAGTCACCTGGACACTTCAATCAAAGCACATCATCGATCTGGACGACGGCAATGCCGACAACGATAAATCACGCGCTTTCGATATTGCGATCGCACCCGGCGGCAAACCCGTATGGGACGTCAAAGTTGATGTCAACCAGGATCACATTTCAGATTACGAACAAGCCGGAAAAATCGGCGAAGCATGCGGGCTGCGCTGGGGCGGAAGATTCAAAAACCCGGACATGCCGCACTTCGAGGACGTATAACCTTTTTTTGAGCGATGCCCTGGGAGAGCGGGCGCGGTTGCTGGTTGCCCGGAAACACTCCCAGGGCGGTTTAAAGGATCGATGAAAATGAGAAAAACACTTTTGATTATCTTGATTATCCTTGCCGCCGCGCCGGTAATTGCGGGCGATTGCGATCAGCGGTTTAGCATTTACAGGGCTGAAGTCGATGGCCACACTGTCTATCACGTCAGGGAATATGACGATTATTTTAAAGTTGGCTTTACATGCTTCGAGACAAGCGACATCAGGCAAGCAAAAACATATCGCGCCCAAAGCGTTGCATCCTGCCAGGCGGCAAAGGACGCTGAGCAATACCAGCGGAAATTAAACAATGCAAAATGGGAATTGGTGGAATGACCAGAGCGGTTTAAGGAGAAACAATGGACCTCACAAGATACAATGCCATCAAGGATCAGATGAAAACAGGCGATCTGCTGCAATGGCGTTCTCATTCCGTTGTTGGCGCGCTGATCCGCTGGAAGACTGATTCCAACGTCAATCACTCCTCTCTCGTGATCCGGCTGGCTGAATATGAAGGTCTGGAGCGCCGCCGTTATACCACCGAAGCCCTGGAGCATGGAACGGTCCTCAATTTTTTATCCCGCAGATTAGAACAGTTTGACGGTGAAGTCTGGTGGTACCCGTTAGCCGCCGCTTGGAACAATAATCGGCAGGATATTGGTGAGAGGGCTCTTTCACTGGTGGGCATCCCTTACGATTATCAATCCATTTTTCATCAACTATTCGGGAAAGTGTCGGCGGACGCCAGACGCCTGTTCTGTTCGGAGTACTGCTATCTGGCTTACGGATTCACAGGAAAAGCTCCGGCTCCGGCTGACATGCCAGCGCTTGGGATTTTTGAACAACCGATCAAATTGTAGGAGGACACGATGAAAAGCGATTTTCTAAAATTGAACATCATTGACCTGGCACGTGGTGCCGTCGTGGCAACAGGGGCGGCAATCCTGGCGGCGATAGTTCCCATTCTGGAAACCGGCAGCATACCTGGTGTCAGCACATTAAAAGGCATCGCAGTAACCGGCCTGGCAGCCGGAGGCGCTTATCTGCTGAAAAACCTTTTTACCAACTCAAAAGACCAGCTTGTAAGGGGTGAAACAGTTAATGGCTGATGAAATAGACCGCACACAGGAAGTCAGCGAAGTTTACGAGTCCGCGATGCTTAAACAGCGGATCAAAAACGCTACCGTGCTGCCTGAATTCCGCCACACATGCGAAGACTGCGGGCGCGTTATCCCGGCCCGCCGCCGCAAAGCTAATCCCAGCGCAACGCGCTGTATTGAATGTCAAATAATATTTGAAAGCGGAGGGAACACATGACCCCTGAGCAGATCGCGGCACTATCGGCAATTGCATCGATCATCGGACAAATCGGCACCTGGCCTATTGCTTCACTATTGGCCGTTATCGTACTGGGACCGTGGGGAATCATGTTTTTCCTCGCACGGTCAAACGATAAGCGGCTAGAGGCGGCTCTCAAAATGTACGAGTCCAATGTCAAGCTGGTTGTCAATTACGAAAAGATCGCCACTGAACAGGTGGATACCATACGACTGGCTACGGCGGCGACAACAGAGCTAACCACCTGGTTGAAAACCCGGACACCTTGTCACGCCCTTCTAGCCGCCAGATTGAGGAGCAATAATTCATGAGCCTTCAAAACGAAATGCGCCGCGTCCAATTAACGAACCTGGAACATACGGCCAAACGCCTGCGGGCAGAGATCAATGACCTCTGCAAAACGATCTGCATCAACCTCGACTGCGGCATGACCATGCCCGAGGATCTGCCCGTGGAATCAGTAGACAGCCAGTGGGATGAACTGAAAAGCAAATGGGCGGATCTGACGGTGAGCATCGCGAAAATCAGGATGCTGAAAGAGGAGCTGAAGTAAATGAGTAAAACCATACAAGGGACAAGACTCAACGACAACTGCTTTCCTAAGGAGCGTGGAGAATATTCTAAACAGAGCGATGGGACCTGGCTGCTTTGCCTTCCGACAGGAATACATGGACAAATCAACAATAAGACGTGGAAGATTGTAGAGCACGACAACAATACAATAACTGTAACGCCTTCAATCCTTACCACCACAACTGGACATCCGGAACTTACCTGGCATGGCTACCTTGAGGCCGGAATTTGGAGAGAATGCTGATGGCGGAAAAAGGCGCGCGTACACAACTGGAGCCGGTAGCCCGGCAGATGTTTATCGACGGTCAGTCGCTCACCGCGATTGAAGCCGCGCTGGATGTATCGCGTCAGACGCTGGCCGCCTGGAAAGGCAGCACGAAAAAGCCGGACGAAGAGTTTGACGAATGGGACAAGGCCAGGGCTCGTAAAGCATCCTTCGGCCTGCGCATGGAAGCACTCCTGGAGCGCGAATTGACCTTCGCCGAAGAACGTGAGCCCGGCGCGATTGACGGCGGATCACTCGACAATCTCAGCAAACTGGGCGCACTGGTTGTTAAATTCAAAACCATTGAAGGCCTGGGCGCTGGCTACGATAAAGCAAAGGTCTTTCTGGAAGATGTCCAGTGGATCATCGCCTGGCTCCGGGAAAATGATCCGGAAGGATTGAAAGTGCTGGCAGCAGACTTTGACGCAATGACCATGCAGTTTAAAACGGAGCAGATGAATGGCAGTAATGCGTAAAAAACCGAATCTGACCGAAGGGCAATTTGACCAGCAGGTCGCTGAACTCAAAAAGTGGATACGTGATTCCGTATCGCCGTTTGAGAATGATACGCCTGCCAAGCAGCGCGCCCGAATAGAACGTGGCCGGACCGATTTGCTCTATTTCTTCAGCACGTATCTGCCGCATTACTTCAGCGTCGCCTTTGGAGATTTCCACGGCGAATGGCAGGAGATCACCGAGCTCAAGGATCAGCTTGCCCTGGTCGGTGCGCCGCGCGAGCATGCGAAGTCCACCTTCTTTACCCTGGGTAATCCGGTCCACAAGATTGTCTATCAGCTAACACGGTTTTGCTGGCCATGCTCAGACACGCATGAACAGGCGACGGCGTTCAGCACGCAGATCAAGCTGGAGCTGGAAGAAAATCCGCGCATCATTCACGACTTCGGCAAGCTCAAAACAAAAAACTGGAGCGATGACGAATTTGAAACTACGACCGGCGTCAAGGTGCTGGCCAGAGGGCGCGGCGATAAAGTGCGCGGCATCCGCTACCGGCAGTACCGTCCGGACATGGCCACCTTCGACGATATGGAAAACGACGAGACCGTCGAGAACCCGCGCACCACAAAGAAGATTATCAACTGGATACGCGGTGCGGTTTTGGGATCTCTGGGCAAAGGCTATTCAGCCATTATGGTCGGCAACCTCTTCCATCCGCTCAGTGCCATCTCCAAGCTGATCGCCGAGGAAGATGAGGACGGACTGCCCCGCTATGTCTCCAAAGTCTACGACGCGATCGTCGACGAAGAGAATCAGATTTCGTTGTGGCCCGCATTGTGGCCATGGGAACGGCTCATGCAAAAGAAGCATGATGTCGGCACCTATACCTTCAATAAGGAAATGCGTAACAAGGTGGCCACGGAAGATTCGCCTTTCCCGGAAGAGACGGTTTCTCACTATGAACGCATTGAGCTGATCCGCGTTCCTCTGATCTTCGCCACTGGCGTTGATCCGGCTGCAACGGCAACATCTAAAAGCGACTTCCGCAGTGTGGTCACCTGGGGATTAGAACGGGTACAGATGGAATTTTTCTGCATGCACGCCTGGATCAAGCGCCGGTCCATCGGTGAATTCTTCGCCGCCGCTTATGCGCAAAACGATCTGTATCCCGGTGTTGTTGTGGTGGAAGAAAACATGCTCAAGGATTTTCTCCACGAGGCAATTCAGAACTACGCCAAAGAAGTAGGCCGTTATCTGCCCTGGTCACCGATCACCCACACAACCAGCAAGATCGACGCGCGCATCATCGGCACCTGCGAATATTTGTGGGAGCACAAGAAGATGCGCTTTGAAAAAGGACACAGCGACCAGAAGATCCTGGAGGAGCAGTTCGTCTATATTCTGAACCCGTCTGTCCATGACGACGGACCGGATGCCTCAGAGATGGCCATCAGCCACCTGCAAAAAGGGAACGGTATGTCGGTTGAATACACGTCCATCTCCAGGAGACGGTTTGCCGGGCTGCCGGGTGATCAAAAAACAGGCGTCCTGATGCAAAGGGGAGCCTATTGATGGCGACGCGTTTAAATGCCCGACATTTGTTTGATGGGCAAAATGGCTACATACGGGGGGTAGTTTTCTTGACACTGTTTATAAACATGTTTTTGCGCGAAGCACGGGCAAAATTATGCGTGGGACGGGAGGGGATATCGCTATGACGGTCCTGTTTGATCAATTTGGCAGAGAAGTTCAGGTCCAAAAGCAACCCGAAACGCGTGAAATTGCCGTGACGACAATCCGGGATCGGTGGTCCAACTATCCCTCCTCCGGACTCACGCCGCAATCACTGGCCACAATATTCAAAGAAGCCGACGCGGGAGACGTTCATCGGCAGGCAGAGCTGTTTGAAGAGATGGAAGAAAAAGACACCCATCTATTTTCGGAAATGCAGACGCGTAAAAATGCCGTCCACGGTCTGGATTATGATCTGGCTCCCTATTCAGAGAGCGCCGAAGATAAGAAGATTTGCGAATTTGTTGCCGATTGCCTCTTCAATCTGAATAGCTTTGATGACGCTCTTCTGGATCTCCTGGATGCTATCGGTAAGGGATATTCTCTTTGCGAAATCAAATGGGACACAACCGGCGGCAAGGCCATTATCGGCGATCTGTCGTGGATTCACGCGAAAAAGGCAGTCTTTTACGAGCGTGGCGCGTCGAGCATGTGGGCCAAAAGTCTGGAGCTTCCGCGAATACTGACCGAGGCCGAGCCGTTCAACGGTGAAATCATGCCGCCGTTTAAGCTGGTTTACCACCGGTACAAGGCGCGTTCCGGGTACGACACACGCGCCGGTGTGCTGCGGGTATGCGCCTGGATGTATCTCTTCAAAAATTACAGCATCAAAGACTGGGTGGCTTTTTCCGAGGTGTTTGGCATGCCGCTGCGCCTTGGTAAATATGATTCCAATGCCAGTAAGGGCGATAAGGATGCTCTTGTTGCCGCGATTCAGTCCCTGGGTTCCGATGCCGCCGGGATCATCTCCAAGAACACGGAGATCGAGTTTGTGGAGTCCATCAAGAATTCAGGCACGAATAACATTTATGAGTCACTGGCTAATTTCTGCGACAAGCAGATGTCCAAAGCAATTCTGGGGCAGACGGCCACCACGGAAGGTACGCCCGGCAAGCTGGGCAATGAAGACGCCCAGGACAAAGTCCGGCATGACCTGATCAAGGCCGATACGGAATCATTGGCTAAGACCGTCCGCTTTCAGATCGTCCGTCCCCTGGTCGGATATAATTTTGGATGGGACAAGCCGCTGCCGTGGTTCAAGATGCTCTATGAGAAACCGGAAGACCTGGCCAACCTGATGACCGTCTACAAGGGTGCAACGGAAATCGGTCAGCCGATATCCGCCGAGCATGTGTCAGAACGGTTCAAAATTCCCATGCCTAAAAAGGGCGAAACTGTTTTGCAACCCCGACAGGCTCAAGCCGGGGCAACCAAAATCAAAGCCACTTTGAAAAAGATCGTTGCCAAGGACATAGCGCCAACTCAGTCGGATAATGACGCGGCGGATCAGATTACATCCCGCCTGGCGCAAGATGCCATGCCGATAACCGACACGGACTTTATCGCGCAAATTCGCTACCTGGTCGAAGATCTGGATGTGCAGGACCTTGCGGATCTGCGTGATCGGCTCATCGATCTTTGGGGAACAATGAATCCAGCCGACCTGGGCGCACTCGTTGCGCGGGCAATGGCCGTCGCGGAAATGGCCGGAATGGCTGATGTCCAAGACGAAGCGGGGACAAAATGATCATCGATGCCGTTTTCAAATTGCCTTTCGAGGAGCAGGAAGCATTCTTCCGGGAGAAGCAGAACATCCCGACGCAAAAGTGGAATGATCTCTGGAAAGAACAGCATGCAAAAGGGTTCATGGTAGCCGGTGCTTACCGGGATGATCTGCTGGTGGATTTCCGCAGCGCCGTGGACAAGGCCATTACCCAGGGAACGACGCTTGCCGAATTCCGCAAGGACTTTGACCGTATCGTATCTCAGTATGGCTGGAGCTACAACGGCGGGCGCAATTGGCGCAGCGAACTTATCTACTCCACCAACATTCGAACATCCTATGCTGCCGGGCGCTGGGCTCAGCTCACGGACCCTGAGCAATTAGAGGCGATGCCCTATCTGACTTACAGACACGGCGATAGCCGGGTGCCGAGGCTTCACCATTTAGCCTGGGACGGGATAACGCTTCCGGCTGATGATCCCTGGTGGAAGACGCACTATGCGCCCAACGGATGGGGCTGCAAATGCCGGGTTATCGGTTCAACGCGCAAGGAATACGCGGCGGCAAAGAAGGAGGGAAAAGGAGAAGCTCCCTCTTCACCCATTGATCCAAAAACCGGAGAGCCGGTGGGGATTGATAAGGGCTGGGGCTACAACGTGGGCGAAGCGGCATTCGGAAAAAGCTGGGTTCAGGAATCAGGCAAGTTCGAAGAGCTTGGGCCATGGCGCAAAGATCAATATCCATTCCTGCCGGATAAACTGACGGGCGAAGTGCCACCGGTTGCTTTAGGGAAGGAACTGAAAACAGAAGCGGCGTTGCGTACTGCGGTGCCGGAGGGCATCTACCGTGATCCGTTAGGCGATTACGTAAATGTCACGAGAGCGCTGGCTGACCATATTGTTCAAGATCCCAATCGTTGGGATGGAAGGGAAAAATTTTTTCCGCTGATTCCGGACATCATTGAGAACGCCCAGGAAGTCTGGGTGGGCTTCGTAAAGTACGTTGACAGTGGCCGGGTTGTACTCCGGAAGCGATATGTGAAGGCTTATGAAATCCAAAAAAGCCGCGTTGTGGGAGTCATGGCGGACACGGTTAAAGGTCAAATGGTGGCGTTTGATATGTACAGGAGCCATGATTTATCGGGTGGCAGACTAAGATCTGGGCGGTTGCTCTATCCGATAGGTAAGTAACGAGGACATCATGTCGCCGCACCAACATGCGCCGCTACGCCTGCCTTTAGGGTGTGCAGTCCTCGGTCAGGCCAGTTAGTAAAAACATAGCAGTATTTTGTGAAATTGCAAGGGGAAAGTAAATGCCTGAAATCATCATCAAAGTGGACGGTGCTGACGCCGTCCGACAGAAGCTGCTGGCGATATCCGGCAGGACGGCAAACTTATCCCCGATCATGAAGGCTATCGGAGAGCGCGTGGTCGAACAGACCAAGCGGCGTTTTGAGACAGGCGGGCCAGCTCCGGACGGCAAAGCGTGGGCAAAGCCGAAAACACCAAATCCGAAACGCATTCGGACCCTGACGGTGAGCGGCCAACTGCGGGACAGCATCCGTTTTCAGATGATCAGCAATAACGAGGTCGCCATCGGGACAAATAAGGTTTACGGCGCAATTCATCAGCTTGGCGGCGTGATCACACAAGGCGCTCGTTCAGAATTGTTTCAACGCAACCGGTATGTGCGGGGCCCAAACAAAGGATCATTTAAAAAGGGGACCACAGCAGGCAGAGGCTTTACGTTCAAAGACAGGACAATCAACATGCCTGCCCGTCCGTTTCTGGGGCTGAGCCAGGCGAACAGCAATGAAATTATCGGCATCATCAATGACTATATCGCAGGGAGGTAACGCATGAAAAATTTTATTTTGGCAGTCCTTAAGGAAATGACCGGCGCGCCCGCAGAATTTCAGGTACTGCCTGCCGGAAAAATAGAAGTGCACGGCGATGAGCCCGCGTATCTGGATGAGGCCGCCGCAATTAAAATTATCGCGGCTTATAAGGCGCGTGGAAACGACATGGTTATTGATTATGAGCATCAGTCTTTGGCCGATGTCCAATCACCGGCAGCGGGGTGGATCAAAGACATTGTCTGGAAGGGTGCGGAAGGATTGTGGGCAGTTGTGGAATGGACGGCAAAAGCAGCCGAGTATTTGAAGAACAGGGAATACCGGTATTTTTCGCCGGTCATGCTGGTGGGCGCGGTGGATCGGAAAGTTGCGCTATTGGTAAATGTGGCGCTGACCAACAATCCCGCGATGAATAATTTACGGCCAATTGTGGCCAAAGCTACAGACTTTATCGAAAACCAAAAGAAGGAGGACACAATGTTAGAAAAGTTGAAAAAGCTGTTGGGCCTGGCCGCAGATGCCGGGGAAGATAAAATCGTGGAGGGCGTTACGCTCCTGGTCAATAAATGCGCTGAACTGACAGGAAAAGTAACATCCGTCATAGCCTGCAAGGAAGTTCTGGACGCTCTCGGGGCAAAACCCGAATCCGGAAAAGATGAGGTCGTTCAGATTGTCGCCTCTCTCAAAGCGCCTGCGGACGTCGCTAAAACGCTGAGTCTAGAAGTTGCGGCGCTCAAAACAAAGATCGCCGGTATGGAGCAGGCGGATCTGGTTGCACTGGCGCTCAAAGAAGGAAAGACCAGCCCGGAAGAATTGGATAAATGGGGTCGGGATCTGGCGCTCAAAAATCCGGAATCTTTCAAACAGATTGTTCTTTCCCGTCCGGCGGGCAGCGTTATCCCCGTAACGGATATCCTCGTGGCAAAGGAGCAGACTGTGGTTGCCGATGATGTGCAGCGCTCCGTCAATAAGATGATGGGCATCGATGATCAGACGTTTACTAAATACAACAAATAGCCGCGAGGCAGCTAAACAATCATAGAAGGAGGACACCAATGAAAAGAACCATTGAAAGCATATTTGGAAGCACGAGGACTTTCTTTCTCCTCGCAATTATTTGCATCGTGGCGCTGGGCGCGAAGATGTTGAGTCTTGATGATGCATCAACCGTGGGCCTTTTCGGCATGACACTCGCTGCCGACAAAGCCCTGGAATACACAGAGGGCGTAGAACTGGACTTCCCGGTGATCAATGCGGACATCGTTTATGCGGGCTCATTCGTCTGCGTTAATGCCGCAGGTTATGCATTGCCCGGCTCTGATATCCGGCATGATTATGCAATCTACGCCCAGTATTGCGTAATCCGCAATTACCGGACCGATTAATTTTTCAGAAGGCGGATAAAGATCATTAATCAATTTGCTTCCAAGATATACCCGAACAAAATTCCCGACTTTAGAAAATTGGCCTATTTCTATCATTGATCCTGTCTTAACATGGTTGCCGATCACCGCCTCTCCCATAATAATAGCTGCGGCGCCGGCCTGAAAGCCATCGCCGATCTGCATGTTTTCTCGAATGATGGCATGATTTCCTGTCACAAGGTTATCCCCGATCAGGCTGCCCTGATAAATGATCGAATGACTTCGTATCCTGGCATTTTTACCAATTTTCAAAGGTCCTTTTTCTCTGCCGTTGGAATATCCAATTTCACAATAGGATTCAATAATGCTGTTGTCTCCAATTTCTACATGGTCATAAACAGTTACAAAATTTCCAAATGAAACATTATTGCCGATTTTTGCTTTGCTGGATATAATATTCATTCTGATCTGCTCCATTTCTTAAACGCGAAGGTATTTATCAAACTTGACTTTAGAAAATAATCAAACCGCCCTTTCTTTTAAAGGGCATAAGATCGTCAGTGGATACAACCACGCATGAGACGACTGGTTTAAATGGTTATGCAAGAGTGCTGGTTTGATACAGTCGTCCTTCTTGCAAAGGTATTTCTTCTTTGTCCGGTTCGCGGGACACCAGCCATAAGATGAGGATTATAAAGATGGCTGCCAGAATGACAATCAGAATCAGCTGATTTTTGCTGTATTTTGCCGGGTGCTTCATCCATGAAGATGAATGTTTTCCGATGCCGCGCCAGCCGCAGTCATTGCATCGATAGGGCCGGTGCATTAAAACCGCCAGGATATGTTCTTCAACGGTTTTAATACGTCTGTGGTGAATATGTTTAGAGCCGCATTTCGGACATTGTTTCATAAGGGTTTGTAAGATGGGAAGAGGGTGAGGTTACTGTGAGCCTTGTACAATTGCATAAGAGAAACAATTATGTCATTCCGATTTTTACAATTTGCAAATTCAATCCTAATTTGTCATTGGAATCATCGCTCTGCGCGCTCAGATTTTCGGTGCGGAAATGAAATTTTGTTAACGTACTCCCCTTTCGGGATGCACTGCCGATCGAAGCGAAGCGAGAAATCCTTGTCCCGAAACGCAGTGGGGGATCTTTAAGATTTCTCGTCGTCCCGAAAAATCGGGACTCCTTCGAAATGACATTATGCAAAGGTCTCATCATGTGTATAGCTTTTTCCGGATCAATTCCTTTTGAAGAAAGAAGCGATTGAAAAATCAAACCGTTTTTTCTTTTTTAAGGGCACGGGATCATCGGTGAACACTTCCTTGCCGTCAATAATATTTTGCGGCAGATCATAAACCATTTTGCGGGCGGCTTCTTCGCCGATAATATTTTTAACCGCTTCATAACCTTCGAAAAGTTTAGGCGATCTCAAATGAAGGCCATGCGAATCGGTAACAAGTATGTGGACGAGACGATGTTCTAAAAGCATCAGTGAAAAATCACGAATTTCAGGCGTGAATTTTTCCAGAACGCTGGCTGCCGTCAGCTGCGTTAGAACGCCCATTTCCACCCATTTCAGAAGGCGTTCCGGGTTTTCGTGCAACAGGGGATGCCGTTCAACGTGGCTGATGATCGGCTTGATGTTTTTTAAAGCGAGCTTCCAGAGAAAATCTTCCAGATGATCGGGAATGGATTCATCAGGCAATTCAATGAGGGCGTAGATTCCGGTGTCGTTAATCGTCATCAGCTCACCGGATGCGATTTTTTCGGGAAGCGTGATGTCCAGCCTGAGCTCCGCGCCGGGATAAATATTCAGGGCGATTTCATGATCGGCAAGTTGTTTTCTGAAATCTTCTACTGCCGTGATGATTTGCGCTCTCTGATTATTGTATCTTCCAGGAATCCAGTGAGGCGTGCAGGCAATGCCGGTAATGCCGTCCGCCAGGGCCATTCTGGCCATATCAATGCTCTTGGACCAGGTGTCGGCTCCGTCGTCAAGTCCGGGAAGAATATGGTTGTGCAGGTCGATCATACAGCTCCGCCCTCTGAGTTACATAACCCTTTTTGAATCGCGCCTGGTGTTACTGAAATAAAGCAATTTATGTAAAATATCCTGCTGATGATGTCTTATTGTCTTTCACCACTTTGCCCGGTATGAAAAGTGGAAATATCTTAATAGAATTGAAAGCATTGTTTAAAAATTCACGAAAACAATCCTAGCAAATGGATGTTTATAAATCAACAAAGATGATACAAAAATGATACAAAAAAGATGAATTAATCCTTGTGGGGAAAGCGGGGAAGGGTTTGCAATCCCATTTATACAATGGGGCTCGGTAACGGGGAAACGCTTATGGCTTGTTTAGTGCTGTAGTAAAGCATTGTCGCATCGACCGAAGGCGACAGCCCGGCGCATGCCGGGGACATAACTTAGAATTCCTGCATTGTCATATCGACCAACGGGAGATATCTTTAAGATCTCTGGATGTGTTACGGGAAAAGGATTTCTCGTCGTCCCGAAAAATCGGGACTCCTTCGAAATGACATGGTAAGTTTCGGGACAAGGATTCCTCACCCCGACTTTATCGGGATTCGGAATGACATGGTTGGAAAGACAATCGTTCAGTTAAGTTTCCTTTCATAAATTCGGAATGACATATTCAACCACGAATTATTTTTATTCCTTTATATAAAACTGTAATTTCAATCCGCCGACTTCCAGCATATCGCCGTCTTTCAGATCGTAACGGCGTTCAATAACCTGACCGTTGACTTTCAGGTCTTTGCCCGCGGATGGCGTGATAAAATATCCTTCCTTCCGGCGGTTGACCAGCGCGGCCAGTTTGGGTGCAAAAAATCCCTTCAGTTTGATTGCGGAGCCGTCTTCCTTGCCGATTGCGGAAACCCTTTCTTTGAGCACGTAATCTTTCTGATCGGTTGATCCGTCAATGACCAGAAAACCTCCCAGCGCCTCCGGCGCCGTTTTATCGGCTGCGGCGATGATCTTCTTTTGATCTTCGGGGTTAATCACCATTGTTTCAGACATGGAGCGGCCGCGCACCGTGGCGGTTTTCTGGCCGGCATCCCGGTTTTTGTCGGAGATGACATCCAGGGTATGGACGCCGATCAGGATGACATCGCTGTTAAATATTTCGGCTTTGGAAATTTTCTGACCGTTCAGAAATGTGCCGTTCAAACTGCTTAAATCTTCGATTAAAAACTTATCGTCTTCCATCTTGATGAAGGCATGATGTCCGGATACCGCCTGATTATCGATGACGATGTCGTTGTCCGGTTTTCTGCCGATAGTCGTATTGTCTTTATCCAGAGCAATTTCTTTAACAACCGCTTCTTTGTATTTCAGTAAGATCTTCGCCATACTTCACCTCCGAAAAGATTCCACAAATTTTAACAAAGCTGAATACCATTTATTCTTTTCTATATAACCTAAAACCACAGTAATGTTGTCTTTACCACCATTTTCGTTAGCCGTATTGATCAGGGCGTCGCATGCGGCTGAAGCAGAGCCTGCCAGAGTTACGATATCCAGCATCGTCTCGTCCGGAATCATATTATAGAGGCCGTCACTGCACAAGAGCAGAATATCCCCGTCAAACAGGGTCAGCTCGTCCAAAGCCGCCTCGGTGTCCGCGCTGACGCCTAACGCTCTGGTCAGGACATTTTTCATTTCCGAATTTGCCGCGTCTTCTTTGGTGATCAGTTCACGCTTGACCTGCTCCTGAACGAGGGAATGATCGTCGGTCAACTGATCGATGTTGCCGGAACGCAGGAGATAAACACGGCTGTCGCCAATATGGGCGATGCTTAATTGATTTCCATTGAGGCAGACAGCCGCAATGGTTGTACCCATGCCTTTTAACTGAGGCGAGCTTTGGGCCGCTTCAAAGACGGCCATGTTGGCAAGATGGACGGCGGAGTTCAGTCTGTTGGTGACTTCGGAATAGGAAGAATTGTACTGTCCGATCACCTGCCGGCTTCCCTGAAAATAATCCCGCATCACATTAACGGCCAGTTTGCTTGCCGTTTCACCAGACGCATGTCCGCCCATGCCATCGGCCACAACCAGGAGGCCGAGTTTTTCATCGACAAAGAAGTTATCCTCGTTGTTTGCGCGCACCTGACCCTGATCGGTTTTTCCCAAGGCGGTTAAGTTCAATGGGGCCTCCTTAATTCAAACATTTGGCCAGATCATCAGCCAGTTCCCTGCCGTTCTGGTAGCGGGCTTCCACATCCTTGGAGAGAAGTTTTTCCAGGATCGGCGCCAGTTTATCCGGTATGTCCGGAGACAGTTCTTTGATCGACGGCGGCTGAGATGTCGTGATGTTATACATCAGCGTGGCAATGCTGTCTCCGGTGAAAGGCCTTTCCCCGGCAATCAGTTCATATAAAACCACCCCCAGGGAAAATAAATCGGAACGGCCATCCACTTTTTTGCCGGCTATCTGCTCGGGTGACATATAGCTCGGTGTGCCCATGATGACTCCGGTTTGTGTCTTGGAAGTAGCCATAACCCGGGCAATTCCGAAATCCGCCACTTTGACTTCGCGGTTATTGAGCATCATGATGTTGGCGGGTTTGATATCACGATGAACAATGCCGTTTAAGTGGGCATAATCGAGCGCGGAAGCGACGCAGCCGGCAACCCGGATAATTTCTTCCATCGGCAGCCGGTTTTCTTTTTTGGCATATTTTTCCAGATCGGTTCCATCCAGCAGTTCCATGGCCATGTAAGCGATTTCGTAATCCTCACCGACGTCATAAATGGTTACAATGTTCGGGTGGGACAACTTGCCGGCGGCTTCCGCCTCCCGGAAAAATCTTTTCTTTACTTCATCGAGCTGCTCTGCATCCACTTCTTCATAGCGCAAGGTTTTAATGGCCACTTCGCGGTTGATGCGCGGATCTTTGCCCAGGAAAACGGTGCCCATTGCCCCGCGTCCCAGTTCCTTCATGATTTCATAACGCCCCAGGGTGGGTTTGGTGACGGTGTTGTCCATGATGACAGTCGAATCTTTTTTGGCGCCGGACAGGCCGAAAATCATGGTTTCACCGGCGGCAGTCAGCTTCTTGATGCGATCCTTGATGTCTTTAAAATCGCCTGCCTTGGCGATATGTTCATAAGCGGCTACCGCCTTGTTGAACATGCGTTTCCGTTCAAAATCCAGACCGAGATTATAAACCAGCTCTTTGACGGATTCATCTTCCACCGGGCATTTGCGGAACTTGTCAAAAGCCATATCCAGGAGGCCCTGTCCCTGAAAGGACAAACCCAGCATTTTGTTGGTTTCGACGCTGTCCGCTTCAATGCGGTCTTTTGTTTTTTCCGTCAGCAGATACCGTTTGGAGACGATGACAATATAGCCGATCAGCAGGAGGAGGGCCGGATAAAGCGCTTTGATCCAGTAGCCGTAGCCGGCAAAAAGATAAATGGTCGCCATCATCCAGGCCAGGAGGAGAACAAAAGAGACGATGGCGCTGATGCCGGCTTTAATATGCGGGATAACCAGCGTGATGTAAAGTCCGAAGACAATAATCATGATGAGTTCGAGCATGCCCGCCCAATCCGGGCGCACAATGTAATCGTTGGAAATGATGTTGTCGATGACATTGGCGATAATGGTCCCGGGCGGCACGTTGACCGCGGTTGTTGTGACCTGCATGGTGCTCAATCCGGCCGCGGTGGGAGCAATAATCACGATCTTGTCTTTAAAAACGTCCGGCGCGACTTTCTTATTGACGACATCGAAAAATGAATAGGAGGGGATTCCGGTGTTAAAGCTGATGAGCATTCTGTTGTTTTCGTTAACCGGTATGGCTTTGCGGCCGAATTTTATTTCCTGCCCCAGCCGCAGGGTTTTCAAATCGATATTGAGATATTTTAATGTTAATTGCAGGGCAAAGGACGGAAAAAGTTTTTCTTCGAAGTTAATGAACAGCGGCTCGCTGCGCACGGTGCCGTCGTGGTCGGGCATAATATTGATGTGGCCCAGTCCCTGGGAAATGGCGGCAAATTCGGCAATGGGGGGAATGAGCTGGCTTGCCGTGACGCTGTTGTCCGTGGAAAGCGGCGCCAAAGAGTTTTTTTGCAGATAATCCGGCAGGTTTGAGGAGACTCTCCCCGTGGGAACGCCGGGTACAAAAAATAACGGCAGCACGACATTTTTATTCACGGCAATCGAATTGGCCAGAATGGCGTCATTATCCAGTCTTGTTTCCGATTCCTTGAGGGACATTAAAACGTAGTCATAAGTGGAATTGCCTTCCAGGGTCTTCGCCAGGTTGCGTATTTCGATAAGCCCCTGATTGGCGTCTTTTTCGGAATAAATGATGTCCAGACCGATTACTTTGACGTTATACGAATGCAGCAGGTCGACCATGGCGGCAATGGAAGCGCGCGGCCACGGCCAGCGGCCAAGGTTGGCAATACTTTGTTCATCTATGGCAATGAGGGCAACAGGAGCGGTGGATTGCTGCGCCCGCAGGCCGGCGCGTAAGTCATAAAGGCCGTATTCCAGTGTTTCCAGAGGTCCCCAGGATAGTAAAAAGGCGAAGAGGGCAAGCAATGTCAGAACGATGCCGGTAATAAAATCAGAAATCGTCGACTTTTTAAATTTCTTCATGCGGACTCCTTATGGGAAGTATACATTTACATCATCATTGGTAATGTATTTCTATCATAACCGACGAGAATTTTGCAAGATTTCTTGTTTATATTTTAAAAAATAAAGAGGGGATGAAATGCGCCGCTGCGATCAGGAGGAACAAGGCAAAGCACACCATCCATCGAGGGGCATGAGGGCAGAGGCCTGAATGTCATGGAGTACGATACCCTGCCTTAAAATTGGTAACGCAGTCCAACGGCCGGACCATGCGTGCGCAGGCGGGACTCGATGCCGTTGACGGCGATTCCCGCGGGTCTGGTATCCATATACATATTTCCCGGAGAAGTTTCCACGCGGCCGAGATCGAAGTAGCGGTAGGCAACATCCAGGCTGAGCTGACCGGTCAGCATGACGCCGGTGCCGACGGCCAGCATGAAGGCGAAGTCCTTCCGGTCTCCGGACGGTGTAATGCTGACCTTGTGCGCCCCCGGATTATCCGGGTACCGAAAAGTCATCTGCCCGATCCGGTTATAGGACAGGCCGGCACCGCCGCCCACATAGGGTTGAAAACGCCATAATTTTTTGCCGGCCAGGAGCCCGTTGATATCAACAAACAAATTAACCATGCCGCTTAAGGAATCAGCCTTCGCTGAAACGGGCTGGTTTGCGCCGACATTAAGGAAGTTGGCATTGCCGCTGTAATCCATATTGAAGCGATAGGCAACGGACAGGTCAGCCCGCAGCCAGGGCAGGAGTTGACGACCCACGGCTGCTTCCACCAATGGAAAACGTCCGAAATCACCATAGGCGCCGATGGGTTGTCCGTTGTTGCCGTTTGCGCAGCCGAACAGCGCCGGTGGATTGGCCGATGCGCAGTTCGTGTCGGAAAAATCAGCCGTGAGCGACTTTTCATAGCCGACCGTTCCGCGTAAATACCAGCCTGCCGCCGTGCCGGTTGCGGGCAACAGGAAGGCCGACAGGAAAAAGATCGATAGGATGACCGAAAATTTTATGACGATTTCGTTTTTTTTCATAAACAGCAAAAGCTTTCCTCCGGGATATTCAGTTTGGTGTTTCATTATAATCTTGTCCTATCGGCCAACGGCGGCAGCCCGGCCCGACATATTATCAAACTGCAGGTGTCTTATCGAACAACTCTTACACTTGCTTTCCGGCGTGGAAATTTAATATAGGGCCGGATTTTAGAATTGATGTTCTTCCCGGTGCCGTCATAGTTGAGCGTCACGATGGGAACGCCGGTGTATTCTTCAATACGTGAAGCCATGGCTTCGGTGACCAGGCCGGCGCAGCAGAAGGCCGGGTTGGTCTGGACAAAAAGCGATATGTCCGGATAATGCTGCATCAACGCCGTAATCTTCAGCAGGTTGTCGGTGGACTCGCCGAAGTGCTGCACGGTCACATTAAAATTATCATAGATTTTTTTGTAATCGATGTCGCTGACAAAAGGCGGTTCGTTCAATAATTCATTGAAAATCTTATAGTAGCTTTTCTCCAGCTGGTTGACCAGCGTGATCAGCGTTTTGGTGAAGAGGACGTCCATGAATTCCCCTTCCAGAAACCAGCGCCGCATGTAGGGGCTGGCAATGAGCTTGGCGAATTCATTAAACGGCGTGGTGATGACTTCGCCGCCGTATTCCTCGATCGCGTGAATCAAATCCTGGTTGAAGACGTCATTGTCGCGGGCGTACATATCGCCGAAGATGGCAACCTTCGGGCGATGCCCCGGGACGGTTTCTATTTTGTTAAACAGGTTGATGACACGGATCAGATCGTCGTCCTTGTTCCTGCCGCCCAGGAGCGTGTTGTAAAGGATGGTCACGGACTGGGCGATCAGTTTATCCGTCATGCCTTTTTCTTTTTCATAGGGGCGGATCTTGCAGCCGATTCTGCGCAGCATGCCGCCGAACATGTGGGCGAAGTATGCCTCAATGGAGGCCTGCATGGAAATGTCGGAAAGCGACAGGCTGCCGACGTACATATCCACGTCCTCCATGCCGCGGCCCGCGGCTTCCATGATGGCTTTCATGAATTGCGGATACAGCCGGATATTGCAGGCCACGTGGCTGTCAAAACACCAGCCGACGGTCTGGGCGGGGTCCAGAAGGTTTTCTTCGATGTAGTTCATATAGCTTTCGGCCATCAGGTTGACCGGGAGGCATTGTCCGGTATTGGTGCGCAGGCCGCGCTGAACGATTTTTTCAGTGAGCGGCACCATCCGCGCATCAACGCCTTCCCTGATAAACACCGCTTCCAGCAGTTTGGAGTTGATGGGGTCGAAGCAGGGAATGAGCAGGGTCTTGTCTTTGATTTTAGCGACGCTTTCGGAATTAAGCGGGAGCTTGCGTGAAGAAACCAGCCGGAGGTCTTTGTTCCGGTGGTGGTTGTCAAACGAGCGCAGGGCCGCCTCGATGCGGGTTTCATAACCGACGTTGGAATCGTGCTCATCAAGCTCCAGAATCAGATAAGGTTTGCTGTATTGATCCAGAATGCGTTTGAAATATTCCAGCGAGAAGGAATCGGGGCTGCATTTGAACGACGTCACGTAAACGGGATAGAGGCCGGGCGTGCGGGCGATATAGAGCGCGGCTTTTAAAATCCGCGCGGCATAACTCCAGTGCATTCTCTTGAGCAGAGGCTCGATTTCGGATAAATCTTCCTGATCCACGGGCAGCATGTCCTGATAAAAGGTTTTGATATCGAGCGTGCTGAAAATGTCCGGAATGCCTTTATTCATCGAGTTTTGCATGATGGCGTAAGGCCTGCCCAGAAGCGCCACGCTGATCTGGCCTGCTGCGGGCTTTTCCCGCTGATAGACGTTAATCAGGTTATTGCAGCCTTCCGCATAAAAGGAAAGCGCCGCTTCATAGGCGTTGTAAATTTCCCAGTAGCCGGTATTCAGGATCGATTTCAGCAGGGAAAAGAGTTCGATGCGCGATTGAAATGAGTAATGGTCGATGACCGGCATGATGGTCTTGTTTTTCAGATGCAGACTTTTCGCGCCCGCCGACAAAGTGGCCGCAAACTGGGTATAGTAGCAGTAGTAGCGGTAATCTTCGTCTTTTTGTTTGACGGCTTCCAGATACACGGGCAGGAAAATGTAATCGCATTTGTCAACCAGATATTGCACATGACCGAAGAAGGCGTTCATCGGCGCGCAGAATTCCGCTCCGGCAATTTTTTTGCCGGACTTGATGGCGTTTTTTAAGCCTGCGGAGGTAACGGTTTCCACGCCTAAGGTGGCAAAGAAATGCTTCCACAGCGGCATCTCCTCCGCCAGATAAAGGGCATGGGGGATGCCGATTCTGACTTTCTTTTTATAGGCGGCGGGCTTTTTGGCCTGCGGAAAGACCAGGCTTCGTTCTTTGATCAGGTCATATTGTTTTTTAGTCGTGCCGACGTAATGCTTGGTGTCGTAGTCGCGTCCGCAGAGAAAACCGTAGGCTACGGTTTCTTTCTGAATCGTGATTTTATTAATCTTGCAGTTGTTCCGGCACAGTTCGCAGACTTCGTTTTCCACGGGAATATTTTCCGAGTAAAGCGCAAGGCCGCGGAAAGCGGAATCCCTGACCGCATTTTCCGCCAGAATCAGCGCGCTGCCTAACGCGCCGGTCAGGTGGCAGAACCGGGAAACAAAAATGGGTTTATTCAGGCGGTGCTCAAAGGCCGCGACCAGCGCACGGTTGCGGGCGGTTGCCCCCTGAAAGCAGACGCTTTGCCCGATGCTGCCCTCCACCGCGACTTTGGTCAGATAATTTTCACATACGGAGTGCAGAACGCTGGCCAGCACTTCATCGACGGAATATCCTTCCGTCAGATAGTTGTTAATGTCGCGTTCCATGAAAACGGTGCAGCGGTCGCTGGATATAGGCGATGGCGTATTGATGGCGCGCGAGGCGTAGTCGGCAAGGCTGACGCCCAGTTTTACGGCCTGTTCCTCAATGAAACTGCCGGTGCCGGCGGCACAGACATTGTTCATGACGGAGGAGGTGACCATGCCGTTTTTCATAGTGGTAAATTTGGCGTCCTGTCCGCCGATCTCGATGATCGTGTCCGCCTCGTTGTTGAGTTCGTAGGCGGCGCGCGCGTGGGCGGTTATTTCGTCAATGATCAAATCGGCATTGATGATGCGGCCGATAAACTTGCGGCCTGATCCGGTGGTGCCGACGCCGTTGAACATAAACTCACAGGCCCGCTTTCGGGTGATATCGTCAATGGCTTCAAAGATCGCCTGAACCGCCTTGACAGGTTGGCCCGCGGTTTGTGTGTAAAGACCGGCCAGCACGGCGTTGTGGTTGTTAATCAAAACCGCTTTGGTGCTGGTCGAACCGATGTCGATGCCCAGATAGACGGCCTGCTTTTTATGAAGGGGCTGATAAATATCCACTTCAACGGCTGCGGCGTTGCTGCCGGGCTTATAAAGATAACTGGTGCTGGTGATAAATTCCGGGTAACTCGAAAGCGTCAGCTTAAGCGGCGGATAGCCGTAGGTTTTTTCTTTGGTTTCTCTGACGAAAAGGTCATCCCAGGCTTTTATGCCAAGCGGCTCGGGATCTGTTTCTTCCAGGTAAAGCAGGGCCGCGCCGATTGCGCCATAGAGATGGCTGTATTCGCCGATGACGGGTTCCGTCTGCAGGAGATTGCGGAAATGCTTGACCACGGCGGTATTCATGGAAACGCCGCCCGCGAGGATCAAAGGGGTCTGAATATGGGAATCGGGCATAAGCGTGTCAATGACGTTCTTAGCCAGGCCTTCGCAAAGTCCGTCGCTGATCTGGCCCACGGAATAACCTTCCTGCTGGGCATGAATGAGATCGGTTTTGGCAAAAACGGCGCAGCGCGTGGCAATCTTCGGCGTGTTGCTCTGGTTGCAAAACGCAATGGTGCTGAGCGTTTCGATGCTTTTGAGATTGAGGCGCTTTGCCTGTTGATCCAGAAAGCTGCCGGTGCCCGCGGCACAGGAGGAGTTTGACCGGAATCGTTCATAATCGCCCTCACGGTTGAACGAAATCAAACCAAAGTTTTCGCCGCCTATGAATAAAACGCTGCCGACCGCGGCATGGTATTTTTTAACGGCCGCAATCATGGCGATCTGGGTGTCAACCCGCAGGACGTCCTGCAGAATTTCGGGGCCGGCCTGGGTCATGGCAATGCCGCCAATCAGGGAAATGTCGATGCTATCGAGTATCAAACGCAGGGTGTCGGCAATGGCGCCGCGATGAAACTGGTAAAATGAGCTAACCACCACGCCTTTTTCATCGGTAACAACGACGGACAGCGCAACCGAACCGATATCTATTCCAACGATTTGCAGCATAGGTATTCTTTATCCAATGATAGTATTTATTGTATTAATTATTTTATTGCTGCCGCGAAGATTAGCATAGGTTTCTGAAATTATCAGTGAAAAAAATATCATATTCCATTATGATCAGTTCAAGTATAAAGGATTAAAAATGTTTCGTATTTTAAATGACCGCAACTTTATTTTTTTTCTGGCCATTGCGTTCGGGTTTGCTCTTCCCGGGCCGTCTGCGTGGACCAAACTGATCATGATGCCCGCGCTGGCGCTGGTCATGACGCTGGCGACGATTAATGTATCCAACGACTATTTTCTGAAGCCCCGCGCCATTTTGATGCCGTCGCTTGCCGGAATACTGATGACTTACGGCATTCTGGGCGGCGTGATTCTGGCTTTCGCAGCTTTGCTGATTACCGATCGGAACCTGTGGATCGGTTTTGTGCTGATCGCAGCGGTGCCCCCGGCGGTGGCGGTGATTCCGTTTACCGCCATCCTCGACGGCAATGTCTCTTACACCCTGTCGGGCACCGTGGCATCATATCTGGCGGCCCTCCTGATCATGCCTTTCATGTTCTGGATATTCATGGGAACGGGCTTTGCCGAGCCTTATAAACTGATTCAGATTATGCTGCTTTTAATTGTTTTGCCTTTGATTCTGTCCCGGTTGATTCTTCGCTTCAACTGGCAGGACCGGATTGCGCCTGTCCGCGGCATGATGACGGACTGGGGATTTTTTATCGTCCTGTATTCGATCATCGGCGTGAACCGCGATTTGATTATTTCCAGTCCGCAGATGATCCTGCCGATTACCGGGGTTGTGCTGGCCGCGACGTTTGGTCTTGGTTTTGTGATTGAAAAGGTTGGTGTTCTTTTGAAAGGAGATCAAAAAAACATGATCAGCCTGGTTCTGCTGGGGACATTAAAAAACCAGGGCATTGCCGGGGCGCTGGCGATTGTGCTCTTTGAAGAAGAGGCGGCTCTGCCTTCCGCTGTCTACAGCGTCGTGATGATCCTTTACATTATGTGGCTGGATTTGCGGAGACGCCGGGCATAATTAATTCGAACAGGATGTCATTCCGGTTATAAGCGCAGGTAAGGTGTTGGTATTTGGTGCCCGTTTTTAAGACAATTATGCCAGGCATAAAAAAGATGTCATTTCGAAGAAGCGAAGTGACTGAGAAATCTTTAAAATATTTGAAAAGATTTCTCCCCGGCATGCGCCGGGCTGTCGCCTCCGGTCGAAATGACAGAAGGCGGACTTATGCAAGTAGGTACTAGTGCTTGTAATGCTGCAATACCGCTTTTAAAAGCGAAGCGCTGTGGCCCAGTTGCACATAGGCTTCTTCTCTGGTGATGTTGCGGTTTTCAGCGCGCAGTTTATAGCCCAGACGTCGCGTGATGTTGGCGATGCGGGCGATTTCTCCCGCCAGATCTTCTTCGAATTTATCCGGGCGCAGGATAACGGCATACATGTGTTGTGAAATCTTCTGCGGTTCATTCTTGATCGTGTTTTCCACAATACCGTCGCTCGCGCTGTGAAAAGATTGATTGAACATGTCATAAGGAATGTTATGCAGCGGTTGGGAAAGGTCGCCGATGTAATGAGCGCAGTAGGCCAGATGATACTGGGCGTATTTACCGGCGCTCTGGTCTTTTTCGTAGGCGGCGAGCGATGCGATAATCGCGCCGTAGATGTGACCTTCCGTATCCAGAAATATATTATTTTTATTGTATCGCTCGATCTGATCCAGCACCATCCGGGATGTTACTTCCGCCTCGGCGTTATTATTGAACCAGTGATTATAAGATTCGATGTTGCCGGCTTTGATTCTGGCCAGGTCCGGCCCCGCCGCGTTGTACCAGGATTTGAGCCCCGCGACTTTGGCGATGGTCAGATGGGTCTGGTCATGCCAGGTCCACGCCGGCGAGGAAGAAAAGAGAACAAGCAAAACGATCATGAACTTCAAAGCAATGTTTTTCATAAAATTCCTTTAGACTCATTACGATTATTGATGGTTTTTTGAAGACTCCGCCAATCGGTAATTCCCGCGTTGAGGCTGCGTCATAATTGTAACATTGTCCTTCCGAATCCCGATAAGTCGGGATGAGGAATCTTAATATCATTTCATCCGGCTGAACAAAATGCTCCCCAAAACCAGCATGGCTGCGGCAAAGAACGTGATGATTCCCAGGTCAACATAGAACGGATAGGTGTGCATGCCCAGGAGCGCGCCGCGGACACCGTCCACGGTGTAACTGAGGGGATTGATTTTCACCAGGACCTGCAGCCAGGACGGCAGCCGGTCATCCACCGGAAACAGCGCGCCGGATAAAAAGAAGAGCGGGAAAATCAGAAAGGAGGAAATCACCTGAAATCCTTCCAGGCTCTCCAGCAGGGAGCCCAGCGCCAGACCCAGTGATACCAGAGCAATCGAGGTGATGAGCAAAATCAGCAAGGCCAGGGGAATGCCCCAGGGATTGACCGCCGGGAAAAGAAACGAGAAGGCAAAAAGGATCATAACCTGCAAGAGGACGTCGGTGCAGCCGCCGAGGACTTTCCCGAAAAAAATGCTGATGCGCGTCACCGGTGCGACCAGAACAGCCTTCAAGACATCGAGTTTGCGGTCCCAGATGATATAGAGGCCGAAAAATACGGAACCGAAGATGACCGACATGGTCAGAATGCCCGGATAAATGTAGTCGCGATAGTTGACGTCGCCTACGGAAAGGCTGGCGCCGATGCCGCTGCCGAACAGAAACAGCCACATCATCGGCTGCACAAAACTGGAGACGATTCTGCTTTTTTCGCGCCAGAAAACTTTGAACTCCCGCCACCAGACGGCGGAAATACCCAGAAGCTCTTTTTGAATAATATTGGAGGTCATGGCTTCACTTTCCCCTCTGACGATACCGGGCGATGGTTTCCACCCAGCTGTCGCCGTTTTCAGCGGCATCCTCGCGGATGTCTCGGCCGGTGAGTTTGATGAAGACGTCATTGAGGGTGGGCTTTCTCATTTCCACGCTGACGATATCGGGAATCAGAGGCAGGAGTTCCGCCAGATGCAGCGGGGCCGACTTGATGGTGATTTCCGTCGTATCGCCTGCGGTTTTCACCGCGGATACATAAGGAAGTGAACGGATGATGTCCAGCGGCGGCCTGGGCGCCTGGATGGCGACGATGTCCCCGCCCATCTGGTCGATCATTTTTTCAGGAGTATCCAGGGCGATGATCCTTCCTGCGTCAATCACGCCGATGCGGTTGCAGATATGCTGGGCTTCTTCCATGTAATGCGTGGTGAGCACAACGGTGGTCTGTTCCCTTTTGGCCATGGCACGGATGTATTCCCAGGTGCGGGCCCGCGTTTGCGGATCAAGCCCCAGCGTGGGTTCATCCAGAAACAATACGGCGGGGCGGTGCAGAAGGCCGCGGGCCAGTTCCAGCCGGCGTTTCATGCCGCCGGAATAGGTTTTGGTCAGATCATCGGCGCGTTCCCGGAGATCGACCAGCGTAAGCATTTCTTCGATCCAGAGGTTGCGCACGCGCGACGGAATTCCATAGAGACGGGCATGCAGCTGCAGGTTTTCGCGGCCGGTGAGAATCGTGTCCAGCGTCGGGTCCTGAAAAACTATGCCGACTTTCCGACGCACCTGCGTCGGGTGTTTGGCGATATCAAAGCCCGCGATGATGCCGGTTCCGGATGTGGGGCGAACAATGGTGCAGAGCATTCCGATGGTTGTGGTTTTGCCCGCGCCATTGGGGCCCAGCAGTCCGAAGATTTCGCCTTTTTCAATGGCCAGATCGATGCCGCGCACCGCCTGGATTTTGCCGAATGTTTTCGTCAGAGACCGGGTTTCAATAATAGCCATACTTGTAATATCCGGAAATTCCAATTATTCAAAATTTATTGCGCCCGGCCAGAGGTAATAAAAGCCCGCTCTGGCGTTAAAGATTTCCGGCAGAGCAACATTGATCAGTGAAATATTTCTGGCCTCCGGGGCTGCCACCCGGTAATAATTGTCTTCGGGTGCATCGTTGCGCCGGTATACCACGACACGCGTTTCGTCGGCAAGCCCCGCGATGGTTTTTGTTTCTTTGATGGCGTCGCGGATGTAACCGATTTTGTCGATCAGTTTCAGTTTCAATGCTTCGTCGGCGACAAAGACGCGAGCCGTGGAAACTTCTTTCAGCGAAGACTCATCAAGCCTGCGGTGTTTTTGCACCAGATTGATGAACCGGTTGCCGAAGGTATCGACGGTCCTCTGCGTCAGCATTTTTTCTTCGTCGTTTGATTCGCGGAACGGCGAACCCATGTCTTTGTTTTTGCCGAATTTGTTGATTTCAACGCTCAAGCCGATTTTATCCATCAGCCCGTATGCTTTGGGACGCAAAAAAATTACACCTACGGAACCGGTCAGGGTGGTGGGGTGCGCCATGATTAAATCCGCGGGCAGCGAAATATAATATGCGCCGGATGCGACGATATCCATCATGATCACGGTGACTTTATTGCCGGTCTTTGCCTTATAGGCTGAGATTTCATGGTACAAAAGGTCACTGGCCGTAATGGCGCCGCCTGAGGAATCGATTTTCAATAAAACGGCTTTGACGGAAGGATCATTTTGAGCTTTGTTGAGTTGAACAACCACCTGTTCCACCAGGCTGAGCGTTGTGCTGAATAAGCCCGGTTTTGGCGTATCCGATATCATGCCGTTAACGGGAATGACCAGAATTTTATCCTTGCCTTTTCCTTCCAGAGTAAATTCCTGAAGCGGGTTGGGCGTTGCGTCAAAAATATTGAGCCGGGGCGCGGAACAGGCGCCAAGCATCAGTAAAGAGCATAATGCCGTTATGATAAATAATTCTTTCATGTGTGAGATGCCTTTCTTTGACGGTAATGATGTTTACGGATAATGATGTTTGCTTTATATTGATGAAGATCAATACTTTATCAGTTTCAGAATGAATTTCATAAGCTTCCCTTTATGGGGTGCGGCAATATCTACGATATCGGTATGATCATAGCTGCGCAGAATACTTTTGGTATGGGAAAAAGTATCGAAACTGTATTTGCCGTGGTATTGTCCCATCCCGCTTTGTCCGACGCCGCCAAAGGGGAGGAAATGCGATACAATGTGCATAATGGTGTTGTTGACCGCGCCGCCGCCGAAATGCGTTTCCCCAATGATTTTTCTGCGGATGACCTTGTCATTGACAAACATGTACAATGCCAGTGGCGCGGGCCGCGCATTGATCCGGCGGATCGTTTCATCAAGATCGGTATAAGGGATGACCGGCAGAACCGGGCCGAAAATTTCATCCAGCATGACCGGGTCATTCCAGTCCGCGGGGTAGAGCAGGGTGGGCTCGATATAACGGTCGGCGGCGTTGGTTCTTCCGCCGTAAATAATCTTCGTATTGTCGATTAACGCGGTCAGGCGCTGAAAATGCCGGTCATTGATGATCCGGCAATAGCGGGGATGCGTTGAAGCATCTTCACCGTAAAATTTAGAAATCACTTTAATGAGTTCATCAATAAAAGCGTCTTTGATCGATTCATGAACCAGAACGTAATCGGGCGCGATGCAGGTTTGCCCGGCGTTGAGAAATTTGCCCCAGCTGATCCGTCGGGCGGCTGTTTTGAGATTTGCACTTTCATGGATGATGGCCGGGCTCTTGCCGCCCAGCTCCAGCGTGAGCGGCGTGAGGTTTTTCGCTGCCGCCGTCATCACTGCTTTTCCCACGGAGGTGCTGCCGGTAAAGAAGATATAATTGACCGGCAGCGAAAGCAGTGCCTGCGTTTCCGGTGCGGCTCCGCAAACGACATGAATATATTCTCCGGGGAATGCGGCGTTAATGATTTTTTCCAGAATCGCGGCCGTATGGGCTGAAATCTCCGAAGGTTTCAAAATGGCCGTGTTGCCGGCGGCAATCGCGCCGACAAGCGGCATCATCAGAAGCTGAAAAGGATAATTCCATGGCGCAATGATCAGCGTCACGCCGTAGGGTTCCTTATAAATGTAGCTCTTGGAAGGCATCATGAACAGGGGTGTTGCCGCTTTTTCGCGTGCCGCCCAGTCGCGGACATTGCTGATGGCGACCCTGATCTCGTTATAGACGCCGGATATTTCCGTGGCGTAAGCATCCGTTTCTTCTTTATGCAGATCGGCATAAACGGCGGCAAGAATTTCCTTCTCGTGTTCCTGAATAATGTCTTTGAGCTTTTTCAGGGTTTCGATGCGAAACTGAATATCACGTGTTTTGCCCGATTGAAAAAATTCTTTTTGCGCTTGAAATAATTCATTAAACTCGGAACTATTCATCAATGTCCTCCGGCTTACCGAAACCTGAATCAGTCAGGTTCGCATGGCGTATGATTACTATAAGTGTGACACCACGCTGTGTCAAGCATAGTGCTGGGAGAAGAAAACCGGAGGGTGCAACAGGCGGCAGGAACTTTTGAACAAAATTTTGAAAGCGCCGCTTGTGTTTTAAAATCTTAACGTCAAACCAGCCAGATATGTCCATTCTGTTTCAGGAGAGGTGAGACCGTATTTGATGCCGGCGTCCACCGTAATGCGTTTTCCAATGTCATAGGAGATACCGCCCAGAATAAATGCCGGATGATTTTCACTGCCGGACGCCAGATTGCGTTCTATGCCCACGTTACCCAGCAGTTTGAGGTCTTTGATCACTGCAACTTCGGCGGCCAGTGACGCATGCCAGATATCCTTTCGTTCGTCGGTGTTATTTTCATGGCGGACGTAACCAAGGTTGAGGTGCAGGGCCATCGGTTCAAATGATTTAGACGCGATGAAGAACATGCGGTAATGGGTATGTCCGGAGCCGAGGCCTTTATCTTCGTCACCCGACGGCAGACCGATGCCGGACTTGACAGCCAGCGCCCAGCCGTCTTTATCCAGGAAACGCCATTTTACATCGAGATTAATATCGGAAAGTCCGCTGGCATGGTCGAGCCGCGCATCATTTCCGTCAACGCTAAACCATAAATAGGGAACATTCAGGACGACATCCAGCGAATCGGTCAATCCCATCGTAACACCGATAGCCGCACTGCCGCCTTCAGCTTTCAATGTTGTTAACTCATCAATTTTATCTTTATCATGGAAGAAAGATAATCCGAACTCCACCTGGCCTTTGCCCGTACCCTGAGTTCCGGCATCGTCCGTGACCAGCGGATGCCCCGCCATCGCAATACCTGTCATCATGAAAAATCCCATGACCGATAATACCACACACTTCATTTTTTTCTCCTTTTCTCGTTCTTCAGCTCAGCGGTTAATCCATACAACAGTAAGTTGAGCTTCAATGAATCTTCTTTCCCCAACGGGGAACGGCAAAAACCACTAAGGCGCCAATTGTCCCTGGATCTCTTTCCGGGGAGGAGGGCGGAGGCAATCGCTTACTTTCCCTCTTTCCAAGATGGAGAGAGAGGATAATTTTATTACTTCGGCAACGAAATGCAACAAGGGTATCCGGAATCCGGAAAACCGTTAAAAGCACGGGATTCCCGCACGCGTGATCTTCAGGTTATTCGCGGGAACACCGAACATGGTGATAAATTATTGCCGGAGTAATAATATTGCTCATGATTCAAACAGGTTTTTTATTCCCGCTGCTTCTTCCGGCAATTACCGCAATTTCCGTAAAGGTACATTTCATGATCCGTCAGCTCAAAGCCTTCGCTTTCCGCTACCCGCTTCTGCAACTCTTCAATGACCGAATCTATCACTTCGACTGTTTTGCCGCAGCCCCGGCAGACGAGGTGATCGTGATGCGGATGATTGTAGCAATGCTCATAGCGCATCACGCCGTCGCCGAAATCTACCTCACGGGCCAGCCCCGCTTCAACAATCAGACGCAGGACCCGGTAAACCGTGGCCTGTCCAAAGGAAGGATCGCGCTTTTTGACGATATCGTAGAGCTGTTCGGCGGTAATGTGTTCTTCATGCTTCAGAAAAGTATCCAGAATCATCCCGCGCTGCGGCGTCTCCCGCAGATTCTTCATGATCAGATAATTGTCAAAAATTTCTTTCTCACTTTTCATGGCGTCCTTTCATGTTGCAAATGATAATCATTATCAATCAACGGCTCTTTACAGGACCCCCGGGTTATCTGTCAAGAATATTTTTTTGATCTGGTAAGAAGGGCGAAGACGCGGCAATTCCGGACTTCTGAATTCGGTTGCTGGCGGAAGGCGGTATGCGTCCTTTCAACTTCATATTGACGGCGCCTTCCCTTCAGAATATCAGCTCCAAAATTACTTGCCGTCTTTATCTTTTTTAATCAATGCGGCAAAGGTTATCTTTTCAGAGCCATGCCGGTTTCTGATTTTATCCATGGCGCTGTCAATCCGTTTGTTTTTTTCGTCGATGGCCGTCTCTTCGGGCTTTTCAAAAAGCGACAGCTGATCCGGGGAGCCCTCATCATGAAATCCCGAGAGGCTTATCCCGATCAACCGTACCGGACGCGAGCTGCTCCAGTTTTGTTCAAGCAGATGGCAGCCGGCCTGATAAATATCCCGGGTGGTAAACGTTTCCGGAATGGTTGCCTGTCTGGTGATGACTTTAAAATCAGCATACTTCAGGGTGATATGTACCGTGCGGCCTTTTTTGTCATGCCTTCTGGCCGTCATGCCGATGTCATCGGCCAGTTCCATTAAAACCAGCTTGGCTTTTTCAATGTCGGATACATCTTCCGGCAGTGTGGTGGAGCGTCCGATGGACTTCATGTCATCCGTCGTGCGGGCAAGTACCGGAGCGTGGTCGATCCCGCGGGCATGCAGATGCATTTCATCGCCCCATTTCCCGAACGTTTTGACAAGTCGTTTTATATCAATATTGGCCAGATCACCGATTGTTTTGATCCTCATGCCGGCGAGCTTTTCAGCGGTTTTAGCGCCGACGCCGTACATTTCCCGCACCGGAAGCGGCCAGAGTTTTGCCGGAATATCGGATGGCCACAGTTCGGTGATGCCCAGAGGCTTTTTCATTTCAGCCGCCATTTTGGCCAGGAATTTGTTTTCGGCAATTCCGATGGAGCACCAGAGTCCGAGCCGGTTTTTGATTTCTCCCATGATGTGTTTTGCGGCAGAAAGTGGGCTGCCGAACAGCCCTTCACTCCCTGTCATATCCAGCCAGGCCTCATCAATGCTGTTTTGTTCGAGAACCGGCGTATAGTTGGCAAGCAAATCCATGACCTCTTCTGATTTCTGCTGATAGAAATGATGATCCGGCGCAACCAGGATCAGTTTGGGGCAAAGTTTTAAGGCTTCATGAAGAACCATGGTCGTTTTGACGCCGCATGCCCTTGCCTCATAGTTTGCGGCAAGGATGATGCCTGATCGCTTCTTCGGATCACCGGCAACAGCAGCCGGGACGCAGGCAAGAGAAGCATTCCTGGTCATCTCGCAGCTGATAAAAAAGGCATTCATGTCAACCAGAAATATCACCTTTTGCGTGGGACACCTCACTTTGCTATTGACCGGGCGGTTTTGAAACCTGAATTATTAAGTTGGCGGAAGGTAACATTTTCGCCGTATTTTGAGAAGAAGGAAGTAGCGGGAGATCAGTTGCGCAAGAGAAGCGTTTCGGGCCCCCGCGGGGGGACCGAAACGCTTTTGTCATTACGGACCGGTTAAAGGGTTTGCGTTGATTTTGCTCTACAATACCGGTATTGAAGCCGGAAGATCCAGGGCATTTACAAAGCCGGGCCGTGCCTCCACACACTGAGGGATGAGATTGACACTGGGGGCCGCGCTGGTTGCGAAAGGTTCAACGGGGCTCAGCATCCCCTTGAGGGTCATGGCCATGTTCGGCTCGCCTTCAATGATAATTTTATCTTCAATGGGCGGTTCAGGCTGCAGCTTATGGCATACCTTATGCGTAAAGTGGAAGCCTGTAATCTCCCTGCCGTCTTTCATGCAACGCATGGTAAAATGGTGCGCTGAAATCGTTCCCGGCGCAACTTTGCCTATCGAGCGCGGATTGAGCTCGATTGCGGCGGTAAACATCTCATGATCCTCCACATATTCATCATATTCCAGTCCGACTTTGTCGGCAATCACCATGGCTGTTGGACCATAGTATGAGGTAATCATATCCTTGAGCGCCTGGCGGTCGAATTCCCCCGGATCCTTTCCGTAGCCGAACATCTTTACCCAGGGAGAGAAATTGTAAGAATCATCCTCGCCGCCGGTGATGATGACGCGATCCACCCGGCCGGCCATTGAAGCAAGCACAACAGGAAGATAGGGATTATAAAGCCCCGGAAAAATCCCCTGCTGCACAAAGGTGACGCCGTTTTCCAGAGCACAGGTGTTAATCATTTCATAGAGTTTCGGCGCGGTTTTGTGGAGATGGTACAGGGCCAGCGTCGTCAGCACATTCTTTCCGGCGTTGAGCGCACGGCAGATCATTTCAGCGCCGCGCGTAAAGCCGGTGGGACGATTATCGCCTTCGTCGCGCATGTCGGGCAGATAGAATAAAACCACATCGGCATCCCTGCTGAGAACAGCATCAATATCGTCCGAAACAATGACCCCGGTTTCAGGAAAACCGAACACCTCTCCGGCATCGCGGCCGACCTTTGCGGGATCCACATCAATGGCGCCGACCAGCTTTAATGAGTTTTTCTGCTGGATCATTTTCACAGCGTAGCGTCCGACACTGCCCAGCCCCCAGATAATTACGCGATATTCCTTCATCGATAACAACTCCTTTTGCATGATATTTGAATGACAGCCATAAATGCTGATCAATACTTCTTTTGGCGAGGGGGAGTACTAGTATAAGGCGGCCCCGTATGTCAAGAATATTCCGGCCGCAAAAATAATCAGTGAGCGGCCGATTAAGCCGTCTCAATTATTTTGCATGATATAAAATGCTTGACCCGACTATAGCTTCATAGTTTACAGTGGCGTTCAAGAGGCCGTTATGACGATATTCAAAACAAAAAAAAATACATTGGCAGGGACCGTTGCCGATTCCATGACCATCGGGCAACTGGCCAAAAGTTTCGGCCTGTCCCGGAGCACACTCCTTTACTATGATTCCATCGGGCTGTTGAAGCCATCCGCCAGAAGCCGCACCAATTACCGGCGGTACACGAAGGAAGACGCCTTGAAGCTGGAGATGATTTGCATGTATCGTCAGCTGGGGCTTTCTCTTGCGTCGGCAGGCGAGATTCTCAGGGCGCCGAAGAGCGGCGCCCGCGGCATCCTGGAGCAGCGGTTGCTTGTCCTGGCCAAAGAGATCAGCCGTTTGCGCGAACAGCAGCACACGATTATCCGCCTGCTGGGAGACCGTTCACTCCGGAGGCGTATTCCTGTTCTGGATAAGAAAGGCTGGATTGCGCTTTTGCGGGCTTGCGGCCTTGATGAAGCGGCGATGAATAAATGGCATCAGGAATTTGAAAAGATGTCTCCGCTTTTGCATCAGGAGTTTTTGGAAGGATTGGGAATCCCCGCTAAAGAGATTGATGTGATCCGTAAATGGTCTAAAAACTGATTGAATCACCGCATCATGCAGGAAGAAAACGTATTTTTTTACTATCATCACGATGACAGGAAAGGAGTCAATATTATGAAAAACAAGCTCATGATGGGATTGTGGAAGGTTATGATCAATGTTCCTCCGTTTTTATGGGAAAAGCAGATCGCCAAAGGAAGAAAGAAATATGCAGACCACCTGGCCTTTATGTCCGGGGAGCATCGGCTGGTGCATCATTTTGTCGTTCGGGAACTTCCTTTTGCCGCAAAGCCTCTATCGCCTGAATTCATTGCGAGCGCTCTGCACATTCCCATAGAGCGTACGATTTCCATCCTGAATGATCTGGAAGCGCATATGACATTCATCTTCAGAAATACGGCAGGCTCTGTTGTCTGGGCGTACCCCGTAACGGTTGAAAAAACTCCGCATCAGGTAATGTTTCATACCGGAGAACAGCTGTACGCGGCCTGAGCGGCCGACGCTTTTGCGACGCCCTTCGTGCAAGGGAAACTGAGAAAAGAACACCTGTCGGTTGTCGTCCGGACCCAATGCGCCCATTGCGGAAAGCTGATGGAACTTCATCTGGACCAGGATCTGAACTGCAAGGTAATGGAAGAAGGGTGCAATCCCGTCGTCTTCGTGCCCGAAGTCAATCTTATTGAACTGGAAGAGGAAAGCATCATCAACGCTTTCTGACGGGAGAGTGTTTTCTTCTGGTCAGAAGAACATGCAAGAGAATATCGGCGCAAGACGCACCGTTTACGCGGCGCTTACATGAACGTGGATCAAATGAGTAAAGTCACCAAGATAATCCAGAGTGCCATTTTTGCGTTTTAAAAGTCATCGGGCAGCGGCATTGCAGGAATCTTTCCTGCTTAGCGGGCCGCTGCCGCTGATGGCCCGGTTGTTCCCGGGTAATGCGTCAGCCGCCGGATTCAACATTCACGCGCGCTTTAATGCGGCCAAGAATTTCATCGACTGTGATATCCATGTTTTCAACAATCATCGATGTTGCCTGCTGTGGACATACCATTGAACAGCGGCCGCATCCGATGCATTGATGTTCATCATGCCGGATTTTTCCATTGGATAATATGATCGCCCCGGCAAAGCAGGCATCGATGCAGCTCCGGCATTGAATACATTGACCGGCGTCGACTTTGACATTAACACCTTTCAGTCGCACAAGAGAGGACTTTGCTTCTTCGGGCAGATATTGCAGAGTATTCAGAACGCTGCAGCAGCAGGGGCAGCAAAAACAAACCGTCAGCATCCGCCCGCGATTGGGGATGCCGTAATAAAAGTCATCCATCCTCACCCGGCCGATCATCGGAATAAGGCCTGAGGCAGTCTTATTGCGGACATGCTCAAGGGCTTCCTCCACGGACACGTGTCTGGCAATCCGGGAATCCACAACTTTCGTATCTTCGCCGAGAAGCAGACAGGAATCTTCGACAGGATAATTCCGGCATTTTTTTGCATCGCGGCAACTGCACCGCCCGATGATGACGCGGTGCGCCGATCGTCTGACCAGCTCTTCAAGAATTTTCCCGCAAAGAGCGCTGCTAACGACCGGTTCGATACGGGCGTTGACGGGGATATACGATATATTAAAATTATCTTTCGTGAAAAGGGGAACCACGATGAGGGAAAGCAAGCGGCCCACCACAGGCCAGCGTGTCATTTTCGCGCCGAGCGTATTGAGCGGCCAGTACAGGCGCAATACGCCAAACCACCATTCGGGTCTCCGGGACATCAGGAACGCTCCATAATCCGTATCTTAAATGGGTCCAACTGTAATGACAGTAGTGGATACCGGTATAATTTGTCAAGGTTTGCATGAATGGACCGGGATATGACAATAAGTTCACAGTGGAAATGACGGATAACGTCCCTGATTATCAGCTTGAAATAAAAAAACTTAATGTCTATTTAACATTGATTTTTTATGACGATTACTTTAAGGTGCGTCGACTATTTTCAGACTATGTTAAGGAACAGGACATGAAGTATACGAAGACATCATTGAATCACGGATATGCCAATCAGACTCTGGCAATCAATTTAAAAACCGGCAACATAGAGGTCCGGCCGCTTGACCTGCAGACCCGGGATTTCTTTATCGGCGGCAGAGGGCTCGGGCTTTATTTGCTGCACGAACAAGTCAACGCCCGGACAACCGCCTACGATCAGGAAAATCCGCTGATTTTTTCACCGGGACCGCTGGGCGGCATTCCACAGTTTCCGGGCACGAGTAAATGCATGGCGATATCCCTGTCGCCTTTGACCCATATTCCGGGCGTTTCAAACTTCGGCGGCCATTTCGGCGCCTATCTGAAATATGCAGGGTTCGACGCGCTCACGATCACCGGTATTGCCGAACAAAATGCCATGATTGTCATTGACGGCTTCAAGTCGGAAATTACCATCCGGCCCGCACCGGTTGCCGATCAGGTATTCAACCTGGAAAAAGCCATTGTCGATTATTTTATCAAAGAAGGCCGTGAAAAGAAGGATATTACTTTTTTGACTACCGGCATCGGCGCGGCCAATACCACTTTCGGGTGCATCAACAGCCATTACTACGACGCCACCAAGCCGGTCGGGGACGGCTCCAAAGGCCTTTATCGCACCAAGCAGGCCGGCCGCACGGGTCTGGGTTCGGTCATGAGCCATAAAAATATTACCGCGGTTGTTGTCCTGGCTCAATTTCCCCACGGCGAAAATCCTTATGGCGCGGCGGATTGGAATAAAGTTAAAGAAGCGGGATTGAAGCTGCACAAGATTGTCAAAGACGTCGATCCGCAGGCGCTCCAGATGCACCTGAAGGGATCGGCCGGTCTGATTTCATTCATGAATAAAAATGAATATCAATCCCTGCCGGTCAATAATTACCAGTATGGTTCTCATCCGCAGGCGGGAGACATTTGCGGGAAGACCTATGCCGAACGCCTTTTTGAGCATCGGGGCATGGATGGCTGTTTCCCCGGCTGCAATCTGCGCTGCACAAAAGGCGGCTGGGTCATGTTGACCACAGGCGAGCATTGTGGCCGCAAGGTTTGGGTGGACGGACCCGAGTATGAAACAGCCGCCGGTTTCGGTTCCAATCTGGGCATGTGGCATCCCGAGTTTATCATGGAGGCGAACTGGCATTGCGACAATTATGGCATCGATACCATTACCACCGCCGTCATTATGGCCTTTGTGATGGAGTGCTTCCAGCGCGGCTATCTGACACGCGAAGATACGGACGGCTTTCAGTTGACCTGGGGTGATGAACCGGCCGCGTTGCAATTTATTCATGATCTGGCCAGGCGCAAGACATCATTGACCAGCATCGCCGGTCTGGGCATGCTGGAGCTCATCGCCTGGGTTGCCGAAAAATATATGGCGGCAACCGGCAAACCCGATCCGCGAAAAGAGCTTTCGCAATTTGCCATGCAGGTCAAGGGGCTGCCGTTTTCGCTTTACCGGACCCATCGGTCGTTATCCATGCAGGCTTCCTACGCTGCCGCAAGCGACATCGGCGCGCATCATGCCGCCGCCTGGCTCGTTAAGGTTGATCTGCTCGGCGCGTTTCCAACCTTTGAAGCCAAGGCCAGAGCATTGATCACTTATCCGCGCGTGCGTCTGGGCAATGATAATCTGGGGCTGTGCAAACTGCCCTGGGTGGATGTTTTCAATCCCGATTCCATGAAGCGTGAAAATGCGGACATCTATATCAATCCGGCGTCACAGGAGCTCTACGCGGATTTTTATAACGGGATGCTGGGCACGGCGCTGACCTGGGAAAAAATATTTGAGCAGACAGACCGGGATATCAATTTGCAGCGCGTGATGAACATTATGTCCTTTGGCGCAACGACAGGCGAGCACGACTGGATTCCCGACCGGGCCATCGGGCCCACGGAAGACAGCCTCTACGAATTGGAAAAGGATTATAACGACCCGCAGCTGAGCGCTGTTTTAAATCAATCCGCAGCGGATATTGCGAAAATGAAAACCTCGGAAAAACGGGAAGCGCTCATGAAACACCGGAAAGAAGAACTGCGTAAATTGATCCAGGTCTACTACCGGCAGCGTGGCTGGACGGATAAGGGGATTCCCGAACCCGATACGCTCAAAAAAATCGGCCTGTGGGATTATTTGAGTTCCGAGGCGCAAGGTAAAATTGCCGCAATGGTTGAAGCATCAGACTGAGAAAATAATGAGATAAAATTTCCGATAGAAACCATGAGAATATTTCCCTGCGAAGGGTGGTTTGTCCGCCCGCCCTTCGCAGGGGAGAACGATTAATCTTTCTTGAAAACGCTGAAAAGTTTGTCCAGGCCGCCTTTTTCCATGTCGGCGACTGTTTCAAGCTCTCCGGCATCCAGCCAGACGCCTTCGCATGCGGAGCATTTGTCGATTTTGATGTTTTTGTAGTCGATTTCAATCAAATCCATGCCGCATTTTGGGCACTTCATATAGTGGATATCTTTTAGTTTTAGCTTTTCCTCCTGTTTCATATTCTGAACTTTTTGTTCTTCGAGTTTTCTCTTTTTTTCGTATTCCATCCTTGCATAGTATTCTTCTTCTTTTTCGCTGGGCTTCATAGTGATATTCCTCCATTTGCTTTTGTCAATTGCCGCTTTTAATATACGATTTGACAATATTTATCAAGACTGCAGCTTGAACGTGCAAGAAGCAAAATCAGGTCAAATCAGAGACACATCCATAAGAAATTGTATTGCTTGCCGATTGGGCGGACATAGATATTTTCAACCCGGATACGCAAAAATAAATCGCCTTCAGGGATGATCCGAGCCCCGCGGCAAAGTTAAAACAGCCGTGCTAAACGTGAAGTTATTCAACGGGATCATGAAGTGGCGGCTGCTTTTCTAATCAGGCCCTGGTTCCGTCGATTTGATTTTACAATGGTCTGAAAACCCGGCCGGCGGCACACCCAGCGCTTGCAGCAGCCTCGCCCAGTAATTCACCTGCGCGGCTGTGCTGGCTAAAATAACGATTTCCCGCTCGGTAAAATTTGTTTTCAGTTTATCCGTAAAGTCCTGCGAAAACCGCAGAGGCGTTGTGGAAATTAAGACAGCATATTCCATGGCGATGATTTCGCGGGGAGAGAATGTATTGACGGCTTTGATTTCAATCTGTCCCTGCAAAGCCGCCAGCTCGCTTTGCGTAATGCCATATTGATCGTAGTCATAAGCATTCATGTCGATGCAAAAAGGGCAGGCAACACAAAAAGATGTCGTAAGCCTCACTAGTTTGAGAATCCTTTTGTCCAGATTCCCGTCTTTGTGGGCCACAAGGGCTTCCATGATGCCGGAGCCGAGCGCAGCTTTGGGGTACCATGCCAGCAGCCTGCCCGGTAAGAGATCCCGGCCGGTGACTATTCTGGAAATCCAGATGCCGATATTGAGGTAAAATGGAATGGACTTTGGCGGATCAATAAATGCTTTCATGAATACCCCCTGATGACGTGCCATATCCTGATCAGGCAATGCCGATGATTAACCGGCGAAAATTCTCGCGAAGGCTTTCACCGGTCAGTTTGTCTTCCCCCAGGTTATCGAGGGCAAAAGCGATAGCTTCGATTGTGGAAAGGCCCCCCTCGCGGGTTTGCGCGCGGAGCGACGCATGGGCGGGGTTGAGTGAGATGCGATTGAGTTTCAGGAACCAGGGATTGCGCCACCACAGCGTCTTTGCCTGCTTCCAGGATCCGTCAAGCGCGATGATCCCTTTCAGAAATCCATAATCGGCGCTGAATTGTTTCTTCCGATTCTGAATGGTGACCGGCGGATCTCCGGCCTTGCCTTTGTTGTTAAGAAACAGGATTCCCCATTGTGAGGGCATTGCGGATTCTCCGGCCACCGACTTGAATCCATTCCAGGAGAGACCGACACGAACATGGCTGTTCTTCAGCATGATGTTGGCAAGCCAGGCCGAATTAAGCTGTTTGTATTGTTCCTGCGGATGCTGCAGAATAATCACAGAGATAAGGTTTTCAAAAACAGGCACTTTTGCGCAGAGGCACTCATCTATATCCCGGTAGCATCTCGGACATGCCCGGTGGCGGTCGATTTTCTGGTGCACTCTGGGATCCCGGAATTTAACGGACTCGGCCATGACTTTCCTTCTGGTTGATGAGGGACGGCATCCTGATTTACTAAACTTTTTACGGCGCTTCAGCTCTGCCCGGACCGCCGTGCTTGTGGTTTTCCGGCACTGTTCCGGGTTCTTTTCCAAGCCGATTATGAATAACATTAATCAAATGGAAAGATCAAGAATAATAGGGCGCTCAGCCTGAGAATGCACATGTGTTGACGTTGCCGGTATGATGCTTAATTTACATGAGATGTCCCTGAAAATAATGCTTTATGTCGAATATCCGTCAGGAGACAGGAAGAGTGGGCTGAAGTTGGCAACCATAAATTAAAGAGTGAAGGGGAGAATAAAATGAAAACAATGTACGCAAGATTTGTGAAGAATGGCTTTGTTTGGGTGGGAACCCTTGTCATCCTTTTATTCATGTCGGGGCCGCTTTTTTCCCAGACAATTATTGATGAGTGGGCTGCCGTGAAGGCGCCGCAGGCGCCCGAACTGAAAACGATCACAATCGAACCCGCCACCACCGCGCTGCTGTTGCTTGATTTCAACAAGCAAACCTGCAATGGAAAAGTTCGTCCCCGCTGCATCAGTTCCATCCCCGTTATGGCGGGCTTTCTGGCGAAGGCCCGTGAAAAAGGCGTGAAGGTGATTTACAGCCTTTCTCCGGGCGCGTCTGTCGCCGACATTGCAAAGGAACTGACGCCTGTGGCGGGTGAGCCCGTTGTAACATCGGGGCCGGATAAATTCTTCGGGACCGATCTGGAAAAAATAATCAAAGAGAAAGGTGTAACGACGGTAATTGTCACGGGCACGGCGGCGCATGGCGCCGTTCTCTATACGGCCAGCGGGGCGGCTCTAAGGGGTATCAAGGTGCTGGTTGCCGTAGACGGTGTCTCCGCGGAAAACACTTATGCCGAGCAATACACGGCATGGCATCTGATAACGGCGCCCCGTGTTGCATCCCAGGTGACGCTCACCAGGACGACGATGCTCAACTTCTGAAAAAAATTCGAGGCAGCGTCCATTTTGCAGGGCGCTGCCTCGAATTGCCTGATTAAACCACGGCGGTGAACAGGACGTGATTGACTCAGTGAACGGGAAAGATGGCGAAAATCACGGCGCTCCAAAGGGAGTGGGAAACAATAACCATGGTCAGGTCCCGTTTCCATAAATAAAGCGCGCCCCAAAACGCCCCGGCAACGTAAGCGGCCATCGTCAGCATAAAGTTCAGTGAAAAGATGTGAATGCTGCCATAAATGAATGTCGTGAGAAGAAAACCGGCTATATTTCCGTATTGACCCATCAGGCGCTCCTGCAGAAAACCCCGCCAGAAGATTTCTTCTCCGGGACCGGTAACCAATAAAAGCAGCAGAAAAATGAGCCGCGCGTCGGTATGGATGCCCATATTATAAATACCGCCGACCTGCGAGGTTGCTCCGGGCACGATATAAGGCGAGAGAACAAAGCCCAGATAAAAGATGCCGTAAAGAACGACGGCGGATAAGATGCCCAGGAATACGGATGTCAGAGAAATATTTATTTTCGGCTTTTGCCAGTAAAAGGAATAGGCGCAGATCAGAATAACGGAAAGACCGATTTTAACCCAGAAGTTTCCCCAGGCCAGACCAAAGGTAAAAGCCCAGCAGACGATGGCCAGTAGAACCGCACCCCAAATCATCATAGATGCACAATCCTGTCCAGAAAAAGAGCCAGCATCAGCAGAATACCAAAGACCGTGTCAAATTGGGCGGTCAATGCGTCCGCCATATCCGGTATTTTGTGGTGAAAGGTTTTAAGCAGACTCCAGGCCTTGGGGACGGACAGGAAGATAATTAATCCCCACAGACTCATCATGCCCAGAACGATCATTCCGAAAACATAAATATACGCCGCTAAAATCAGACCGGCAAAGATCAGAAAGCTTTTTTCCAGCCCCATCACGATACTGAGCGTTTTTACATTCTGCCTCGCATCAAAAGCGATATCCCGCATGTTGTTGGCAAAAAGAACCAGCGCCACCAGGATTCCGAAAGGAATGGAGATCAAAAGCGGCTTAAGAGACAGGGCTTGCACCTGAACCGCATAAGCGCCCGAAACCATCAAAGGGCCCCACATCAGAAACACGGCGATTTCACCCAGGGCGCGATACTTGAATTTAACCGGCCCCGCAGTATAGAAAATAGCGGTGAGGAGCCCCACCACGCCTATCCAGATGACGTGCCATGACCGCATGTAGGCGATCACAAAGCCGATAACGGCTGTCACTGCAAAAAGAACTATAGCCTCGGCAAGAACCTGCCTGGATGTCATCAGGCCCGAAATGATGGGCTGCGGCCTGTATTTTGCCGTCGGGGCATCCGGTGTATCAATTTCATTTTTTGTATCAAAATAATCATTGATAACATTGGCTGCCGCATGAAAAAAAGTAATGCCGACCGCTGTAATCAAAAACCACAGCCAGGATATCGATCCGACTTCAGCTGCCAGAAGGGTGCCTACTGAAACGGAAATCAGCGACATGGTGAATGACCATGGTCTTGTAACGATAATATATTTCTTTAACTTCATAGTGAATCATCTTTCCTGTTGAAATAGTATGCTGCCTGCTGAAAGTTTTTTCCGGGAGAGAATGTCGGCCTCTCCTGAAAAACGAAAACAACCGGACGATGGTGTTAATAACATCTTTTTTTTTGTGTCAAGTTCTTTATCGGCATCTGTTTCTGCGCTGCCGGCCATGAAAAGTCATGAAAAATTCCTGATTCCTCCGTTTGCAGAGTGCATGATGAGTGGCATGATTATCTATCCATAATTATTAAAATTATTCAAATACCATAGAATCCTGACTTAACATGTGCTACAAATTTCAGTGAAGGCAGGCCAGGACATGCCGGATTCCGCAAGCGGAGGCAAAACTATGATACGATTCGTAATAATTGCTTTGATGCTCGGTGTTTCCACGACGGTTGGCGCACAATTACCGCCGTCCGCTCATGATGTCTCCACCGGATCCGCCGACCGTATCATCACGACGCCGAAGACAGCCGAATGGGAAGGAGACTGGGTGTCTGTCTCCTCACAAATCGGCTCTCTGGACCGGCAGGGAATCTTTCAAAAGGCAGCGGCTGCAGCAAACGGGCCTGCCGCCGACGATATCAGGCGGGCATTTCTGAAGCGATTCAGTTCGGATGTGGGCAGAGTCAGGATTGCCGCAGGGCGCTTCATTTTCCTGTCACCCGACGGTTCGACCGTTATCGGCGCTGCCACGTATGCCTATGACGGATTTGAGGAACAAATAAGCGGGGGGCGCGAAATTCAATGGCACAGGTTCGTTCTCACCGGTGGGTTCGGGAAGTATCCGGTGCTGATTTGTTCAGAGCCGTATGGCATTTTAGGTCAATGGATGATGGTTCATGGCGAATCAGTCAGCGGGATGAAAAACGCACGCTTCGATTCCGAGGGAGAGCATGCAATGATGATTCCCGCGGATATTTCGGCCGGGGCGCTGGGTGATGCCCTGGACACGCCCGAGTTTGTGTCCTTCCTTCAGTCGCTGCCGATCCCGAAAAAAAGCGAGGGGAGGGCGAAGCCGTGACGACTGCAATCCGCTTGATCCGGTCCCTGCTGATCGCCGCATCCTGTTTAGGGTTTTTAGGCTGTTCGATGATTCGTCCCGCTCTGATTACGGATATGAAGGACCGTATCTGCAACCGAAGCGGTGATCTCAAGGTGGTTAAGGCTGTCGAAGCCATCCTCCTTCCCGTGAATCAGGGCATTATCGAGGGCAGCAACTGGACGTTCGATAAGAAAGGGCACGCCTTTCTGGAGGTGCAAGTCAGAACGGTCGCTGCCGGCGACTATGAAATCGCTCTGGATTTTCACGAACCGTTTGATGATCTTCGACTGCATGCGTTCCTCGGGTTTGTAGGCGCAGGCCGAAAGGAGTCATTCCGGATTGGTCCCTTGCCTTATGAATTTCCCGTACCCAGTTTTGCAGAAGTCTCCCTGCTTCTGATGAAGAAAGACGCCGGCGGCAAAGCGTTGCTCATCGACGAAGTGGACACTTATTTTCTCCTGGATGCCGACCGGGTCAATGATGCGGCTCTGAAGGGACTGCATACCAACGGTCTTAAAGCCCAGGCATTGCTCGACCGGTATGCCCCCATCCTGAAAACGGATATTACCACCAATCCGAACACCGGTATTGTTTATTATGATTTGCCCCCCAAGAACATCGCTGCCATCCTTTCCGGTCCGCCGGGATCAGACGGCAAGGACCAGGCAATGATCAAAAGTGATCTTTGGAAAGATCAGGTGTTGATGGAATTGCCGACCTCCGCCAACCGCCGGGAATTTAACGGCCGTAAGGACGACTATTTTATCGATCTTCCTCAGCCCTTTGACAGCATCGCTCACCCCTGGCGAGACATCGTCGACCGTTATCCCAACGCTATTTATGGACGGATCGTCAGGACTCCGCTTAACTGGGAAGGTGTCCTGCATAATGATGCCGTTGTTCTTCAGTACTGGATGCCCTATTACGTCAATCACTTGTCCATGTTGAAAACCGATCTTCTGGGCCGAAACTGGATATGGAATGCGGGCAACTATCACGAGGGCGAGGCGGAAAATATCGCTGTCATTCTGATTCCGGGGCCTCATGGGCTCGAACCGCTGGGCGCGGCGTACGCCAAACATTTCAAGGGGACGGCCGAACCCTGGGTGAATGTGAGAAAACATGCACCGGATGGGATTCCCACGACGCATCCCGTCGTTTACGTGGCCAACGGATCCCATGCCTCATTCTTTTCTCCCGACCCCGGTGAAGCGACAGGTGGAAGCGGTGTTGATGCTTCCATGCACGGCGGCGGAGGGTTCTGGTATGATGCCAGAGATTTAGGCCAGGTCAGGATGATGCCGCGTTTCAACGAAATAAAATTCGGGGATGAGTATGATTTCCTGCTTTTCACGGGGCGGTTCGGCGCATCATACATTAAGGGAGCGGTAAACCAGTTTAACCGCAGTCCCTACATGTTCCCCTATACGTTCTATCCGAAGTTTTCGATTACCGGGAACTGGGTTGCGGGTTCCGGCATCAATCGGTGGATAGACCCGGCCTCGGAAATCCAATATCAGGCGAAAATTTCCTCGAAACTCGAATACGACCATCGAAGGGTACCGTTCCGGTTTGATACCAGCCGTGTCCGTGTCAAAAAAGAAGCGGATCGGATCCGCATCGAGGATTTGGGATTCGTCTTCGAAAGGGAAGGCGCGTCCCCGGCGGGAATGATAGCAGTTTTATTCCGGGATCAAACAGGAAAGCTCCGGAAGCTGACCGACTTTAAAGCGGGGGCTAAGCCGCCTTCACCGGTTGATATACCCGCAGATGCAGTATCTAATGAAATGGTCGAACTCGTCGCCTGCGACATCGTGGTTCCGCCGTCACCCAAGCCGCCTCTGGCGAAGGAGCGTCATCAGGGCATGTTCGAGTCCTTTCTTATGACAACCGTAACTCTTGCGATCCCGTAGATGCCGGAAGGACGCGAAGCGATGTGAGCCGATATCGTGCGGCGGTGATTCCGTCAGACGGGCTTCGAGGCAGATTACTTATACGCTTCCGATTATATCATAAACCCGGCCGTCTTTGATGACCTGCTGCGGCAAGCGGCAGGCCTCGATCTTTTCCAGCGGATTTTCTTTCAGCACCACCATATCCGCAAATTTCCCTTTTTCAATCGTCCCGATTTTATCCGCCATCTGCAGGATCCGGGCATTATTAATCGTGGCGCACCGCAATACGTCCTTGTTGCTGAAGCCTACGCGCGCCAGCATCTCCATTTCCCGCCAGAGAGTTCCGTGATACATGAACGGCACCCCCGAATCCGTGCCGCAGCCGATCAACACGCCCGCCTGCTTCATCTTTAAAAGATTTTCCGGCCCCCGAAGCAGAATATTAAAATATATTTCCGGGCGGGGTAAAAATACTCCCTTCGAATATAAATTTTCGCAGCCGACCTTTTGATAATTTTTCAGAGAGGCCATGTTGGCCTGATGAATCGACGGCTCAATATCATCGCTTCGTTGTGAATTCAGATATTGACGGCGGATGGCCATTTCACCGGCTATAAAGTCCGTACGATACTGCGGGGGGAGCGTCCTGTATGCTTCCTCGGCGGCCAGCATCTGCGCAATAATCATCGTGGGAACAATTGCGATTTTCTTTTGAGCCATTTTCAGGACTTCCTCATCGGAAAGCCGGGCATCCGCAATCGAATGTTCCATCGAATTGAGTCCGTAGCTGAGCGCGCGGTCAAAACCAAACTTTGTGTGAATGTGTCCGGCTGTCGGCAGATGATGCTCCCGGGCAAATTTCATAATCACGCCTAGATGCTCGTCGGAATAGACAGGAATATCCGAAAGCCCGCACATCAACGATTGATTATCCATGGTCAGCTTGATAAATGACGCACCGCCGCCGCTGTTTTGCTTCATCCTCTCTTCCAGTTCACGGGTATCTTTAAACCATAAACAGGGATTGCCGGTAAAAGCCATGGCAACACCTGAGAAGATCGAGATATCCGCAGGATCAATGTCCGGATGACCGCCCTGAATATTGGTAAATGCGTTACAATAGACGACCCGCGGTCCCGCGATATCGCCTTTAGCGATCATCGTGAGGCCATCCTGAAGCAGTTTGGGCATCGCCCCCATATCCCGGATGGTCGTCACACCGTGAGTGAATTGTTGAATGAAATTTCTTTTGAACTGCCGAAGCGTTGTGAAAACGCCGAAAACATTTAACTGTGATTCGCAGGTCAACGTGGCATGGCAATGAGCATCAATCAGTCCCGGCATCAGATATTGATTTTTCAGATCAAGGGACACTCCCCCTTGCTCCGGAGCCGGCAGCCCATCGGTTATCGCATCTATCGTGCCCCGGCGGACTACCACTGTTTTGTCCTTCTGAACAACACCCTGAACAACGTCGATGATATTACAATGGGTAAGATACAAAGCGTTGTTATCTGACGCTGCCGTTGGTTTATATGCGGGCAGTGTGTCACACAAAACGTCACAGGGAAAAGCAAAATACAGGCCGGTTGCTATTCCCGCCTTCAGAACTTGCCGTCTGTTCATTAAACCGGATTTATTTTTCTTTTCCACGATATCACGTTGCCTCTTTGTGTTTTTCTCGTGTTCATTGATTGCGTGGTTGCTATTGTATACTTATCTGGATACTTTTTGAAGTGTTCATTAACCTGAGAGACGTTCAAACCTTCCCCGCACTTATTGTATCAACATGAAAACTTAAGATCGTCCTTCCTGTTTCCGTGTTTAACGGACACGCCTGTACAATAAAAAGAGAGCTCTTCCCTTGGCAGGAAAGAGCTCTCTTGCTTAAAAAAATTTAAACTAGCTCCAGCTTTTCTCTTTTACCGCGTTTTGTCCGGCAACACGTCCGAATACCAGACAATCGATTGTGGCGCAGCTGCCGAGGCGCACTGCACCATGTACACCACCCGTGAGTTCTCCCGCCGCGTACAGTCCGGGGATAGGCTGATCCGTCATCACGTCCAGCGCCTGCGCTTGCGCATTAATATTGACGCCGCCCATGCAGTGATGAACTTTTGGCATCAGCCGCATGGCGTAGAAAGGCGCCGTCCCAATAGGTTTGGCGTCTTTCCAGAGATAGCGTCCCCAGGCTTCATCTTTGCCTTTGACCAGCGCTTCATTGTATTTATTGATTTCTTCCATCATGGGGCCGAAGGGAACGTTATAGGCCGCCGCCATTGCTTCCAGTGTATCGTACTTCTTGACGATGCCTCTTTCCATGAACTTGGGGATGGCGTCTTTCTGCAGCCGGGTGCCGTTTTCATCGCAAAAGGCAAGGCATTTATTGCCTGCCTTGAGAATGGCGTCGGCACGGACCTTGCGGTCAGCCAGTTCATTAACGAAACGTCGGCCGGTTTTGGTATCGATCCACAGACCGTATATTGCCGCGCAGCCCTGGCCGAAGAAGGCCGCGAGCCCGAAACCTTTTTCATCCGGGCTGCCCCAGGGCCCGAGTTGAATCCAAGAAAGCTGCAACGGAGTGCAGCCGATGCGCAGGGATTCGCGAAGCGCTTCGGAGGTTGCACCCGGCTGATTGGTTGTATCCACGTCAGCCGTCAGGCGGGGGTCCTGAATCGTCCGGAAATTAACGTCGGCGCCGAAGCCGCCTGTCGCCATGATGACCGCTTTCTTGGCTTTAATGTTCTTGATCTTTCCACTGTCTTTTTTCGGGAAAACATATTTATCACGAATTTGAACGCCTTTGACCCGCCCATCCGCATCACGATAAATCTGAGTTAGATAACTTTGTAATCTCGGCACCACGCCCAGACCTTTTAACTTGGCCAGTTGCGCCGTTACGATTGCCGATCCGCTCTGATTGTATGTACTGTACATCCGCGGAACGGAGTGTCCCCCTTCCTGACTGACCCGGTCCTTGTATTTGACGCCCAGATCGTCAATGGTCCACATCACTGTTTCCACCGATCGGTCAGCTACCATTTTGGCCAATTCGACATGGTTTAAGTTCAGCCCGGCTGTCAGCATGTCCTTGAGCAGGAGTTCCGGTGAATCTTTGATTCCCTGCTTAGCCTGCAGGGGCGAGCCTGCCGCCGCGACTACACCGCCATTAACAATCGAATTGCCGCCGGCCGTGCGCATTTTTTCTAAAACAACCACGGACGCCCCGGCTTTTTTTGCTTCTAAAGCTGCGGCCAGTGCGGCAAAACCACTGCCGACGATGACCACGTCATAGGTCTCGTCCCATTTCTTCGGGATGGCCGCCGCTTCGGCGGTCCAGGGCATCATGGTCATTCCGCCCGTGGCCAGTCCCGCGGCTGCGGCCGTGGCGCCTGCTGTTTTTAAAAAATTCCTTCTGGTTAATGCTTTTGAATCCTTTTCTTTTTCTGCCATAATATTCTCCTTTTTGATGTTGATTCGTTGTTAATCAATAAAGATCTGTCGGACGGCGCTTCAGAAAAAACTCCGTCTCTTCAATGCCGACCTTTTTCTGCCTTTCCTCTCTCCACCATTACGGTGCGGTCCAGAAGTCCGAACGGTTTAAGTCCTTCGAGAATGAGTGTGGCAGTATCGCTTCCCTGTATGGGAACAGATGCCGTATCCCAATCAAGGATCAAACTAAAGCCGCCCGGTTGTGCCTGGTGACAATACGCTACTGCCGATTTCAGCCCTTTCTTATCATGAACGGAATCGGCAATTTCCAGAAGCACGCTCATGACTTCTTTTTCCCTTCGTGGTTGAGTCCTCAACCTTATCTCTTCCAGCCATTTCATACTCTTAAAGCGAAGCATGCCGTATGCCATAAAAAATAACACCTTAAATCAATAGTTTAAAATAGTGCACTGGTGTTAATTATCACATATGACAAAAACAATTTGTCTTATGTGATAATTGTATGTAGAATGCCGTATACGACAATTGGGAAGAAAGATAAATGATGATTGATGAAAATGAATTTTTCCGGGATGTCTCTGTTCGAATTTGCGGGAGCCTGGAAATTGATAAAGCATTGCTTAAGTGCTTCGAATATGTAAGCCGCGTTTTGCCTGTAGATGAATTAATCATCACGATATATGACCCGGAAATAAAATGCATTAAGAATGTCGCGACAGTTGATTCGCAGGGCGCACATCTCACCTCGGAAGAAATCCCGCTCGCGCCTTTGCTGCCTCATGAGATTCAGGATACCGAACGGTTTCCGCGGATCAGGAAATTGGATAATGCCTTCAGTGATCCCATTATCCGCCGTTTAGCGGAAAGCCGGGGATGGCCGCCTTCTTCAGTGCTGGTCAATCGCCTGATGATAGAAGGGAAATATGTGGGATCTTTTCTTGCTGTTGTCCAGGGTGAGAGAAAATACAGCGATGAAGATTTAAGGGTATGGGCCCTGGTGAACGAGCCGGCAGCGATTGCACTTGCCAATCACTTACAGTATCGAGAAGTGATCAGAGTCAAGGACCTTCTCGCGGATGACAAACGTTATCTCCAGAATGAATTAAAGAGGGGAATCGGGGGGACACTGGTCGGGGCTGATTTCGGCCTGAGGGAGGTCATGGAGAAAGTGCACCGGGTCGCTCCTCTATTGAGTCCTGTGCTTCTTGTGGGAGAAACCGGCACAGGGAAGGAAGTTATCGCAAATGCCATTCATGAACTTTCGCATCGCAGTAACGGACCACTGATCAAAGTCAACTGCGGGGCCATTCCGGAGACGCTCATCGACAGCGAACTATTCGGACACGAAAAAGGAGCCTTTACGGGGGCGATTGCCCAAAAGCGCGGCCGTTTTGAGCGTGCTGACGGCGGTACGATATTTCTGGATGAGATTTCTGAACTTCCACAGCAGGTGCAGGTCCGCCTCCTGCGCGTGCTGCAGGAAAAGGAAATCGAGCGTGTCGGCGGCCAGGAAACCATTAAGGTCAATGTGCGGGTCATATCGGCCACGCACACGGATCTGCAAAGCCTGGTAAACTCGGGGCAGTTCCGGGAAGATCTCTATTTCCGTTTGAACATATTTCCGATAACCGTACCGCCGCTGCGTGAAAGAAAAAACGATATACCGCTCCTGGTTCATCATTTTATTCAAAAGAAAGCACAGGAGATGGCACTGTCCGACATTCCGGATCTCTCGCCGGGCGAAATAGATCGATTGATGCAATATGAATGGCCCGGCAATGTGCGTGAACTTGAAAATGCGGTGGAAAGAGCGATCATTTTATCCAAGAATAATTATCTGACGTTCGGCAATATTATCAACTGCAAAGCTCCGCTAAACAGACCGATCATGGAGGATATCCGGGAAACCGAGAGGCTCGATGTAATGGAAGCCCGCTACATTGAAGCCGTTCTGGATAGGGCAGGAGGCCGGGTCAATGGAGAAGGAGGCGCCGCTGAATTGCTCGGCATTAATCCAAGCACACTTCGGCACCGGATGAGAAAACTGGGGATCCCGTTCGGCCGGAAGTGAAAGCCGGGATGTCAGTTCAGATAATTGGCAAAGCAGCCTGGCATGAGCATTTCCGGCGCCGGCAATACATTGGAATGAGGGGCGCTGACAAAATCCGCGAAAATAAATTTCGTTTGATTGAATGATTTATTATTTTGCCAGTGTTCCCTCTGATACCCGTCTCGGTTTAGATCCGTTTGCTAGAGTGCGTGGCAAACCGTGCATTCCAATTTGGTCTTTTCGCCCTGGTGGACTTTGTGAATTTGCGTCGAAAACTTTGTTGCTTCAGTTCTGGAGGCATCAGGAGCATGGCAGGATAAGCAGGGAGCTCCTTTACCGGCATCCGGATGCTTTTTGGGCATGATGGTGCCGTAGTCCTTGTGACATGTAGCGCATGCATTGTCCTTCAATGGCGGTCCCCCGGCTTTAACAATTGTGACGTACATGGTGCATATCAATAAAAGCCCACAAGTATAAATAGCTAATTTTTTCCAAACATCCATAATATTTATTCTCCTTTGTTATTTTTCGGTTGTGAAGATAAAAGGGCTAAAGGAGACCGTACAACCTTTACCCTTCTTCGGTTTGTAATTGAGTTTATTCCGAGCCGATGATCGCGGCAGGACCCAGTGGTTCATCGGAGGCAATCGTCATGATAAGCCTGTTTGATTTTGGATCAATGATTTTGATCCCCCGTCCCGCATCAGCTACAAATATTTTATTTGTAGAGCCGACGATACCGGCCCTCAGGTGACAGGCATAGTCATGGTAGCCGGTATCAATTTCCGCAAGCAGCGTATCGGTTAATGGATCGATGACACTCACTGTACTCACACCGTTTGCGGCATAAACTTTTCCTCCGTATACAGCGAATGACTGAACATAAATCTCTCTGCCGGAAAGAATGATATTTCTAACGATGCGGTCTGATCGGGTGTCCAGAACGCCCGCGTTCCGGATGCCCCCGAGGTATATTTTCCCTTCACCGACGTTTTTAATTGCGATGGGGCCGTATGGGCTGATAGTGCTGAATTCAATTGCTTTGATGGGGGCGCCTGTTTTAAGATCCAGAACCGAAATGATTCCCGGCCTAGCCAAGCCTCCGGGAAATGGAAGGTAAATTTTGTCATTGGCGATTTCCATGGTCAGAGGATTATTCAGAGGCATCTGGCCGGGGGGGGTAAAGGATATGGAGCGTACAATCTTCAGGCTATCGGGATCGATCTCCTGTATGGTATTGCCATAACGGTTCACCATATAAACCCGTCCTTTGTATTCAAGCAGCCCTGAAGGAGTCAAGTCCGTTTTAATCGTAGCCACTACGGCATCGGAACGGGAATCGATTACTTTAAGCTCGTTTTGTCCCGCCTTTGAAATTTCAGCGCCGGGAACCGTCATGAAAATGCGATTGCCTACCGCGATGACGTCATTTGCATTAGGCGGCAGTACTTGTGCCAGAGCTGACGGGGTATAGATATCAATGGATTTGATCAGTTGATGACTGGCCAGATTATAAACCAGCAATTTGGATCCATCCTGGGTTGAAATATAGGCTTTTGCGCCTTGGGCATAACATGTCGAGGTAGCGGAAAGAATTCCGGCCATCAAAAAGAAGAGAATAAAAGTGATTTTAATGAAACGGGTGTTGCAGTTGCACTTCTCCATGATAACCTCCATTCGCTGGTGGAGCGCCAAAAATATCCGGCGCATTGGTTTGGGGAAAAGCTGAACATCAGATGAACGACCAACAACACATACTCTAAATGGATAAATATCCATGCATAAAAAATAGTTAGAATTAAATGTTTGTCAAGAGCAATTTATTTCAGAAAACATTAATTTTGTAATTCAAGAAACGATAAACTTTTATATTCAACAGGAGATAGCGATTTTTACCCTTTGTTCTGAAGTCTGTATCCGTCAGCAAATATTTAAATATAATATTAATTATCATAATAACTATACTAGCTTAGTGGCATGGAATTACGATAAAGAAAAAGAATCATGCTATTTATTAAAAAATTGACGGAAAACACACTTGACAATTTCATGCGAGCTCCTATTTTTTTAATATTAAGTATATTTCTTTGTCTCCGCAGCGATTTAGTGTTGGTTTTAAGAGTTAAACATTGTCACTGAACCGAATGTCGTCTGCGCCGCTGAGAGTTTACGTTGATTCATTGTTTCGGCTACTACAGTCAGGAATCTGCTCCGGATGCCGAAAACTGTTCACGAGACTATTACGAAGTGCAGAGTTTCAAGGGGGTGCGATGCAAAGAATATTTCTGTGGTTTGTCTTTTGTTTCATCTTGGTTCTTACTTGCTGGATTGTCGTTCCTTCGCAAGGAACGAGCGCAGGAAAAGGTGGCAGGTCTGAGACCTGCAAAATGTGCCATCAGGGACACTACAGCACCTATATCAATTCTCCTCATGCAAAAATGGCCATCCGTAAAAGTCCGGCAAATGCCGAAGGATGCGAATCCTGTCATGGAGACGGTAAATCCCACATTCAGAAGGGCGGCGGCGGTGGTGTCGATATTTTCATTTTCAGAGATAAAAAAAATGACGGGGCGGCAAAATCAGCAAAATGTCTCGATTGCCATGCCGAGTCAAGAACCCTCACCCATTGGGACATGGGCGCCCATAAGGCTGCCGGTATCTCCTGCGACAACTGCCATACGGTTCATTCGGGGAAAAAAATGAATCTGAAAACGCCTCAGCCGGAATTGTGTATTTCCTGCCATCGGAGTATTCGCGGTCAGATTGCCAAGCAATCGCATCATCCCATTAAAGAAGGCAAAATAAAATGCACAGATTGTCATGATCATCACGGCGGTTTCGGGGAGAAATCCATCAAAGGCGGCTCCGGCAACGAACTATGCTACAAATGTCATGCTGAAAAGCGCGGTCCTTTCATGTGGGAGCATCCTCCTGTTGAAGAAAACTGCAAAACCTGCCACACCGTGCATGGGAGTAATCATGGGAAACTCCTGAACAACCGCGTACCTCAACTTTGTCAGAGTTGCCATGATGCAACGCAGCATCCGGGAAATATCTATACAAACTTCTTTAATTTTGGGGGCGCGTCGCAGTCCAACAGGATGTTTGCCCGTTCTTGCCTGAATTGTCATTCGGAAGTCCACGGTAGTACCGGTCCTTCGACGCGCGGTAAAACCCTGGTCAGATAGGAGGTGATCCATGAAAGGAATCAAATCAATCATAACGATTATGGTGATCCTGGGAGCCTGGGGGACCGCCTTCTGTGAAGAGGGGAAATTATCCGGGGACATAACGGTGACGGGAGTCGTTCGGGAAGGAAAAGACAACAGTGCCAAGTTCAACGAATACCGTGACATCCGGGACGGCGTCTATGGAAGCATCAACTTGAAGTACGACATGCCAAAACAATATATCTTATTCGAATCTAATGATATTGGTTACAATACCCAGAGTTATATGCTCGAGGGCGGCAGGTGGGATATGTTTCGCTTGAATATTAACTATGAAGAGATTCCCCATAACTTTACCTACGATGCCAGAAGTCTCTATTCAGGTGTGGGTACAAATTCCCTGACTTACGCCGGGGCAACACCAGTGACCAATCCGGCCACCTGGAACACGTTTGACTATACGGTCAGACGGAAAAATATGGGTGCCGGTCTCAAATTTGATTACCTCAATCCTTTTTATATCGATGTCAATGTGGATCAACAGAGGAAATCCGGTGTATATCCGCTGGGCGTAGCCGGGACCTCCCCTGGCGGAATCGCCATCGAGCTGCCCGTAAACATTAATTATACGACTGACAATATTAAGGTGGAAACGGGTTATTCAAGCAAGCCTCTGTTCTTATCCGTAAATTATTTATACAGTCGCTTTGAAAGTGGTGACGGACTTCAGTATTTCCGTAATCCCGCCACCGCAAATACGGCATCAGCAACGGATACGCTGTTTCTCCCGCCGGAGAATAACTACAGTAAGTTCGGTTTTCAGGGAGGGGTAGCGCTCCCGTTCAACAGCAAGTTCAGCATAGATCTCTCCTCGGCACGTGCCCGTTCCTCCGCGAAGCTGGCCAACAGCTATGTTGCGAATGTTGCCGGCGGGCTGACCGGGATCACCTTGAGCAGTCAATATTTCAACGGCAACGTCTACACGGACCAGTTGAATCTTGCTTTGACGTTCAATCCGAAACCTTTCTTAAATGCCAAAATATTTTACAAGTATTATAGTAAAGACAACAAATCCGACGTCATTACCACTACCGATGGTGCGACGGTGCTCAACAACCATCTCTTTGATTACCGTAAGAACATCTATGGTATTGAAGCCGGCTTGAAATTGCCCGCCCAGTTTCGGGTTAATGCCGCCTACCGTTTCACCAAGACGGAACGTGCCCGTGAGGATTTACCGAAAAATCGGGACAACCTTATCGATCTGGGGTTGAAATGGAGCGGCCTGAAATTCATGAATGCAAAGGTGGGCTACGAATTTCTAGATCGCGCGGCGGAGTTTGACATTCCGATGACCCCGGTTGTGTCTCTGGAACCGTGGGTTCGGAGGTTTGATGCCTCAGCCCAAAATAGAAACACATACAAAGCGTCTGTCGAATTCTATCCGCTCGATACATTAAGCATGAATATCGGGTATAAATATAAGCATAGTAACTATAAAGATACAATTCTGGGCTTGAATGACATTAAGGCCCAGGAGGTTAATGCGGATATTGACTGGCAGATTCACAAACGTGTGCGGCTCTTCGGCTATTTTGATTTCGAGCAACGCACGCTGAACCAATTCCAGAGGCAAACAACCGTTAACAATAGTCCTGATACCGCGCCTACGGCTACATCATTTAACTGGACCTCTGAGGCGCAGGAAAATACATACGGGTATGGCGTCGGAACCGACATTTCCATCATCATGGATAAATTAACTCTGAATCTGTCCCACAATTCCGTCAAATCCGATGGAACTGTTGATTACACCTATCTGGGAGCGGTGGCTTTACCTGCCGGACGGACGCAGGATACTATTGACCTCAATGCCTGGGACAATTATCATCTCGACAATTTTATTGTTAAGACAACCTATCAGATTACGAAAATGGTGGCCGTGACGGGAGCCTATGCCTTTGAATCATTCTCATACGGTGATTCCCAGTACAATAACTATCTTTATGTGGCAGGCACTACGCGTATGACGGGGGCATATGCAGAGCAATCCTATCGGACCCATGTTGTGTTTCTTAGTGTCAACGTGAAATTCTAACCGTGGATGCCCGGTGGTGATCCTATTGCAGCCGGGCTCCAACTGCATTTGTTTTGGCAATTATCATTCTTAAAGTTCGCAGTGCAATCAGGAGATTAATGCTGTCCCCGATGATCAATGATTTAATTATCCAAATATTGCTCTTGGGACCCGGCTGTGATCTTGATATCCTTTCCTTACAGATACTTTCTGAAAAAACGCCTCGGCCCTGTCTCTCGCGACTGACGCAACGTCGATGTCATGTTAGCCTGCCATAAAATAACTCGTTACAGTAGCTTCCTGAGTACCACATAACTCCATGCGGATGTTTGTATGGTCTTATATTTCTTAATTTCTGTGTCAAACAAAACGCTGCTATCCAACCAACACAAAATTTAGGGATATCCCCTTACCTGCGGTTCCCTTGACAACCGGAAAATGATAACCATATATAAGATCGCAGTGCTCAGATATAAAATCGTTATATCAAATAAAAATCAATAATATATAGCAGGAGGCCCTATGGCAGGAAAGAAGAAGACCCATCAGTTTAAAACAGAAGTTCAGCAACTCATGAATATTATCATCAACTCTCTGTATTCGCACCGGGAGATTTTTTTGCGGGAACTTGTTTCCAACGCATCGGACGCCCTCGACAAGCTGCGATTCAAGGCGCAGACGGAGTCTCACATTATGGGTACAGATACGGAACTGAAAATCAGGATTACCCGGAATAAGGAAAAAAATATCCTCGAAGTATCGGATAATGGAATCGGCATGACCTATGATGAGGTGGTGGAAAATATCGGAACTATCGCCAAGAGCGGGACGGCGGGATTTCTGGAGGCCATGGGCGAAGTAAAGAATCAGGGGACGGTCACGCCGGAGCTGATCGGTCAATTCGGCGTTGGCTTTTACAGCGCCTTCATCGTTGCCGAAAAGGTTACGCTGACGACGCGTGCTGCGGGAAGCGAAAAGGGATGCCGGTGGGAATCATCCGGAGACGGGTCCTATACCATCGAAGAATTCGATAAGGAAACCCGAGGGACAACTATCACTCTGCAACTGAAAAAGGTGGATGCGGATGATCAGGATTTCACCGATGAGTGGACCATTCGCGGCATTATCAAGCGGCACTCGGACTTTGTTGGTTATCCTGTCGTCATGGATGTGGAAAAAACGGAACCGGTCATAAACGCAGACGGCAAACCTGAGGAGGGCAAGACTCAAAAGGTCATCCGGGAAGAGACACTCAACTCCATGAAGGCGATCTGGACAAAGGAGAAAAATGAGGTTACCGAAGAGGAGCACAACGAATTCTACCAGCACGTCAGCCATGACTGGAACCCGCCCTTGGCACATCTCCACCTGAAGCTCGAAGGGACGACGGAATACAGCGCGCTTTTGTACATCCCATCCAGAGCTCCCTTTGATCTTTTCTCCCATGAGCAAAAACACGGGATACAGCTCTATTCCAAGCGGGTCTTCATTATGGAAAACTGCAAGGAATTGATGCCCCAGTACCTTGCCTTCATTAAGGGCGTTGTTGATGCCCCGGACCTCAATCTCAACGTCAGTCGCGAGATCCTTCAGCAGGATGCTCTTGTCCGGAATATCAAAAAGAACCTGGTCAAGAAGGTGCTGGAACTTTTGGCAGGGCTCGATCAGGAAAAGTACGAGACTTTCTACAAAGAATTTGCCCATATCTTTAAAGCGGGGATATCCCAGGATTTCGATAACAAAGAGAAGATTGCTGCCTTGATGCGCTACAAGACAACCAAATCCGACGGGAAATGGGTTTCACTTGCAGACTATGTTGCCCGAATGAATCCGGACCAGAAAGACATTTACTACATTACCGGTGACAATCTGAGTACCCTTATCAACAGTCCCCACCTCGAACAACTGAAGGAAAAAGATATTGAAGTCCTTCTCATGACGGATCCCATCGACGAGTGGGTCATTCGTGACCTTCATGAATTTGAGAAAAAGACCTTCAAGAGCGCAGAGAAGGGTGATCTTGATCTGGACAAAACAGATGATAAGAAAAAAGAGGAATACAGCAGTCTGTTTGAATTCATCAAGTCGACTCTGGGTGAAAAGGTGAAGGATGTCAAACTTTCCACCCATCTGAAGAATTCCATAGCCTGTCTATCGGGTGATGCCTACGATATGAGCGCTTACATGGAGAAAATACTCAAAGCCAGCGGCCAGGAAGTGCCGCCCAGTAAACGGGTTCTGGAACTGAACATGGATCATCCCCTTCTTGTGAAGATTAAGGGAATCTATGAGAAGAACAAAGAGGCCGATGTCCTGAGAGACTACACGGCGTTTCTGTACGATATGGCGGTTATCTCAGAGGGAGGGAAGCTCGATGATCCGGCAAAATTCAACAAAATGATCGGCAGTTTGACGGCTGGAGCCATTGATTAACAATCTTAAATTAAACACCCGATGGAGCGAGTCGTATTGACTCGCTCCATTAAAGAGTGGATATTCAGGCCGTTCCCTTTAAGCCTTTGACTTGAATTCTGAAACACCTTTTGATAAACTCTCCATAGTTGTCGAATTAATGAGCCGGTACTACCGTCCCCTAATTTAACTCACTGACTTATTCTGCATTGGAATTAAATATCCCGTAAGGAAAAGCCCTTGATCGATCAGGAAAAAACAAAGGAACAACTTATCGAAGAATTACATCGCCTTCGTGAACGCTATGCAGATCGGGAACGTATTGAAGAGCAGGTGTCACAAAGTGACCTGCTCCGGGAAAGTGAGGCCCGTTATCGCGCTGTTATCGAAAATATTTCCGAGCCTTATGCCGAGCATGATCTGGCCGGCAACATTACTTATTTTAACGATGCCTACTTGAAGGAGACGGGTTACAGTCGTAAGGAGTTGCAGGGGCTCAGTTACCGGAGCTACATCGAGCGGAAGAATTTGGAGCGGGCCTACCGGATTTATAACGAAGTTTATAAAACAGGCATTCCGGCCAAGAGTTCAGAGTTGGAATCAATCAATAAAGACGGAAAGAAAAATCAATATGAATTAACGGTTAGCCTGATCCGGGGTATTCAGGGAAAACCCATTGGATTTAGAACACTTTTCCACAATATTACCGAGCGCAGAAATGCTGAAGATGCCATCCGCAGTATTCAGGAGCGATTGGAATTAGTGTTGGCCGGGGCGGAACTGGGTCTTTACGATATTAACAGCAAGACAGGAGTGTCCTATGTCGATGACCGCTATCTGGATATGCTGGGTTATCAAAGAGAAGACTTTCTTGCCTTTAACATAGAAACCTGGATGAAAATAATCCATCCTGATGACCTGAATAATATCAGGGAAAAAGTTCGGGAAATTATGTCAGGCAATCGCCAATTAGTCGAAATGGAATATCGTCTGCGCCACAAGTCGGGTGAATGGATCTGGGTTCTGGGGCGCGGGCGGGTGGTCAGCTGGGATGAAAAGGGAAAGCCGTTAAGGTTTACAGGCACACAGTTGAACATTACGGATCGTAAAAGGGTGCAGGAAGCGCTGCGCCTTAGCGAGGAACGTTTGCGTCTGGTCACGGACAATATGAAAGACATTATTGTCATGACCGACCGGGATTTCAAAATTGTTTATATCAGCCCGTCTGTATTTAGCGTTATGGGATATGATCCAAAAGAAAGGGACGGTGAATCCCTGATGGATTTTATTCATCCGGAAGACCTCCCTGCCATTGAAACCGGTTTGAGAACTTCCATCGCAACATTTTCTCCAGGTAAGATTGAGTGTCGCTATAAACATGCTCGAGGTGAGTATATATGGCTGGAAGCAACAGGGGCCTATATGCTGGATCAACAAAGGAATTTTCTTGGGGCGGTTTTCGGTATACGCGATATCACGGTGAGAAAAAAAATAGAAGAAAATCTGCAGAAGACCCTTGATGAGCTTGAAACCCGTGTCAAGGAACGCACATTCGAGTTGCAGGAAATCAATACGACCTTGCGCGTACTTTTAAAGAACCGGGATGAAGATCAGAAAAACCTTCAAGAGTCCCTGCAGTCCAACATTCATCAACTGGTAATACCTTTTGTACAAAGGTTGCGAACGGCACAAACTAATGAGCAAAAACTGGAATATCTGAATGTGCTTGAAACCAATCTGAATAATATCGCTTCACCCTTCATTAACAGACTGTCCATCTCCTACAAGAACCTTTCTCCGAGAGAGCTGCAGGTTGCCGCTCTGATCAAGCAGGGGAAAAGTTCCAAAGATATTGCAGATATCTTTAATCTCTCGGTCGGGACGGTTAATTCTTACAGAAACAGTATTCGTGAGAAATTAAACATCATCTCTACGGATACCAATCTTCGTTCCTACTTGCTTGCACTGACTTAAATCTTACCTGTAATATAGGAGTACATACTACAATACACATATAGATTATATGTATTGACCATTTCTGTTTATCTGTTATCTATACCCGTTAATTATGAATGGCGTCTATTAAAAGCAATATTCATCAAATTTCAGGAGGGAACATATGTATCAGTTAACGAAACCGGACAATGTAGTTGAAATACTTGAAAAATCAGTTGCAAAATTTCCGGAGAGGCCTTTTCTCGGAACGAAAAATAAGGCATTAAAACAGTATGAATGGATATCCTATGCTGACTTTGGAAAACGCGTGGATAACGTCAGAAGTGGTTTGAGTCAACTGGGAGTTCAAAAGGATGATGCCGTTGGTGTTATCTGCAACAACAGCACGGACTGGGCTGTCTGCTTTTTTGCCAATAGCGGATTGGGTGCCCGATTTGTTCCCATGTATGAAGCCGAACTGATGCAGGTTTGGAAATATATTATCAATGACGCTAAGGTTAAAGTTCTTTTTATCAGCAAAAAAGCAATATATGACAAAATAAAAGATGCCATCTCCTCCATACCTTCCTTACAGAAAGTGATCATTATGGAAGGCGACGGACCGGATACCTTGGCGGATCTGGAAAAAAAGGGCGCAGCTAAACCCGTTAAAAGTATTTATCCTGCTCAATCAGACATATGCATCCTGATTTACACATCCGGTACGACTGGCGACCCCAAGGGCGTGCTTCTTTCTCAGGGCAACATTACAAGCAATGCTCATGCTACATCAGCCGCTTTCCCGGAAATCAACCATCTGGACGGATGTCTGAATATCCTGCCCTGGGCGCACGTTTTCGGACTTGGGGAACTTATTGCATACTGCCTGATGGGCGGGTCCATCGGTCTTGCAGAAAGCGCAGCATCCATCGGGGAAGACTTACTTCTGGTTAAACCGACATTCATGACCGCCGTTCCCAGAGTCTTCAACAAGGTCTATGATGGATTAATAACGAAGATGAATGAAGAAGGCGGGTTGGCCAAGACATTATTTTTCATGGGCGTAGAGAGCGGCAAGAAAAAACATGAGCTGGCGGCACAGGGTAAATCCAGTGCTATGGTAAATCTGAAGTTTAAGATTGCCGATGCGGTTGTTTTTGAGAAAATTCGCCAGAAACTGGGCGGCAGATTAAAAGGCGTTATGACAGGAAGCGCCGCCATGAATCCGGAAATATCCCGCTTCTTCTGGGATATGGGAGTGCCTCTTTATGACGCTTACGGATTGACGGAGACCTCGCCCGGTGCAACAATGAACTGCCCGACAAAATATAAGATAGGCAGCGTGGGTCCTTTCATGGGAATGAGCACCATCAAGATCGACAAGTCGGTTGTCGGACCGGATGCAACGGATGGAGAAATTATCATTTACGGACCCAACGTCATGCAGGGATATCACAATAAGCCGGAAGCCACAAAGGCCGTCATGACTCCGGATGGCGGATTCCGGACGGGCGACCGCGGACGTCTTGACGAGGAGGGTTTTCTCTTTATTACCGGACGACTCAAGGAACAGTTCAAACTCGAAAATGGTAAGTATGTATTCCCTGTAGCCATTGAAGAAGATATTAAGCTGAATCATTATATTGAAAATGCCATGATCTACGGGGAGGGCCGTGAATTCAATGTCGCTCTGATCATCCCGGATTTTGCGGCACTGGATAAATGGGCGGCAAAAAATAACCTGCCTAAGGACCGCGCAGAGCTGCTGAAAAAGGATGAGACAAAGAAATTCCTCGAGAGTGAAATAATCAATCAATTAAAGGGAACCTATGGAAGTTATGAAATCCCGAGAAAATTCATATTTATTTCCGAGCCTTTTTCACTGGAAAACGGGATGCTGACGCAGACCATGAAGCTGAAGAGACGTGTTGTATTTGAAAAATATCAGGGTCAGATTGATGCATTGTACAAAAGGTAATATGAAATAGTTTTCAATTTCCGATTTCAATCATTTCCGATACCATATTATAATTCTGTTCATAAAAAAACCTCACCGTCTTCCGGCGGTGAGGTTTCTTATATCAGGGAGAAGGGAACTAATTTCTTCCTCAATCAACGCCTCACAGCAAGCTGATGGTATATAAAATAAACATGTTTCTTTCGCAGCAAGCCGCCGCGTATTAGCGCTCTTCCCGCAACAGGCGGGATTAAAACGGGTGAACAGATATTCCAGAGGTTTCCTTCCATCCGTTTTTCGCTGTGTCATGGATGCTGGCCTATTGCGTTTACGGCGAATGTGGACAAAATCAGATTAATCATGTAATGCTTTTTTTACTATCTTTTACATGTAGGGAAATATTGAAAATGGATATCATACAGGCTGTTGTTCTGGGATTGGTGCAGGGATTGGGAGAATTTCTACCGATATCGAGTTCGGCGCATCTGGTGCTGGTGCCCTGGTTAATGAAATGGGTCGATCCCGGACTGACTTTTGATATTGCCCTGCATGTCGGCACGCTGATTGCCGTTGTTCTTTATTTCTGGAAAGACTGGCTGAAGCTTTTAAGCAAAGGTATCACGCAGCCGAAGGAGAGGGAAGGGAAGTTGTTCTGGTACCTGGTGCTGGCCACAATCCCCGGTGCTGCTATCGGTTTTCTGCTGGAAAATATTGCCGAGACGATCTTCCGCAATCCTGTATTGATTGCCTGCATGTTGATTCTGCTTGGGATTATTCTCTTCTTTGTGGACCGCAAAGGAACGAAACAAATCGATGTGGAACATATTACCCTCAGGACCAGTTTTCTGATTGGCCTTTCGCAGGCTTTGGCCATTATTCCCGGTGTGTCGCGTTCCGGTATTACCATGACCACGGCACTGGCGCTGGGGATGACAAGGGAAGGCGCGGCGCGTTTTTCATTTTTGCTTTCCGCACCTATTATTCTCGGTGCGGCGCTGGTTAAAGTTCCGACATTGATTGCCAATCCGGCCATAATTGATGCGAGTTTCCTCACCGGCATGGTCGTGGCATGCATCGCCGGCCTGGCCAGTATCGGCTTCCTGCTACGCTATATACAGACAAAAACATTTCTGCCGTTTGTGATCTATCGCTTCGCTCTGGGCGCGGTAGTCATTGCGGTTGCTGTTATCAGGTACGCAGCCTAAAATCCGTTCGGAAAAATCGGCATAAAATTATTCATCATCGTTTGCGGGCATATACCAGGTATCAAAATCAAGGATATCTTCCTCATCCACAGGCATAAACCATTTCTGGGCAATGAATGTCGGGATGATGGCGCTGGCGACTACAGCGCCGACCAGTATGGAATACTGTGTCTGATTGATGATGCCTGCCTGCAAACCGAACAGGCTCGAAATCGTGCCGAAGGTCAGGCCGGTGCTCATGAGCAGTGTGGTGTACATGCTACCGCCCGAAATATATTTTTTTGCTAGAAAATAAACACCGATAAATTTGGCGATAATCTTCACGGCAAACAGTGCCGCAAAAAGTCCCAGCGAAGCAATAATCATCGTTGCGGAGATTTTCATTCCACCGACAATAAAAAAAATCGGTGTGATAAATGCGTAGGCTACTGTTCGCAGACGGTTCAGAACAACCCGGGTTTTCTTCTTTTCATCAAAATGTTTGGACATGATAAGGCCCAGTATAAACGCGGGCAGGATTGCCTGGCCGCCGCCCAACTGAGCAAAAAAGATAAAAATCAGCAGAACAAGAAAAATGAACTTGATTTCCGGCTCAATCACTTTATTAAAATATATCGGATGATTCAGAATATACGGAGAAAACCGGTCAACAAATAAGATGATCAGGATAGATCCCACATAAAAAACCAGGGTGAACAGGGTCGGCTGAATGAACATGATGCTGAGTGCCAGCGCTGTGCCCATATCCGTGACAAACGTGGCGGCCATGAGCAGTTTGCCGATTTGTGTTTTCGTCAGCCCCGTTTCCACCAGGACGGAGTAAACAACGGCCAGTGATGTAGTGGATAAAGCAATTCCTGCAATGAGCGAAGGTTTATACCCCCATCCGGCAAAATAATAAGTGAACAAAAAGGCGGCGACGAAGGGCGCAAGGAATGAGAAAAATCCAATCAGGAAACTTTCCTTGAACTTTTCCTTAAACAGTTTTGTGTCGATTTCCGTTCCGGCCAGATAGGTGAGGATAATGCCGCCGAACTGGGCGATGTAGAGCATCCATTCTTCGGTATGCAACCCCAGGTTTCCGGCAATGGCTCCCAGCGCGATTTCAATAATGGCTACTGAAAGCCCCAGGCGAAGTGAAATGATGCTGGCCAGAAATACGAGTAAACCGACGACTAAAGGTATGTAATCCCCTTTCATGCAATAACACTCCTTATTGAAAAAATAGGCAGGAGTTATCAGCAGCAAAGGCGGTTAAAGGTGAACCCCATCACCCGCGCGACGAAGATCTTCATCTTGAAGGCATGATTACTTAATCAATAAATATTTTATTGTCAATTGTGAATTAATGAAATGCGGATATAAAACACAGGAAGAACAATTCGATTCTGCATAAAAAAACCCTTCTGCCGGGGCAGAAGGGTTTTCTGAATCAACTGGTTTAATATCGGATGTATTATCGATATTCTGATACGTTTTTCGGTCTGGTGAACAGCAGGGCAATAATAAAACCGATTGCCAGACATCCGGCCGCCGTATAAAGCGACTGTTCTTTGTTGAATTCGGCGAACACAAAGCCACCCACAACACCGGCCGCGCCCCAGGCCGTCAGCAGGAAGCCGTAAACCTTGCCGATGTAAGTTGGACCAAAGGAGTCGGCCGCAAAAGACGGCATAACGGCAAAACCACCGCCCAGACAAGCAAGAAGATAGCATGCGATGATGGTGAAGATGAGTACGCTTGAGACCTGAGGCAGAAGAATATAAAGAATCGCCTGGGTCAGAAACATGGTCATATAAGTGCCTTTACGGCCTATTTTATCGGAAACAGCCGCCCAGAAAAGACGCCCCAGACCATTGAAAATAGAAGCCGTAGCCAGAACGCTGCCGCCCATGATTGCCAGTTTTGCCGGATCATCAATGCCCTGCGCGAGTTTAATAACTTCCTGTGCCATGGGGGATAGTTTGGACAAAAGTCCCATGCCCGCTGTAACGTTTAAGAAAAGCATGCACCAGAGCATGTACCACTGACGGGTTTTCTTTGCTTCGGCCCAGCCGAAGGAATCTGCTGCGCTGACCGTTGTTGCCGAAGGCTTAAAGCCTTTGGGAAGCCAGCCGGCAGGCGGGTTTTTCAGAGTTAGAGCCGCCCCGCCGCAGAAAATCAGATAAACGATACCCAGAATAAAGAATGCGTTGGCAACGCCGACATTGTTGATGAGGCCGGGAATGATCATGCCGATAAAGAAGGCGCCGAAGCCAAATCCCATAACGGCCAGGCCCGTGATTAAACCGCGTTTGTCCGGGAACCAGCGGATCAGAGTTGCAATCGGGACAACATAAGTCAAACCGTTGCCGATGCCTGCGACGACGCCGTAACCGATCAACAGAAACCAGAAGCTTCCCATGTGCAGAGCGATGCCGCCCAGTAAAACGCCGATTCCATATAAACAAGCGCCCAGCGTGGCGACAAATTTGGGGCCTTTCTTATCCACCAGCATGCCGCCGAATGCAGCGGAAATACCGATGGTGCCGATAATCAGCATGAAAACACGCGATACCATCTTTACTTCCCAACCATGCAATGCCGCAATGGGTTTAACAAATACCGACCAGGCGTAAACCGTGCCCAGTACCAGCATCATGACAACGCCAGCCGCGGCGAGCCCCCATCGCTTACTTTCCAAATTTTCATTAGCCATATTTAATTCCTCCCTTGCCTTTCCTGAAAAAGGCGTAAAATGTATTTAGTGACACTTTAAGAAAACATCCGGATGGGCTGGTTTTTTCATCGTGTCGAGCTCATCAAAATAAACATGCACCTTATACATAAAGAATATGCCCCATGCAAGGGGCATATTCTTTTTTTATTTATGTTATTTTTACCATATGCAAGAGTATTCAGTCTATCACGCAGCTTCGAGCTTCACAGCGCAGACTTTATACTCGGGGATTTTGCCTGTCGGGTCAAGTGACGGATTGGTCAGCAGATTGACAGGTGCATTTGCGAAATGGAAGTTCATGAAAATTGATCCGGGCGCGCTTTTTGTCGTGATGCGGGCTTTGGCTTGAACATCTCCGCGTCTTGACGTTACTTTGACCATTTGGCCATCGGAAAGGCCCAGCTTTTCAGCATCCACAGGATTAATCTCAACCAGGCTTTCGGGACAGCGCTCTGAGGGACCCTGTGAGCGCGACGTCATCGTGCCTGTGTGGTAATGATAAAGGACGCGCCCTGTTGAAAGCAGGAACGGATAATCTTTATCCGGCAGTTCGTTGGGTGGTATGAATTCAATGGCGGTAAACAGACCAAGTCCCCGTGAGAATTTATCCTTGTGCAAGAATTTTGTGCCCTTGTGGTCAGGAGTGGGGCATGGCCATTGCAGACCTTCCTTCTCAAGGCGTTGATAAGAGATGCCTGCATAACTGGGCGTAACGGTCGTTACTTCATTAAAAATTTCCTGGGCGGATGCATAGTGCATCGGATAACCCATTTTGTTGGAGATGCCGCAAATGACTTCCCAATCCGTTTTAGTCTCACCGGGCGCTTCAATCGCTTTGCGCACGCGCTGGACGCGGCGCTCGGTATTGGTGAAGGTACCATCTTTTTCAGCAAAACTTGTTACCGGCAGTACGACATCGGCGATTTGCGCCGTTTCAGTCATAAAGATGTCTTGAACAATCATTAAATCAAGTTTTCCAAGTTCTTTTTTGACATGATGAAGATCCGGATCGGAAAGCAGCGGATTTTCTCCCATGATGTAAAGCGCCTTGATCTTGCCCGAGCCCGCCGCCGCCATAATTTCCATCAGTGTCAGTCCCAGTTTCCCGGAAAGATTTGCACCCCAGGTCGCTTCAAATTTTTTGCGGCTATCTTCATTGGCGACCTGCTGGTAGGCCGGAAAAACATTGGGTAGAGCGCCCATATCGCATGCGCCCTGAACATTATTCTGTCCGCGCAGCGGATTGACGCCGCCGCCTTCAATACCGACATTGCCGCAAAGCATGGACAGGTTGGCGGTGCTCTTTACATTATCCGTGCCGCTGATGTGCTGGGTAATGCCCATTGCATAAATGATACTGGCGCGGTTGGCATTGGCATACATCCGGGCGGCCTTCTTTAAATCTTCCGCAGGTACGCCGGAAATCTTTTCAACATAGTCCGGCGTATATTTTGCCACAAGCGTTTTCAGGGCATCGAATCCTTCCGTCCGCTTATCTACATATTCTTTGGCATAGAGATCTTCTGCGATAATCACGTTCATCAGTCCGTTGAATACTGCCACATCCGTTCCCGGATTTTGCCGGAGCCAGATGTCGGCGTATTTGACTAAATCAATTTCCCTCGGGTCGATGACGATCAGCTTGGTACCGTGCCGCTTGATAGCCCTTTTGATTTTCATGCCGATAATGGGGTGGTTTTCGGTGGTATTGGTCCCCGTGGCCAGAATTAAATCGGTGTATTCCAGTTCATCAATCGAATTGGTCATTGCTCCACTGCCGAATGTGGCGGCCAGACCGGCCACCGTTACGGAGTGTCAGAGACGGGCGCAGTGATCGACATTGTTGGTGCCGACAACCGCGCGCATGAATTTCTGGAAAAGGTAATTTTCTTCGTTGGTGCATCGTGCGGAAGAGAGGCCGGCGATGCTGTCCGGGCCTTTCGCTTTTATGATTGTTGCCAATTTATCAGCGATAAATGTAAAAGCCTCATCCCACGTAGCTTCCTTGAAGTCTCCGCCTTTCTTAGCACGGATAAGGGGTTTTTTCAGACGGTCGGGATGGGACACGAAATCCATGCCGAAGCGCCCCTTAACACAAAGGCTGCCATCATTGGGCTGTCCATGTTCGCGATTGCCCGAGACTTTAACGATTTTATTGTCTTTGGTATAAAGATCCATCTGACAGCCAACGCCGCAGTATGTGCAGGTGGTGCGAACTTTATTCAATTCCCAGGGACGGCCGGCGAATTTCGCCTGCTTGAACGTGATGGCGCCGGTCGGGCAGACCTGAAGGCACTCACCGCAGAAGACACAGGCGGAATCGATATAGTCCGCGTCAAAGGCCGGGCCGACTTTTGCGTAGGAACCGCGATTGGCGAAATCAAGGACTTCATTGACCTGTATTTCATTGCAAGCGCGAATACAACGGCCGCAAAGGACGCACTTGTTCAGATCGCGATGAATCATGGTATTGCTGTTGTCCGGTGCAAAACCGGGAGGTTCGATATTAAAACGGGGTTTATCAATTTGCAGCCAGTAAACAAGATTTTGTAATTCGCATTGTCCGTTTTGTTCACAGGTCAGACAATTATGATCACCGGATGACCATAATAATTCAACGATCATCTTCTGGGCGGCACGAACCGACGGCGTGTTGGTGCGAACAACCATACCCGGCGTGATCGGCATACAGCAGGAGGCGACAAGGCTTCGAGCATTTTCCACTTCCACAACGCAAACACGGCAGGCACCGACATTGGTAGTGTTTTGATAATGGCAGAGGGTCGGTATAAAAATACCTGCTTCTCTGGCGCAGTCCAGAATAGTTTGACCGGGAGTTGCCGAAACTTCTTGTCCATCAATGGTTACTGCAATTTTATTTTCCATTCTCTTCTCCAATCTTATCAAGATAAATAGTCGATACGATTCATAAAAACTCATGAGAGTTATATTATTAATAACTTGATGACTTATAGTCGTAATCTGTCGAATTGTCAATTATGTCAATTATGACCGTGATGTTTATCAGGAAGAACAGGCATCGGGAGAGACTGTTGTTGCAAAAGAGATAGAAGGTATTATATTACAAGCTCAAATGGTTAAAAAAGGAGTATTTATGGCATTGGGGAAAAGAAACGATTCTTACAGGGAAAATGTTGAAAATATCAGTAAGTTGTCTTTCGCGGTGGGAGTTTATCGGCCGCCCAGTGAGGGAGGGAGTTCTTCTCTATTATTGAGGATTACTGAAAATTGCCCCTGGAATAAATGCACATTCTGCGAAATGTATAAAGGGCATCCTTTCGTTTATAGAGCCGTTGCGGACATCAAGGCGGATATCGATACGGTAAAAGTAATGGTCGATGAAATCCGGGAAGTCGCCAGAAAGGTTGGTCAGGACGGCCGGATTAATAGAGAAGTGCTTCGATCTCTTTTGAGTGTCAATCCATACCTGAACGAGAACCATTGCTTTTCTAACGTATTCAGCTGGCTTTATTACGGTGGGAAGACGGCATTTTTGCAGGACGCTAACAGTATGATTATGCGTCCGCCGGAATTCATCGATGTATTGCAGCACTTGAGAAAAACGTTAAACACCCTGACACGGGTGACATCGTATACCCGATCCAAGACACTGGCACAAAGAAAACTTGAAGAATTGATTGCAATCCGGGAGGCAGGACTCGACCGTATTCATGTGGGCCTGGAAACAGGAGATGACGAGCTGTTGACAATTGTCAGAAAAGGTGTAACCAGCGCCGAACAGATAGAAGGTGGCAAAAAAGCAATGGCTGCCGGATTCCAACTTTCCGAATACTGGATGCCGGATCTGGGCGGCCGCGAGCGATGGCGCCAGCATGCGGAAAATACGGCGCGGGTGTTGAACGAAATCAACCCGAACTATATCCGCTCACGTCCCTTTGTGCCCAGGCAGGGTACGGAAATATTCGAGGACTACGAACAGGGGCGCCTGCATATTTCTTCGCCTCATGAAAGGCTTCAGGAATTGCAGGTGATGATTGAAAACCTCAATGTGACTTCAAAGGTTTGTTTTGATCATAACATGAATTCCTGGACAAACAAAAATGGCGGTTTACTTTTTTCTCTGGATTATGAGGGCTACAAATTTCCGGAAGAAAAGCAGCTTGTGCTGGAATTGATCCGGGAAGGACTGACAGTAGATGAATCACGGCATATTGATATTAAAGAACTTATCGCCATGGGATCATTGTAGATTCCATATCATTTCATGAGGATGACCATTTTACCGGACAATTCAGCATGAAGATGCATTTTAGCGTGTTTCATTCTAATATTGCCGAATGAGAATAATCAGTCTTGTGCTATAGGAATTCAGATGATTATTTTTGAAGAGAAGTCATGGCCGCATTTCCATATTTATCTGATTAATTCATGCATTATACCGATAACACTATAAAATTACTTTATTCGTAATAAGAAAACGCGCGCGGCGTTTATGGAATGGAATTTGCTCTCGTGTTCATAGATTGAAAAGATAATTAATTTTATTGAAGGAGCAAATCTATGAAATCCATGAGACTCAGGTCCAAACTTTTGTTGGTTCTGGTTATTTTTACAATTACTTTTGCTGTGATCGGGATTCTGACGCTGCTAACCGTCCACAAAAGTGTGATCAAGACCGCGCAGGAAAAGTTGGAGGGTGATCTGGCAATGACAAAGGCCAGTCTCGACGATAAATATCCCGGAAAATGGTCGATCAGGGACGGTAAGCTTTATAAAGGTGAGACGCTGATGAACGAAAATTTCTCCATTGTAGACAAGATTGGTGAGCATACCGGGGATAATGTGACCATTTTTATGGGAGATACAAGAATCGCCACCAATGTTAAAAAAACAACCGGTGAACGTGCAATAGGGACTCAAGCCGCTCGGAATGTTGTGGATGCCGTTTTAAAAGATGGGAAAAAATATATCGGTAAGGCACAGGTGGTAGGTGTCTGGAATCAGACTGCGTATGATCCGATTATGAATGAAAGAAATGAAGTGATCGGTATGGTGTTTGTCGGCATTCCTAACACGCATTATGATGAAATCGTCAGAGAAATATCGATCAGAATAACAATCTTTGGAGCTATCGGATTCATCATTGTCTTTTTCTTGGGGTATTTTATCTATTCATCCGTTGTCACGCCGATTGTCAAGGTGATTTCCGGTCTCTCGGAGTCCGCTGGGAATGTATCGGATGTGTCTTCAGAAGTCTCGGTATCGGCAAGCCAGGTGGCTGAAGGCGCCAATTCACAAGCATCCTCAGTACAGGAAACATCTGCTTCACTGGAAGAGCTATCCAGAATGACCAGACAGAATGCAGAAAACGCTTCTCAGGCAAAATCAATGATGAAAGAATCGGGGCAGGTCATCGACAAGGTCAACAGTCATATGGAAGATATGGCTAAAGCCATTGCCGCAATAACCAAATCTTCGGAAGAAACAGGTAAAATCATTAAAACGATCGATGAGATCGCCTTCCAGACAAATTTGCTGGCGCTAAACGCAGCCGTAGAAGCGGCGCGCGCGGGAGAGGCGGGCGCAGGATTTGCTGTTGTGGCCGGCGAAGTGCGTAATCTGGCGATGCGCTCGGCGGAAGCGGCAAAGAACACAAGTCAATTAATTGAAAATACGATTGCTGCGGTTAAAAACGGAAATCAGTTAACCAGAGCCACGCAGGAAGCATTTAAGTATAATATGGAATTTTCCGGTAAAATTAATCAACTGGTGGAAGATATTGCTGCGGCGTCGAAAGAACAGGCGGAAGGCATTGCAAGTATTGCCAACGCCATTGCAGATATCGATAAAGTGACACAAGCCTCAGCGAGTTATGCCGGTCAATCATCCACTGCAACAGAAAAAATGAACCGGCAGGTGGATAACCTTAACCAGCATGTATTATCGCTGACTGAAGTTATCGGAAGCACGGCGTAAGTATTAAAACTCGTCTGCAGGGTTTCTGACGCCGGATACTTCCAGGAATGAGCCTGATGTTTTGACAATGGAAAGGAAACTGAAAAAAGTTAAAGGGCCTGTAGTAGGGAAAATGTTTTTGAATCGTGATGATTGTTTGATGCCCGGGTTATACCAGCGGCAGATATGCTGTCGACAGCCTATCTGCCGCGCATGTTTAAAGGAAGATTTTCAATGCAGAACGCCCGGGGCCTGTTTGGCCGGGCGATTCCCCACCGAATAGTTGATAGTCCTTCCGATAGCATGAAAATCTTTTTCCAGCTTGTGAATAATATCCACAGCCGAACCCGCATCTGTTCTGCCGGGATAAATATCATACCGATTCTTGTAAATCTCCGGTGTGAAATCCGGCATGACGACATTAGCGCCTGCCTGAAGCCCCTGGAGCCGGCCATGGGGATGGAGCGTGGCGAGCGCTGTTGTTGCCGGAATATTGGTATTACGGGTAAGCAGCCGCGCAACCGCTAAAACACGCAGCGTCATTTCGATATCATCATTTTCAACACCCGCCAGCGGTGTGTCGGGATGTGCGATAAATGGTCCGATGCCCAGCATGTCCGCATCCAGCAGTTTCATCAGCAGCAGATCGTCGGCCAGAATATCCGGTGTTTGACCCGGCAAACCTACCATGTTTCCCGTTCCTGTTTCAATGCCCAGATGTTTCAGCGAATAAAGGCTTTGCACACGTTTATCCAGGCTGCAACCGGGACGCAGATATTTATATAGTTCCGGCGATGCAGTTTCATGCTTGAGCAGATAACGGTTGGCGCCTGATTGCGCAAAGGCCTGGTAGTCAGCGGCATTTTTTTCGCCGATGGAAAGTGTGATGATGAGTCCTGTTTCGTTTTTGATCCGTTCAACCATACGGCAGATCCGGTCTGTGGAATAAAAGGAATCTTCGCCGGATTGAAGCACGACCGTGGGAACACGGATTTTGGCGATTTCCCGAGCTGTGGCGAGAATTTCATCGTCGGTCATCCGGTAACGGCTGAGCCGGTCATTACTTTTGCGCAGTCCGCAGTAAAGGCAGTTGCGCTCACAGATATTGGAAAATTCAATGATGCCGCGCAGAAAAATTTCATCGCCGACCTCTTTCCTTCTAACGCGATTGGCGGCGGCGAAAAGATCCGGCGAGTAATCGCCGGGCAATTTGAGAAGCGCAAGAATATCATCCCGGGTCAGCGCTGTTCCCGCTTCGGCTTTGCCGAGCAGTCGTTCAATTGGCTTAGATATAGACATCTCTTGTTCCATCCTCTATCTGTTGCAGTCGATCGCAAACCATTTTCTTTCTTTTTGTTTTAAAAGTTTCATTCAGCATTTTCTGAATTAATTTTTCTCCGGCTTCGCGAGTTTCCGGAGCGGCGTAATCCAGCAGATACTCCTTAAAACTGAAAAGGGCATTGGACTGGCAGAATTTTTGAATCAACCCCGGTTTGGCCAGATCCATAAAGTCCTTGCCGGTGCGTCCAAGACGGTAGCACGCCGTGCAGAAGCTGGGAATGTGACCGCGTTCAGCGATATCCAGAATGACTTCGTCAAGTGTGCGCGTGTCGCCCAGATTAAATTGTGCCGCACGGAATGCGTCGCTGGAACCTTCCTGATAGCCACCGGGATTGGTGCGCGATCCGGCGCTGATCTGGGAGATACCGAGGGCAAAGACTTCAGAGCGCAAGGCGGGTGATTCTCTGGTGGAGAGGATCATTCCTGTGTAGGGAACGGCCATGCGGAGGATTGCAACCAGCTTTTTGAAATCATGATCGTTGACCGGATGAGGCGGTTTAATGGCCGCAGGAGCGTTAAAAGCCGGTTCCAGCCTGGGAACGGACAGGGTATGAGGCCCTACGCCGCAGTCGTGCTCTAATTGCAGAGCATGGAAAAGCATTCCTAAAACTTCAAATTTGTAGTCATAAAGGCCAAACAATGCGCCAAGCCCTACATCGTTAATGCCGCCTTCCTGTGCGCGATGCATAGCGGTAAGCCGTTTTGCATAATCTTTCTTCGGGCCGGACGGATGCATTGTCTTGTATGTTGCATGATGATATGTCTCCTGAAATAACACGGCGGTGCCGATGCCCGTCTTCTTCAGCAGCCTGTATTCATCCACTTCCAGCGGTGCAATTTCCACGTTGATCCGTCTGATTTCTCCGTTATTTTCTGTTTTTACAGCGTAAGCCGTTTCAATGGCTTCCATGAAATATTCCAGACTGGAGCGGCTGGGATGTTCACCGCAGAGCATCAGCAGGCGCTTGTGGCCTTCGCGTTCCAGAACCTGCACTTCTTTGGTGATTTGTTCCATTGTCAAAGCAACACGGTTGAGCTCCTTGTTGTCACGCCTGAACCCGCAATAGAGGCAGTTGTTGGCACAGAGATTGGCGATATAAAGCGGCGCGAACAACACCAGCCGGTTGCCGTAAATATCCTCTTTGATCTTGTGGGCAGTTTTCAGGATTTGAGCCATCAGGTCATCATCTTCCGTTTGGAGCAGCACGGCAACATCTTCAGGCGCAAGGCCTTTGAGTTCCAGGGCTTTTGCAATAATATCCCGAACTTTTTCCGGAGGGGGATTCTTGGATTTTTCGAGCAGGTTTTCAATTTTTGCGTCATCAATAAAATCTTTAATCATTTGAATTATCCTTATGCTTTGGTCAGGGCCGATTTAACCTGAACTCCCGCTAATGCTCCGAGTTTGCCGGTCAGAGCGCCGATTTCATCTGTGGAGGCATGAACGATCAATGCAATAATGTTCAAATCCTTAGGTGCATGGGGAATGCCCATGCGGCCGATAATCATATCGCCAAATTCACTGAGAATCTTGTTCACATTTTCCGCCTGGCTCTCTCTCTTTGTAATGATAATGGTAACAGTTCCAATTCTTTTATCCATTTTTCTTTCTCCAAGAAAACCTCACTGCACCTCGAAGGATGGAAGCCCTGATGTTACCCGCGTGATCTTTAGGTGGTAGGTTATGCACAGTGTTGATACAAGGTGCCGCTAATCTCGCTCGCTTCGCTCGGGGATAGTTCGCTCTACAAGTTTCAGCACACTTCGTGTTTCTGATCCGAAAGGTGTCACTAATCCCGCTCGCTTCGCTTGGGGATAGTTCGCTCTACAAGTTTCAGTGCACTTCGTTTCTGAAACTTTAGGCTCACTAAAAAAGGTTTGACCCTTGGAAGAATCAAACCTTTGATATTAAAGACTTCAGACTTCCCTTAAGATCAGAATTATCCTCTCTCTCAGGCTAATGCTTAACTGGTTGTTACATTATCGCCAACCCCCAATGTTTGTCAATATTAATTCCTGGAAATGGGGGGATAATTTCTCTTCCCGGTCAATACCGTGACATCCGGAATTTTCGATACTGATCAAATGTGCAATAGAAATATTCTTGAACCTTTATTGTTCTCAATCTTATTGCCTTGACATACAAGCCGGCGTTTCCTATACTTTTATCAATAGAGAGTCCTTTTCAAAAAAAATAATGGCTGATCATGGAGATGTTTATGAACAAGCAAGAGCATGATGATTTTCGCAGAGCGCTCCGGCGTCAGGTCTCAACAAAAGTGGAGTTTTTTGTTCATGGAGACATTGAGAATGCCAGTGCCGTAGATATTTCGGAAACGGGCATTCAGTTTGTTACGGATGAGCCCGTGAAGGTCCGAATGAGACTGGAGTTGGATGGCAAGACCAGAGAATTTGTCGCCCGCATGGTCTGGGCCAGGAAAAGCGCGGAAAATGATTCCATGTCCTATGGCCTGGAATTTATCCCTGACAATGATCAATGTGTTTTCTAGGCATGGATTCAGAAGGTGATGTCCTCAAGGAGATGATCTCAGTCTAAGATTTATATAGATCCTGCATGGCGATATTTCCCTAAGACAGGTATCAACAGACTTGTTAAAAAAACTGTTGATAAGGTTGTTGATAAACATACTAAACAGCCAAAACAAGCGACTTTATACCGGATTGCCCGCTGATTAAGCATTATGGAAATATTCCATTATATCAGTAAACTACATGCTATATCATATGAATACGATGACTTATGCAGAAGCCGATTGAGTTATCAACCCGGAGAGAAAAAATCCGGCAGAACATGGCTATGACGGAGATCCTGATACCGCATAAATACTTGTTGAATAAAATCGTGCTAGTGCCGGCCAACTGGTCAGAATAAACCTTTCGTTCGGTTTCTTGCATTCTTTGTCCTTATCACTTTCCTACCCCTTTCTTATCGCTATTTTTAAAGAGCAGGTCAATGCATCAGGTTATAGTTTACTTCTCACCTTTTGCCTCATTTTCGAATGCCAGAAGTGCGGAAGGGAAGGGGGCGAGACTGCGCTTGATCACTCCCTGCAGGAAAGATATAGCCACGCCATAGTTGGTTACAGGAACACCTGCTTCCTGTGCTTTGCGCAGACGTCCCAGCATTTCGCGGCGATTCATCATACAGGCCCCGCAGTGCAGAATCAGTTTATACTGCTTTAAATCATCAGGGTAATCCCGTCCCGCCGATGTATCGATCTGCAAATCGACTCCGACGTACTGACGAAGCCAGCGGGGAATTTTCACACGGCCGATATCGTCTTCCAGTGCATGATGGGAGCAGGCCTCGGCGATCAGCACCTTGTCGCCCGGCTGCAAGCGGTCAATGGCCGCCGCTCCCCTTGCCATGACGGCCAAATCAGCCTTTTGGCGCGCAAAAAGAATGGAGAAGGTAGTAACCGGAATCTCCGGCGGAACATCGGCCGTAACTTTCAGAATGGCCTGAGAATCTGTCACAACAATGGCCGGCGGAATTTTCAGATTAGCCAGTGCTGCGGCCAGTTCTCTTTCTTTGACGACGAGCGTCATGGCGTCATTATCCAGCGCATCGCGGATGGTTTGGACCTGGGGGAGAATCAACCGGCCTTTGGGCGCCTGCAAATCAATCGGGACAACCAGTACGGCAAGCCCCCCCGGAGGCAGCAAATCGCCGATCAGTGAAGAATTACCGGCAAAGTCAGCCGGGGCCAGTTCCAGCAATTGCTGTTTTAAGGTTTCCAGATATTTCTGCCGCATGGTTTGGTCGTTGCAGGAAACGGTCAGAATCAACGCTTTTGATTGCAGAAATTGCAGATGATCGGGAGAAGGCTTCTGCAAGTCAATTTTGTTGATGACAATTAATACCGGTGTTTTGCGTTTCTGTGCTTCAGCCAGAACGGTTTCCTCAAAATCCGTCCAAATATCCGCTTCAGTGACCAGAATGATAACATCGGCACGGTTGAAGACTTTGGCTGTTTTCTTCAGACGCGCGGAGGAAAGCTCTGAAATATCGTCAAGTCCGGCTGTGTCGACAAAGAGCACAGGCCCGACAGGCAATAGTTCCATCGCTTTTTCCACCACATCAGTGGTTGTTCCGGCGACAGGCGAGGTGATGGCGATATCCTGGCCCAGCATTAAATTCAGGAGGCTGGACTTGCCGACATTGGTCCGTCCCATCAGAGCAATATGCAGCCGGTTTCCTTTCGGTGTGTTATCCATTATTTCTTATCCTTGTAGCCCAGAGCTGTTAATTGGCCGGGAGAGAATATTTTATCGATCAATTCAAGGCCAAGCTTTTCTTCAAGAAAATTCCGCATGTTCTTTTTGCCTCCCGAAGAAAATTCTGCCATAAGCTGCGTAGCTTTTTCGTAACCGATCACCGGCAGCAAAGCCGTGATAATCATCGGACTGGCATTGAAATATTCTTCACATTTTTCCCGGTTGGCTTCAATTCCCCGCACGTGCAAGGTGAGCAGTCTATTGATGTTAACTAGCAGATCCAATGATTCCAAAAGGGCATGGGCCAACAGGGGCAGAAATTCATTGATTTGCTGAGTGCCACGGGCTGCCGTCTCGGTCACAATAGCGTCATTGGCAATAACCTTGATGCCGGTCTGGATGGCCGCTTCCGCCAGAACCGGATTGACTTTGCCGGGCATAATGGAAGACCCGGCCTGAAGCTGCGGCAGGCGGATTTCACCTAAAAAATTCATCAGCCTGAGGTCACTGGAGATTTTGATCAGATTGACGGCATGGGCTTTGAGAATGCCTGCGACTTCGACAAAGGCGTCGGCATTGGCCGTTTCTCCCATGAGGTTTTCTCCGCGGGAGAATCCCATACCCGTCACCTCTCTTAACTTTTCAATAACCAGAAAAATATATTCACGCGGCGCGGTAAGTCCCGTACCGACGGCCGTGCCGCCCAGGTTGACCACGCGCAGGCGCTCCTCGCACTTGAACGTCCGCCACCGGTCGCGTCCGATCGCTTCGGCAAACGCGGAAAACTCTGCACCCAGGGTTATGGGAACGGCTTCCTGCAATTCGGTTCGTCCCATTTTAACAATGGCCGCGAATTCTTTTTCTTTTTCCTGAAATGCGCCTTGCAGACCGGAAACGGCGTCTGCCAGATCACGGAGCCTGAAGATAACGGCCACCTTGACTGCTGTGGGGTAGACATCATTGGTGGATTGGTGAAGATTAACGTCTTCAAGGGGATGAATGATTCCGTAATCGCCTTTCTGCCCGTTCATGAGTTCGATGGCGCGGTTGGCAATGACTTCGTTTACATTCATGTTGGTGGATGTTCCCGCGCCGCCCTGCAGAGCATCTAAAGGAAACTGATCCGCCAGGCTTCCTTCCGATATTTCCAGGCAGGCCTTTTGGATCAGCTCGGATTTTTCCGGCGAAAGATGACGCGTTTCGGCATTAGCCAGACAACAGGCCCTTTTGACATGAGCCAGCGCCCGGATGAGAGATGGGTTTACGCTCCCGCCGCTGATGCGGAAATTTTCAATCGCACGTTGTGTGTGAATTCCCCAGTAAGCATTCTTGGGGACACGGAGCTTACCTAATAAGTCATTTTCAATTCTTTGGTCAGTCATGAGTTTACTTTACATTAAATGCATAAACAAAAAAAGAGGTTTGTCCTTATTCGGACAAACCTCTTTATGTTTTACTTTAACCCGGGAAAAAGGATTTAAGCATCTTTTTTATGAGGCATTTCAGTGCCTCTTTTGGTGTACTTCGTGTGCAGTAACTCATGCGACTTATGTCCCAGTGGTTCTTTGAGGAACTTATCATAGAGTTTCTTGACCGACTCGTTTTCATGAGACTGCCGTTTCTTCTGCACGTTTCCGTCATCTTTATAAAGAGCAGCTGAACGTAAAAGACGAATTTCGTTGTTGGTCGGAATGGGCTCTCCACCGCCTGCAATGCAACCGCCGGGGCAGCACATCACTTCGATGAAAGCATAGTTGGCCTTGCCTTCCCGGATACGATCCATCAGATTGCGGGCGTTTCCCAGACCATGCGCAACGGCAATACTGACGTCTCCCAGAGCACCGACTTTGACGGTGGCTTCTTTAACGCCTTCGAGACCGCGCACGGGGGTGATATCTAGGCTGGGCAGGTTTTCACCGGTAACGACCGCGTAAACGGTGCGCAGAGCGGCTTCCATAACACCGCCCGTCGCGCCGAAGATGGTGCCGGCGCCCGTGTATTCGCCCATTGGAGCGTCATAGTCCTCATCCGGAAGATTGACAAAATCAAGGCCGCCTTCATGAATCATCCGGCCCAATTCTCTGGTTGTGAGAACATAATCTACGTCGCGATAACCACTGCTTGCCATTTCCGGCCGCTGAGCTTCATATTTTTTGGCAGTGCAGGGCATGATGGAAACAGAAACGATATTCTTCGGGTCGATGCCCGCTGTTTCCGCGTAATAGGTTTTGGCCAGAGCACCGAACATCTGCTGCGGCGATTTGCATGTGGACAGATGAGGCAACAGATCCGGATAGAAGTGTTCGCAGAACTTGATCCAGCCGGGACTGCAAGAGGTGATCATCGGCAGCACACCGCCTTCTTTAACTCTTTTGAGTAATTCGTTGCCTTCTTCGATGATGGTAAGGTCGGCGGTGAAGTTGGTGTCGAAAACTTTATCGAATCCCAGGCGGCGCAGAGCGGCAATCATCTTACCGGTGACCAGACTTCCCGGAGGCATGCCGAATTCTTCGCCCAGAGCAGCGCGAATAGCCGGAGCTTCCTGAACGATGACATGTTTGGTTGGATCCTGCAGGGCTTTCCAGACGGCATCGACGTCGTCTTTTTCATAAAGAGCGCCGACCGGACAGGCCATGATGCACTGACCGCAGGCGATACAATTGGATTCGATCAAAGGGAGATCGAAGGCCGGTGTCACGCGGACATCGCTGCCGCGGTGGGCAGGAGTCAAAACGCTGACTGTTTGAATCTGCTCGCAGACGGTTACACAGCGGTGGCATTCAATACATTTACGGCTGTCTCGGACAATGGAAGGGCTGGACTGGTCGATCATATCTTCTTTCGGGAATTGCGTGTAATCAAAACGAACTTCTCTGATACCGGTAAACTCAGCCACTTTCTGCAATTCGCAGCTGCCGTTTCTTACGCAGAAGTTGCATTCCTGCGGATGATTGGCCAAAAGAAGTTCTACAACCATTTTTCTGGCTTTGCGGACTTTTTCCGTGTTGGTATGAATAACCATACCCTCGGACACCGGAAAAACACAAGCGGCGATCAGGCTGCGCTGACCTTCCACTTCGGTCATACAGACGCGGCACGCGCCCGGTGTGTGATGAATTTCGGGCCAGGCGCAAAGCGTGGGGATCTTAATGCCGGCGCTGTGGGCAGCCTCCAGAATGGTTGCTCCCGCAGGAACTTCCACAAGACGATTATCGATAGTCAATTTAACTGTTGACATGAAACATTCCTCCTTTAAAAAGTATATATGCCATTAAAGACATATATTGATTCATTGATATGAGTCAAGAATTGATTTTTTCCCGCTTTCATTTATTTGAAAGGCAGTAATTATGACAGGTTATACGCTTTGCTTTCAGAGTTGACGTTTTACAAAGCAATAAAGAGGTTTGTCCTTTTTGATAAGGACAAACCTCTTTATATTTAAATCAACCCAAGAAAGAAATTTTAATCATCTTTTTCGCGAGGCATTTTGAGCCTCTTTTTGTGTTTTTGCACAATCAAAAATTATACAGCCGCATCGCAACGCAGACAGCGGCATGCTTCCTTCACGGCGTCTTCCCGGCTGAAGCCCAGTTCCACTTCAGCAAAGCTCATCTTGCGGGTGGCATGATGCATTTCGGGCATCGCCATTTGCGGGGTTTCTACGGATTCTTCATCAATTACCAGCGGCACGATAATTTCTTCCAGCGCCGGTTTTTCGTAAGCCGGTTCATTGTTGGCGACACGAATGGCCGCATCGATATCGTCGGCTGCCTGATGGCCTGCGCCGACAGCCGCGATAACGGTGTCAGGGCCCGTTTCCGCATCACCGCCTGCGAAGTAGCGGGGGTTACTCGTACGGGATTTGTAGCCCTTGCCGACATTGTAACAATCCCACTTGTTGATTTCGACGCCGGTCTTTTTATCGATAAAGCTCATATCCGGCACCTGGCCGATAGCGGCGACGATGGCATCAACCGCCAGTGTGAATTCGGATCCGGGAACGGCGACGGGTTTCTTCCGGCCGCTTTTATCAAAATCACCCAGCGTCATCCGCTGGCAGGTAATGGAGCTGACCTTGCCCTTTTTGCCTTCTATTGTCAGAGGAGCAACCAGGTATTCGATCTTGATGCCTTCTTCTTCTGCTGCCTTAATTTCTTCTTCCGCCGCCGGCATATCCTGTCTCAAACGCCTATAGAGGATGGTGACGTCGGAGCCAAGACGCAGTGCAACGCGGGCCGCGTCAATGGCGGAGTTGCCGCCGCCGATCACCGCCACTTTTTTGCCCAGTGTCTTTTCGCCTTTGAGCCACTTGTCTTCGTTGTTGTTGAAGTCGCGCAGGAATTCAACGCCGCCGAAAACGTTAGCCAACTCTTCTCCTGTTACGCCCATCTTCTGGCTTTTGTGCGCGCCGGTAGCCAGATAGAAGTAATCGAAATCTTTTTCAATCTGGGCAAAAGAAATGTCGCGGCCAACACGCGTATTAAGACGGATCTCGACGCCCAGAGCCGTGATGTCGTCGATTTCGCCCTGCAAAATGTTGCGCGGCAGACGGTAGGAGGGAATACCCCAGACGAGCATGCCGCCCGCTTTGTTCAACTCTTCAAAAACGGTCACTTTGTACCCGCGCAAAGCCAGATCACGCGCGGCGGTAAGACCGGCGGGACCCGCTCCGATCACAGCGATTTTTTCCTTGCGGGTAACGGGGACTGCTTCTGTTTTGGGACGTGATGCGTTGTCCGTGATAAAGCGCTTCAGGAACTTAATGGCGAGCGGTTCATCCATATTGCCGCGGCGGCACTTTGATTGACACTTATGATCGCAGACGCGGCCGCAGACGGACGGGAAGGGGTTTGTCTGAAGCAGAATTTTGTAGGCGTCTTCAAATCGGCCTTCGCGAATCAGTGCGATATAGGACGGAATATCCATTTCAATCGGACAGGTGTGCTGGCACGGTGACTTGTACATGGCCGAACAGACGGTCGCGCGGCAGCGATGTTCATAAATATGTTCTTCGTATTCTTTTTTGAAATAACGGATGGTGCTCAGAACGGGGTTGGGAGCGGTTTGTCCCAGACCGCACAACGCGGCGTTTTTGATGACGCCGGCCATTTCTTCGAGCAGTTCGATGTCGCCTGCTTTGCCTTTGCCTTTGGTGATGTCGGTTAAAATGTCCAGCATGCGTTTGGTGCCTTCGCGGCAGGGGGTGCATTTGCCGCAGGATTCATCCTGGCAGAAATCCATGAAGAACCGGGCCATATCGACGGCGCACTTGTCTTCATTCATGACAATCAATCCGCCGGAACCCATGATGGCTCCCAACTCCGCTACTTTCTCGTAATCGACCGAGGCGTTCAGATGCTCAACCGGAATACAACCGCCGGACGGTCCGCCCAATTGCGCTGCCTTGAACTTTTTGCCTTTGGGGATGCCGCCGCCGATATCATAAACGATGGTGCCCAGCTTGGTTCCCATGGGAACTTCTACTAAGCCCACATTGGCCACATCGCCGGTCAGGGCGAAAACTTTTGTTCCCTTGCTTTTTTCCGTACCGATTGAGGCGTACCATTTGGCGCCGCGCAGCATGATTTGTCCGACATTGGCCAGGGTTTCGACATTATTGAGGATACTGGGTTTCTGCCACAATCCGGCCACAGCGGGGAAAGGCGGCCGGGGACGGGGCATGCCGCGTTTACCTTCGATGGAGGTCATGAGCGCCGTTTCTTCACCGCAGACAAACGCGCCTGCGCCCTGGTAAATCTCCAGATCAAAATCGAAACCGGTTCCTAAAATATCTTTTCCCAGTAAACCGGCTTCTTTGGCCTGGTCAATGGCAATATTTAAACGATGAATTGCTAACGGGTATTCAGCACGGCAATAGACGTAGCCTGATTTGGCGCCGATCGCTTTAGCCGCGATAACCATGCCTTCCAGAACGGCATGCGGATCCGCTTCCAGAACACTGCGGTCCATGAATGCGCCGGGGTCGCCTTCGTCGGCATTGCACAAAACGTATTTGACATCGCCTTTGGACCCGGCTGCAAACTTCCATTTTAAGCCGGTGGGGAATCCTGCGCCGCCCCGGCCGCGCAAGCCGGAATCCAGCATTTCCTGGACAATTTGCTCCGGCGTCATTTCGGTAAGCGCCTTAGCCATACCGGCATAACCGTCACGGGCGATATATTCTTCTATTTTTTCGGGATCGATGAGTCCGCGATTTTTCAATACTCTCAATTCCTGAAGGGAGAAGAAGGGAATATCCTGCATGGTGGGAATGATTTTATCAGTACCCGGTTCCCGGTATAAGAGTCTTTCCAGGGTTCTTCCTTTGATCAGATGTTCCTCAACCAGTTCGGGAATGTCCGCAGGTTTGAGGTTAACGTATATGACGCCTTCCGGGTAAATCACCATAATAGGACCCAGAGCGCAAAAACCGTTGCAGCCTGTTTCCACTACTTTTATTTCTTCTGCCAGCTTTCTTTTGACGAGTTCTTCCAGAAGGGCATTTTTTACGCCTGTACTGCCGGAAGACTGACACCCGGTGCCCCCGCAAATTAGTAAATGTGAACGGAAAACTTTCATTTATCCAATATCCTCCTTAAGAAATAATCATGCATGAAGATTATACCTGCATGATGGATAGTAGTCTTATTTAATGGTCTCAGAACCTTTTGCGAGAACAAATGGCGTCTGGATCTCTCCCTCTAAAATATGTTTTTTGAAAATCTGCCGCATTTTGTTGGGATTGACATATTCATATTTGATGGGGGTCTGATCCAAGACTTCGACTGTGACCAGCGGCTCACGGCTGCATAAACCCATACAGCCGGATGTGGTGGCGACAACGTCATGCACACCGGCGGCATCCATTTCCGCCATCAGGGTATCCATGACTTCCTTTGCGCCGGAAGCGATACCACATGTTCCCATATGTACAGTGACTTTGACGCGCCGGTCTCCATCCCGTAAAGACATTTCCTTGTGCACTTTTTCCTTAATTTTTTTTAAGTCATCGATAGTCAATTTCGCCATCGTTATTTCCTCCGTTTTTTATATTTAGAATTAATTATATTGGCTCAATATTTCTTTAACTTTTCCGGGTTTGACGCGGCCGTGCACCTCGTCATCCACAACGATTACCGGCCCCAATCCGCAGGCACCCAGACAGCGGACGGATTCCAGAGTGAACATCCGGTCAGCCGTTGTTTCGCCTTCTTTAATGCCGAACTGCTTTTCCAGGGTTTCCGTGAGCGCTTTGCCGCCGCGTACGTAACAGGCTGTACCCAGGCAAACGCGAACGGTGTGCTTGCCGCGCGGTGTCATGGTGAAGAAGGAATAAAAGGTGACAACACCATAGACGCGGCTCAAGGGCAGGTTCAAGCCTGCGGCGATTTTTTTTTGTACAGACAATGGCAGATATTCGAGAGCGACCTGTGCTTCCTCCAGAACAGGGATCAACCCGCCTGCTTTGTTTTTGTGCTTTTCAATGATGCTGCTTAGTTTTTCTACTTGTTCCGGCGTGAATTCTTTCAATAATTCTGTGTCTTCAGCTTTCATTCCATTCCTCCTCGATCTTTGGGGATCGCTATGCTTCGGGCTCAATCTCGCGCAATCCTTCTTCAATAACGTCCCGGATATATTTTATTACCTCTGGATGGTTTATGGGTACATCCTCGATTTCTTTCCTGATTTCACGGGTGTCCACTTCTAACCGCCGGTCATTATGCCTGTGTTTGTAAAAAAAATCAACATCAGAATTAGCAACAATTAAAATTATTACGGTGTTGAGAATGTCACCCAGCGGCTGGCGGTCCAAATGATGCAGTCCAAAGGTCGCTTTAATTCTTGTTCCTTGATTTTCTTTGGATTCCATATGAAATGCTCCACCCGCCCGATCGGCTGCATCAGCCAGAAGCGGCAGACCCAGACCGACGCGTCGAACGGTTTTCGTCGTATAAAACGGATCCAGGACTTTCTTTAAAGCATTTTCATTCATACCGTGACCGTCATCAATAATTTCAATACTGAGCAAGTCTTTTTTTGAATCCTCATCGATATTAATGCTAATGAGTTTCGCGCCTGCACGAACCGAGTTTTCAGCGATATCCAGAATATGTGCGGCAAGTGAAAGCATGACTACTCCAGGATTTGACGGCCGTTTTGTTGCTGCAAGGCCATCTTCAATTCAGAAAAAGTTGGTTCTTTCAGAAGAATTTTAGTGGTCGATGTTCCGATATCCTTTATAAAATGGGCGTCGGAGGATGTTAAAAACGGATATTGTTTCAAATCGGAATATTGGCTGCGGCCCTGCCGTATTCCGGTCAACTTGGATATTTCCAGCGCATCAAAATGGCAATGGCCGTCAATAAAGCCCAGTTGGCTCAATACACTGAAGCTTTCCCGATCGATATGCGCGGGGATGGCGAGCCCTCTCAGTTGATGGATGGTATCGACAACGTCATCAATGGATAAATCCGTTGCGCCGATGAGCAGTTGATTATTTAATCCTTCCACCTCACCCAATTCGTTGACAATGGCCTGAACGCCGAAGCGGGTTTCATCATTTTCTCCGGACAGGTGCCGATCAATGATGGTCTGAAGCTTTACCAGATCGGACAGGAACTCAAAGAAAGCCAGCAGGTGGACTTCTTCACTTGTTGTTATTTCCATGGCCGGGATGACTTGAATATTTTTTCCGGAGGCGGCTGCAATAACGTACGGGACATTTGCGGAAGCGTTATGATCGCTGATGGCGATCATATCGAGCTTTTTTTCCAGCGCTTTTTGCACCAGGGCACTTGCGTGCATATCCAGTTCGGCGCAGGGAGACAGGCAGGTGTGAATATGAAGATCGCAATTATAAACTTTCAACATCGGTTTTCACCGCTGGAAACGACAAACATTAAAAGTCGGGTCTGTTCAGGGATGGTATTTACGAGGTTCAGTTTTTTGCCGTCAGCAAATTATAGATCTTGCCCGAGATCTCAAAAGCGGGCAAATCGGACACCATAATCGGAATTTTTTCCGCTTCGGCTTTTTCAATGGTTTCCTGAGTCGGCTGACAGGAATTAATCAGGATAATCCCCGCATGTTCTTTGAGACTGGCAACGGCTACAATGTTCTGGTGTACCTGACGGGTGACCCAGATATAACCTTCTCTGGAATTGCCCATGACATCGCTCAGAAGGTCTCCCGTGTAACCGCCCGTAACTTCTTTGTCCAGGCAGTCTTTACCGCACTTGACCTCCAGCCCCAGCGCTTGAACAATTTTTTCAATTTTCATAATAGAATCCTTTATAAAAATTATGGCGTTTTAATCATCATCCTCAGATGAGTGCCTTTGCCGACTTCCGATGTGATATGAAAAACATCGGAATAATTTTTAATATTGCAAAGGCCCATGCCGGCGCCGAATCCCATTTCCCGAATTCTCTGATCGGCGGTGGAATATCCCTCCTGCATGGCCAGATCAATGTTGGGAATGCCCTGGCCTTCGTCAATCACCTCGATGCGCACCACGCCGGGATCAACAGTCAGGGTTACGACGGCTTTTTTGGCGTAAGACACCACATTGATTTCCGCCTCGTAAGAGACGATGGCGGCTTTTCGGACGATATCGCCGGGAATACCTAATTTTTTCAGAATGGATTTGATGTTGGTTGATACAATACCGGCGGAATTGAAGTTGCCACCTTCAATATTAAAATTGCCCGAATACAGGTTTTGATTAGTTTCGCCCACTGGTATTTTCAACTTTTGGCAGGCAACCGACAATACCCTTCATATAGAGGCGGCCCGCCGTTTCAAATAGAATGTATTTCGTGGTCAGGATGGGAATTTTCAGTTCTCTGGCTAATGCAATCGTTTCAGATGAAGGTTTTTTGCCACGTACCAGTATAATTGCGGCAATATCCAGTACATTGGCGGTTCTGATGACCTGTGTGTTTGTTAATCCGGTAAGCAAAAGGCTACCGGCTTTGGCGAAAGCCAGCACATCACTCATCAAGTCAGCCCCGAAAGCCGTTTTGACTTCAAGGTCTAGAATATCGTCACCCACAATGACTTCCGCATCCAGGATATCTTTTACTTCACGCAGTTTCAAAGCCTACTCCTCATTACTAAGCAAAGTGTTTGTACCCATTTGGGAAAACTTAATTTGCTGTTAATAGCTTACTGAATTATGACCCTACCTATCATGGCCGATGATTTGATGTCAACAAGATAGTTTTGAACCTTATGATTAGTTTTACGAGTTGTATTTTACAATTTTTGCAGGCAGTTAAAATCCCTTTCTTGCAAGGACGGCCTGTGGTTTCCAATATCGCATACGGCGCGGTTGGACGGAGAATTTCATGTGCTTTCTCTGAGGATTGTTTCTGAAGGATGTTATCCGATAACTTTGGTCATATCCGGTAGATGACGCTGTTAATGATCTGTTGCAAACAAGATAAAATCGTTTCTGTCTTTTTATTTGTTATGGAAAGTGATATTCATTTCAGCACCTTTATATTTACGCTGAAAGGAGGCCATGATTATTTGCACGGTTTGAAACTCAGAGAAACCAACATTATTGAAATACTTAAAGAGAGCCTGAATAAATTATCTCATTCCGACCACGTTACGGTTGAGATGAAATCTTCCCTTAATGATGAAAGGGTGTGGATCGACCATGAACAAATGGTTACCGTTTTCTTTGATCTGTCTCGAAACGCTGTTGAAGCCATGCCGGATGGAGGTTCGTTAACGATCACGGTTGAGGGAGATGAGAAGCAGGTGGCCATTGCGATAACCGATGAGGGAATGGGTATCGCCGAAGAAAACATACCGCTCCTTTTTACGCCTTTTTTTACCACGAAACCGGTTGGCGACGGGACCGGCCTGGGTCTACCGCAGGCTTATGCGTCCGTCAAAGCTCATCGCGGAGACATGCATATCGAATCCAACGCTGATCCGAAGAAAGGCCCTACCGGGACTACCATTCGCATCACGTTGCCCCGGCGGCAGATTTTGCAGGACAAAACGGCCAGGATGATCGTGCATGAAGAGGATTAGGAATTTAGACTGAAAACTGAAGGTTAAGATGCGCGGCGCGAATCGGGCCGATATCCAAAAATAGAAAAGGCCGAAGGCCCGCAAAATTGACCTTCAGCCTTTAACCTTAGGCCTTTGTTCATACTCTTTCCACCGTGATAATTTTATTCCGGGCATTGAGATCGGCAACCAATTCCCGAATATAGACCATTCTCATCGGTTCACCACGGATCAGATCGGCAACCTGGTTGGGATTGATGGCCGTTCCCACAATCAGATGAATATCATCAGCCGCCAGAAAATAGCGGGCCAGACGCGTCGCGGCGTCGTTGTCTTTGGGCAGATCATGAATTGTCTTAGCGCTCCGCATAATTTCGAGCGCCTGGCCGATGGTTAATATGCCTTCCGTTACCAGATTAACGCCTTTGAGCGTGGCGGTGGGCGGCGAGCCTTTTTTCTTCGGTTCTTCACCGGTGCGCTTCCAGGGTGGAATCCACTCCACATCCAGTTTCTCGTTAAGAACGCGTGCCGCCATCTGGGCCGTGCTGCCGCCGCAGATTATTTTATCTCCCGAAGCGGCCATCAGACGGGAAACTGCAAATTCGTCCATGTCTTTGTTGGTGGGTGGTCCGGTCAGCACGCAAACGGAAACAGCAGGACGCACTTTCATGCTGATAACGGTGGCATCGTCGCCCGGTTTGTCGCTGTATAGCTTCATACAGGTTTTAGACATCGCCTCGGTCAGTTTCACGGTATCCACGCCGGTCTGCACGAAACGCTGTACGGCGGTGGCTACGTTTTTCCATCCCCAGCCCATGCGGTAGATGCCGCCCAGGCCCGCGTGCGTGTAACCGTCGCTGATTAAAACCATATAGTCGTTGTCCAGCAGTTCGAAATGCGCTTCTTTGATGATTCTGTCCTTGACCTGACGTTCTTTGACCGGAATATCGAAGATGGCGTTATTGCGAATGAGAATCAACGGCGGGGAATCAAACAGGACGAGATGGGCGTCACGTCCATGATACACTATCAAAACGGCGAAAGTGGCGTAAGCCAGTTTACGGACGGAGCATTCGGGGAGCGTTTCGGCCAGTGTCTGCATGACATCATCAACGGTTCCGTCCGCTTCAAACATTCGTGCGGCGATTTCGGCGGTGAGCGACGACAGGATGCTGGCTTTGACACCGCTGCCCAGGCCATCAGATAAAACGGCCACAAAAGAATCGGCTCTGGTGCGGATCATAACCGAGTCGCCGCATAATTCCTCGTCGGCTTTATTCAGGCTGACCCAGTTGCATTCAACAAGTTGTCTCACTTCGATTCTTCCTCTTCCAGGATTTTTGCCAGATGCGTGACAATCATTTTACTCTCCGCCGTGGTTTCTCCTAAAAGATGGGCAATCTCGTGGGCCACCCGCATTTGTTTCTGGACGACTTGGCGGGTTTGTTCCAGCGTTTGCGCGCGGAGTTCGTGAAATTTATGTTTTTCCGTTTCATGTTCGGTAATGTCGCGCATGATGGCAACGAGCAGGGATTGTCCTTCCACCCTTACAATGTTTTGTTCCGCCACAATGCGGTCATTGAGGCGCCGGATTCTTGCAATGACGGGCTTTCCCGTGTCACGTACGGAGACAAAGTCGTCATAAAGCGGGATCAGACGTGAAATGTGCTTTCCTTTGACGTCCGTAAGCAAACAGCCGAAGAGGTTTTCGGCCGATGGAGACATGTCCTGAATGCCGAGATGATTATCGAGGATGATAATGGAATTCGGAGATGCGTCCATGACGACCTGGCGCAGAGATTCGGAACGGCTGCGCATGTAGGGAATACACATGGTGACTTCCGCCATTCCGCGCAATGTGGCAATGGCTTTTTCGCGGCAGCTCCCATAGCCGCAGGCACCGCAGTTGAGCTCGTCGTCCGGCGTGTATTTGTTGACGCGTCTCAGCACGGTTCTGATCTCTTCTTCACTGAATTCCGGAACAGGTTCTTTCCGGTCCATGTAAGCGCGGAACAGATCCGGCCAGCTTTCGCGGGCAATCATGGCATAGGCCGGGCGGTGGCGATGGTATTCAATAATCTTCTGGCGAGCCGCGTAGATGCCGCCATCCAGATCGGCCATGGCCGGGCCGTTAATGCAGCCGCCGGTGCACGCCATCAATTCCACGAGGGAGGCGTTTAACTGACCGGCGCGGATGTCGCCCAGAATATTCCGGCAGGTTTCCAGACCACTGGCGACCACCAGCGAATTATTCAGCATATCCGTACTTAGTTTTGCCGTTCCGACCAGACCCCCTTCTATGGGAAAAAGCCGCGCGTCAACCGGGGTTGAGGGTTTAAGACTGCTTGCGGCTTTGTCAAAAACGATTCCTGTTTCTTTGAACCAGTTGGCAAGACCGCGAAAGGTGATGGCCACCGAAACCGCTCCCGCTTCAGATGCATCGAGGATTTCCATCTTTTTGGCAATGCATGGACCAATAAAGACGATATAGGCGTCCGGTCCGTATTTTTGGACAAGCAGACGGCCGTGCGCGATCATCGGCGAGACGATGGGCGCCAGATGAGGAATCAGATCAGGATAATACTTTTCGATTAAATTGACGACAACCGGGCAGGCGGAGGCAATTACCGGCCATCGATCCGGCATCTGTTCCACGTAGTCGCGGTGGGCCAAGCCGACGATTTCAGCCCCGACGGCGGTTTCTTCGGCTGCGTAAAACCCCAGTTGCTTGAGTGCCGCTTCCATTTCTGAAAAATGATGGAACCCGAAATAGGCGGGGGCGGAGGGTGCAACCGAGGCGATGACTTTCCGTCCGTTCCGGAGTGCATGTCTCACATCGGGGGCGGCGCTATGAACATCTTTTGCTTTTTGCGGGCAGGTGCGAATGCAGGTTCCGCAAAGAATACAAAGTTCGGGCATCACCTGGGCCTGTCCATCGTGAACGCGAATGGCTTTGACATCGCAATGGCGCACGCAACGGTAACAATCACGGCAGCGGGCGGCGTTGGTTATGATGACGGGTTCATTCATAATGTTTCTTCTTTCTTCCGGTTAACGGGAAAAAAAGGGTGTCACACAGGTTTTTTTGGCAACAGGGTGCTTTTAACATACCCCATGATCTCTTTATAAAAAAAATCCTCGGCCTGCTGAGGGCGGATGCCGCTGAATTCGCGTTCGCCCACCCGCACGGAAACACCCTTGGAGCAGGCATCCATGCAGAAAGCGCCGACGATATCGACCAGCCCTTCCAGCTTTTCTTTTTCAATCAAGCGAAACAATTCCGAGGCCAGTTCGTCGGAGCCTCGCAAGCTGCATGAACTGCCGACACAAATGGTTATCAAAAGCATTTTATTTACCCGCTTCTTCCGTATGGATCATCGGTATCAGATGGGCATCGATAAAAGCGGAGGCCTGATCCAGATTATCCACGGATATGATTTTGTTACCGATTGCCACATTGGGTCCGCCTTCGCATTGTCCCGTGCAGAAACGCGCCTTAACGCGGAAACGCTCCGCCAGTCCGCGCTTTCTTAATTCGGCGGCCAGTCCTTCCAGCAGCCTCCAGGAGCCTTTGATGTAACAGTTGGTCCCGATGCAGACGCCGACATCCACCACAGGTCCGGATGCCACTTCTTCTTCCTTGATATCCTGCACGCGCATGGAGCGGCGCTTGTAAGTGGTGTGCAAAGCGTGGTGCGACGTTTCGCTGTCCGGCTGTCCCAGCCAGTTCGTGTAAATATCCTGAACGGAGGGATTATCCTGGCTGGTGCGAATGGGCGCTTCCTGATCCAGGCGATACAGGACGTCGAGGCGATGCTCCGCATCGCTTTTCAAAAGCGGCGCCGGATTACCGGAGCCGTTGATGCAGCCGCCGGGGCAGGCCATAATTTCAATCAAATCATACGGGGCGTCGCCGGCCCTCATCCGGTCGATCAAGGCCTGAGCGTTTTGCAGGCCGCTGACCACTGCCAGCCTCACTTTAGAGTCGCCCAGGGTAATGGTTGTTTCTTTGACGCCCTGGAGCCCGCGGACACCTTCATAGTTAAAGCTGTCCATGCGTTTGCCCATGACGCGCTCCGCGGCCAGACGAAGCGCTGCTTCGGCCACGCCGCCGCTGGCGCCGAAAATAATCCCCGCGCCGGATACTTTTCCGAAGAAAGCATCCACCGGCACTGGCGTAATTATACGCGGATCGATATTTTTCTCCCCCAGCATGGTCATCACATCCCAGGTTGTGAGAACTTTATCTACATCCTGGATGTGATCGGTTTTGAATTCGGGGCGCATGGATTCATATTTTTTGGCGTTGCAAGGCATGATGGAAACAAAGTAAAGCAGTTCCGGCCGGACCTTGAGTTGTTTGGCGAAATATTGCTTCATCACCGCGCCGAACATCTGTTGCGGCGATTTGCAGGAGGACAGATGCGGTAAAATATCCGGCGCCATTTTTTCGCAGTAATTAACCCAGGCCGGACAGCAGGAGGTAATTTGCGGCAGAACGCCGCCTTCGGCCAGACGGGATAGAAATTCCGTGCCTTCTTCCATGATGGTCAGATCGGCCGCCCAACAGGTGTCAAAGACAAAATTGAAGCCCAGCTGTTTCAAACAGGCGCTCAAGACCGGCATGACGTCGGCGCCCGCGATACCGTATTTTTCGCCGAAAGCGGCGCGGACGGCCGGGGCAATTTGAGCAACGACGGTGAAGTCCGGATTTTTCAACGCCCGGTAAACGTCGGGTAATGCCGGTTTCAGGGTCAATGCTCCGGTGGGGCAGACCATGGCGCAGTGGCCGCATGCTACGCAGACGGTCATATCCAGCGGCCGATGGTCGTTGGGGCCGATCGTTAAAATATCGTTGGTTTCATAAAAGCTCAGCGCGGAAACGCCTTCCATTTCCCGGCAGACTTTCAGGCACAGACCGCACAAAATACACTTGCCTGCATCCCGCGTGATAATGGGATGGTTTTCATCAACAGGCAGTGGGGTAGCCGGTTGCGTCGGATCGTATTCGACGCCATAGTCGCTGGCGTAGTTGCGAAGCTGGCAGTCATAGCGTTCCGTGCAGCCGCAGGCGATACAGCGGGAGGCTTCCGCCATGACAGTTTCCTGATCCCATGTCGTGGATGATTCTTCAAAATTTGTTTTTCTGATTTGCGGTTCCAGCACCGGTACTTCCAGACGGTGGGCCGGTTTGATATCCTTGAATGTATCCGGCGGCAAATCCTTCCATTTGCCTTTGGTGCACGTATAGGGATCATCCTTGACGGTGACGGATCCCGCACAGATGTATTCATCGATGGCTGCGGCGGCACGTTTGCCCGCGCCGATGGCGGCAATCGCAATGTCCGGGCCGGTGACACAGTCGCCGCCGGAGAAAACCCAGGGCAGGGCCGTCTGCATGGTTTGCGGATTTACCAAAACGTTGCCCCATTTATCAATTAATGTTTTGTCGCCGATACAGATGCCGTCAACCGCCTGACCGATGGCGGAAATAATCGTCGTTGCCGTGAGCGTGAATTCCGAACCTTCCTGCGGGACGGGCCGCCGCCTGCCGCTTTTGTCCGGCTCTCCCAACGTCATTCTCACGCAGGTCATTTGCAGGGTGTCGCCCGCTGCTGAAATGGAAACCGGTGCGGTGAGAAACTGTATGTTGACGCCTTCTTCAATGGCTTCTTCAATTTCAATATCCTGGGCGGGCATTTCCTGGCGGGGGCGGCGATAAGCGACAATTACTTCTTTGACGCCCAGTCGCACGGCGCTGCGCGCCGCGTCCATGGCCGTGTTGCCACCGCCGATGACAATGACACGATAGCCAAGCTCCGGTTTTTCACCTCTAGCCAGTTTGGCGAGAAAATCGAGTCCGGACATGACGCCCTGTGCATCCTCGCCTTTCGCGCCCATAGCGGTTGCTTTTTGCGCGCCCAGCCCTAAGAAGACGGCTTCAAAGCCGTCCCGTTTGAGCGATTCCAGCGTAAAATCGCGGCCCAGTTTTTTATTATAAAAGATGCTGACGCCCAGATCGAGGATGCCTTGAATTTCCGCATCCAGGTCCTTTTCAGGCAGGCGGTAGTAAGGAATTCCCCAGCGCAGCATGCCTCCTGCCGCTTCCTGCATTTCAAAAATGGTAACCGAATGACCCAATCTTCGCAAAAACCAGGCGGCGGAAAGTCCTGCCGGTCCTGCCCCGATAATGGCGATCTTGTGTCCTGTGTCCGGTAGGCAGAGGGGCTTGTAGGGCTCCAACTGGAAGGTGTCCCAGTCGGCGACATAGCGCTTGATGCCGTTGATGTTGACTGCGCCGTCCAGAGCGTTGCGCCGGCAATCCGCTTCACAGGGGTGAGGGCAGACACGGCCGCAAACGGCGGGCAGGGGATTACTTTCTTTGATGACGGCGAGCGCTTCGAGAAAATTACCGCAGTTGACATGGTAAATATACTTCTGAATATCGATATGCGCCGGACAGCGTGAAACGCAGGGCGCGACGCAGTCACCGTAATGGTGGCGCAACAAAGCCTGGAGGTAAATACGGCGATAGCTTTGAAGGGCTTCGGACTGAGTGCGGATTACCATACCGTCGAAAACAGGTGTAGACGTGGCGGAAACAAATCTGGTTTTGACGCCGTCATTAATTTCCACAAATGCGGCTTCAACATTACTCGGGGGAGTGACGCGCGGATCATATCCCAGAGAGGGGATGTCTATCCCATATGAGCGGGCCACATCTATAATGGTCAAACCAGTGACTGTCGTGCAGTCTTTTCCATCAATATTTACTGTAATCATAAAATGCGTCCTTCCTCGCTATATTGTTATATCCGAATTATTATCGGATTTAGTCACCTGAATATTATTCAAAATAAACATCCTGAGGCACCGTAAGTCATTGATTAGAAATTCCTATTTTTATGACCGTCAGTACTGTGAATCAGTATAGGGAAAGGTTGATCGCATGTCAATACAATTTATTGGAAGATTATATCGTCGGCAAAAATTTTAACGCGGGTGAGCGATGAGAAGTTATCATCGGCGGGGCAAAAAGGACATCGTGAAAAATGCTATGAAAAAAACCGTGAAAAATGTTATGAAAAACCCGGCCGTATCATGATCAATAAACAAATTGCGGCGAATAGCAACAATCTTATAATTAAAGCCTCAAGTATATTGAAAATAAGCCGATGCGGTAAGTTGAAATACGGAAATGCATCATTAAAGGAAATCATTTTTTAAGTTGTTAAAATTTGAGGTATTCCCATGAAGACAGCAGACTTAAAAGACAACACTATCAACACAAGAGAAGGCAAATACTTAACTTTTACTTTGGCCGACGAAGAATACGGCATAGGTATTCTAAAAGTTAAGGAAATCATAGGTGTGATTACCATTACCGGAATTCCGCAGACACCGCCGCATGTCAAGGGGGTGATCAATCTGCGTGGCAAGATCATTCCCGTCATTGATCTGCGGCTGAAATTTGGTCTGCCGGCTATGGAATACACCGAACGAACTTGTATTATTGTCATAGAGATATCTAAAGATGATACTCACATTCTGATTGGTATTCTTGTGGATTCCGTTTCGGAGGTCATAAACATTAAAGGCGCGGATATCGAAGATACGCCTAATTTCGGAAGCAATTTAAATACGGATTATATCCTGGGAATGGCAAAATCCATTGGAAAAATTAAAATTCTGCTGGATATTGACCGGGTCATGAATGCGGATGATGTGGCGATACTGGAGAAAACAACCACTATATAAACAGGAAGACATACCCATATTAAAAGGTGAGGAGCTAAATTATGTCACAAATGAAATTGAGAATGAGAGTGATCAGCATATTCGCAATCATAGCCGTTATTATGGCTTTGATCGGAGTCATGGTTATTTATCAGCTTTATAACATTGATAGTTCCAACATAGAGGGCGTAAATGCCAGTATGCGGATAACTGGCATATTTACGGTAATTGGCGTTATCGTGACGATTATTCTCGGGTTGTATGTAAGCCGGAAAGTAACCGGAGCTCTGGAAAAAGGTGTTAAAGGATTATCAGAAGTGATCAGCAAGGTTTCTTCCGGGTCTGTGCAGGTGTTTTCCTCCGCCCAGCAACTGGCTGACGGGGCGAGTTCTCAGGCTTCATCACTCGAACAAACGTCTTCCTCACTGGAAGAATTATCGTCCATGACGAAACAGAATGCGGATAATGCTTCCCAGGCCAGAGCCATGATGCAGGAAGCCGGTCACATTGTTGAAAAAGTTAACCGGCACATGGATGATATGGCCAAAGCTATTGCCGAAATAACCAAATCGTCGGAAGAAACGGGAAAGATCATCAAGACGATCGATGAGATTGCTTTCCAGACCAATCTATTGGCCTTGAATGCGGCGGTGGAAGCGGCGCGCGCCGGTGAAGCCGGAGCGGGTTTTGCCGTTGTCGCGGATGAAGTGCGCAATCTGGCGATGCGCTCAGCCGAGGCGGCAAAAAACACCAGCGAACTTATCGAAAACACGATGAAAGCCGTTAAGAACGGGAATGAATTAACCAGTTCCACACAGGAAGCTTTCAAAGACAACATGGCGTCTTCCACAAAAATCAGCCAACTGGTTGATGAAATCGCCACAGCTTCCCAGGAGCAGGCGCATGGCATTGCCCAGATCAACCGCGCCGTGGCTGAAATGGATAAGATTGTTCAACAGGCGGCCTATAATGCTGAAGCTTCAGCAACGGCGGCGGAAACAATGAATACCGAAGTTAATCATCTGGAAAGGCGGATGGAGGATTTAGCGGGTATGGTTGGCGCTGAAATTAACATCAGCAAAACAAAAATATCTCATATCGAAAAGCATGCCGCTCCGGCCGGAAAGGCCTCGGGCAAGATGACGGTTAAACCGGCTGCTGGACACAAAATGCTTGCCGCACCTCCTGTTCACAAAATGAAGAAGGGCGCTGCGCCGGCGAAGCAGGCATCGGTAAGACCGGAACAAGTCATTCCTTTCGACAAAGACGACTTCAAGGATTTTTAGACCGGCACAATTTTCAAATGTATAGCCGGCAGAGGGTATCTAAACTCTGCCGGTTTTTTTATTTTTCATAGCCCCGTGTAATATAAAAAATGGCCAGGTCGAAAAAGATCGTCATGCGCCTTTGCAGTTCAAACGTCATGTAAAGATCGAGGTTTTTCTGAAGAGTGCCCTGAGACAGAGCGACATCCCAGATATGTTTACGGATCAAACTCAATGCGCTCAATACGCCGCTGATTTTCGCCCCCGCTTTATTTCTCTCCGAACCCAGTTTGGTATAGAAAATTTTGATGCGTTCGATATCATACGCATGACCCAGCCAGAGAGTGATTTGTGAGATAATTCTGTCACAGATGTTGTAAAGTGTGCGGGTTTCCGTATGGCGATATTCGGCGGTGGAAGGATTGGCCGTCATGTCTGCTATCCATTGCTCGATCATTTTCTCCTTATTCTTCGAAATATCGTTGATCAGACGCCGCGTCAACGCATTAGCGCCTTTGCGTTTTGTGGTCATTGCATCATCGGGATGCGAAATGGAATCCAGGATGGCCCAATAGTCTTTCTTGCTTTTGATATAAGCCGAAAGGGCGCGATTATTGGGACGAAAAGCAAGCGGCGGAATTTCATCAATCGGACAGAAACGCGCCTGGGCGCTGTCATCGCCTGCACGGACCCTTCCGCCGGTTTTTTCCGCAACAAAAGTCAGAAAGAGCAGATCGCCGTAAAAACGGCTTTTATAGGAGTCAACATCCAGCAGACGGGTGATTTTTCCTTTGATGCCCGTCTCTTCATGGAGTTCGCGCAAAGCCGCATCCTGGATGCTTTCTCCCGCTTCCGCGAAACCGGTCGGGAGGCACCAGAGGCCTTTATGAGGCGCCCGGTCGCGTTTGACCAGAAGAATCTGCCGGTCCTCATCCACGATGGTGGAAACCACCGGCAACGGATTGTCGTAGAAAAAACTGTGGCAGTGCGAACAGCAGTCTCTCAGAACATGATCTTCCTTTTTTCGGGTGATTTGCCCGCCGCAATAGAGGCAGAACCGGCGCTGCTTTTTCATGGGTTTTCCTTTGAAAACTGAGGTTGTGAACAAATAAAAATGGCGTCGTCTTTGCACATGGTGATGACTTTACTTACGGCGCCGATGTCCTGCAGCTTGTGTAAAAGTTTATGAATGATATTCTTTTTACTGGCCACCGTACCGATCAGAAAAAACGGGCTTTTAAACTGATAATAATCAATAAAGAAATAGATGTCCCACGGCTGGAAAATAAGAGAATTTTTAAAATCCAGTTTCCGGATCTGACTAAAAAATGGATGCAGCAGTGCTTTGCCGTTTTCGGCTGAAAATTGCCGGATGATAGTCTCAATCGGCAGGAGTTGCTTGTTCACGAGCAGTTGATGTTCTTTTAGGGTATTTCTGGTGATGTGAATCAGTTCCTGCATGTTGCATTCATCGTGTGTAATGGTGATGAAAGTTCCGTCTTTTTTCAGAACACGGGATATTTCCGGTATCATCTCGACAAAGAAATACAAGGCAAAGCTGCAAATAATCAGATCGAATGAAGCGGGCGGGCATTTCTTGATCGCCTGGACGCCTGTTGATGAAAATGTCCCGGAGTAGCCGGCACGCTTGCAGGCTTCAAGGAAAAAAGGTTCGTATTCGGCAATGATATCCATCCCGGTGATGGTCGCCTCCCGGTGCAGTCGTCCTTTTAGCGCTTCCGTAAATGCTCCGAAGGCGCAGCCCAGTTCCAGAACATTGCGGCAGGAGGAAAGGTCAACCTGGTTCAGGGCCGTGAGACGAATATCCTCTTTGTTGGATGAGAATTGGCGAATCAGCGTTTCAATATGCTGATGTTTTTGCACATTGCGGAAAACCTGACGGATCTTTTTCTTATCCAGAAAATCTGCCATGTTTTTTTCCTCAACTTGCTGACAAGATGTTTCAGTTCATGTTTCGGCCCTTTTTCCGGGCCAAGGGGGGCCTCAAGCCAATCTTCTGACGCCTTCCGCCAGTTCAATGAGCCCTTTTTGATCCAGAATGCAAATCGTGCGCGTATCCGCTTTAATCAACTTCTCATCCGTCATACGCTTCAGGATGCGGGAAAGTGTTTCGGGGATGGTGCCCAGCAATCCGGCCATTTGATTCTTGGAGATGTCCAACTTGACGGTGGTGGAATCGTCGTTATGTTCATGAAGGTAGAGCAGATAGGCAGCCAGTCTTCCCGGAACTTCTTTGAGAGATAAATTTTCGACCAGCATCGTAAGCTTGCGCAGGCGCTGGGATAGAAGCGCCAGCATGGAAAGTGCAAGAGAAGGTTGCAGGCTGATCAGTTCCAAAAACTTCTGTCTCGGAAAGAACAGGACAATGGTTTCGGCAAGCGCCTGGGCGGAAGCCGGATAATGTTGCCCGGCAAAGACAGCCGCTTCCGCGAATGGTTCGGGCGCCTCCAGAATATGAAAAATTTGTTCTTTGCCGTCAGGCGAAAGTTTGAAAACTTTTACTTTACCGGAAAGGATAATATAAAAGCCGATGCCCTCGTCGCCTTCCGCAAAAAAGTTTTGCCCTCGTGAATAATATTTTCGCACGGCGATGGCCCCCAGTGCGGTGCATTGTTTTGGTGACAGGCCTTCAAACAGCGGAATGCCGGCGATAATCGATGTAATGTCCATAGATATTTTTCCTTCAATGAAAAAATATCACTGATGCTTGACTTAAGTCAAGGTGCAACTGCCGATCTTTGATTATATTGCCATCAAAATGAAGCTACAAAAAAATTGAAAATAATAAGGAGACAGTCAATGGAAAATTTAGCGATGTTTTGTTACCAGTGCGAGCAGACGGCAAAGGGCGAAGGATGCGTGAAGGGTGGTGTTTGCGGCAAGGACGCGGAGGTTGCCGCGCTTCAGGATATTCTGGTCTATGCGCTTCAGGGTTTGTCCATCGCGGCGGTGGATGCCCGCAAAGCGGGAATCAATGATCCGGATGTCAATGTCTTCACAGCCAAAGCGCTTTTTTCAACCCTGACCAATGTGGATTTTGACCCCGCGCGTTTTGTTACGTTGATCGGCAAATGCGCCGGGCTGCGCGACAACCTTATAATAAAAGCTAAAAAGGCCGGGGCGACTATCGATGAAAAGACCACCGCGGTAACCTTCCAACCCCAATCCACAGTTGCCGGGCTTATTGCCAAGGCCCCCACAGCGTCGCTTAAAGCGGATGCCTTGGAAAACAAAGATATTCAATCACTCAAGCACATTTTATTGTTTGGCATCAAGGGAGTAGCGGCCTATGCCGATCATGCGCAGATTCTGGGGCAGGAAGATGAAAAGATTTATGCTTTTATTCAGGAAGCGCTCGCGGCCATCGCCCGGGAGAACCTGGATTTAAACGGCTGGGTCGGCCTGGTCCTCAAATGCGGTGAAATCAATCTGCGCACCATGGAACTGCTCGACGCGGGCAATACCGGAGCCTTTGGTCATCCCGTTCCCACGTCCGTGCCACTTGGCGCTAAAAAAGGCAAGGCTATTCTGATTTCCGGCCACGATTTGAAAGATTTATCCGAACTGCTGAAGCAAACCGCCGGCAAAGGGATCAATATTTATACGCATGGCGAAATGCTGCCGGCGCACGGTTATCCGGAGCTGAAGAAGTATCCCCACTTCTACGGTCATTACGGAACAGCCTGGCAGAATCAGGCGAAAGAGTTTGCCGAATTTCCCGGCGCCATTCTGATGACCACCAATTGTATTCAGAGACCACGCGATGCTTATAAAGACAATCTTTTCACCTGCGGTCTGGTCGGATGGCCCGGCGTTGCCCATATTGCTGACAGAAACTTCGAACCGGTTATCAAAAAAGCGCTCGAACTGCCGGGCTTTGCGGCAGATCAGGAAGGTAAGTCAGTCATGGTGGGTTTTGCCCGCAATGCCGTTCTGGGTGTGGCCGATAAAGTCATTGAGGCGGTCAAAGGCAAGGCTATCCGCCACTTCTTTCTGGTCGCCGGATGCGATGGTGCCAAACCCGGTAGAAATTACTATACGGAGTTTGTTGAAAAAGCGCCTAAAGACACAGTGGTCATGACACTGGCTTGCGGTAAGTTCCGTTTCTTTGATCAGGAGCTGGGCGATATCGGTGGCATCCCGCGTCTGCTGGACGTCGGACAATGCAACGACGCGTATTCGGCCATTCAAATTGCCGTGGCGTTATCCAAGGCATTTAATTGCGGCGTCAATGATCTTCCATTGTCCATGATTCTGTCCTGGTATGAGCAAAAAGCGGTAGCTATTCTGCTGACACTCTTGTATCTCGGTATCAAGGACATTCGCCTGGGACCGTCTTTGCCGGCTTTCATTACGCCTAACGTGTTAAATGTGCTGGTGGAGAATTTCGCAATCAAACCGATCACCACGCCGGACGAGGATTTGAAAACAATATTAGGTTAAAAATTACGGCTGTCATAACCTTTCAGGTCACCCGTTCCGGGCAAGCGAAGCGCGACACGGAATCCAGTAATTGTGTGCGAAAGTATGATTTCAAAAACAGGCTGCTCACGAAAAGCGTGAGCAGCCTGTTTGCATCTAAGGGTTTCCGTCAGTAAACTTCGTCATGCCTGCTCATCAATACCGATGTTGCTCTTCAGTATCTAAGCGTCTCGTCAGACAGCTCAACCGCCACCTGGACGCGGTGTCGGGCAAGTTCTAAGATAGGGAGGGTCACCTTCGAGCATTCCACTCACCGATGGAATCGCCTGGACAAACCTTGGAAACGGAACGAGAATCACCGGAGGGCGGCAGCTTGCCGGTCTTATTCTTCCGAAACACGAAAACCACTTTATTTATGCGCATTGAACAAATTAGCTGACATTCATAATTATTATATTTTCTTGCAGTGGAATTTTCCGCATGCCCTATTTCAATAGGCTCTATTTTAGCACGATGGCATCGGTGAGCAGTTTTTCCGCAATGGTTAAGGTATTTTTCAGATATTTATTAGGCAGCGTCTGTTTCATGGCTTTCATATCCATCACTTGAGTGATGCCAAGAAACATCGCCCATATAATGTCCGACAATGCGTAACCATTGATCTTTTTAAACAGACCCTGTGCTATCGCTTCGTCAATGATTCGTCGGCCAATTTCAAAATCGTATTTGCCTCTATTGCTTAAGATCGAACGCGACTCCGGATTAAGTTGGTCGATCAAATCCCGGTGCTGGAAAAAGGTATTTGCCACCCGGAGGGAGTCTGGTGCTTTTTCATAACTGCGTACAAATATTTTAAAGAGGTTTTTCACCAGATCTCTTCCGGTTAGATATTTTCTATTGGACAGCTTATGCTCGATAGTTTCAAACTGTCTGCCGAATTCTTCCAAAAACGGCAGCATCAGATGAGAGTACAGCTCATCTTTTGTAGCAAAGTGTTGATATACAGTTGGTTTGCTGATCTGCGCTTCAAGCGCAATGTCATCCATGGTTGTTTTTTGATATCCTTTGGAGAAAAAAAGTTTTTTTGCTGCTTCTAAAATAGTTTGAATCCGCTGGTCCTTTTCCCGATTTTTCCTCTCCAAGATTGCCTGCTTATGTTTGTGTTTGTTCATCGATTGCCTCAAAATATATGAAATTTGGGTACCCTGTGTGAGCTCGTGGTTGATACTGATTATGAGAATATAATATATATCAACAGTAAATATTGTCAAGCCTAAATCCCGCTTTGCGCTTGGTTTTCACCGTGCACGTTAGAATTTTCAAAAATAATTGTTGACTAAAAGTTAACTTACGGTTAAATATCTACTCACAGTATAAATATTAACTGCAAGTTAATATTAAAAATATAATGCGAAAGGTGAAATGGCTATGGATATCATAGAAACAAGAATCGATAAGAATTCCGATGAATTCAAAAAGAATTACGAAGCCATGGCCTCTCTCGTGGTGGATCTCAAAGCAGAATTAAAAAAGGCGCGGGAGGATAGGTCGCAGAAAGTGATTGATCGTTTAGCAAGCCAGGGCAAGATGCCTGTACGTAAAAAGTTGGATCTGCTTCTCGATAAAAATACCCCGTTTATTGAGATTGCGCCTCTGGCCGCAAGGGGCATGTATGACGGAAAAGTCCACTCTGCCGGGCTTGTGACTGGTATTGGCGTTATAGAAGGCCACGAAGTTCTTGTCGTAGCCAGCGACGCTACCATCAAGGGCGGATCGGTTTTTCCTATGGGCGTTAAAAAAAACCTGCGCTGTCAAACCATCTGCATGGAAAACCATTTGCCTATGGTTAACCTCCTCGATTCTGCCGGTGCTTATCTGCCCCTGCAATCAGAAATTTTCCCCGATATCGATGACGGTGGAAGGATTTTCTATAATCAAGCGGTTATTTCCAAAAAGGGCATCCCGCAAATTACGGCAGTTATGGGCCTGTGTACAGCCGGTGGGGCTTATGTTCCGGCCATGTCAGACGAAGTCATTCACGTCAAAGGAGAAGGCGCTATTTTCCTGGGGGGTCCGCCACTCGTTTTAGCGGCAACGGGCGAAGAAGTGACAGCCGATCAGCTTGGTGGAGCAGAAGTTCACTGCATCGAGTCGGGTGTATCTGATTACTTTGCCGAAGATGACACTCATGCCATTATGATTGTCCGAAAAATTGTCAAGGCCCTTCCTGGAAACGAGAAAGCCCGGTTGACAATGCGTGAACCCAAACCACCTATCTATGATTCACGGGAACTTTACGGGGTGGTAAGCCGGGATTTGAAGGTTCCCTATGACTGCCGGGAAGTCATCGCGCGCATCGTGGATGGAAGCGAGTTTCTGGAATTCAAAGAACTCTATGGGCCGACTCTGGTGTGCGGATTCGCCTATGTCCATGGCTACCCTGTGGGTATTCTGGGAAACAACGGCATTCTTTTCTCGAACAGCGCCCTCAAGGCAACCCAATTTATACAGTTGTGCGACCGGAGAAGGATTCCTCTTGTCTTCCTGCAGAACATCAATGGTTATATCATCGGCAAAGAGTATGAACGCCTCGGGATTACCAAAGATGGACAGAAGATGGTTAATGCCGTCTCCACCTGCACTGTCCCCAAGTTCACCGTTATTGTAGGTGCCTCTTTCGGTGCAGGTAACTATGGTATGTGCGGTCGGGCGTATTCGCCACGGTTCCTCTGGATGTGGCCTAATGCCCAGATCGGCGTCATGGGCGGCGAACAGGCGGCGGGAGTCCTGATTACTCTGAAGAATGACCAGAACACGAAGGCCGGCTTTCCGCCTTTGACGAAAGCAGAAGAAGACCTCATCCGGGGGCCGATCGTGGAAGCTGCCAGAAAAGAGGGTGATGCCTACTATAGCACTGCAAATTTATGGGATGACGGTATCCTTGATCCGGCGGATACGCGCAATGTTTTAGGATTGGCGATTTCTGCTTCGCTTAACGCGCCTATTAAAGATGATGTACAAGGATACGGAATTTTCAGGATGTGACTATTAAAAACAGGCCAATAGATTAAAGGCTGAAATATGTGACATTCTTCAGCCGATATTTCTGAAAGGAAAGCTAAGATGTTTGAAAAAATACTGATTGCTAATCGGGGAGAAATTTCCGTTCGCATCATGTCCACATGCCGGGAAATGGGCATTAAAACCGTTGCCGTCCATTCTGAAGCTGATAAAGAGGCCCTCCATGTGTTGGAGGCGAACCAAACTGTTTGTTTAGGTCCGGCAGAACCATCCGAAAGCTATTTACAAATGGACCGAATCATCTCCGCTGCCAAACAAACGGGGGCGCAGGCCATCCATCCCGGTTATGGATTCCTCTCAGAGAATCCCGTCTTTGCACAACGATGCGCACAAGAAGGAATAATCTTTATCGGTCCACCCGCCGGAGTTATCCGGAATCTTGGAAATAAAACTGTGGCACGGCAAATCATGATTAAAAGTGATGTCCCAGTTATTCCCGGCATGATGGCCGCGGAACAGAATCATGATATTCTCATAAAGGAAGCTGATCGGATCGGCTATCCGGTTATCATCAAGGCGGCAGCTGGCGGAGGCGGCAAAGGGATGCGAATCGTTTGGTCTCCGGAAGATTTCCGGGAGGCTGCCGTCTCTGCAGCAAGCGAAGCAAGAAGTGCCTTTGGTAATGGTGACATCTACCTGGAAAAGTATTTTGAAAAGTCCCGACACGTTGAATTCCAGATTCTCGCTGACACCCACGGGAATATAATTCACCTGCTGGAACGCGAATGCTCCATTCAACGGCGGCATCAGAAAATCATTGAAGAAACGCCATCGCCCGCACTGACACCGACACTTCGTGAGGCCATGGGCAAATCCGCTGTGGCTGCTGCCAAGGCTGCAGGATACATAAACGCTGGTACGGTGGAATTTTTGCTTGATGAGACAGGAAAATTCTATTTTCTAGAGGTGAACACCCGTCTCCAGGTGGAACACCCCATCACGGAAATGATCACGGGTATCGATCTGGTGCGGCAGCAGATTGAAATCGCCGCCGGTTCTCCTTTGACGCTCTCCCAGGGAGATATCGTCGGCCGCGGCCATGCCATCGAGTGCCGTATCTATGCTGAGGATCCTTTGAATTCTTTTATGCCTTCGCCGGGCAAAATTCACTTTGTCAAGGAACCCCGCGGGGGCGGCATCCGGAACGACTGCGGCATCTATTCGGGTTACACGGTTCCGATGGAATATGATCCCATCCTCTCGAAATTGATTACCCATGCAGAAAAACGTGATGATTGTATCGAGCGCATGATCAAAGCCCTTAAGAGCTACATCATTTTGGGTGTTCTGACCCCCATTCCTTTACTGGTCGATATTCTTTCTTCGGAGTCCTTCCGCCGCGGAGAAACCTTCACTGATTTTATGGCTGTTCATTTTAACGGCTGGAAACCTGCCCCCGGAAACATCGGCCTTGCCGGTCTCGCCTATATGGCTGATCAGATCTCAAAACATAGCATCAAGAAAAGTCTTATTCCCGCGGAAGGTCTATCGCCTTCACCGTGGTTGACATTGGCGAATTTCCGGCCCTGACGAGCAGCTGAATACTACATATTAAGGAGGCAGCCATGGATTACAATCTGAAAATCGGGGAGATTCATCTTCCCGTTACCGCCGATCTCCGGGACGACGGTATTTTGTCGGCATCCATAGGCAACGAAACCTATTTAGCCCGCTGTCAAAGAATATCGGATAACCAGATACACCTGCAACTCGGTAGCGGGAGCCTGAATGTCTATGTGGCCGATATGACGGATGGCAAACTTATCAATATCGAAGGGATGTCTTATCTGGTCCAGGACGCCGATACGCTTGCCCAAAACTATACCCGGAAGCGGGGGAACAAAGAAGGTCCCTTGGTCGTTACTCCACCCATGCCTTCGGTAGTTGTCCGTATTCTGGTCACTGCCGGCGATCAAGTTGAAAAAGGTCAGGGTGTCATGATTGTTACGGCGATGAAGATGGAGGCCACGCTCTGTGCGCCCTATAAAGGAACCGTGCTCAAGATTAACGTCTCAGAAGGGAATAAAGTCATGCCCGGTCAGATTCTCATCGATATTGAAAAGGAAGAAACGGATACCCCCACGGATGGAGACCGTGCGCTCGCTTGAAGAAAGGAGAGAGAAGCAAATGACGGAAGATCATGTGCTTTATCATCTGGAAAACCATGTGGCCCGTATCACGATCAACCGCGAAAGCCAAAGAAATGCAATCACCATGGAAGCCATTGCCCTTTTCCTTACCTATCTTGACCAGGCCGAGGCCGATGAATCCGTGCGGGCCATATTGATTACCGGTGCGGGGGAAAAGGCTTTTTGTACTGGCGCCCAATTAGGGGACGGCCTGTCGGCTGAAGGCCAAAAGGCATTCTGGGACTATGCCCGATTGCTCAAGCGCATTGCTGCGTTTCCCAAACCAACCGTTGCCCGGGTGAAGGGTTTCTGTTTAGCCGGCGGTATGGGTTTTATGCTGGCATGCGACATTGTTGTGGCCAGTGAGAATTCCCGATTCGGCACCCCGGAGGTTAATGTAGGTCTTTGGCCCATGATGATCGGAGCTCTGATCTTCCGTAATGTCGCCCGGAAAAAGGCGATGGAAATGATTCTGCTGGGTGAACGTCTCAGTGCCAGAGAAGCACTTGAAATGGGCTTGGTCACTCGAATAGCCCCCGACGACCGGTTGGAAGAGACGGTTGGAAATATTCTGAAAAATCTGGCTGCCAAAAGTCCCATCGGTATCAGAATCGGTAAAGAGGCCTTTTATGAAGCCTCTTCCATGCCTTTTGAGGCAGCCCTGGATTTCCTTTCACAGAAACTTCCGGCGGTTGCCTCAACGGAAGACGCACGGGAAGGAATCATGGCCTTTATTGAAAAACGTCCCCCAACGTTTACGGGGAAATAGAGGAGAAGACGCATGAGAGAAAGAAATAAAAAAAATATGGAACCAGTTATTATCGCAAATTGCAGTGGTTTTTTCGGAGATCGTTTCAGTGCAGCTAAAGAAATGATTCAAGGCGGGCCTATTGATTTCCTGACGGGTGATTATCTTGCGGAGTTGACCATGGCGATCCTTTTCCGGGCGAAAAGCAAGGACCCGAATGGCGGATACGTATCGACCTTTCTCAAACAGATGGAACAGATCATGGGAGAGTGCCTTGACCGGAAGATACGCGTGGTTTCCAACGCCGGCGGCTTGAATCCCAAAGGCCTGGCCGCCGAACTCGCGCGTATCGCCGGCGCGCTGGGTATCCACCCCCGGATTGCCTATATCGAGGGGGACGACCTCATGCCCCGTTTGAGTGATCTGCAAACAAAAGGAGAAGCTTTCCTGCATCTGGACAAGGGAATCGCCCTGAAGGATTCCTCTGCCATAACCATTTCCGCGAATGCCTACCTGGGATGCCAGGGCATTGTGAAGGCTCTTGATGAAGGAGCCGACATCGTCATCGGTGGCCGCATCGCTGACGCGTCCCTTGTCGTTGGTCCTGCGTCCTGGTGGTTTGGCTGGTCGTGCCATGACTGGGACAGACTGGCGGGGGCCACGACGGCGGGGCATATTATCGAATGCGGCGCTCAGGCCACGGGCGGCAATTACTCCTTTATTGATGAGGTTTCCAGTTTCAAAAATGTCGGCTTTCCCATTGCGGAGATCTCTGCGGATGGCTCCTTTGTCATTACCAAGCACCCGAATACAGGTGGGCTTGTCTCAGTGGATACGGTGAAGGCGCAATTGCTTTATGAAATTAATTCCCCCCGCTATTTAACGCCGGACGTTGTCGCACGGTTTGATACGATCCGGATAGCGCCTGACGGGCTCAACCGGGTGCGAGTGGACAATGTCCGGGGGGAACCGCCAACGGATACCGCCAAGGTTTGCATCAACACCCTGGGTGGATTTCGCAACGCCATGACCATTATCCTCACCGGGCTGGATATCGAGAAAAAAGCTCGCATTCTGGAAGATAGTCTGTTCGATGCCCTGGGGGGTAAGGATCAGTTTCAGCAGTCGTCTGTTCAGCTTATCCGGTCGGATAAGGAAGATCCCGCCTCAAACGAAGAGGCCTTTGCTTATCTGCGTATCACCGTGATCGATCCCGATGCCAAGAAGGTGGCGCGTGTTTCATCCACGATTGTAGAACTGGCCCTTGCCAATATTCCCGGCTTTGCCGGAACGGCGCCGCCGTCCAAAGGATCTCCGGCGATCATGTACTGGCCGGCCCTTGTATCGGATAGATACATTCAACAAAAAGTGATCATTGGTGAAAGAGAATTCACTCTGCCTGCCCATCCGCCTGTGCAGGAATTTATCGCACCGGAACCTCTGCCTGCTGTTGTGCCTCGCGTTCCTGACGGTAAAACCGTCCGGTTGCCTCTGGGCCGGCTTTTTGCCGCGCGTTCCGGTGACAAGGGGGGAAATGCCAATCTGGGAGTTTGGGCGAAAACGCCCGAAGCTTTTGCATTCCTCAGGACGTATTTAACGACAGAACGGTTGCAGGATCTCCTCAAAGAAACTCAAAATTATAAAATCGAGCGTTATGAACTGCCGAATCTTCTGGCTGTGAATTTTTATATCCGGGGAATCCTGGGCGATGGCGTTGCCTCATCCCTTAGACTGGATGGGCAGGCCAAGACCCTGGGTGAATATCTGCGGGCAAAAATCGTGGACATACCGGAAGCGATCATACAGGGGAAATAGACGAAATTATTTTTTAAGTCGTCTATCTTCCTGAATCTTCCGAACGACAACCGAACAACACAAAAGAGGAATGCTATGGAAAAAAGAATTTGGCATCAAGCTTATGTTAAAGGTGTACCCTCGGCGATTCAATTTGAAAAAGAAACCTTATATTCGGCCCTGCAGAGATCGGCTGCGCGCAAGCCGGACCATACGGCTTTAATCCTCATGGGCAGAGAAGTTTCGTACGGCGAACTTCTGGAAACGGTTGATCGTTTCGCCTCTGCCTTGAGCGGTCTGGGGGTTAAGAAAGGCGACAAGGTCGGCTTGATTCTGCCGAACATTCCCCAAATGGTGATTGCCACCTATGCCCTTTTCCGCCTGGGGGCCGTGGCGGTGATGAACAACCCGCTCTATACGGCAAGTGAAATGGAACATAACCTTAAAGACTCCGATGTCCGCACGGCCATTTGTCTGGATATTTTTGTGCCCGGAATCTTGTCCCTACGCGGAAAAACGGCCATCGAAAAAGTGATCGTCTGCCATGTTCGAGACTACCTGCCGGCTTCCGACGGTGATGCATTTGTTCAGGAGCTGTCCGCATTGCACGTCGATATCGAACCTCAGACCGGCGTTTATGAATTCAGGGCACTCCTTTCCGGCTGCCCTGCACCGTCATCTTTACCGACCGTAACCTTCGATGATCCGGCGGCTTTCATTTATACGGGCGGCACGACGGGCGTTTCCAAGGCCGTTGTGATCAGCCACGGCAATTCCAGTGCGGCCGTCCAGCAATTCAAAGCCTGGTTATTCGATACCAAAGACGGCGAAGAAAGGCTTTTAGCCGTTCTTCCTTTTTTTCACGTGGCCGGCTACACCGACATCATGAATAACGGCATCTACCGGGGATGGACGATTATTCTGGTTCCGCGTCCGACGCCGGATATCATTATTGAGCTGACGGAAAGATACCGGCCGACGCTGTTCGGCGGCGTGCCGACCATGTATATCGGTCTTCTCAATCACCCGAAATTTTCCTCGACCAAGTGGAATTTCATCAAGGGGTGCCTGTCCGGCGCCGCGCCGCTGGCCCTGGAAACCATTACGGCCTGGGAGAAATCAACGAGAGCGACCATTGTTGAATTGTACGGGCTTTCGGAAACCACGGCCCTGGCGACGTTCAATCCCTGGCGGGGAAAGACGAAGATAGGCAGCGTTGGTGTGCCGATACCGGAGACGGACTGCCGCATTGTCGATGTTGAATCAGGAACCAAAGATCTGCCACAGGGCCAGGCGGGTGAAATCCTGATCAAGGGTCCCCAGGTCACCCGGGCCTATTATAAAAATCCCGAGGCAACAGCGGAGACAATCAGGGACGGATGGCTCTATACCGGAGACATCGGATATCTCGACGAAGAAGGTTATCTCTTTATCGTGGACCGGAAAAAAGACGTCATCATTGCCGCCGGATATAATATTTATCCCCGCGAAGTGGAAGAAGTCCTCTATCAGCATCCTGCGGTACAACTGGCCTGCGTGATCGGCATTCCGGACTCCTACCGCGGCGAGACTGTGAAAGCCTTCGTCGTCTTGAAAGAAGGAGAACCCGCGACGGAAAAAGAGATCATCGATTTCTGCAAGAAAAAGCTCGCTGTTTACAAGGTGCCCAAGATGGTGGAATTTCGTTCCAGTCTGCCCCAGTCGAATGTCGGCAAGGTGCTGCGCCGGGTTCTCAAGGAAGAAGAACAGGCCAAGCTGAAAAAGTAAGAAAGACCAACTTTAATATTGTTTATGAGGAGGCCCTCCGATGAACAAAGAAAAATTTTGGCGTCGTTCTTATGACGAAAATATGGAAGACATTGATTCCCAACTGTTTGAAACCTCTTACACCCGGGTGATCCGGCCCACGTTTAAGAATTATCCTGACACGACGGCCTTTGCCTATATGGGTCGCCATATAAGCTATGCCGAACTGGACAGGGAGAGCAACCGCTTTGCCCGGATGCTCCTGTCGCACGGGTTTAAAAAGGGAGACGTGGTCGGCATCAATCTCCCCAATATGCCCGAGTACATTTTCGCCTGGCTGGGCACCCTGAAAGCGGGATGCACCGTATCAGGCGTTTCAATGCTCTTGTCGACCGAACAGCTTTTCCAGCAATTGACCGATTCCAGAGCCCGGGCCCTTGTGACGCTGGATATTTCCTTTGCGGACAAGATCCCGGAAATCGTACCCCGGCTGCCCGATTTGCAGGTGATTGCTGCCGCCAGGGCGGCGAGTTTTTTCCCCGGTTTGACAGCTGATGTAAGGCCGCAGGCGGGGAAGACGGTTTATACATTTGAAGAGATCCTGGAGCCAGGTAAATTTTCCGATGATCTGCCCACCGTGGAAAACACTCCCGATGACATCGCTTACCTGCAATACACGGGCGGCACGACCGGCATCCCCAAAGGGGCGATGCTCAGCCACCGGAACTCCGTTGCGGATATGATGATCTACCGCAAATGGCTGGGTTGGCGGGATGGAGAAGTGACGGCCGTTTCGGGATTTCCGTTTTTCCATATCGCCGGGCTGTTCGTCAATATCTGCGCCGTGTACATGGCGGGAACGCAGGTTCTCGTTCCCAACCCCCGCGACACGGACCATATCTGCCGTGAAATTGAGCGCTACAAGCCGTCCCTTCTGGTAAGCGTTCCCGCTCTGTATCAGATGCTGATGGCGAATCCCCGCTTCCGCCAGTTGGACCATTCCCGTGTCCAGACCTGCATTTCTTCTGCCTCGCCGTTTCCTGAAGAGGCCCAGAAGGATTTTGAGAAAATTGTCGGCAAGGGGAAACTCCTGGAGAATCTCGGCATGACGGAAGCATCGCCGCTGATTGCCTGTAATCCCGTCCAGAAAAAAAAGAAGCTGGGGACGGTAGGACTGCCGCTGATCAACACGGACATTCGTCTCATTGATCCGCTGACCGGCAAGGAGGTCCCCATCGGCGAACCCGGGGAAATCTGCGTCAAAGGTCCGCAGGTCATGGTCGGATATTACGGGCGGCCGGAAGAGACGAAAAAGGTGATCGACGCAGACGGGTACCTCCATGGCGGCGATGTGGCGGTCCAGGATGAAGAAGGTTATCTGCGCATCGTCGATCGGACAAAAGACATGATCATCGTCGGCGGGTACAAGGTTTTTTCCGTGAAGGTGGAAGCCATCCTTGTCGAGCATCCCGCCGTGGCCAGCGCGGCACTGGTCGGCGTTCCCAATCCCGACCGGCCGGGATCGGAACTGGTGGCGGCATTCGTTCAGCCTGATCCGGGTTATGCGGATGCCGGCAATGAGCCGGCGCTGAAAGAAGAAATTATTGCTTTCCTGAAGAACAGGCTGGCGCCTTATGAAATGCCCAAATGGATCATGTTCATGAAAGAACTGCCTCTTACGCCGGTGGGAAAGCTTGATAAGAAGCTCCTGCGGAAAAACGCCCCCCATCTGCTTGCCGATTCTGCGGGGCGTGACTGACCATCCGGCAAAGCCTGATGGGCTTCGAAACGGATAATCATATGAAAGGTAATGAAGACAAGGAGGAACTATGGGTTTGAATTTTTACAAGCGGGATGACCGGGACGTGCATTTCGTCCTGAAAGAACAGCTGAACGTGGAGCGTCTCCTCCAGTTCGATGTATACAGTGCGTTTTCCATGGAAGACTTCGATATGATCCTGAACCAGGCTCAGAAGATTGCCATGAACGACCTTGCGCCGGCTTTCCAGGACGGCGACCGGGAAGGATGCCGTTTTGATGCCGGAACCGTTCGCGTGCCCGCGTCGTTTCATCGTCTATGGGACGTTTTCCGGGAAGGCGGCTGGTTTGCACTGGCGAATTCGCCGGCATACGGCGGCCAGGGGCTGCCGCTGATTATTGCGGAAACCGCGGCGGAATTCTTTATCAGCGCCAATTTCGGATTCTGCACCTTCTCCGGCATGGGAGCCGGAAACGGTTCCATGATTGAGAATTTCGGTTCGCAAAAGCTGAAGGATCTGTTCTGCCACAAAATGTACGACGGGACCTGGGGAGGAGCGATGTGCCTGACCGAGCCCAGTGTGGGTTCCGACGCTCATTTGGTGACGACCCGGGCGATCCCCGACGGAGAGTTCTACCTGATCCAGGGCACAAAAATATTCATCACGTCGGGCGAACACGACATGGCTGAAAACATTATTCACCTGGTTATCGCCCGGATCGAGGGCGCCCCCGCCGGAGCGAAAGGGGTTTCTCTTTTCGCCGTTCCGAAGATCTGGGTGAATGAAGACGGGTCCCTGGGGGAACGAAATGACATGGCCTGCATCGGGATTGAACACAAAATGGGTCTGAACGCCTCGGCCACCTGCGTCCTGAATTTCGGGGAGAACGGCCGCTGCCGCGGGCACTTGATCGGCGAGCCGGGCATGGGACTGGCTTATATGTTCCAGATGGTCAACACCGCACGGATGGCCGTGGGCCTCGAATCCGTGGCTTTCGGAGCCAATATCTATGCCAACGTCCTAGCCTACGCCAAAGAGCGGGTTCAGGGAACACCTTTCGGCCGCAGCGGCGATAGAGTCCGCATCGTCGAACATGCCGACATTCGCCGCATGCTCATGAATATCAAATCGCTCACGGAAGGCATGCGGGCCCTGGTGTACAAGGCCTATATGGAAGAGGATCTTTCCCATAACCATCCCGATGAAGGGGAGCGCAAAAAAGCCAGGCGGAGGATGGAACTCCTGACGCCGCTCGTGAAAGCGTACTGTTCGGATCGGATCTTTGAAATGGGACGCGACGCCATCCAGATTCTCGGCGGTTACGGTTTCACCAAGGAATACCCTGTCGAGCAATACACCAGGGATTGCAAGATTCTCTCCATCTGGGACGGAACCAATTATATCCAATCCGCCGATCTGGTGGGCCGCAAGCTGAACATGTCGGGCGGCAAGGTCTTTGTCGAATGGGTTGAGGAGGTTACGGCTTTTATCCGGGACCACCGCGAGGACAAGACCTTCGCACAGGAAATCGCCTTCCTCGACGAGGCCCTCCAGACCATCATCGGCCTGGCCACGGACTACGGCCGCTTTTTTGCGGAAGGCAAAATCGATCTCATCCCCTCCACATCGACAAGGTTCCTCGATTCCATGTCAGAGACGGTCATCGGGCACTTGTTCCTGGAACAGGGATTCATTGCTCAAAAAAAAATCGCGGCGGGAAGCCTTACGGAAGCGGACCGGATTTTCTACGAAGGCAAAATGGAAACGGTGCGTTTCTACTGTCGGAACTTTCTCCCCCAGGTCTTCGGCCGGGCGCGGATCATCCGGGTGGAAGATATGACGGCCGTCAAGATTCCCGAAGAACAGTTGTAACGGTTCTGCCCGGGCGGCATCAAAACCGAATTCCCGAAATGTCGCGGCAGACAGCAGAATCATTTTTTCTGCGCAAGCATTGTAAGCAAAACACCCAGTAAAGGAGGTTTTAAGCATGACCGAAAAAATTTTCAGTTTGAAAAGAGAAAAGGGCAATATCGGCGTCGTCACTTTCAACGTTTTCGATGAAGCCATGAACACGTGGACCCAGGCAGCCATCACCAGCTTCGGTGAAATGGTTGCCGAGTTGGAAAAGGCAAAGGATCTTGCCGGGATTATCATCATATCCGGTAAACCGACCAATTTTTGCGCCGGCGCCAACCTGAAAATGGTGGAGGAACTGAAGGACCCCGCTGAAGGCATGGCTCTCATCCGGGCTTCTCACGACGGATTCAACCGCCTGGCCGCTCTGCCTTACCCTGTCGTGGCGGCGATCAACGGCGTCTGCGCCGGCGGTGGTCTTGAGCTGGCTCTGGTCTGTACCGGACGGATTGCGACCGACGCCAAGGCAAGTGTTATCGGCCTTCCCGAGTGCAACGTGGGCCTTTTCCCCGGCGGCGGCGGAACGCAGCGCCTGCCCCGTCTCATCGGCTATGAAGCGATTGAACTCATTCTGAAAGGGAAGCTCCTGCCCGCAACGAAAGCCCTGGAAAAGGGAATCATTGACCGCGTCATTCCGGCCGATGCCGATCTGCTGGGCGAGGCTCGAACTTTTCTTCAGGAAATTCTTGCCGGCAAAGCTAATCTGAAACGCCCCGTTCAGGATCTCAGCCAGATCGAAGCGATCGCCGCTATGGCCCGGGAAGGCGTCCTGAAAATGACCAAGGGCCGGTGGATTCCCGGTCCGCTGCTGGCGATTAAGGCGATGGAAGAAGGACTCCAGCGGCCGCTGGAAGAGGGTCTGGAGATTGAAATCAAGTATTTCATGGAGACTGCGATCTCCAACCAGGCCAAGGGGAGCATCAACACGTTCTTTATCAAGACGCTCACGGACAAACCACAGGGGATGATGACCAGGGGATTTACCCCGAAACCCATCCGGAAAGTAGCCGTGCTCGGCTTCGGCACCATGGGACGCGGCATCATCATCGAAGTCCTGCGCAACATGAAGGTTCCCGTCATCGTCAAGGATTTCCCGGAGACCTTTGAGGCGGGCAAGGCTTTCGTTAGAAAGATTCTGGAAGGCATGGCCCAGAAGAAACGTCTGAAAACGCCGGTGGATGAACTGATGGCGCTGCTCACGACGACCGCAAGTTACGGACCGGAATTTAAGGACGCGGATCTGGTTGTCGAAGCCGTTTTTGAAGACATCAAAGTGAAGGAGCAAACCTACAAGGAGCTGTGTGCCGTTATCCGCGAAGACTGCGTCATCGCCAGCAACACATCCTCCATCATGATCTCGCTGATGTCCGGCTTTGTGAAGAATCCAGAACGCTTCGGCGGCGCCCATTTCTTCTCTCCCGTCTGGATGATGCAGCTGGTGGAAATTATTCAGGGCGAAAATACGAGCCGCGAGACCGTGGACAACCTGCTTTCCTTTGCCGCCGCCATCCGCAAGCGTCCCATTGTCTGCCGCGACAATCCGGGATTCGTCGTCAATGCTCTTCTTGTTCCCTATTACCTGGGAACCCTCGGATACGTGGAATCCGGCAACAGCATTGAAAAGGTGGACGGCGCTATGGTGGCCTTTGGCATGCCCCTGGGTTCCATCCGTCTTCTCGACGAAGTGGGAATTGATGTTCCTTACAAAGCCTTCAAGGGAGCGGGAATCGTCCAAGAAACTCTTAAGAATGTCGTGGAGGCGGGCCGTCTCGGTCTTAAAAAGTCCGGTAAGGGCTTCTTCCTCGCCGACGGCACGGTCGATCCCGAGGTTCTTCCTCTCATCGCGCGCCGGCCGGTCAAGGAAGCCACGAGTGAGGAGATCCAGATGGGCTGTCTCACGAATATGGTCCAGGTCGGCAAAGACCTTCTGGATCGAAAGATTGTTGAGGATCCCCGCATGATCGATGTGGGCATGATCTGGGGAACGGGTTTCCCTCCTGACAAAGGCGGTCCTATGAAATGGGCTGATCTTATTGGCCTCAGCGAAAAGCTTTATGGGAAAACATTTTATTAGTTTGAAAAAAATGAACAGCGCAGAAGAAATGAAATGAAACAGTAAACTTCGATAATTCGGATAAGGAGTCATTATGAATGAAAGAGAAGTAGTATTCGTAGATGGGGCGCGGACGGCCTTTGGAACCCTCGGGCGCACGCTGAAGAACTTTACGATGGAACAGCTGGGTGGTTTGGCTTTGAAAGGTCTGGTGCAGAAAACCAAAATACTGGAAAAAGGAGGTGTGGTGGATGCCGTTTATGCCGGTTCCGCCATCGGCGGGACCTCCGCGATAAACCCTGCCCGGTGGGTTACCCTGGCCGGGGGGCTTCCTGCAAGCACCTCCGCCTCTTACGTTGAGATGCAGTGTGGCTCGGCCATCGATTCGATCAACCATGCCGCCTACCGGATCCTTGCCGGTCATGCGGAGATCATGATTGCAGGCGGCATGGAATCTTACAGTCAGGCAACATGCAAGTTTTCCCTGGCTACGGAACCCTTCAAAATGATCCCTCCCATGCCGATCATGCCTTCTCTTGAGCCTACTTTTGATCAGGCATCCTGGAATATGGGATTGACGGCGGAGGCTCTGCAGCAACAGTATAATATCTCTCGGGAAGCTCAAGACGAGTTCGGGCTACGGAGTCAGCTCCTGGCCAAGAAGGCAATTGATGCCGGTTACTTTGTGGATGAAATTATTCCCGTCATAGTTCCGCAGGGAAAGAAAAATCCGCCGCTGGAGTTTAAACTCGATGAACATCCCCGCATGACTTCTATGGAAGCCCTTTCGGGCCTGCGACCGGCATTTACCAAAGACGGAACGGTCACGGCAGGGAATTCCTCCGGCCGAAATGATGGGGCAGCCTTTGTCCTGATGATGACACGGGCAAAGGCAAAGGAACTGGGTTATCAGCCCATGGCAAAATGGCTCGCCGGCGGTGATTTTGGCGTTGATCCGAAAATCATGGGAATCGGTCCGGCATACGCCGTGCCTCTGTCTCTGAAAAGGGCGAATCTCAAACTGTCCGACATGGATGTTTTTGAATGCAACGAAGCCTTTGCGGTTCAGAACCTGGCCGTGATCAAGGAGCTGGAGAATCAGACGGGCGAAAAGGTTGATATGAACAAATGGAATCCCAACGGTGGCGCCATTGCATTCGGCCATCCCAACGGCGCCTCGGGCGCCCGCATTTGTCTGTTCACGATGAAAGAGCTGATCCGCAGGGGCGGCAAATACGGCTCCTTTAGTTCCTGTTGTGGCGGGGGCTTAGGCGTGGCGACGGTTATCGAAAATATACAACTCTAATTCTCTTCTAAAGGGATAGATCCGGCTCTTTTCCCGAATCGGCAAAGAGCCGGATCTCAAAGGAGAGTTCAACTTTGAGATCCGGCGAAAACTTGCCTCATTCGGGATACTGGGTTTGCCATTTTCCGAGGAATTTGGAGGATCGGCTACCAACATCCTCACTTGTTTGTTTGGCCGGAGAGGCCCTGGGGCATGCAGGTGTAGACGGCGGCAGCTTGCTTGCCTGGGGTGCCTTACCTGTGTGTCCATAACCTCTATGCTTTCCCAATGCTCCGGTAGCCGATATCTTGGTCGTGCTTGCCAACGTCAACAGGACCAAAAACATGAAGGGATTACCGCTTTCATTATCGAAAAAGGCACCCCCGGGTTCACATACCGGCAACCCTTTCCATAAGGTGGGGCGCAAGTGCTCATCCACATAGGAGGTCTTTCTCGAAGACTGTGATATCCCAGACTTTTGGTATTGATGTAATCATCAACAAGATCAATGCAGTAATCTATTCCTTTTTCACATTTTTCGCCGGGCAGGCCGGAATATTATCTTGATAAAGTGACGCAGTCTTTCAAATTCAAGTTCAGCACTGATCTTCGATGGCCATCATCTTGGCAATTCGCCGTTCATGGCGGTCGCCGGCAAAGGTGGTGTTCATGAATTTATCGATCATATCTATTACCGGAACGCTGTATTTGATCCTGCCGCCGAAGGCGATGAAGTTGGCGTTGTTGTGGGCCTTAGCCATTTCGGCACTGCAGAGGTCGGAAATGAGCGCGCAGCGGATGCCCTTGACTTTATTGGCGGCAATCGAAATGCCGATGCCTGTGCCGCAAAGCAGGATGCCGAAATCATAACCGCCTTTTTTAAATTCATTGCAGGCGGCAAGCGCCATATCCGGGTAATCGACCGCGGCATCGTCCTGGGTTCCCATGTCTATGACCTCAGCATTATTCTTTTTTAAGAAAGCAACGATCTCGTTTTTAAGATCCACTGCCCCATGATCAGAGGCTATCAAGATTTTTTTCATTTTTATTCTCCATCGGACAATGATTTTATTTCTTTCTACAAGATTATCGATTATGTCAACAAAAATACTTTACTTAAACGGCAGATTTTCGTAAAAAACCATCATGCGGGACTTATTAAATCGCTATTATAATCATCTCCTGATCGAAAAAGGAGCGGCAGACAATACGCTGGAAGCCTATGGACGCGACCTGAACCGTTATGTTTCCTTTCTGGAGCAGAAGGGGTTAACGGACGTCCGGTCCGTCATCCCGGAAACCGTGGTAGAATTTCTTGTGCATGTAAAGAATGAAGGGTTGTCGGCCAATTCGATGAACCGGTCACTTGCGGCCATGAGGGGTTTTTATAAATATTTATTGCAGGAAAAAGTTCTGGATGAGTCGCCGCTGACCCATATTGAACTGGCCAAAGTCTGGATGCGTCTGCCGGATACGGTGAGTAAAGAAGAGATGATTTCAATTCTCCGGCAGCCGGGAGATCAGACGCCATCCGCGCTGCGCGACAGTGCGATGCTGGAGCTGCTCTATGCGACCGGCCTGCGCGTTTCAGAGTTAATCGGTCTGACGATGAACAGTATCAACTGGCAGGTCGGCTTCCTGGTAGCCATGGGGAAGGGAAGCAAAGAACGGGTTGTCCCCATCGGTAAGACAGCCTATGACATTGTGAGGCGCTATGTGGACGAAGCCAGACCCAAACTGATCAAATCCAAAACGACGGATTGCTTGTTCCTGAATCGTTTCGGCGGACCATTTTCCCGCCAGGGACTCTGGAAGATCATTGTCGGTTATGCGCAAAAAGCGGGCCTGCATAAGAAAGTTCATCCGCATACCTTCCGTCATTCCTTCGCGTCTCACTTGCTTGCGGGAGGAGCGGATTTGCGTGCCGTGCAGGTGATGCTGGGGCATTCCGATATTTCGACAACGCAGATTTATACCCATGTCACAAAAGACAGATTGAAAGAGATCCATAAAAAATATCATCCGAGAGGCTGAGCGCATGCACAATGACGCCGGAAATAAAATAGAATTAAACAAAAAAATCATTGCGGGAGTGATCATCGCCTTAGTTGTAATTATTCTTCTGACATCGTTAATTTATTTTCGTTCAGAGGTCTCAGGGACCGGTATGCTTTACGGCCGGAGAGCCGTCAATACTTTTTCCCATTATATATTGAAAAATAAACCGCATTTTTATTATCTGGAAATCGAAAAAAACGGCAAAAATCTGCGTGTGGATGCCGGTGACACACTGGAGATTAATTATCGTGATGAATTTGTCATTAAATCCGTGGCCAGTGATGATTTGAGCGGAAATTTCATATCGGCAACGATTGACGGGACAGGCCGGGAGGGAAATCATATCGGCGTCTTGTTCCGGGGCATTGAATTTGTCAACCGTATCATGCAAAGCGACGCGCTGGCCAAGGATGCCCAGGCGGTCAGCATCTATAAAATCACGATTGCTTATCAAAAAGAAAAAATAGACGCGGTGCCGATTCGTGTGAAGATCCTTCCTCAGGACTGGTTGCGGGTTGCGAAAGAGTCCCGTGATGCCGGCGTGCAGGTTGAGTACTTGAAGAAGGCCGTTGCACAAAACAGCGAAGATATCGGCGTAAGAAAACTTCTGGCGGGCATCTATCTGCGGCAAAACCGGACGGAGGAGGCGGCATCGCTTTATGCAGATATTTTGCGCATTAAGCCCGATGATGCGGCGGCGGCAAAAGAACTGGCACGCTGTCATCTGAAAGGCAACAGGGCCGATCAGGCCATTAAAGTTTTATCAAACCTTGTCAGTCAGCAAACACAGGATGCTGAAGCCCATGCCATCCTTGGTCTGGCCTATAGTAATAAGAAATTATGGAGTCAGGCGGTCGAATCATATCTCCGGTCCCTTAAGCTTGACCCGGAGAATCATCCGGTAAGATTGATGCTGGCGGAAGCTTATGAGAAAGTGGATAAACCCGGCGCGGCCATGGAGCAATATCAATATATTACAAAGCATTCCCGGGATGCCGCCCCCGCCTGGCGCGCCATGGGAGACAGCTATCTCAGAAAAAAGAATTACGACCGGGCGATTGAGAGCTATACCCAGGTCATTAAAAGCAACCCGAAAGATGCTGCGGCATATGCCAACCTGGCTACGGCATATGCGGGGCAGGGGAATTTAAAAGAAGAAATGACCCATTTGCAAAAGGCCGTGGCGCTGATGCCTGACGACCCCGTTATCCACTTTAATCTGGCCGCGGCCTTCGAAAGAAGAAAAAAGACGGATGAGGCTCTTAAGGAATACTTATATGTTTTGAAAAAGAATCCTGACGATGCCGATGCGCTGGAACGCCTGGCCGACCTGACTTTCAAAAACAAAAAATATGATCAGGCCGCAAAATATTACGAAAAACTGGTCCGGAAAAATCCGCGCAAAGCGGGCGGGTTTATCAGGCTGGGATTTGCCTACGGCGAGCTGAAGGAATATGCCCTATCGGCTGAAAATTATGAAAAAGCGATCAAGCTGGGGGAGAAGGATAAGAACTTGTATTATAATCTGGCTTATACGTATACGAAACTGGGCAGGGAAAAAGAGGCCGTAAACTATTATGGGAAAATACCGCCTACCCGGCAAACACTGGGAATGATGGGCAACTATTATATCAAGGAAAAGAAATATGCACAGGCCGTTAAATATTATCAGAAAATCGTGAAGCTGGAACCGAAAAAAGCTTCTTCTTATGCCGGTTTGGGCTACGCATATCTGGCGGGCGGCAGCCTGGATAAGGCAATCGAAAATTATTTAAAAGCCTTGAAATATGACCGTGAGGATGATGAAATATATGCCGGTCTGGGTGACGCCTATGAAAAGAAAGGGCTTTACTCTGAAGCGCTGAAGGCATACAAAAGCGCGTATGAAATTAATCCGGAGACAAGAGTGGGCGGTAAAATTCCGCGGCTGCGCATTCAACTGATGGAGAAAAAAAATTAAGGACGGGAGCAAAGCATGCAACAGGTGAAGCTTAATAATTTTACAATTGGAGATCGGGGTGGTTTCACATTGATTGCCGGTCCCTGCGTTATAGAAAATGAAGCGGCGACGATGGCGATTGCTTCCCGTTTAAAACAGCTGACATCAAAATTACAGATTCCTTTCATCTTTAAAGCCTCATACGATAAAGCCAACCGGACATCAATCAATTCCTATCGGGGGCCGGGGCTTCAGGAGGGTCTGGGCATCCTGAAGCGTATTAAAGAAAAAATCGGTGTGCCGGTGCTTTCCGATGTGCACCGCTTTGAAGAAATTGATGCGGCGGCCGGCGTGCTGGATATTATGCAGGTGCCTGCTTTTCTGTGCCGTCAGACGGACTTTGTTGTGGAGGTCGCGAAGAAAGCGAAGATTGTCAATGTTAAAAAGGGACAGTTCCTGGCTCCCTGGGATGTTGCCAATATTATCGAAAAGATCAAAACCGCCGGGAATGAGAATATTTTAGTCACCGAACGCGGGGCGTCTTTCGGCTATAATAACCTCGTTTTTGATGTGCGCGCCCTGCCGATTATGCGGGCGATGGGGTATCCGGTGATTTTTGATGCAACGCACTCGGTGCAGCTGCCGGGCGGCGCGGGGACTGCCTCCGGCGGTCAGCGCGAGATGGTGCCCTATCTGGCGCGGGCGGCGGTGGCGGCAGGTGTGGACGGTGTTTTTATGGAAGTTCATCCTGATCCCGAAAAAGCACTCTGCGACGGGGCAAATTCCCTTTATCTGAATTCACTCGAAGCGTTGCTGACGACCTTAAAGAAGATTGATGAAATCGTGAAACGTGAAGCGTGAAAAGTGAAACCGGAGAGGATGAATGCATGTTGAAAAAAAATATTCAGGAAAAATTGAAAAAAATAAAAATGCTGGTTCTGGATGTGGACGGGGTGATGACCGACGGCAGAATCATCATGGACAGCGATGGACGGGAGATGAAAAATTTTAACGTCCGCGACGGTCACGGCCTGGTCATGATTCAACGCCATGGAATTCAGGTTGCCATTCTCACCGGGCGAACATCGACCGTTGTTGAACACCGGGCCCGTGATTTAAAGATTACAGAGGTGTATCAGGGAGCGCTGAACAAGAAGGAAGTATTCGATCGGATTCTTCAAAAAAACAACCTGACTGCGGAAGCCATAGCCTATATGGGTGATGATATTGTGGACATCCCCGTATTGAAAATGGTTGGGTTTTCCGTCGCAGTGGCGGATGCGGTGGATCTGGTGAAAAAAACGGTTGATTATATAACAGTCAACAGCGGCGGGCAGGGCGCGGTCAGAGAAATATGCGAGATGCTGCTCATGTCCCAGGGTTATTGGAATGAAGTCGCGGCACGATATGATTTTACCGATTTGATGTAATCGGCAAGGGGAAACACGGACTATTCATCGTGGAAATGAAAATGACGCTTGCATGGAGTTATCTGTTAATCGCCGGATTGCTGGAAATCGGCTGGCCTCTCGGTTTTAAATTATCTCAAACCACGTCTTATAGGGTGCCCTTTATTTTGATGGCGGTAGTCTGCATGGCATTGAGTGGACTCTTTTTGTGGCTGGCGCAACGGGAAATTCCCATTGGCACGGCTTACGCGGTTTGGACGGGAATTGGCGCGGCGGGCACTTTTCTCATCGGCTTGATTGCCTTTCATGATCCCGCATCCATGATGCGGATCTTATCGTTTTTTCTTATTGTTGCGGGTGTTATCGGCTTAAGAATTTCCGCTTGATCACAGTCGGCAGGTGTCCTTACTATTGATCCGGTCAATCTGAAGAGTATGATGTCTCCGAATAGCTTTACACGGACGAAGGCGAATGATATAAAGAACCATGAGAGTCAATAAAAAAGTAAAAATTATAGCGGCAGCATTGATCATCATGGTGCTTGCCGCCCTGGTCATTTTTGCAGTTGTGCGGGGAACCGGCGAAAAAAAGACCAATGTTATAAAAATATTACCTGATCAGGCGGATGTCAGTATCCAGGATTTTGTTTACACGGAAGTCGGCAAGAATAATATCCAGTGGGAAGTGAAAGCAAAAACCGCTCAATATAAAAAAAAGCAGAAGCTCGCCTTATTTGATCAAGTCCAGATAAAACTTACCACGCAGAAAGGTAAAGTCTATATCATGACGGGTGATAAGGGCGAAATGTTGACGGATAAAAAGGATGTTGAAATAAAAGGCCATGTTGTGATCACATCCGATACCGGGGAAAAAGTTCTGACGGATTATCTTCATTACGGCGATGTCCAGAAAATAATCCATACGGACGCCCCCGTTGTCATGGAAAGCAAGCGGATGAAAATACAGGGGGTTGGCATGTCCATTTTCATCAATAAAGGCCATCTGACGCTTTTGTCGAGAGTCAGAGCCGAAATCAGATAATAAGGACAGTTGATGAACATGAAAAAAATATATTTTATTGTATTCTTTATTATATTAACAATAAGTACAGGTGCGTGGGCACAGGTCGGCTTGAATCAGAAAAACAAGTTGAGTAAAAATGAGCCGATTGAACTGGTTGCCGATAAAATGGAAGCTTTTCAGGAAAGCAAGATGGTTGTTTTCTCCGGGAATGCCGTGGCCACGCAAGGCGATATTAAAATGAAATCGGATCGCCTGTCTATCTTCTATAAAAAGTCCCGTGATAAAAAGGAAAAAATCGGGCAGCAGGAGGTTGAAGGGACGGGAGATCTTGATAGAATTGAGGCAACAGGGCATGTTACAATCACGCAAAAAGATATGATGGCGACTGGGAAAAATGCTGTTTATTATCATGATAACGGGCAATTTGTTCTGTCGGGGAATCCCGTATTGCAACAGGGCAATAATGTCATAAAAGGATGCAAAGTTATTTTTTACAGTAATGAAGAGCGGGGTAGAGTTGAACCCTGTGCTCAGGAAAATTCAGGAAGAGTTACCGCGACCATTCATACGCAGAAGAAAAAATTAAAATAAGCAGGGCGGGCGAAAGCCTTCGGACGGATGTAAAATGAGTCATTTATCGGCAAAAGGACTGATTAAAATTTATAATAAAAGAAAAGTGGTCAATCAGATTGATCTGGAAATAACGCCCGGCGAAGTGGTCGGCTTATTGGGACCGAACGGCGCCGGAAAAACAACGACTTTTTATATGATTGTCGGCCTGGTTAAACCGGACGGAGGAGAAATATTTCTGGACGGCGAGGATATCAGCAGATATCCAATGTATAAACGGGCGCGAAAAGGTTTGAATTATCTGCCTCAGGAGCCGTCCATATTCCGCAAACTGACCGTGGAAGAAAATATATTGGCTATTCTGGAAACACTTGATATAAACGAAGAGGAGAGACGGGAAAGGCTGAAAGAACTTCTGGGTGAACTGGACCTCACTGCTCTGGCAAAAAACCACGCTTACTCTCTGTCCGGCGGCGAAAGAAGGAGAGTGGAAATAACAAGGGCTCTGGTCACGTCTCCGAAATATATCCTGCTGGATGAACCTTTTGCGGGCATTGACCCGCTGGCGGTGGCCGATATCCAGAAGATTATAGAAAAATTGAAAAATAAGGGGATCGGAATTATTATTTCCGATCACAATGTCCGGGAAACACTTTGCTGTTGTGACCGGGCTTATATTGTCAATGAGGGAGCGATTCTTGTTCATGGAGAACCGGAAATCATCGCGCAGAGTGAACTGGCCAAAAAGATTTATTTTGGCGAAGATTTCTGTTTATAGAACCGTACGGATATGTGACAGTCAATTATGGCTTTTGAATTAAAACAGAACTTGAAATTGTCCCAGCAGCTGATCATGACGCCGCAATTACAGCAGGCGATTAAGCTTCTGATATTGTCCCGTCAGGAACTTGTGGACACGATCAACCAGGAAATCGAAGAAAATCCCCTCTTGGAAGAAGTAACGCCGGACGATGCCAGCGCCGAGGAAGTGCGGGCTGACGTCGAAGACGATGTTCAGTCGATAGAGAAGGAAGAAAGTAAAGCTCCGGATCATACCGCGGAACTGACCGGCGAAGGCGACGGCCGTGAAGAATTTGACTGGAATAATTATCTGGAGGATTACGGCCCCGTCGGTGTTTCTTATGACAGGGCGGACGGAGATGCGCCGACGCTGGATAACGTTGTAACGGAAAGTCCGTCGCTCGTGGAGCACCTGATGTGGCAGATGAAACTGTCGCCTTTTACCGGGGACGAAGTGCGAGTCGGTTCTCAAATTGTCGGCAACCTCGATCCCAACGGTTACCTGTGCGCGACGCTTACAGAGATTGCCCAGCTGGAAAACGTGAGTGAAGATCAGGTTGAGACTATCTTAAAAAAAGTGCAGGAATTTGATCCCCCCGGTGTGGCTGCCCGTAATCTTCAGGAATGCCTGCTCATTCAGGCCCGAATGTTAACCAAAGAAAATCCTCTTCTGGAAATCATCATCAGAGATCACCTGAAGGATCTGGAACTGAAGAATTATGTGCATATTGCCCGAAAATTAAAGGTTCCCCTTCGGGAGGTGGAAATCGCCGTTCTGCTGATCAGTAAAATGGATCCCCGGCCGGGCGCCATGTATTCGGAAGAAAAAGTTCAATCCATTATTCCCGATGTTTATGTTGTGAAATCGGGAGATGACTATAAAATTATCCTCAACGATGATGGTTTGCCGCGTCTGCGGATCAGCAATTTCTATCGTGAAATCATGGCCGGTGTCGGCGGAAGGGATCATGCGGAAGAAGAAAACGGCAAGAAATATATCCGTGATAAGGTTCAGTCGGCAACCTGGCTCATTAAAAGCATTCAGCAGCGGCAGAAGACCATTTATAAAGTTGCCGAAAGCATTGTCAAGCATCAGCGGGAATTCTTTGACTACGGTATCGATCATCTCAAACCCCTGGTATTGAGAAATATTGCCGATGACGTGGAAATGCATGAATCAACGATCAGTCGTGTTGTGACCAATAAATACATGCATTCTCACCGCGGCATCTTTGAAATGAAATATTTCTTCGGCAGTTCCATTCAGAGGACGTCCGGTGAAAATATCGCCTCGAAAAGCGTCAAAGAGGAAATCAAACATCTTATCGCGAAGGAAAACCCTAAGAAGCCGTACAGCGATTGTGAAATCGTTGATCTGCTGAAGGCCAAGGGCATCGATATTGCCAGGCGGACAGTTGCCAAGTATCGGGAAATGATCGGGATATTGCCGTCATCCAAGAGGAAAAAATATTTTTAAAGTCAATGCCTTAAAATGGCGATTTAAATAATAAAGAGGATAAAATTCCGGTTGACTTTTGGTCTGGTCGCCACTATAGGACTGACCTTTGTTGCCGGTAGTAGGGATGCCTTTCGGGGCATTGGGCGACCTAATTTCATCATGGAGGAAAAATCATGAACATTTCGGTAACTTTCAGGAACAGTGAAGGCGAAAACTGGCAGAAAACGTATGTGGAAGAAAGAATCGAAAAGCTGAAAAAATATCTTGATGTGCCCGCCGAAGCCCACGTTATCATTTCAACCGAAAAATTTCGTAACGTTGTCGAAATAAATTTAAGCGCCAATGGCTGGAATGTAAATGCCAAAGAAGAAGACAAGGATATTCATCTGGCCGTAGACAGCTGTATTGACAAAATTGAAAAACAACTCAAAAAGCAGAAGGAAAAAGTCAGAGAACACAAGGCCAAAAGCATCCGTCACGCGGACAGGAAAACAGCGGAAGAACAGGAAGAAGACGATTATACGGCAAAAGTGGTCGAGACCCGCAAGGTCGTCTTGAAGTTCATGTCGCTCGAAGAAGCGATCCTGGAGCTGGAAGGCAACAAAGCCCATTTTTTAATTTATCGTGATTCGACCTCTGAAAAAGTCAGTCTGGTCCATCGCCTTGACGACGGTAGCTTTGCTCATATTGAAACGAACAGCTAACCGTGTAACCCATTTATATCAAAACCATGGTGTTAAAACCCCATTCCCCGGAACCATCGGGGAATGGGGTAAGTAATGGTATTTCAGATTTCAAGGTCAGGTGTATGCTGCATGCGACTGGATCAAATGTTCAAAATTGAGTATCTCAACGATCATCTCTTATCCCATACCAAAACAGATGTAATGACGGAATTGATTAATGTTCTGATTAAGAGCGGTCTCCCGATTGACGGAAGCAAAGCAATCGATGTACTGCAGCAGAGGGAAAGACTGGGGTCAACAGGAATCGGGGACGGCGTTGCCATTCCTCACGCCAAAGTTCCGGATCTTCAGGAGCTTGTTGTTGCTTTCGGACGCAGTCGAGAGGGAATTGCCTTTGATGCGATTGACGGGAAACCGGTTCAGCTGTTTTTTATGCTGCTGGCTCCGGAGAATTCGACCGGTCAGCATTTAAAAGCCCTGGCCAGGATTTCCAAAATGCTGAAAACACCTAAATTCCGTAAAAAACTTATCGATGCGAAAACAAAAAACGATTTATTCAAGGTGATCGTTGAGCAAGATGAGCCCCGTCCTTCATAAGAAAAGTTTGTCTCATAAGACGGCTACTCTGGAAAATATTTTTCAGGATCGTCTGCCCTTATTGGGAATCCGGGAGATATTTGCAGCGCAAAACTGGAAGAAGAGTTCTGCCAGGCCGCATATCAGGCTCTGCCGGAGCATAGGGAAGGCCCGTTACCGTGAAAATGAAATTATTATTCTGACGCCCGGAGCGCTGGAAAAGCTTATAGCGCTTGCCGATCCGTTGCGTGAGGAATATTTTGCCGGTCTTGCCTTCTGTAAGGCGGCTTTGCTGATTTTTTCCCAATGCATGATCTTGCCGGTTCACCTGAAAAAAAGACTTAAACGTCATCGTCTGCCGGCAGCGGCTTCCGCATTGCATGAATGTCTTCTGGAAAGCCGGATCAAGGCGATCCTTCAGGAAAAAATCAACAAATGTGTTGCTGTGCATGGCATTGCTCTGGAGATTCAGGGCAGGGGGATTCTGATCACCGGGCAAAGCGGAATCGGCAAGACAACCACCGCTATCCGGGCCGCGCAGGAAGGTTGTGTCTGGATTGCCGATGATATCGCGGTCATTAAAAAACAAAATGATAAACTATTGATTTCCGGTCACCGGAAAATCAAAGATTATTTATATACCGGACAGACCGGAATAGTGCCAGTGGATGAAATATTGAGACCGTCAGACATTAAATCCAAAGCAGTGCTGACTGCAATAATCGATGTGATCAGAACGGATACTGATGATGCGTGTTTTGAGCTTGTCGACAAGGATGTTCTGAAAACCAGATTGCCGTGCCTGCGAATAGAGATTCCCCGCACTGGATATTTAAACAAAAATCTGTTAAAAAAAGCGGCACGGAAATTAAGAGGAGTTGCTTAATTGAAAAATCTCCATGTTGTCATTATCACAGGATTATCCGGTTCCGGTAAGAGCACCGCGCTTCGGGCGCTGGAAGACATCGGTTTTTTTTGCGTGGACAATCTCCCCGTTGTTTTATTGCCGAAGTTTCTTTCGATTACCCTCCAGTCTTCGCCGGACATCAAACAGGTGGCGATGGTCATGGATTTACGGGAAAGAAGTTTTGTCGAAAAATACCAGCGTATTTTTGAACGCCTGAAGGAAAAAGGATATAAAATTGAAATCCTTTTTCTGGAAGCCAGTGAAGACTCGCTGCTGCGTAGATTCAGTGAAACAAGGCGCAATCATCCTTTATCCGCAAAGGGTTCCACGATTATGGAAGGAATCCGGCTGGAAGTGGAAAAGCTTTCGCCGCTGAGGCAGTTGGCCGACAAAATCATTGATACGACGACATCCAATGTGCATCAGCTCAAAGATATCGTTCAGAGGCAATTTCTTCCGTCTTCCCGGCAGAAAAAAATGATCGTCAATGTGATGTCATTTGGTTACCGTTACGGGTTGCCGGCGGACGCGGATCTGGTCATTGATGTGAGATTTCTGCCCAATCCCTATTATGTCGAAGACCTGAAGAATTTTGACGGTCATCATCGGGATGTGGAAAAGTACGTCTTAAACAACAAGGAAAGCAAAGATTTTTTAAAGAAAACAATCGATCTGATGAATTTTCTTATTCCTCTTTATGAAAAAGAAGGAAAAGCACGCCTCAACATTGCTCTTGGATGCACAGGCGGCAAGCATCGGTCCGTCGTGATGACCAATCAGTTCAGCTCCCATTTCCAGAAAATGAAACACATGGTTCACACGTCTCACCGGGATATTAACAAAAGCTGAGGTTTAGAGAATAGTAAATTTTGACTGGAGGATAGCGGATGGTCACCCCTGCAGGGCATGTGACCCGCAGGGGTTGAACCGTGAACCTCGAACCTTTAGATCGCCATCTTTTTCATCACGTTGTCTTCAATCCAGTGCGAATCCCACCATTCCTGGGGATTGACAAACTGTCCTCCAACCACAATGCTGAAATGCAAATGGTCGCCGCCGGCCAGACCGGTTAATCCGGAAATGCCGATTCTTTCCTGTTTTTTAACATTTTTCCCGACGGTGACTTCGATAGACGAAAGATGTCCGTACAGACTGAACAATCCCAGACCGTGGTCGATGATAACGGTATTGCCGTAAATGCCCAGCGGACCGGCAAAGACGACGATTCCATGATTGGCGGCTTCAATAGACGCATGTGCGGTCGAGGCTAAATCAACGCCGAGATGCACCGCGTTGCCGTAAGATGTGCCGTTAATCAAATAGGTTCTCTGATCTCCAAACATTGCCGTGGGTTTGGCGTTGCTCATCCGGAGAAATGCACCTTCCCATAATTTCTTGTTGATGGATTTGTTGCAGATGTTTTGAATAGTTTTTGTATTTTCATCGCGCAGAGTTGTATTCACATAAGCAAATACTTCAGCGTTCGTTTTCCCCTGTAGCAGGGAAGTCAATGCCTGAAATTCAGGCATTTTCTGCTGGAGAAAGGAATCTCCCAGATTGACTTTATCGGAGCGGAATTTCTTCGGTTTGATATTGTAAGGCATCGAAATCCTGTTTTCATTGCCTGCTTCATCGCGGGCGAAGATGAAAATTTTTGTTTTGGCATTGGATGCATCCATAGGAAGAGCAAAGTAAGCAACCGATGTCGGTTTGTTGTTAATCAAAATGGTGTGCCCCGGGGAAAATCGGTTATCCACGAAGACGCCTGTCAATACGGTTGGTTTGGACGCGCGATAGGTAATAAAACCGGTGCCGCCCTGGTTGATGTAATTGATCGGATTGAGCACGGCAATTTGCGGGGGTACCGTATCGATCTTGATTTGTGCCGCCAGGATGGCTTCATTTTTAAACAGAGAACAGTCTATAGCGGTTATACTGATAACCGCTGGGCCGTTTTTGAGTTTGAGATCATCGGTATTAATGATGAGTTGAACGGATTTCTGTTTGTGTGTTCTGGACGGGAACGTTTCCTGAAACAGAATATGCGATTTATTATCCTGGATAATTTCCACTTTCAGGCTGGCGAGGCCGCTTGCCGCATCCGTAAGAGTCATCCCGATTTCTTTTTGCCGGCCGATGGCGATGATATCCTGATTCAATTTAATAACCGGTTTTCCCCGATCAAGATAATCGGCAAAATAAAGCCAGCCTGCCGCACCGGCCAGTAAAATAATTATGGCAAACGTTACATAAACGCCTATCCTTTTCATCATACAGCTCCTTGATTTATGATATGAATGAACACGCGGCTGTCATAATGACTTTTAAAGATGTTTGCAAGAAAAATATCCTTTTGCCGGCGTGGCGCTGAAAGACTTTATGCCTTGATCTTGCCGATAAACGCTGTTATATTCTCAAAAAAAACAATAAAGTGATAAAAACCCATGCTGAAAAATAAAAAAATTGTGTTGGGAATTACCGGCGGTATAGCCGCCTATAAAGCAGCGGAGTTGACCCGGGCTCTGATCAAAGCCTATGCAGAGGTCCGGGTGATCATGACCAGGAGCGCAGCCGAGTTTATTACGCCGCTAACCCTGCAAACCCTTTCACAGGGACAGGTTTATACGGATATGTTCACGCCCGCGGATCAATACGACATGGCGCATATCGCGCTGGCTGACTGGGCCGATGCCTTTCTGATTGCGCCGGCCACGGGAAACATCATCGGAAAAATTGCATCCGGCATCGCCGATGATCTCCTCTCCACGACCATTATGGCGCAAAACAAACCAACTTTAATTTGTCCCGCCATGAACGATAAGATGCTGGCCAATCCCGTTGTGCAGGACAACATACGGAAGCTCCGGCAATTCGGCTATGCCGTAATGGAAAGCGGTGTGGGCGAGCTGGCCTGTAAAACATCGGGATCGGGGCGGCTGCCGGAGATTGCGAAAATATTGGACGCCGTTGAATCCCTGCTGACCCCCAAGGATTTTACAGGTGAACGGCTGCTCATCACGGCCGGTCCCACGGAGGAACCGCTTGATCCGGTGCGTTATATCACCAATCTTTCATCGGGGAAAATGGGCTATGCGCTGGCAACGGCCGCACATCATCGCGGAGCAGAAGTAACGCTGATTTCCGGACCGACAAAATTGGCGGCGCCGCCGGTCGAAAGAATCATATATGTGCGCACCGCCCTGGAAATGCACCAGGCCGTGATGAATCATTATTCAAAAGCGACAGTGATTATCAAAGCGGCGGCGGTGGCCGATTACCGGCCAAAATCCATGGCCTCGGAAAAAATAAAAAAGGATAAGGGGCTGCTCTGCGTTGAACTGACGCGTAATCCGGACATTATCGCTGAAATCGGCGCAAAAAAGAAAAAAGGCGTTCTGGTGGGTTTTGCCATGGAGACACAGGATCTGCTGGCCAATGCCCGGCAAAAACTGCTCAAAAAAAATATGGACATGATTGTGGCCAACAGCCTGCGGGAAGAGGGCGCCGGTTTTCAGACAGACACGAATATCATTACGATCATCGATAAAAACGGGAAAACGGTTAAACTTGACAAAATGACCAAAAAAGACGCCGCTCACCGGATTCTTGACCATGTTAAGACATTTTGTAAAAAGAAAGGCCCTCGCGAAAAACAATGACGGAAACCTTATCGCTATCATCATCTGATCAGATACAAAAAGAATTGTTGTCTTTAGTGAAGACCGTCAAAGGACAGGTCCTGAATGCTGAAAATTTGTATGTGGAAGTGGATTGGAAAAAGCCTATGCCGGTGCAGAAGAAGAATAAGACGGTAACAAGAAATCATGAAGAGCAATTAAACAGTCTTGGAAAGAATGTTGCCGGATGTACGCGATGTTCACTGGCCGGGACGAGAAAAAACATTGTTTTCGGCGACGGCAACGCAGAAGCTAAAATTGTCTTTGTAGGAGAGGCGCCGGGTGCGGATGAAGATGAGCAGGGCCTGCCCTTTGTGGGTCGCGCAGGGCAGCTTCTGACCAACATTATCAAAGCGATGGGACTCGAGCGAAAAGACGTTTATATCTGCAATATCCTCAAATGCCGGCCGCCCGGAAACCGCAACCCCCTGCCCGATGAAATCAGGTTATGTGAGCCTTTTTTGAAGCAGCAATTGCAGCTGATATCCCCGCAGATTATCTGCGCGCTGGGGTCCTTCGCCGCGAAAACCCTCTTAAAAACCGAAACGCCGATTACCGCATTGCGCGGGCGTTTTCACACCTATGACGGGATCAAGTTAATGCCAACATACCATCCGGCTTATCTTTTACGGAATCCGTCAGCCAAAAAGCAGGTCTGGGAAGATGTCCAGTTGATCATGAAAGAAATTGAACAAGCTGATCGATCATAAAGTCAGGAAGAGGTGACGTCATGTTCAAAAGAATATGCTTCGTATTACTGCTGATCATCATTGCAACAGCCGGCATGCTCCATGCGCAGGACAAGAAACCTCTTTTTCATGTGATCAACCTGGAAGGCATCATTACCGATCCACAGGCGAAATATGTCGCAGAAAGTCTGGAGGAAGCGCAAAAAGCCGGTGCAACCGGCATGATTATTTTACTGGACACACCGGGCGGTCTGGACACAGCCATGCGGGATGTTGCCAAAAGCATTCTCAATGCGCCGATGCCGGTCATTGTTTATGTCTATCCGTCAGGCGCACGGGCCGCTTCCGCCGGCGTAATTATCGCGCAGGCCGCTCATATCGCCGCTATGGCGCCCGGCACCAACATCGGCGCCGCCCATCCGGTGGCCATCGGCATCGGGGGCCCTGCTGAGATGGACAAAACCATGTCCAGAAAAGTGGAGAATGACGCGGCGGCCTACGCCCGCAGCATTGCCAAAACCCGCGGTCGCAGCGAAGAATGGGTGGAGAAAGCGGTGCGCAAGAGCGAATCGATCACGGCGGATGAGGCTCTGAAATTGAAAGTCATCGATGTTGTGGCTCCTGATATTCAAACCCTTTTAACGGCGATTGATAACAAAGAGGTTACGGTCGCAGGACAAAAAAAGAAGCTGTCCACCGCCAATGCCGTTCTGGACACAAAAAAGATCGGCACACGGCAGGGAATTCTTTCGGCGATATCCAATCCCAACATTGCTTACCTGCTTTTATTGATCGGTCTGGCCGGTCTGTATTTCGAATTTTCCACGCCCGGCGCGATTTTGCCCGGTGTAATCGGCGGGATATCTCTGCTGCTGGCTTTTGTCGGCATATCCGCGCTTCCGGTGAGCTATACAGGCGTATTGCTGATCCTGTTCAGCATTATTTTATTTATTGCGGAGATCAAGATTATGAGCCATGGTATGTTGGCCGTCGGCGGCGTGATATCCCTGGCGCTGGGGTCATTTCTCCTTTTTGACACGCCGGAACCGGCGCTGAGAATCTCTTTGCAGGTTTTGGTTCCGGCTGTACTGGTTGCTTCCGCATTTTTTATCGTCGTCATCTGGCTGGCTGTTAAAGCGCAACTGAGGAAACATTATTCGGGAAAAGAGTCGATGATCGAAGGACAGGGTGAAGCCCAAACGGCCATCGACGGCGAAGGGAAGGTGTTTTACCAGGGAGAATACTGGACGGCCGGGAGTGATCAGTTTATCCCTCAGGGAGCAAAAGTCAGGATTAAAGAGGTTGACGGCCTGAAACTGATTGTTGAAGAAATTAAAGAAAGAAAATAAAATAAATTAATATATAAGGAGGACGCATTATGGTGGGAGCTTTACCTTTACCCCTGCTGGTTGTTGTTGTATTGGTCGTTATGTTTCTGGCTTCGGCGATTAAGGTGCTCAATGAATATGAACGGGCGGTTCTGTTTCGGCTGGGCAGAATTCGTGACATCAAAGGGCCCGGCTTAATCATTATCATTCCCGGTATTGATAAAATTGTCCGGATCGACATGCGGACGATTACCATGGATGTACCCCCTCAGGATGTTATTACCAAAGACAACGTATCGATTAAAGTCAATGCGGTCGTTTATTTCAGAGTTGTGGATGCGAATGCCGCTGTTGTCAATGTCGAGAATTTCCTTTTTGCCACCTCGCAGCTTTCTCAGACAACGCTCCGGAGTGTCTGCGGCCAGATGGAATTGGACGAAATTCTGTCCGAGCGCGAGAAAATCAATCTGCGGCTCCAGGAGATCCTGGATCGCAGCACGGAACCCTGGGGGATCAAAGTATCTCATGTAGAAGTCAAACAAATTGACCTTCCGGAGGAAATGAAACGGGCTATTGCCAAGCAGGCGGAAGCGGAAAGAGAAAGACGGGCGAAGGTCATCAATGCGGAAGGCGAATTTCAGGCCGCCCAGAAGCTGATTGATGCCGCCGCCGTGATGGAAACGCAACCGATGTCGCTGCAATTACGTTATCTGCAGACGTTAAACCAGATCGCCGCGGAAAATAATTCAACAGTCGTATTTCCCATACCCATTGATTTGTTTAAGCCGTTTTTGAAAATGGCGGATAAAGCATAAATCGTTATTCGGTAAGGGGACGAAGGTCCCCTGCCGTCAAAATAAATTTATTTTCAAGGAGAGACTTATGCCAAATGAAAAGAAAAACATTCTTACCGGCGGACTTATTTTAATTACTCTGGGTGTTCTGATCTTTGTCGGCAAAACCACCAGTTGCAGCTTTAGTCAGACCTGGCCGATTCTGCTGATTGTCATCGGTGTCAGCACGCTGATTTACAGAGTTCGGGCCATCGAAGGCTGGTTTGTAGCCACAGTCGGCGTCATTTTTTTAATCATTGAGTTCTATGGTTTTGATCTTTACAAGTATTCTCAGTATATATTGCCGTTTGTTCTGGTTGTGCTGGGTATCTTTGTCATCATGAAACGCCGCAAGCAGTAATGACAGGATCGTCGGCATAAACAATATCATGGTTATTAAACAAAAAAGGGCGCTTATTCTCAGCGATTTTGACGGTACGATCTGTAAGGCGGATATCGGTCATGCGGTCCTTCGTGAATTTACGGGCAAAAGCTGGGATGAACTGGACCGGGAATATGTCAAAGGCACCATGGGTTCGCGCGCCGCTTATGAGAAAATTGCTCCGCTCATTGCCGGCAATCGCGAAAAAATGAAGGAATTTATTCTCGCTCGCGGAAAACTGGCCCGGGGTTTTTCGCCGTTCTATCACCTGTGCGGAAAGAAGAACCTGGACGTAAAAATTGTTTCCGACGGTTTGGATTTTTATATCCGGAGCATCCTGGAGCAGCATGGTTTTCCGGACATTGAATTCTATTCCAATGTGCTGGAATTCGGCGCCGGCGATTCCCTGGCCATCAAATTTCCCGGGATGAATGCCTTATGCGGGCGTTGCGGGACCTGCAAAAACTCGGTATTGCATTCATTTCGCCTGATGTATGAACAGATCATTTATATTGGCGACGGACATTCGGATATATGTCCGTCGCGCTCGGCTGATCTGGTATTTGCCAAAGGGGTTCTTTTGAAAAAATATCGCGAGGAGAATATCCCCTGTATTCCTTTTGAAGATTTCAGCACGATTAATAAATACCTGAAAAATAATTATTGAAACACTCGAGACAAGATCGGAGCCATCATAAAATGTCCATATCAAAAAAAATTAAAGCATCTATTTCACAGTCATCCATGATCAGGAAAATGTTTGAGCAGGGGATCATTCTGAAAAAGAAACATGGCGCTGATAAAGTCTATGATTTCAGTCTGGGAAATCCCAATGTGGATCATCCCGAAGAATTTAAAAAAGAACTCATCTCCGTCGCCGATGAGGAAATTGCGCTGAAACACGGCTATACGCCAAACGCGGGATATCCGGAAACAAGGCAGGCTGTCGCCAAAAAAATAAGCAAAACGAGCGGTTTAAAAATAACAGCCGATCATGTCGTGATGTCCTGCGGGGCGGGCGGCGCGCTCAATGTAATTTTGAAGTCGCTTCTTGATCCGGGCGATGAAGTCATCATTCTCAAACCTTTTTTTGTCGAGTATCCCTTTTACATAGAGAATTATGACGGTGTTGTGAAATATGCATCGACGAAGCCGGATTTTTCTCTGGATATTGACGCCATTTCCAAAGCCATCACCCGGAAGACGAAAGCCATTATCATCAATTCGCCCAACAACCCGACCGGCAGGGTTTACAGCAAAAAAAATATAGAGGACCTTGCCCGATTGCTGAGGGAAAAAAGCCGGGTGCGCCGGAAACCCGTCTATCTGCTGGCCGATGAACCGTATGCCGAAATTGTTTTTGATGGTTTGACGGTGCCCAGTATATTGAAAGCTTACCAAAACAGCATCATTGCTTATTCTTATTCCAAAACATTGTCCTTGCCGGGAGAAAGAATCGGCTACATTGCCGTTCATCCCAAAATTCATGATGCAGATGATTTGGTCAACGCGCTGATTTTATGCACGCGGATTATGGGGTTTGTGAATGCCCCGGCCCTGATGCAGCGGATCGTGGCGAGGCTTCAGCACGTGACCGTTGATGTAGACATCTACCAGAAGAAGCGCGATTTGCTGTGCCGGGGACTGTCGAAAGCCGGTTATCAGTTTATAAAACCGCAGGGCGCTTTTTATTTATTTGTAAAAAGTCCGATTCCTGATGACGTGAAATTCGTTCACATGCTGCTGCAAAAAAACATTCTGGTTGTTCCCGGAAGCGGTTTTGGCTCTCCCGGTTACTTCCGCATCGCCTTCTGCGTTGATGATGCGACGATCGCCAATGCCATGGATGGATTTACCGCGGCATTGAAAGAGTGCAAACAGCATTTGTCCGGGATCAATAAATGATATTCTCAATTTCCCGGATCAGTTGATTCAGCCTTTTGGGTGAAACCGGGTAGGGGGTTTTGAGCTCCTGGGCGAAGAGGGAAACTTTGTATTCCTCGATCATCCAGTAAAGTTCATCCGTTTTATTCTTTTTCTCCGCTGAAGCCATAGGCGCCGTGTTGTCCACGATTTTCTGATGTTGTTTTGCATATATTGCCACATCCTGCAATTTGCTTTCGGTTGCCGCCAGGTTCAGACTGCCGCGCTCGGCCCTGATCGACAGCGCCTTACAATAACGGGGCAAGTCGCGCAGACGATCGAAAGAGTATAGTGCGGGGAAATTAATGGGAATAAGGCCGTGCAATTCCATAAGCGTAGTTTTAAGAAATTTCAACACGGGATTGTTTGTCCGGTTTTTTTGCATCAGCTTTTGCAGTAAATCATATGCATCCGTAAAGCTCTTGATGACCGGTGCTATGGCAGTAATAACCTGCTGTCCATAGGACAGGATTTTCGTGTCGATGGCATTGGCGTGATTGATAAACTCCTCGGGACTGCGCCAGGGTTGATAAAAAAAATCTTTTTTGACACGATCCATGATGGACTGTTCCAACTGCTTGGGATTCCCGATGTTCGCAACCTGAATTTTTAACCCGCCGCCCGGGGCGATATTTTTTTTGAGTTGTTTGAGCTTTTCCGCGAAACGAATATCGTAAAGCGCGGCAACCCCCTGAAGGTGATTTATGGCTGATTCCTGCGGATTGGAAAACAGACGGAGATTGATGACGCCGTCTGTTGCCTGCAGGGCCGGATAGGCGTAGCCCGCCAAACCGTGCTTCCCCATGAGTTCAATATTTTCGGGTAACCGGCCGAAATTCCAGCCGGTAATGTTATTCTTTTCCCATTGACCGCGGTAGGCATCAAGAGAGGTCCGGTGCACCTGTTCGATCAGCTCTTTTTGCAGTTCCCCGATATTCCGGCTATTGGTGACTTCGCTGCCCTGATCATCAATCACACTGTAGCGGATGTTTAAATGCGGCGGTAATTTGTCCAGAGCCCATGAATTAACGGGCACCGTCAGTTGATATTCATGCAGTAAATACTTGCTTAGAGCCATCGGCAGTGAATTCTCCGCAATAGTTTCCCGTTTACTGAATATTTTAGCGATCTGAACGAGAGGCGGCAGCTTTTGTCTGACGTTTTTAGGCAGAGATTTCAGCATATAAAAGACTTTCTCCTGCAGGAGAGACGGCAGATGCTTTTCAATATTTTCCGAAGCGGCCCTGGAAAGCAGTCCAAGAGGAACCGAGACGGTTACGCCATCCTGTGCAAGGCCCGGTTCAAAGCGATAACGGCAAGCCAGGGCGGCGCTGCCGATTTTAATATGATCGGGATATTGATTCAGATCCTGCGGATCGGGATCTTCTGCAATGAAGTCTTCTTCACGGAGACGCAGAAAATCGTCGCTTCCTTTGTCTCTGATCAGTTTCTGTAATGACCGGATGTCCGAAATCAGCGGAAGTCTTTGCTCATAGAGCCGCGCGACCGTTTCTTCATCAACGGCGATGCCGCGCTTTCTCAGCTTGTCTTCCATGGTCTTTATTTTTTCCCACAAAGACAGATTGTGTGTGAGAAAGGGAAGTTTACGTCCGACTTCGCCCATGACCAGCGCTTCGCGGATGAATATCTTTTTGGCTTCCTCCGGGTTGATCCGTTCATAGGCTACCGTTCTTTGTTCAACAATGGTCAAGCCGAACAGGATTACTTTTTCCAGCGCCACAACCTGTCCGCGATTCTTTTCCCAGTGAGCCGCCCACCAGGTATAACGGCAATGATCCCTGCCCAGTTCTTCGAGCCATTCACTTTTGATATTGGCCGCGTTGCGGGCAAAGACTCTGGACGTCAGGCTGATTTCCGAGGCGACAATCCAGTCGCCCCCCTTGTTGAAAAGTCCGGAGCCCGGATAAAGCATCACGTCGCGGCTTTTGGCAGCCGTGTAAAAATTCTTTTCTTTTTTCCGGGCGATGTTGGAAAGGTAGCCGCTGAGAATCGAGCGGTGAATCTTATCGGATATGGTCTGATCAATTTCGATTTTTACGGATTTTCTGTTTTTGTAAATAATGTTTTTGCCGCTGCTGATTTCCAGGATCTGATGATAAATGTCCCGCCATTCCACCATGCGCCGATAGGAAAGAAAATGATCGCGGCAGAATTTTCTTAGCTTGCTTTGCGACTGCATTTTTTCAAGGATATCGGAATAGCGGTTCCAGATCTGCAGGTAAGTGAGAAAATCCGACTCAGGATGCGCAAATTGAGCGTGAGCGGCCGCGGCCTGGTCAATCTTGTCATAAGGGCGTTCTCTGGGGTCCTGGATGCTCAGTGCCGCGGCAATGACGGCTATTTCATTGACGCAGCCTTCTTTTTTGGCTTCAATGATCATCCGGGACACTCTGGGGTCCAGAGGAAATTGGGACATGGTCCGGCCGATATCAGTCAGTTTGTAATGTTCCGCCTCTGTTTCGCTTTCGTCGCGGATCAGCGCGCCCAGATCGCGTAGTATTTCAATGCCGTCGCGGATATTTTTCGGGTGAGGTCGGTCAATAAACGGAAACGACGTGATCAATCCCAGATTTAAAGCCAGCATCCGTAGAATTACCCCGGCCAGATTGGAACGCAGGATTTCCGGTGTCGTATAAAGGGGCCTCTCGGCAAAATCTTCCCGGGAATATAGGCGGATGCAGATGCCGTCCTGAACGCGGCCGCAGCGCCCTTTTCGCTGTTCGGCGCTGCTCTTCGAAACGGGTTTGATCGGCAGTCCGGTAGTCTGACTGCGGGGATTATATTCCAGAATGCGGGCAAGACCGGCGTCAATCACATATTTGATGCCGGGGATCGTCAGGGATGTTTCCGCGATATTCGTCGCTACAATGATTTTCTGCTCGGGGGCGGGATTAAAAACGAGCCGCTGGTTTCCAGCGGAAAGTCTGGCAAATAAAGGCAATACAAGGCCTGAACAACGCTTTCCCAGCCGTTCGCACGTTTCGCGAATGTCCTGTTCCGTGGGTAAAAATATTAAAATATCTTCAAAACGTCTTTCGTTCTGCAAGGCTTCCACGCAGGCCACGACTTCATCAACGTAGGTCGTTTCACCCTTTTCTTCCAGGACGGGATCGATTGGCCGGTAACGCACCTCGACCGGATACATCCGTCCGGAAACTTCAATGACCGGAGCATCTTGAAAGGCCTGGGCAAATTTGGACGTGTCGATCGTGGCGGAGGTGATAATCAGTTTCAGGTCTTTTCTTTTCGCAAGCAGCGTGCGCAGATAGCCTAAAATGAAATCGATGTTGAGGCTGCGTTCATGAGCTTCATCCACGATAATCGTATCGTAAGCCAGTAAGTCACCGTCCTGGGCCGTTTCGGCAAGCAGCATGCCGTCGGTCATGACTTTGATCAGCGGCTCAGTAGACGTTTTCTCCTCAAAGCGGATTTTATAAGATACGGCTTCCCCCACGGTCTGGCCAAGTTCAGAAGCGATGCGCGCGGCGATAGTGACGGCGGCAATCCGCCGGGGCTGAGTCAGGCCGATCATGCCGCGCAGTCCACGGCCTGCCGCGAGGCACATCTTGGGGATTTGGGTTGTCTTGCCTGAGCCCGTTTCGCCGGTAATGACGACGACCTGATTTTTCCTGATGGTATCAATAATCAGTTGTCGTTTGGCTGAAATAGGCAGGTCGGGAGGAAATCCGAAAGCGGGGATGCTCCGTTTTCGATTCTGCACGCGAAGACGGGACATATCATATTTTTTTTGCAGCCCGGCAAGATGATTCCGTATTATTTCCGGCCGCCCGGAAGCCCGGCGGTTTGCGGCTTTGAGCGTCTGCAGAAGATGGTGATAATCGGCAATCATAAGATCATCAGCATGATGCTCAATATGATGGCCAAACCGGTTGAAGGGATTATTCTGGGGCAAGGTATATCTCCCTAGCGCCGCCAGCCGAAATCGATGTTCATATCTTTCGGCGCCTCAAGCTCCACGCCGGTTTCAATGGTCTTCTTCTGCAAAGCGGGCAAATCCAAAATCCAGACAAATTTTGTGTTATCCTTTTCCGACGGCTCGGGATTGTGTTTGAAAGTCAGGATAATTCTTTCATCGCGAACTTGCGGGACCGGTTCTTCAATACGCAGCCTGACGGGAGATTTGCCCGCGTTTTTTGCTTCGATCAGCCATTGCCATTGACGGGTTTGTTTCGTCTGAAAGATTCTGGCAACGCCCGATTTGTCGGCTGTTGTGGAAGCATTGACGGTAATGAAAGGACTGTTGCCGAAATAAATGTCCGCCTCCGTTCCGGCAAGGGAGAATTGTCGTTTGCCGATCATGGCGCCGTCAATAATAAAAGTTGCCTGCCCGGACGGTATTTCGACGGGCTGGGTCAGTTTGATTTGTGCCTGAAGAAAAGCCTGCGGTGACTGACTGGGACGGGCCAGAAAAAGAAATTGAGCAGGCCAGCTCTCTTCTTTTATTTTTAAACGCTGTTGACTTCCCGCCGTTACATTTTTTTTCCCCAGCGACCAGACCGAGTAAGTAGCATGGGTTGTTTCAACCGGAGCTGATTCATCCGGTGCGTTGGACATTTCGGCCATCATCGGCGCGGCGGCTAATTTCTGACGTGCAGATTTTGAATAGACGACGTCTGTTTTCGGTTTGATAATCCACTGGGGCAGTTCCTGAGGCGTGATGGTGCGGATCGGCTGGAGAGTCGCCAGATTGATTTGAGCCAGTTTCCAGTCATCGCCTGAGGATTGCCAGATTTCCGCGTCCCAGGAAAAAAGTATACTCTTGGCGGAGGGGGTGGCTTCCAGCCGGTAAAGGGGGCGCCAGCCGCAGCCGCCCAGCGTGTAGGTATAGTTCAGGTATGAATTGTTTGTCACGGGACCGGACAGGGTGATGGTTGCTTCCCAGACTTTTTCATTTTTCCCGGCAGCCCGGGTTAATTGATCCTGAAGCTCTTTGATCTGTTTGTCGAGTTTTCCCAGCTCTGTTTCGACCGAATATTTTTCAGAATAGATTTTGCGGCTGTTTCTGCCGATGGCCGCTGCCAGATTATCCGCATCAGCGACAGTCTTGGTTTTGGCCTTGGTCTGGGCTTGCCAGAAAAGAAGCTGAATTTCCAGCGCCTGAAGTCTGGCCTGCATTTCTTTTTTATCATTCTGGAGTTTCTTAATTTGTCCGCGCAGGGCGTCGATTCTTTTTTCATCAACCCGTTCAATGGATTTGATCTGTACGTCATCAATTTTTATCCGGCCGGCGGGTGGAGAAACAATCAGGGATTCCGGGTCGGCCTGTGACGGTAAAATAATGATTGCCTTATTGGTATCGGCTGATTGCGAAGGTATTTTTACCGTTTCTTCCAGTCTGGCTGAATCGGGAAAGAAGGTGACTTCTTTAACCATGCCCGAAGATACATCAGGCGTCATCAGGCAAAAAATGAAAGTGACCGGCAATGCCACTGCGAATGCAAGCAGCTTTTTAGATAGAAACATATGATTGTCCTTTCCTTTACATATTCATGCTTTTTTTGATTTTGACGGCAATTTTCCGTACTTCATTCATGACTTCGTTTTCATTGATTGTTAACAGCCGGCGATCTTCCATGACCACCCGGCCGTTGATGACGACACCATCAACATCCGCGCCGCCTGCCGCGTAAACCAGATGGGAATATTCATTGTAGAGCGGTGTCAGATGCGGTTTGTTCAGGTCCAGAATAATGATGTCCGCTTTTTTGCCGGCTTCCAGCGAGCCTGCCAGATGCCCCATCCCCAGAGCCCTGGCGCCGTTGATGGTTGCCATGCGCACGACCGTTTGCGCGTCCATGACGGTTGGATCAAGCCTCGCGACTTTATGAAGTTTGGCCGCCGTGGACATTTCCCTGATCATATCCAGTGTGTTGTTGCTGGCGCAGCCATCCGTGCCCAAACCCACGGTAATACCGGCCTTGAGCATTTCCGGCACCGGAGCCACGCCGCTGGCCAGTTTCATGTTGCTGGCCGGATTGTGGGAGACTTTACAGCCATGATCCGCAAACAGCTTGATGTCATCTGCCGAAAAGTCAACGCAGTGAAAAGCAAGCAGTCTTTCGTTGAGGCAGCCGGTTTCTTTCAGGAAGGCGACCGCGCTTTTCCCGAATTTATCCCGAAGCTGACGAAGCTCCGATTGATTTTCCAGAAGGTGAACGCCCAGCATCAGGTGATAATCATCGGCGATTTTCTTCGCGTCCCTAAGCAGGGCAGGCGAACACGTGTAAAGAGCATGAGGTTCAACAATAATGTTAACCAGTGGATCGTTTTGCCATTTTTCAGCAAGCATGCGCGTGTAAGCAAGTCCTTCATCCGGGTTCTTGCAGCTCGGGGAAGGAAAATCAAAAAGCACTTCGCCGAGCAGACAGCGCAAGCCTGCTTCTTTTGCCGCCCGGGCCGTTTCGTCTTCGAAGATATACATATCGCAGAAGGTTGTTGTGCCGGATTTGATCATTTCCGCGCAGGCCAGGAGCGATCCCCAGTAGGCAAGATGGGGATTGACGTTTTTCGCTTCGGCGGGGAAAATATAGTTGTTGAGCCAGTTCATCAGTTCCAGGTCATCCGCGATGCCGCGGAAGCAGGTCATGGCTGCATGGGTATGGCAGTTGACAAGGCCCGGCATGATCAGGGAGTCTTCCGCGTTCATGGTTTTTTTGGCCGTATATTTTGACTGAAGGGCTTCTTTTTTGCCGATGTCCAGAATCGATGATGCGCTAATTGCGATGGCGGCGTTTTCCAGACAGGTGTTATTATTATCCATCAGCAGGGCTTTCCCGCCGTAAATAATAAGGTCAATGTCTTGCATGCGTTTGTCCTTTCGATTATATAGTTGATGCTTATCACAAAACAAAGATGCGCTTCAAGACACAAAAAAGATATTATTCCCGGCGATGACAATAGCAGCTACAAATCCTTGACACGCCAAATTAAAAATAATATAAGCCGCACAGTTTCTTCAGTGATTTGACCATTGGGCCTGGGTGGCGGAACTGGTAGACGCAAGGGACTTAAAATCCCTCGGTCCTTGCGGCTGTGTGGGTTCAATTCCCACCCCAGGTACCAATTTAAAACAATAGGTTGCAGCCTTTCAGGTTGCAACCTATTGTTTTGTTGTCTGTCTGGCAGGTCGTTTGCCCCCCCCGCTTCTTAAATTCAGGTTGTTTTTCCTTTGTTGAACGATCTTACTTTCCTCTGACTCATCCTCATAAACCTCAGCTTAGGCATCAGTATTGGCGCCGATCAGGTCCAGGAAGAAAAAGTTGTCAAAACTCGACATTTTAGGGTAGTTTCCAGATAGGCGAACTTGTTGAATATCTTGATCCCTCTTCACCATAGTCTGCCTTTACTATTGACTGGCGGACTGTTCGTGTGCAGACTATAAAGAGATTAATGCGCTGGGATTGATATGAACGAAGAGAAATTTCAATCAGACGAAAATGTTGCCGAAAAAGAGAGGCAGGAGACTAAAGAGCCTTCACTCTATCGGGTCATCATTCTTAACGATGACTATACCACCATGGAGTTTGTCATCCAGGTGTTGGAAACTGTTTTCCACAAATCGCCTGCCGAGGCCACCCAGATCATGCTGAGTGTGCATAAAAAGGGGGCAGGCCTTTGCGGCGTATATACGCGTGAAATTGCCGAGACAAAAGTAGCCGTGGTGCATGAAATGGCGGCCGAAAATCAATTCCCGCTGAAATGTGTGATGGAGAAAGAATGATCAATAAAGAATTGAGTCTGGCGCTGGATGCGATTATCAAAGATGCAAAAAACCGCCGGCATGAGTATCTTACCGCCGAACATATCCTGTTTGCGCTCATCCATGACGAACTGGGCATCAACATCATCACAGGCTGCGGCGGCAATGTCGGCAGTATCAAGGAGAAAATCGAGACATTCTTCGCAAAGAATATACCTTTACTGCCTCCCGGCAAGACATCAAACCCTGTGCCTGCGCTCGGATTCCAGAGGGTTATTCAGCGGGCTATCATTCATGTGCAATCCGCTGAAAAGACGGAGGTGGAGGCGGGTGACCTGCTTGCGGCGCTTTATGAAGAATCCGATTCCTTTGCCGCGCATTTCCTTGAGCAGGAAGGCATCTCGCGTCTTGATGTGCTGAATTACATATCCCACGGCGGCGCAGATTTTGCCAAAGACGACCCAAGCGGAGCGCCGTTCGAAGAACCGGTGCGCAAAACAGACCCCGGCCAGACAGAGCCGCAGCGGCCCGTTTCCAAAGATCCCTTGAAACTTTATACCGTTAACCTGATTAAAAAAGCCGCCGCGGGGGAGATTGACCCGCTGGTAGGCCGTGAAGACGAGCTGAAACGCACCATACAGGTGCTCTGCCGGCGCCGGAAAAACAATATTGTGTTTGTCGGCGAACCGGGCGTCGGCAAGACCGCTCTGGTAGAAGGTCTGGCGCTGAATATCCACAGTGGTTCCGTTCCTGATCCGATTCAGAACACGGTCATTTACGCGCTCGACATGGGATCACTGCTTGCCGGCACAAAATACCGGGGCGATTTCGAGGCGCGCCTGAAGGCCACTATCCGGGAACTCGAAAAGATTCCCGGCTGTATCCTCTTCATTGATGAGATTCACACGATCGTGGGAGCAGGAGCTACAAGCGGCGGTTCGATGGATGCATCGAATATATTGAAGCCCGCGCTGAATTCCGGGAAACTGCGCTGCATCGGCGCCAGCACGTATGAGGAATTCAAAAACCATTTTGATCGCGACCGCGCCCTTTCGAGGCGGTTCCAGAAGATAGAAATATTTGAGCCCACCATAGAAGAAACAATTGATATATTGAAAGGTCTGCGCTCCTATTACGAGGATTTTCACGGCGTCGGTTATACGGACGCTGCGATCAAGGCTGCGGCTGTTCTCTCTGCAAAATATATCAACGATAAATTCATGCCGGACAAGGCCATTGACGTGATCGACGAGGCAGGTGCGACAAGAAAGCTGCAACCCTCCGGCAAAAGCAAACCTGTGGTCGGGGTAAAGGAGATCGAACGCATCGTCGCGCATATCGCCAAGATACCTTCCATAAACGTATCCGCGTCCGACACGGAAAAATTGAAGGATCTTGAACCGGAGCTCAAAGCCGCGGTCTTTGGACAGGACAGCGCCATCCATTCGCTTGTATCGGCCATCAAGAGATCGCGTGCAGGACTAGGCGCTCCCGAGAAGCCGATCGGCTCCTTCCTTTTTACGGGGCCCACGGGTGTCGGCAAAACCGAAGTCTCCAAGCAGATGGCCAATGTGCTTGGTGTACAATTCATCCGTTTCGACATGAGCGAATATATGGAAAAGCATGCGGTGGCCAGGTTGATCGGCGCGCCTCCGGGCTATGTCGGCTTTGAACAGGGCGGCATGCTGACCGATGCGATCAGGAAGCATCCATACTCCGTGTTGCTGCTCGATGAGATTGAAAAAGCACACCCGGATATATTCAGCATATTGCTGCAAGTGATGGATTACGCCACACTGACGGATAACAACGGGAAGAAGGCTGACTTCCGGAATGTCATCCTCATTATGACCTCCAATGCCGGAGCAAAGGCGATGGACATAGGGACCATAGGATTCGGTGACAGAAAAGACGATGCCAGATCAAAAGGCGGCGATGCGATAAAGAAGCTCTTTAACCCGGAATTCAGGAATCGGCTTGACGCAGTCATTACCTTCAATCCGCTTACCTCCGAAGTCATGAAAATGGTCGTCGACAAGTTTATTAATGACCTGGCGGGACAGCTTGAAGGGAAAAAGGTAGCAATGGACTTAACCGGTGCTGCCAGAGACTGGCTGGCTGAAAAGGGGTATGATGATAAATTCGGAGCAAGGCCTCTGGCCAGACTCATTCAGACGGAGATTAAGGATGCGCTATCCGAGGAGCTGCTCTTCGGCAGATTGAAAAAGGGCGGCAGCGTAACAGTCGACCTTAAAGAGGGAAAGCTGGATTTAGTGTATCGTGTTCCCGATTAAACCAATAACATGACCGTTTATAAATTGACCCGGAAACTTGTTTTTCCACCGCCGGAACTGGCCGACGACGACGGCCTGCTGGCGATTGGCGGCGACTTGAGCGTTGACCGGTTGGTGCTCGCTTATTCAATGGGGATCTTCCCGTGGTACTCGGAAAAGAATCCCATCCTCTGGTGGTCGCCTGACCCGCGCCTCATCTTATTTCCCGCGGAGCTGAAGGTCTCGCGCAGCCTACGACAGACCATTAAAAAAGGCCTTTACCGCGTTACGACCAATACGGCCTTTGAAGAGGTTATCAGAAGTTGTGCCACCATCACCAGAAAGGGAGAGAAAGGCACCTGGATAACCACTGATATGATTGAGGCTTATATCAGGCTGCACAGGGCCGGTTATGCCCACTCTGTCGAGGCATGGGACGGCGATGACCTTGCCGGTGGCTTCTATGGCGTTATCATGAACAAAGCCTTTTTCGGGGAATCGATGTTCGCAAAAAAGAACGACGCATCAAAGGTCGCCTTTGCCACATACGCCTTACAGCTTGCTGACAGAGGCTTTGAACTGATCGACTGCCAGGTGACAACAGAGCATATGAAAAGATTCGGCGCGAGAGAAATTTCACGCGCCGAATTCATGAAGAATCTTAAAAAAGCGCTTCATTAATCCTCTGGTCTTTTTATTCCACTACCGGGGGATGGGCCACTGTTTCGGAGTCTTGAGGGGCGGGGTAATGAGCAAAAATGAGAATCAACCGTGAAGATTGCTCGCGGGATGCTCATTCCAACAGGCGAAGGCTGAAAATTTATGCCTTCAAAACTAATCGAAAATACGGTATGTTTCATCCGGCATGCCTATTGCCGCTATTCATATATAAACGATACAGTAAGATAAACGGGCAGTCTCCTCTATCTTACTGTCCCCGGGCATCCTAAAAAAGCTTTTATGAATGGACACTAACATCAGATGAAACATATTCACCACCACAGACCATGGTGGGGTTATGTGGAGGTCGCGGATTAGGTAAAACCTTCATACTTGCAGGAAATTCATTTTCGTCTTTGATTAAAATTAATGAAAAGGATTCGGTTGAATGAATGTCTGCATTGCCGTTAAATACAGCGGCTGAAAAACAAGAAGTCTGATGGAGGCATCTTGCAGGTCATAGTTTATTGGAAAATACGTCCAGTATTAAGATAGAAGGCACTGATGGATCAGAGAGGAAAAATACAAGGGAGGCTTCTATGAAAAGGGGTACGAACATCGGCGTTGTTATGACATTTATTATGGTGATCGGTTTTGCAACACAGGCAGGCGCGGTAGGGCTCACTTTTGCCAACACCAGCGAGCTTCCAAATAATGCCGTGAAGTATCGTGCATATATGTCGGTTCTGTGTGAGGGGCAGGAATGGAACTTTGCTCCAAACGATACAAAAACGATAAACAGTTGCGGTGTCCACCGCATCGGCGTTTACATTTCCCCCGTTGGTACATGGACCGATAAGTGCTGTGCCGTCAAAGTCCCCAGCCACAGTGATGCGAATTTCCGTGTCACATTTGACGGAAATCTCAAGGTCCATTATGAAGGCAGCGGGGATAATCCGCCCCGGAACGACTATTCCTGCACGCCCAAAGTGGGCAGCTGTGTTTGGTGAAAGGAGCAGCCATGAAAAGGATTATTGCCGTTTTGCTGGTATTACTTATTCTTATGGCCGGCGGAGCTTTTGCGCAGGACAATGCTGCAAAGCCAAACGATGAAGCGCTTAAAAAAATAATATCTGATTTTGATCAGTATGCCGCCAAAGCAAGAACTGATTGGAAGATTCCCGGAATGGCCATCGGGATTGTCCAGGATGGCCGGCTTATATTTGCCAGGGGCTATGGCGTTAAGACCCTGGGCCGCAAAGATCCTGTAACAAAAAATACTATTTTTCAGATTGGTTCAACCTCCAAAGCTTTTACCGCAACGCTTGCCGCAATGCTGGTGGATGAAGGGAAGTTCAAGTGGGAAGATAAAGTTATCGATCATCTGGCAGACTTCAGGATGTATGATCCCTGGGTGACACGCGAATTTCAGGTTGTTGATTTAATGTCTCAGCGAAGCGGCATGCCTGCCTATGCCGCGGATGCCCTTTATATTCTGGGCTTTGACCGCTCATATATTAAACGGGCCATCCGTCATATTAAACCGGTGGCCAGCTTCCGCGCCCAATATGCTTATCAGAACGGGCTGTGGCTTGTGGCGTCGGATCTTATCGAGAAATATACCGGTAAAACCTGGGAGCAGGCGCTTCAGGAGCGTCTTTTCAACCCCCTGGGGATGTCTGATTCTTCGGCGGATAAGCAGTCTTTTTTGAATGCCGGAGATGTTTCTTCATTGCATGCATCTGAAGGAGACAAGGTCATTGTTTTACCCAAAAATTGGGAATTTCTTGACTGGAGCTATACGGCCGGTCCGGCAGGCGCCATCAATTCAAATATTGTCGATATGGCGAAGTGGCTCACCTTTCAAATGGATAACGGCAAGGTTAATGATAAGCAGTTAGTCTCCACGGCCGGCATGCAAGTCGTCCATTCACCGAAAACCATCGTCACTTCGGGAAGTGACGTGCACAAAAACATCTTTTATTGTTTAGGCTGGTTATACATGGAGCATTCGCCGTTTCCGATTATCTGGCATAACGGCGGGACCTCCATGAAAACCATGGTGGCCTACGTTCCGGAACAAAAAATCGGAATCGTCATCCTTTCAAATTATGTGACGCAACTGCCCGAGTTGCTGGCTTTCAGGTTTTTTGACCAGTATGCAGGCAAGCCTGCCAAGGATTTGAGCGCGGAAGCATTGGCCGAGTTGGAAAAAATGAAGAAGGAAGAAAAAACCCGGCAACCCGTGGCGCCAAAAAAACCTCTTCCTGCCATGCCCCTGGAAAAATACGCCGGAGATTATCATAACGATGTTTACGCCGGGATAAGCATCTCTATCGTTAACGGGAAATTAAACCTTGTGATGGGGCCCAAAAAAGTAAAAATGGCTCTCCGGGAATGGGATAAAGATGTTTTTGCCATGCATTGGCTGGGTGACAACCCCGGCGCAGCGTCCGGATTTGCAGCTTTTCAGGTTGACCCGCAAGGCAAAGTAACAGGGGTGACTATTGACTTTCTCAACCAGGATAATGATTTGGGCATTTTCAAGCGCATTGAAAAAGAAGCTGCCCAAAAATGAGATCGGTCGTCGACGGGGATACAGGATTTTTTATTGTTGCCGTTATTGCATGTCAAAAAAATATTCAGAGCAGACGATCAAAAAGTTGCGCGATATAGGCGTCCAGACCCTTCTTGTCGTATTCCACGATATGTGAAGTGCAATCCATTTCTCCCATGCTGATAATATAGCTGGTTCCGGTTTCCGTTATTGTGGTTGGAAATTGGATTCGCCTCGGTTTTTCAGGAAATGAATGGCCATGACTCCACTTGATCTTCCATTCCCCTGAGTCCATCAGGGATAATAAGATGAAGTGGGACATATATCGGTAGAAAACCAATTCACCAACAGATACCGGATGTGCTTTTTTCGAATGTCCGATGCCCCAGAAAACCTGCCGTTCATCAGGAAGAATCTTTCCGCTGAAGCGGATGAATTGCGTCGAACCGCTGATTCTGTATTGGTCAACGGGATTTTCCGCGTCATCCTGCGCGTACCATATCTCTGTTTTGCCCGTATTAATGTCGCTCCAGATAATTCGCAAAGGTTCGATGGAGTAGACGAATGCTATTTGCTGCTTTCGCCCCGCCGGTTTGTTTTCAAGAGGAATATGCATCCAGTTTTTCTCGGGGATATTTTCATAAAGTTGTAAATCCACGGATTTTCCGAATTGAATGGCTCCTGACTCGCCCAAAGATTTTACGCTTGTCAAAAACTGTTTGGGTTTCGAATGGATTTCCTTGACGGAAAGCAAATAGATATTGCCTTCATCAACTATCCAGCGGGGATCCTCATGCCCGAAATGATAATTTCCATCATAGCCTGTGATGATGTTATTGTCCAATTTGTTCCGAAGCTGAATAACAGCATCATCCGGTTTTCCGGCAGTTCCGACCAGGACATGGCTGACAGCCGGTTGGGTCAGCGCAAAAATGGTCTTGAACATGCCGGTAATTCCCCCGGGCTGGCACCGGGTTGATTCCCTGACGGCAACCGCGTAAAAACCATTCATATACAGTACGGACGGATTCCAGTAATAGTAAGGACCTGCACAGGTTTCGTTCCGTATCGAGTCACCTGTGTTCAGGAATTTCAATTCTGCTTTTGTAATTGTCCGTGCTTTTGGAAAAGGAAGTGCCAGCGCACTGTTTAAAGCGTGAAAAAAAACAGCGTACGAAATAATAATGAGCACAGCCAGTGATATTAATAATACCGTCATGATTTTTCTCTTTTTTCTTTTTTCAAAAAGTATAAATGCCTTTCCGTAGTTTCTTGCGATGAACTATATAACAAGCTTTCTTTTTTCTTCCGTCAAAATTTTAGCTTCAGCCATGGCGATATCGTATCCCTTGACCGGGAAATGATTTTTCCAGGGGGAGCAGCGGTGTCCGAATTCCGTTACCTTGTAAAAAGTGAAGAAAAACTTTCGCACCAGTTTGATGACCTGCAGCCCGCGCTTGAATTGCTCCAGAGTGTTTTCGTCCCACCCGCCAAAAAATCCGATCAGGAAAAGGTACAGGAAAAGACTGCTGGGCACAGCGACGAGGAACAGGGTGATGCTGGCAGGGAGGGTGGGCTGCCAGATGAGGGCGAGAAGCAGGCGATTGAAGAAATAAAGCACCAACGCGGCCAGGCCGGGAACGATAAAATTATGCATGACGGCCCAGTCGAATTTGACAATCCTCCTGCGAATAATCGCGTATTCCGCCACTTCCTTGACGATAACGGCCGGGATGGCGGCATATAAAATACCTTCATAGAGTCGCAGGCCGGGGATGATTAATATCAATAGTAGCGCCCGTGTCAATTGCTCCAGAATCCACACATAGGCGTTGTATTTTGTGCAGTCGGTTCCCTGAAGGATCGTGTCACCCACGGTTGAATAAATCGAAACGAGTTGCCACACGCACAAAATGACCACATACTGTCCGGCGGGCGCCCAGTTGGGGCCTGTAAATCCGACCAGGAGAGGTGCTCCGATGGCCAGAAGAACCGCGAACAATACATAAGTGATGATATTGATGTAATGCAATCCTTCCGTAATGTAATACCGCAATAAGTTTGTTTTCCCATTGCCGTGGGCTTCCGAAATTCCGGCGCGCATGTCGGCAAACATTGTCGCTCCGGAGCCGACAAAGGTCACTACGGTCGCCATCATTGCGTAATAGCCCATCGACGCGTTCAGGTTGAGGACGTAGGAGACGACCAGTGTTGTTTCGAGGAAACCGACTACGGGGATGATCAGGGAGCCGGCGGTCAATTTCCATCCGTACGCTACGGCCTGCTTCAATTCACCCTTGCTGAAGTCGGCGCGAAAAAGCGTTGTGACGGAAAACCCCAGTTTCTTGAAAGCTATCGCGTAGTACAGGAAGGACATCCATGTCGTGACAATGCCACCCACGTACAGGGCAACCACTGTCCCGAAAGAGTCGCCGTACATGACCGCCCAGGCAGGATTACTCTGAAAAACAGCGCGGACCAGGAGGATCGTTCCAAACAGGATGCAGGTATTGAGAAACATGCCTCCGATCACGTCGCAAATGATCTTATAATCATACCGCTGCGTGCCGTCAAGGGTCGAGCCCAGAATGCCGGCGCATCCCGGAAATTGCTGCAACGCGATTAAAAGGACGATCCAGCCGAGATGGGCGATGTTGCCCTGAGTGAAGAAAAACATGCCCAGCGATGCGATGATGACCGTCTTGATTACAGCAGCAAGGATCGACCACCAGCAAAGCAGCTGGAGGAATCGCACCGCTTTTTGAGGGTCCTTCACACGGTATTCCGCAAAGTATTTCACCGCCGCCGTCCCGATACCAAGGTCCAGGATTGTCCATAACGGGCCGAAGAATCCCCCGGCGACATTTTGCCATCCGACAACCTGGGGATAAGGCTGGATAAAGTTGGGATATATGTACAGGGATAAAAACAACCCGGGAACTGCGATGATAAGCATCAGGATCAGATGGAAAAAAAACGAGGCTATTTGCCGGTGCATGCCCACCTGTTCCCATTCGGAAGAAGTGTTCTCTTTTTCTTCGGTTACCTGCTCAGTTTCCTGCCCTTTGGCAAGCCTGGGTTCTGTGCGTTTCTGTGCGCCCCGTTCAGCCTTGGAATGCGATTCCATAAGGGGCTTGGTAAAAAGTTCAGTCGCTTCAATGATTTCATTTTCCTGAATCCCTTCCTTGTGTCCCGCACTTAATCTAAGAAGATTTTTAAGGGATTGTGCAGTCAGGGGGCGCTTTGCCCGGTGCCTGGCGTACATAAATCCGCCAATGCCCAGCAGACAGACCATGCCCAGCCAAACGAAAATAGCCGGACGGTCCGAAGTGTGTGGAACGGGGGAATACGGCCAGTCTGTATAGGATAATGAGGTCTGGCCGGCAAGATTCTTCAGAATGTGGTAGTTGATATAATTATATTGTAAAGATAATTCATAGTCCCGGTTATCCGTGGTGGACATCCACGGCGTCATAATCAGCAGCCTGCCGGGATGGCTTTTCGCTTCGAGGAGCAGAGGCGCGCCTGCGGGAGTCTGCAATAAAATATTAATGGCGTTCAATCGCCAGGAGGCATTCGTGTATGTCCGGGCCTCCGGAATCGCTTTCCAATTGACATCTTTCACAATTGAGTCGGCGGGATCCGTGAAGTTCCAGATGGCTTGCTGCCGCATGGTCCTGACCTCCGGGGCCGCCAGCAAACCAAGCGTGTTCAGGAATAAAACCTGTGAGTCATGATTTTCACCCAGGATGATAAACAGCGCTCCACCGTTCACATCCAAAAATTTCCGGACATCTGCGACCAGGGCTGGAGAGTAGGTTAGATTGGCGAGCACCAGGACGTCGACTGCTAAAGTTCCCGCTGCCAGCTGCGACTGAAATTCAGTCACGGTTAATTGATGGACGACAAAGCTTTCACGGTCCAGAGCCAGTGACGGGGTTAATTTCGAGGCCTTGAAATTGTTGATGACCCCGACCCGGACGGTTGTGCCTTCCGGAACACTTACGGGCCGAAAGTGCGTTTGAGCATCCGCCGTCGGGACTGCACCTGACAGGATGCAGGCGAAAAATATGATGATCGCCAGAGTTACAGCAGGAATTTTACTTGTCTTTGTTTGCAGCACCATCCAGAGGGACCTCAAGTATCTGAATTATAAATTGAATTATTGACAAGAACTTTTGCCCGTGCAAAGAAGTATATTAAGGGTGTACTCGTGTCAAGGAGAGTTTGGCCTGATGAGGTGGCAGGACAGCGCACCTGCGGCATGATCATGATGCGCAGGCGCTGTTGGACTCGCCCTGTCGGCAGGCAGGATCTCCTTGACACAGAAGAGAGCGTTTTTTATATTCACGTGTCCGGATATTTCTTCTAAAGTTAAAATAGAAGTGGTGCTGAGTATGTGGCAAACAAAGATGGAAGTTTATCATCAGCAGAAGGTGGAAAGGGTCAGGGCGAATGTTAAGGATGGATAAAAAAATTTTAATGCCGGGAGCCGTGTTCTCCTTATTTGTGGTATCGCCATCACCTGTTTATGCGTACATTGATCCCGCAACAGGCGGTTATGTTATGCAGGTCATTATTGCAGGGTTTTTGGCAACAGCGTACGCCGTGAAGGTTTTTTGGAAAAAGATAAAGAGTTTTTTAACCGCCTTGTTTAAAAGCAGAGATATTTCCGAGTAAACGCCCGCGCTTTTTTTCATTGAGGGATAGCTAATTTGTTTCTAAAAATGCTGTCGGATTTTCGAAGAGAGTTTCATGATTATAATCGGCTTTTTGCTGAAAGCAACAGGCAAAACAGGCGGCTTGTTTTCTATTCGGAACGGGATATCTATTATCAGTACTTCGACGACTATATTCAGTATGTGCTGGACCACTCCGATATCGATATCTGCTATATAACCTCAGATCCCGCCGACCCGGTTTTTCATACCGGTGACAGCCGCATTCATCCTTTTTACATCAGCAATTTTCTTGCTTCCGCTTTAGCCCGTTTAGATGCTAAAGCCTTGGTTATGACCATGCCTGATCTTGATCAATATCATATTAAGAGATCCCGCAATTCAGTTAATCACATTTATCTGTTTCACGGGGTCGGGAGCACCCACCTGCAGTATAACAAAGACGCCTTCAATGCCTACGATACCATTTTCTGCATCGGCAAATATGATATGAATGAGATTAGAAAAGCTGAACGACTTTACAAATTGCCCCCTAAAACACTTGTAGAGTGCGGCTACTGCCGGATCGAAAAAATATACGCCAAACACCGCAGCATGCCGGTTGCCGGCGAAAAAACCATACTGATTGCGCCCTCATGGCATAACGACAATATATTGGCTTGCTGTGCGGATGAACTGATCGACGCGTTAAAGAATTCCGGATATCGCGTCATTTTTCGTCCGCATCCGGAATTTATTAAAAGAAAAAGAAAGCTCGTTGACGCCCTGGCGGCAAAACTGCAGCAGATCGAAAATATGGTTTTGGAACTGGATATGGTATCCGATACCAGCATCCATCGCGCCGACGTGCTGATTACGGATTGGTCGGCCATATCCTATGAATATGCTTTCGGCACGGAGCGGCCTGTTCTTTTTATTAATGCGCCCTGTAAAATCCACAATCAGGATTATCGGGAACTGGAAATTGAGCCGATAGAATTTGCCGTCCGCAGTCAGATCGGCAAAGAAATAGAGGTCGGGGAGATTGTCTCTATCCGCCCTGTGCTTGAAGAACTAATTTGCAACCGGGATGCCTACCGCCGGCAGATTGTCGATCTTCGAGCCGACTGCATTTCCAACTGGCTCAACTCGTCACGGGCAGGCGGCGACTACTTAATCCAATGTTGTACCGGGCCTGTTGTAGACGTGAAAACAAAACATGACAACTTGAGTTTTAAGCCTGACACGACAGCACAGCGGACAAAGTCAGGTAAAGCATGAGACTTGAAACAGGGAGATACGGGCAATGAAGGCAGTAATACTGGCGGCGGGTTTGGGCAACCGAATGAGGCCTTTGACGGACACGGTTCACAAAACACTGCTGAAAGTCGGAAATGAGAGCATTATTGAACGCATTATCAACGGGCTTAAGGCCAATGGCATTAAGGATATTGTTGTTGTTACAGGATATCTTGCCGATGAATTAAAGCAGTATTTGCTTGACCGCTCAGGCGGGATTAATTTTACATTTGTCAACAATCCCCGCTATAGAGAAACCAACAATATCTACTCTCTGGCGCTGGCGTTCAACGAAATAGAAATTGATGACGACATCCTGCTCGTCGAGTCCGATCTTATCTATGAGAATAAGATTATCGACAAAATCATCAACACCCCCCATCCGAACGCCGCCCTGCTGGATAAATACCGCAGCGGCATGGACGGCACCGTGGTTTCGGTGGCGAGGGGGATCATCACCAATATCATCCCTCCACACCTCCAGGACGAAAAGTTTGATTTTTCCGACAAATATAAAACGCTGAATATCTATAAATTCTCACGGGAATTCTGCAATAAGAACTTCCGGCAGCTTTTGACCTACTATGCCCGGGTGATCGATGACAACTGCTATTATGAGCTGATTCTGGGCATTTTGATTTATCTTCAGAAGGAGGTCATATACGCCGAAATACTGGAAGGCGAAGAGTGGTCGGAAGTTGATGATCCCAATGATCTCAGGGTATCCGAGTTTGTTTTTAATAAAGGAAAAAGAGGGGAAATTCTGGAAACAACATTTGGCGGCTTCTGGTCCCATGATATCGTCGATTTCTGCTTTATCCGCAATATGTATTTCCCGAGCAGTTCGATGTTGTCCGAGATCAGAAACAACCTTGCCAACCTGGTTTGCAATTATGGATCAAAGCAAACGATTCTCAATCAGAAACTGGCTTATTTTTTACTGTGCAATCCGGATCACGTAAATCTGCTCAACGGCTCTTCACAAATCTATCCGATTTTACAGGCGTCGTATCAAAACCGGAAAATTTTGCTTCCGGAACCGACATTCGGCGAATACCCCCGTATTTTTAAAAACGCAGTATTTTATGCGGACAAGATCGGCATCGACACTGATGAAATAGAAGCGAAAGGCAAAAGCTGTGATCTGGTGGTTTTTGTCAATCCCAACAACCCGACGGGAACTTTTCTGGAGAACTCATATCTGCATGACTATGCCGCGGGCAATCCTGAAAAAACAATACTGGTGGATGAATCTTTCATTGATTTTTCCGGTTCGGTTTCCATGCTCGAGCTTCTGGAAAAAGACCATTTGCCGAATGTCATCGTTCTGAAAAGCCTGAGCAAGGTCCTGGGTGTGCCGGGGATACGCCTGGGATTTGTTTATTCCCGAAACAGCCGGTTCAATACGCAGATCAGGGACGCATTGCCCATCTGGAACAGCAACAGCATTGCGGAATTCTTTATTGAAATCATTCTGAAGCATCGTCAATCTCTGGCGCAGTCCTTTTTGCAGACAATCGATGACCGCGCGGTATTTGCCGCAAAACTTGACGTACAGAATTTCATTGAAAAAGTTTATCCCGGCTCAGGAAATTTTATCCTGGTGAAATTCAGGAACAATGAAAAATTATCCGGTCTTGCCGCCTGGCTTTTAGCCGAACACGCATGCTACATTAAGGACGTTTCCGGAAAATTTAATGACGGTTGTTACTATATTCGATTTGCCGTGAGGCTGCCGGAGGAAAACAACAGGCTTGTTTTGCAAATGCAGGCATATTTTTCCCGGCCGTAGCAAGGTGCAATAATGCAGAGTATCAGGAAAATATGACGGCAGAGCAGATATCCATAGCACCGGCAACTCCTGCCGATGCCCCTATGTTTTCAAAATTCATACGGATGTCCGGCAAATTACTGGCCGCAATTTATGATCGGCGTACGGAATCGCTGCTGGCTCATTTGTATGTGCAGCCTGACAATCTATACAGCTATACCCATTCTTGCTTTCTGCAGGTTGATGGTAAAAAGGCCGGTCTGCTGCTCGCCTACAGTCAGGCGACAGCGCAAAATCAGCAGCCCGGGACAAACAGGCTGATGATTGAATATTTACGATTCGGCTACTACCGCAGGCTGTTTCGAATGGTCAAGGCCGGCAGAGCTCTGGGGCCGCCAGCGCCCGATGAGTACCTGATCAGCAATATTGCGCTGGCTCCTGAATTCAGAAACCGCGGGCTGGGAAAAGCACTAATCCAGGAAGCCGTCCGGCAGGCACGGCAGGACGGATGCGAAAGGCTGATTTTGGATGTGATGGCCTCAAATACTGCGGCCATGCGGTGCTATACAAAAAACGGCTTTGCCGTAACGCAAAAATGGCCGATGATAAAGATGAAAGAAAATCAGTTTATATTTTACAGAATGGCGCTCCATACCATGCCTTCAAAGAAAGAATACTGAACGAGGGGACATGCCTTTTCCCGTATTTAACCAAACTATTTCCGTGAAAATGAAAGACAGATATTTCGACATATTCTGTTTTTTCCTTTTAGCCTGTACCTTGTTTATCTTCCTGCCTGCCCAGATCTACTACAACAATGTGGCGCAATATACTTATTTCTTTTATGAGTATCTGGCCTATGCCGCCCTGGTCCTGATGGTTTCGACAATTATTTATACCCTTGCTGTTTTCGTCTTTAAAGAAAAAATGCAAACCGTCTCAGTCATCATCGTTGCTCTGGCGTTTCTGTGCATTCTGCAGGCGAATGTTCTGAGCTGGAATTACGGTGTGTTTGACGGCAGTGAGATTGAATGGAAGGAGCATTTCTGGGAGGGGATATTAGATTCTTTTTTGTGGATCGGTGTGACGGTTGCCGCGATGGTCTTTCGCAACAAAATATATCAACACCACCTTAAGGGAATAACTCTTTTTCTTTTTTTATTTCAACTGCTCAACGTGTCTTATATTTCATGGAATTATCATGTGTCGGGGAACAGTAAACATGACTATCTGAAAATTAATGAATCGGATCGCCGCGATGATTTTTCCTTTTCCGGACAGGATAACGTGATGATCATCATGCTGGATTCTTACCGGTCCGACATTTTCAATGAGATCATTGCCGATGAAGGATTCTACAGGAATATTTTCAGGGATTTTACCTACTATAGAAACAACATCGGCGGTTATCCCACCACGTTCCCGTCAATTCCGCTCATGATGACCGGCAAGTATTATCAGAACCACATGCCCATCATGAAATTTATCGCACAGGAGTATGTCTCTGATTCCCTGCCGGGGATATTTCTAAAGAAGGGATATGACGTCTCCCTGGTTCCGTTTGACCGCATGATTTATCCCGCCACGGAAATATCCAATCACTTTATCCGGAAACAGCATAGCATCCGGCAGATGATCGGGGAGGTAAGAGAAAGCAATCTGAATTCCGTTGTATTTTTTGCATGCATGCCCACTTTTGCAAGAGCGTTTCTTGTGGAAAAAGTTCAATTCTATAATGATGATCTGGAGTTTATTAAAAAGTTTAAAGACGGATTTTCTTCTGACAACCCCAGGAAGGCGTTCAAGTATTATCATCTTCGGGGCGGGCATCCTCCGATGATTTATGATGAAAACCTGAATGTAAAAAAAATGCCCAACAATAGCCGTGCATCGTATAAAGCTCAGGCCAAAGCCGATTTGAAAATGTGTCTGCAAATATTTGAATTACTCAAACGGGATAAAATATACGATCATTCGCTCATTGTTGTCATGAGCGATCACGGTAATCCGGAATGCGAGATGATCAATCCTTTCAATCACAACCGGATACAGGAAGACACGGTCATCAAAACCGCAATTCCGATCCTGCTTGTGAAACAAAGACAATCGAAACAGAGAGACATCAGGATCAGCGACGAGCCGACGACCAATGGCGATCTTAAAAATATTGTAATGGGACGGAATTTGCCATTCAGCAATGATCGCCGATACTACTATTATGACTGGAAACACGAATGCTGGCGCAGTGATTATCTGCCTCCCTTTACCGAGTACCGTGTAAACGGTCATGCCTGGAGACAAGAAAGCTGGACTCCGACGGGAAATGTTTTATCAAAACAAGGCGTAGTGAAAAATAATATTATAAATTACGATAATCAGCAGGATCGAAAATGATAAAAGTTCCTAGCGTAAAAGTAAAACGTACAATTCGGCAACAGCCAGCAGGATTACAGCCGCAAGCAGCCACAGGCGGTTCTTGCGTGTCCGCGTTTTCTCGTTTGGGTAAGGCCGCTGATAGTCTTCGGGGTAAGATAACTTTACAAAATCATTCTTTTGATGAAGCCGCGGCGCTTCCGTATAATTGTAAGTCTGTATGGCAATGAAGATATCGCGCCATTTTGGGTTGTCATCGGCTTCCGTGAAATTAATTCCATCATGCATGCCGATATTGCGGACACGCCCCAGAACCGGCTTGTACGAAATCAGACCCAGTTTGCGCTGCAGCTTATCGAGTTCGAGGTCCCAACTGGCAAAAGACCAGTGCTTTCGCACCTGTTGCCATTTATCTCTGGTAATGCCCCAGCTCCAGCTGCAAAATTTGACATGATTGTTTTCTCTGTTTTCGACAAGGTCGTAAGGATAATCCTGCGGATGATAGTTGATGTCGGGTACCACACGCGAATCAATGTTGAAACCGGTTACCGACAGGACATTTGTGCCGGTCAAAACATGCTGAAATGCCCACTGGTAATAATTGAAAAAATCTACACAGGGCAAAATATCGTCTTCCAGAACAATGGCGCCCCTGGCGTGAGTTTTGCTGAAGGTGAATTTAAGCAGGAAATGGATATTGGCCGAGGCCGCCACGAGACTGTCCCAGAAATACGCAAGAATTCCAAGAAAAGGGCGGGTATGCTGAATGATGACCGTCCGCGTAAAATTGATCTCACTGATCAGTGCCGTCACTTCCGGATTGCTGCCGTCCTGAGAAATAATCAGGATGGTCTTGTCTATATCCTTGACCCTGGCGAGGGCCTGGAGTACTTCCTTTAAATAATGAGGACGTCCGTAAACCGGCATGATGATCGGATAAGTACAGGGAGGATCAATGCTACGGATGGCCGCCGCCGCTTTTTCCATTTCTCCTGCATTACGATGCCGGGCAATGATTGACGACACAAGCATAAAGCCAATCAGGATGATGAGAAAGGTTATCATTCTTAATATTATTCCATTTTCATTTCATTCCGGCGGCAGTTTCCAGTAAGGCCGGAAATAGTCCATAACGGTATCGTCATTGCCGCCGCCTTTATTTTCGCCGTGGTCCAGCGCTGGTCCGGAAAGGGTGGTCAGCGTCGTAAGATAAACGTAGCTTCCCGTGAAAGGTATCACATAGCGGGGAATGTTGCGCTTTGCCAAGTTGCCGCTGGTCCAGATATCGTCAACAAAAAAGGCCGCAGCCGGGGCGTTTTCATAATTGAAAAAATCGGCGGTAAAGAACTTCGGTTTCACCAGAATGCCTCCGCAGCCGGTGATGATCTCCACGGAAGCGGGTTTGGAAATGGCCGTTCCTTTAAATGCGTGACAATCTTTCCAGCGCAGCGTCCGGGACATCGGGGCTCCTCTGAGGCTCAAGGCGGCCTCAGGCAGCATTTTCGAGTATTTCCAGAAGGCTTCTACAAATTGAGCCGGATAAATATTGTCATCATCGGTTGTAAGAATAATATCATCGGGCCGGGTTGAGGGGTGAAGAAGTGCCGGAATAAGTTTGGTCGCCGGTCCCCAGTCCTTCCGGGCATCGATGATTTCGATAGCCGGGCAATGGGCAAGCCTGGCCGGTATGATATATGCTTTTTGTTCCCTGATGGAAAAAGGCGGTATGGCCAGACAGATCCGGCGGGGCGGCATAGTCTGATCCATAAGAGAATTCAAGGCGGGATAAATATTTTCTATCCTGCCGGGTATTGTGGACAGAGAAACGGTCATATCCGCTTTCTCATTATCGGATTTCTGCAGGTATTTGTCTGCGTAATGCTCAAAAGAACGGAGATGCAGCGCCGCATAACGATATATTTCAGAAAGGATTGACATGCGATAGTTTTTTTCCTCTTATCGGTGTAAATAAATTAATCGGGTTATTGTCTGCTCCGGAGTGGGTTTTTCCTGCCGGGAAAAAAATCTTCCCGCCAGACCGGCGACGGCGGCAATTTGTAGTACAGCTCACGGATGTCAAATAATGTTTCCTTGATTCGTTCGGGGAAGCCTCTCCCCTGCGGCCTGACGAATGCCTTTCCGTTTTTGCCATTATTATCTTTCCATGTCCCGCTAAAATGATGTTTCGCATACATGTGCAGGTTAAACGGGAAGATGTTCGGGTAATCCGGCCTTGTCGGCGGTATCCAGCAGATTCGCGGCAGGATGTGCAGATCATATTGCCGCTGGTACAGGTGCACAACATCCGATAACATTCCCGGTCCCGTGGTTTCTATCACTTCATCGGGTGGAAAACGGCCGTCAAGGCGAAGAGCAATCTCATCCATGATTTTAGTAAAAACGGGATGATTTTTTTTAGCGGCAAAAATACAGTTGGCGATCTGCTGGGGGTGACGGCGGTTAAAAAATCGCGCTTCCCGGGGTGACAGAACAATTTCTTCCCCAAAGACACATTCTTTGCCGTCGAGGAGCGTTTCCATATTTTTATAACATTCCATGTCCAGATCAGCGTAAAGGCCGCCTTCTGCGGCAATGACGAGATAGCGGAAAATATCGGCGCGTTGTATGGGAAACAGGCATCTGTCATAGAGTGTTAAAAGATCGGGGAAAGCGTTTTGCACAACAGTTCGGCAGGCCGCGTCATCATAAAAGCGGTACTCCCATTGGGGATGATGACGAATCCATGTTTCCCGGTAAGTGTGGAATTGTTCCGGAAGGCTGCTCGTTTTCCAGGTCTGGTGAATGATCTTCGGTATCATAATGTTTCCGATTTTCGACTTCAATCTTAAGGAGAACCGCCCAGCGCTTTCGGGTTAATACAGTTCGGCGGGATCAGCCTTCAGAACTTTTTTCATGGCAAAAAAACTGGCCGCAAGACACATCAAAATTGTCAAAATAAAAACGAAGAGAATTCGCCATGGCGTCATGAACATCAGAATTTTGGTGGAATACTGGATGATGAAATAAAGAATTCCACCGCCGATCAGACCGGGGACAAATCCTAAAACGGATAGCCACAGGGATTGTTTGATTACGAGCGAGACCAGGAACTTTTTGGAAAAGCCGACGGCTTTCATTGTGGCGTACTGGGGAAGGTGATCGGTGATCTCATTGAACAAAATCTGATAACAGATGATGATGCCGATAATAAAGCCGATGATGACACCGATTCCGAATACCGCGCCGGTCGGTGTGGATTCAATCGTAAATCTAACCTCTCTTTGCCGGGCTTCTTCCGGTGTCATTAAAATCGTGTCAGAAGGCAGGATGTCGCGGAGTTTCTTTTTAACGGCCTCTATATCCGCCCCGGGCTTCAGACGAATCAATCCCATATTTATTTTGTCGGCGTTTCCCGTATGATTAATCCAGGTGGACTCACCCATGATGACATAACCGTCCAGTTTGATGTTCGGACCGATTTTTACCGTACCGACTACGTTTTGCAGCTCGCCACCCAGCTTGATTTCCGCTCCGGGTTTGATGTCGCCGTAAATTTCCCGCGACAGGCTGTCATAAAGAACATTTCCCCTGATTTTTAATTGTTCCTGATATTTTTCCAGGCCTTCCACCAGCAACGGTGCGGCTGTGTCCTGCGGAAATGCCAGAATCGAGATGGCGCGGATTCTCTTCTCCTGCTCATTAAACAGAGTATCCGTCCCTTCATAAAAGGGTATGGCTTCGGCGACTTCAGAAAGAGCGGCTGCCTGTCCCAGGCGGTGCCTGGAGATGGTGGAAGTTTCCAGCATGGAATAACGGCGATGATGCATGATCAGGATATCGGCATTGAGCAAAGGCGGAAGATTGGCCTGGCTGTCATTGAGTCCGTTGAAAAAACCGATTTCCATGAACATGATAACAACGGCAAAGGCAATTCCCAGCAGGGAAAGCGTCAGACGCCCTTTTTTATGAAGAAGCATTTTGGAAGCCAGGGGAATTTTTTTGCCGGAAAATAATTTCATATTAAAACAAGTCCGCCGGATCCGCTTTTCTGACTTTTTGAAGCGCCAGAATACCGGAAATAACGCTCATCAATATTGCCAGAAAGAAAACAAACACAGCCAGCTCCCACGGCAAATACATGGGCAGACGGCTGGCCTTCTGCACCAGAAAGGAGACCAGATAACCCAACGGCAGGGCCGGAATATAGCTCATTATTGTAAATAACAGGGCCTGCGTTGCGCCGACCTTGTAGATGTAATAATTACTGAATCCGACCGCTTTGAGGGTGGCGAATTCTCTTAACTTGTTTGAAATTTCCGTGGAAAGCACCTGAAAGAGGATAACTGCGCCGACGACAAATGCGACAAAAGCTCCCGCCTGGAACATGATGCCGATCGGTTTGACATTGATGAAATAATTTTGTTCCGCCTCGATGAACTTTTTCTTTTCGAAAACAAGCACATCATCGGGGAGCGTGGCCTGCAGGTTTTGCCTGACCTTTTCCACATCCGCGCCCGGTGCCACTTTAATCAGGCCGAAAGTAACCTGCCGGGGATCTGAGCGGGTAATGCTCTGAAAGGTTTCCAGATTCACTATCGCGGAGCCGTCTCCCAGAAAACTGATTCCCAGCTTATACAAGGCATTGATGGTGATCGGCATATGATTCAGCGTGGCATCCGTCCGTCCGATACGCTTTTCGCCGTAATCGGGATGAGAAGAAACATCGAGCATCACCATGTCTTTTGGCAAAATCGCCGGAAGATTCTCCCTGACCTCTTCATCCGGAACAAAATGAGGATTGAGATCAAACCCCATCAGCATGCATGATCTCATCTGCAGGTTGGATTCCGGAACACGCCACCATACCCGGGTGAAATTGAGGGTGGATATTTCCTGAACGCCCTGGGCGACCTGAGCCTGCACGAGGCGGGTTTTATCGAAGCTGCCGGTGGTATCCATACTTTCGTAAGTGGCGGACGTCATAATCAGGTCATAATCAAAAAAGCCGTAAACCAGGCTGGAGGTAATGCGGGCCGTCACCAGAAATCCCAGTTGCATAAAAATAAGCAGGAGGGAAAAGCAAATGCCGCCAATGGCGGCCAGTGTTCTTTTTTTATTCTGAAAAGTGTTGTACCAGGCAAGGGGTGTTCTCAGAATCATTATAAATCCTTGTGACGAAACAGATTAATATTGCTTTATCTATAAATTAAATCGGTATCGAAGTCAATGACGGCGGTTTGTTTAAAGATGGTTGCAAAAGATCATCAAAAATGACATCTTTAATCCCAATTTTGGCTTAACAGAGAATGAGAATGACTTTATTGAAACATCAGGGCGTCAACGGATTTTTTCATAATGACTCTCCGGCCGTAACATGTGATGATCCCGGGTACTTTATGCGGACCGGGTCATCCAGCTCCGAAAAGGCCAGACTGCGAATAACGGCGAAAAGGAGCGTGCATGAATGAGAAATCATTCTACCGTGAGCTCCTGGAGACCGCTTATGCCTGTTTTCCCGACTATCCCGAGGGGCGCTTTCGGGGCAGGGGAATTGTCCTTTGCGCGGGAGGCTTCGGGCACCTTTCCAATGCTTATGTCTGTCTGAAATTTTTGAGAACTTATACGGATCTGCCCGTCGAACTCTTCTATGCGGGGCCGGAGGAAATGCCGGAAGGGGTGCGTGATCTCCTCCAAAAGGATTTTGCTCCCATCGCCCTTACGGACATTACGCAGTGCAGATTCCCTGAAGACCAACTCTCTTTTTCCATCCGGGATTTCAAGGGATTCCAGATCAAACCCTACGCCCTGCTTTATTCCTCTTTTGAGGAAATCTTTTACATGGACGCGGATAATATTCCCCTGCGATCGCCTGTGCCTCTCTTTGCGATGGAAGAGTATGAGCAAACCGGCGCGCTTTTCTGGCCGGATCTCCCCGGCATGAAACAAACAACGGATGATCTTTTTGCGGTATTTGGCATTGCGTCCCGGTTCATCAGGCAGGGGTCCGAATTCGAATCGGGACAAATTGTCCTCGATAAACGCCGTTGCTGGAAGGCTCTTCTTACCGTGTGTCTCGCCAACTCGGACACGGAGGGATTTCGGAATTTCTGCTACCGCAATACTCTGGGAGACAAGGACACTTTCAGGCTTTCCTTTCAGTTTGCCGGAAAATCCTATCATCTGGAACAGCATCCGCCCCTCCAGATCGGCAACATGTACTTTATCATCCCCATTCCCCTGACGGACTTCACCATCAAAATCCAGCACGATCGGGGGGCATTTTATGCCACGGGCATCCTGCAGCATGATCCGGAAGGCCAACCTCTCTTTGCCCATAAAACGGTTTGCGAGTGGGATCTTTATCAGCCTTTTCAGAATCTGCTCTATCTTGAAAGCGGAAAGGGAGATGTTCAGCACATGAGTTGGTTGGCTCAGAGGGAAAATGAAGGCTATGAATTTCTCGAAGAGTTTCATAGCCGCTGCAAACGTTTTTTTGGATGGCAATATCTCAGGCGTTTCCGGGGATTACTTGCGGTTGTGATCATCGCGTTTCTCAACACCGTCAAATTTCGGCGAAACGGACGGGCCTCAATATTATCTCAAAAGCAACCAGCCGAAAAAGAGAGCGGCAAGCACTAGCAGGATCATCGGGCCACGATAAAACAGGAACCCGAGAAGCCGGCTGTCCCAAGCATGCCAGCTGCCGCCCGGGATATGCCGGACAATGGTTGCCGCCTTATCACTGCCATAGAGCGGCTGCGGCAGAATGTATATCCCATCCTTTCCGCGAAAGGCACGGTACTGTTTTGTAAAATACAAAGGGCCTGTGGAGAGCATCACCCGAAAATGCCGCAGGAGAAGCGGGTGACGGCTGAATTTGCGGTGGGCCTTTTCAAGATTCTCAATCACCTGCAGGAAGAAAGGATGCTTCGGTTCGGACATCAGGAGATCGTTGGAAAACCCGAGAGGTTCCGTTTTCGGGATGATGGCCGGATGAGACAGAAGAAAATCGCAGCTTCGTTCACAGACAATATCCAGATCGGAATAGATCCCGCCTAATTCATAAAGGATAAAATACCGGGCTGCATCAATCCGCTGAATGTTGTAGGGGTAACTCCTGTATGTGTCGAGAAACCAGGGGTAACGCTCCGTAATGAAACGTTCCAGGTCGGAGTCGGTCCAGAACATGTACCGCCAATCCGGGTGAAACCGCTGCCAGGAAGTTCTCGACTCCTCCCACTCCGGGGGAACTGCGATAGTTTTCCATGTCTGGTGGATGATTTTAGGTATCATAAAAAAGGACCCGCTTTTCCGGGAGTGAAAAAACTTTATTAACGGCAAAACATTCGTCAAATTGCCCAATCGATTCTTCATCAATGCATAACAGTCAAAGGAGAAATTGTCAAAGACCGGTTGACTGTGCGTGAGATTGATGCTCCGGGGTCATGATAAATTATCAGGCAAAACCGTTATTTTCTTTTCTCCGGAAGAATGCTATTAAATAGTAGAATGCAAGACAAAAATAATTATCCGTGCCTCCTATGATGAAAAGACCAGCCAGAAAGCCGCAAATTTTCCTGACCGTTGACCTGGAACCGGACTGTCCCCCGTACCTCAATACTTGCCGGGGGATTACCGAGGGAACTGTTTTGCTTCTTTCTTTACTGGATGAGGAAAACGTAAAAGCGACATTCTTTGTCACCGGACAAATAGCCCGGGACTATCCCGATATTATCCGCGATTTGATTGACCGCGGACATGAAGCAGGCAGCCACGGCTTCAGTCACAGCGACTTTACAACTCTGGGGCGCGACGCTGCGCAGCGTGATATAGAGCTTTCTCTGGAAGTGCTGAGGCCATTCGGACCTGTTTATTCTTTCCGGTCCCCTTATCTTAATTTTCCGCAGGGCTATCTCAGCCTTCTGGAAAAAGTAGGCTTGTCGGTTGATTCTTCGCAGGCGAAGTATAAGCCGTCTTACCTGCAGAACTCGCGGCAAACAACCTTGCGCCGAATTCCGGCTTCGGTCACGTCATCCGTTTTGCGACTGCCTGCCTGGCTCAGGAACCGCTGGCTTGGTGCTCTGGAAAGCCCGGTGGTTTTATTCGTTCATCCCTGGGAATTTGTTGATTTGCGGAAGGCGAATATTCCTTTGGATTGCCGTTTTAAAACGGGCGGCGCGGCGCTTCGCTGCCTCCGGGAAGTCATTCAGTTTTATAAAGGGCGCGACTTTCAATTCAGAAAAATGCAGGATGTCCTGACGGAGCCGGACAAAATCTCTACAAACCAGGCGGCCGCAGCAATTCGGTAAGGCAGTGAGAGCGTCTGTCGGCGGTATTTTTATTCAATGACCGGCCGGTGATTTTTATTTAAGGATTCTTTTCTTCTTTGCCACGAGCAACTCCAGAAAGGCGCTGTAGCGGGTCTTGTGCTGTTCCAGCCCGCAGCTCGCCGCGTCAACGCAATCACCATTCACATTCAGGAAGGGGATGTCCCGCTGGGAAAAGTGCTTTTGCAGAAGCGGTGTCACGCCGGAGGCCTGGTGACAGCCCCAGTGCGAGAAATGGACGATGCCGTCGGCGCCGGCATCGGTATATATCTTTTCCAGATTCTTTAATCGTCTTTCCAGCGGACCGTTGCCGGGCGTATGGATAAGTCGCCGGGCAATGATTTCAAGAGCGCCGCAACTCTTGATGTCGTCTTCCATATATCCGGTGCATTCTTCCAGATACACCTTGGAGCGCGTCCCGTCGTCAATAAACGGCCAGACATCGTTATATTGAAAAACAGGTGCAATATGCGCCCAGATAATTTTAATCGTTTCCGGAGAAATCCGGGACGGAAAAGCCCGGTTGTAAATCCGGTCATTCTCCAGATCGGCAATAATGGTCCGGCATATTTTCAGTAATCGTTCGGAGCCGGACATGGCGGCAAGCGGCAGCATGAAATTGATCATCTGATGCCCGTAATAAACATTGCGCTGCAAACGGCAGCGAAGCCGGTAGATGGTTTTCATCAATTGCCCGGTGACGAGAATATTTCGGGCGGCGGCATCAAGTTTTGACAGATCCAGAGGTTTTCCGGTCAGTGTTTCGATATGGCCGATCAGCTCCTGCAGCTGGCTGACGAGATAAGCAACGCCTGTCTGATCATCATTTTGAGGAATATCCAGAAAGAAAAAAGGCACGCCGGTTTTTTCGGCCAGATGCCGGAATGTTTTGATATTGCCGTCGCATAAAGCCGATGACGACAGCACAAAGAGGGGCCTGGGCAAAACACCGGAAGATGCGATGTCAATGGAAAGTCTGTGAAAATTACACATGGTATTAGGAACAAAATGGGTGCCGTGTCTGCCTAGAAAATTTTTGGCAATTCCCATGCTGGCAAATAAAGCGGACAGACCCTCCAGGCATAAGGGGGACAGGCCGGAAGCATAAAGAATTTCAGTGGGAACAAAGATGGATGTCCAGACGTTCTGCTCCGACGTCAATCCCTCCCGGTAGTAGTTCAGATATTCCCTCTCCAGCATACGGACGGAAGGAACCTTCCCCAGAGAAACAATTTTCACCACCATCTGGAAAATTTGAAAGGCCACGGGCAGCGGCAGGCGCAGGCCTTCCCGGGTCATGCTGCGGTAAAGGATACGGCGCAGTTTGCTGTCCACGAGCGGGTTGCTCATAATCCTCCCCGGCCGGCAATGGATTCCTGCCCGCTCGCGATGACCGCGGCGCCGATTGCTCCGGCAAGTTGCGCTTCAGCAAAAATGGTGACCCGACAGGCGAGGGCATTTTCCAGCTCTCCGGTAAAGCCGGCATTAAGCGAAAGTCCGCCGGTAAGGATAAAGGGCGCCTCCCCCTGAATTTTACGGACCAGAGCGCATACTCTTTCCGCAATGGCGAAATTCAGGCCTCTGGCAATGCTTCCCACCGGTATTCCTTTCGTCATCAGGGATACAACCTCGGATTCGGCAAACACGGAGCACATGCTGCTGATGGGTGTGGGATGATCAGCCTCAAGAGAAAGATCGCTGAACCGGGCAAAGTTTATATTCATTCTCTGAACCATGGACTCGAGGAAACGCCCCGTTCCAGCCGCGCATTTGTCATTCATGGCAAATCTCAGCACGTTGCCGGCTTCGTCTATCCGGATAGCCTTGCTGTCCTGGCCGCCGATGTCAATAATGGTTCCGGATTGCGGGTTCAGAAAATTAACCCCCACGGCATGACAGGTTATTTCTGTCGTCTGTTCCCTGTCCGCAAAGGCCGTTCTGCCGTAACCGGTATAGATTGTCCGGAAAATATTATCTTCAGGAACAGCGCTTTGTTCGATCAGTTTGCCGAAGGCGGCATCGGCGGAATCTTTCATGTTGATGGAAGTGGGTATGATGATGGACGCAATAATTTCCTTCCCGTTTTTCAGCATGATTCCTTTGGTTGTGGTACTGCCGACATCCAATCCGATGGAATAGATTTCCGACGGTACGACCGCCCGGGCGCGGGATTTTTTTGTTGTTTTTTGACCGGATATAATTTTTTCCATAAAGGCCTCTATTCTTGTAACATTTTGTTCATCACTGTTTACGGAAAGATCATTTTCCAGATACAGACAGGGAAACCCGGCGGGTAATTTATTTTTTAACTTTTCCAGTTCAAAGGCATAAAAATCACAAAACTTCAGCGTGGTGAAAATCAATCCGGCCAGCTGCCGGTTTTCAATTTCGGCAATGATGTAATGCGTCAGGCTGCCGCTGTCACTGCGCGGGCAGATCGTATTTTGCAGGGAATGACGCGCCAGTTGTAAAAGTTTTTCTTCGAGAGAAGCAGCCGGGGAAAATTGTTTCTCTGCGGAGGGTATTATCCCCTGACCGCAATGACGCAGGAAAATACCGCCGGCGTTGAACTTTTTTAAAATATCCCGAAACAGGGAAGGGCGGTAGGATGAACCGGCAATGCCGATTTTTACGGATTGTTGATGGTCTTCTTCCCGATTCAGAGAACGCGAAAAGAGGGTCGGGGCATTCTCTTCGGTGAACAAAAGATCTGCTTTCCCCTGATGGAAATGATCAGGAGCAATTTTCTCAAGCAAAGACAGGTATTGAGCACTCAGATATTTTGCGCTCCGGTCGCCGGTCCGTCCGGGTACATCCAATAAAAAAGATTTTATTTTTCCGGAATAGCACAGAGAAGAATGCAGCTGCTTCATGGCATCGCAGACTTTCGGCACAATCACGAAATCGAATTGATGATCGTCATCAATAATGTTAGAGAAAAGATACTTGGCGTAAGAACAGATATTATCATGCAGCGAACAGCTGTACTCCAGCGAATATATTTCATTTTCAAAAAATGAAATATCCACGACGTCATGGCCGCAGGCGGTCAGCAGTTCCGCGGGGATATAGGAGCAGAAATACGGTATTTTCATCTGGATGGCTCCTTCTTTGACCGATCCTGGCCGGATTTCCGCACCGCTTTTTCATATATTTCGAGATGCCGGGCCAGAGAAGACTGCCAAGTCCAGGTCGTGGATACCGTCCGGTTATGGAGCGCTATCCGTTCCCGCAATGCATCGTTTTGAATCAGGGCGGTCAGATGCCGGACCAATTCCTCATCATCCGTCGCCAGCAGCCCTTCTTTCCCGTCTTCAATCAGATGCTGCAGACCGGACATCCGCATTCCGACAACCGGCAACCCGGCAACCCGCGCTTCAAGAGCCGCCAGACCAAACGCTTCCTGACTGGTCGGTAAAACAAATATATCCGCCCCGGAGAAGAGATCGGCAATTTCTTCCTGAGAACGGATACCGGCCAGTTCCACTATTTCCTGCAATCCCAGAGACCTGATCAGACGATCCAGAGAGTTACGCTGCGTACCGTCACCCACAATGATCAGGCGAACGCGCCGCGGACTTGTCAGTAGTATAATTTCCGGTATCATTTTAATCAGCAGATGCGCCCTTTTACGAATAGACAAACGCATGACGGAAATCAAGGTTAAGTCTTCACGGGGACGGGGAAGGCGGGGCCGGCGCCAGGGGGACTCCCGCACGGCATTGGGCAGCACATAAACCCGGTCAATCCTGCCGGCCTTGCTCATGATCCGGGCAGCACTCGGGCTTACGGATGTAAAAATAACCGGCCATTTAGACCAGCCGAACAGGCCGTCGAGAATAGAGAAAAGCAAATGATAATAATGCAGCACCGAATGGCAGGTTACCACGGTGGGAATTTGCAGGTTTTTCGCCACATACAAACAGCCGTAGGCCAGCGGAGACAGGATGCTGCCGTGGCAGTGTACCACATCAAAAGAACCCTTCTTCAACAGAACGGCTGCCTGGCGGAATGCGGCAGGCGACGTGATAAAGCCAAAGCGTGTTTTCACGGGAACATCCAGGCGATGAACTGGAAAGCCGTATTCGCGGCCGTTTCCCTTCGTGGCTGTAATGATTTCCGGCTGGTGCCCCGCGGCCCGCAGGGATTCAGCCAGGCCTTGCAAATGAATTTCAATGCCGCCGACGCGGGGATGGAACCAGTCACAAATTAAAGCAATTTTCATAAGAAGTAATTTTCACAGCAGGTATTATTTTTGTGTCGGTTTACCAAAGCCTTATTAGACTTGTCTTTCTATTTCCGGTTATCCCGACCGGCCTCAAGAGATTTTTCCTGCAGGAGTATTCTTCCGACATAAATAAAGCGATGGATCGCTGTTATATTGGTCAGCAAGGCAAAAACGGCCAGGGAGATTTTCATCAGCAAAATACCCGCCACAGGAACAGAGCCCAGTGCGGAAGCCACCAGCAAAAGGACAAAGCGTTCCGTTCGCTGCATTCTTCCGACAGTGCAGGCAACGCCCGCCGCTTCCGCACGCGCCCGCACATAGCTGGTCAGGAAGGAACCTGTGATGGCAAAAATAATGAACATGACGGCCAGGGGGCTGTAACCGTCCGGATGTCCGGCATTTGGAGACCAGAACAAGGCCGGGCCTCCGGCAAAATACCAGGCCAGCCCCATAAAGATAAAAGCTTCACTGAAACGATCCAGGCAGCTGTCATAAAAAGCGCCGAAGCGCGATGAGGTGCCGGTCTGCCGGGATAACTGGCCGTCCAGAATATCGCAGGTGCCGGCCAGCGCAACCGTTAATCCTCCCAGAAAGAAATTGCCCGTGCTGAAAATCAACCCTGCCGCGGCGCTGAATATACAGCCTGCAGTGGTTACGGCATTGGGTGAAACTTTCATCCGAACAAGCCAATTCAAAACAGGATTGATCATTTCCCGATAAACGCGGCGGGTGCTTTGATTAAAGAGAAAAAATTCGGGCAGACGCAATGCTCTTATCACCTCACGGATTATTTACCGGCTACGCCGTCCCAGGATAAAATCCTCGGTCATTTTGAGCGCCTCATCATCAGGGTACTGGTTGGGGGGATGTTTCATAAAAAATGCCGACGGTGAGACCAGAACTCCGCCGATACGGCGATCCAAAGCCAGTTTGCAGCAGCGGATGGCGTCAATGACAACGCCGCCTGAATTCGGAGAATCCTCCACGGACAGCCGCAGTTCAAGGTTCATCGGCACATCGCCGAAGATCCGCCCTTCCATCCGGATATAGGCAACCTTGTTGTCATTTTGCCAGGGAACATAATCCGTCGGACTGATATGGATATCATCATTGGACAGTCTTATGGACGCAACGGATTGAATAGACTCGGTCTTGGACTGCTTTTTGGAGGACAGCCTTTCAGGATTCTTCATATTCAGAAAATCAGTGTTGCCGCCGAAATTGAGTTGATAGGTATGATCGAGATTAACACCGCGTTGACGAAAAAGATTGGTGAGAGAGCGATGGATTATGGTGGCGCCAATCTGGGATTTGACATCATCACCGATGATGGGAATGTTCCGTTCGCGGAAACGTTTTGCCCAGATTTTATTGCTGGCTATAAATACGGGCATGTTGTTGATCACCGCCACACCGGCATCCAATGCGCATTCCATATAAAAATGGGCGGCCTTTTCCGAACCGACCGGAAGATAATTAAGCAAGATGTCGGGACGGCATTTCTTCAGAACGGCAATAACCTCCTGATGCGTGGTCTCGGGAAGCCGCGCCGGAACAAATCTTCTTTTTTCCGGATATTTCGCCATATGACTGGAAAGACTGTCTTCTATACGGCCCATCTGCACACAAACGCCGGTTTGCGGAATATCGCGTTGAAATATTTGCGTACAGTTGGGTTTTGCAAAAATGGCGGAGGCCAGATCTTCTCCAACTTTGCGTGCATCGATGTCCCAGGCGGCAACGACTTCGATATCGCCGGGCTTATATCCTCCGATCATCCAATGCATCAAGCCACAAGCTTCGTTTGCCTTACGGGTTCGATAATAAGTAATGCCCTGCAGGAGAGAAGATGCGCAATTTCCCACGCCGATTATGGCAATACGGATTTTTTTCACGTCGTATAATAACCTCTCGTTTCTTCACATCTATGTTTGGCTGGACTGTTTAAGCTGGACCAGGTATTCATGCTTTTATAGGTCCATGTGTTTGATTTTCTGCTTAGCTGAAAGCACATTATAACAATTATCCAGCACACATTTCATGCTATTAGTCAATATATACCGCAGGGGAAACATCTTCCAAAAAGCATTAATAAAGATCATTTTCGGGTCGAAAACTTTTCGTAGCGTAAGAGATTTCAGGCACCGGAATAGTTCCTGTTCCGTGAGGTGGCGTGTGCGGATATTACAGGTAAACCCGTCATAGCGGCTGAAATCATTGTTGGTAATCAAAGATTCAGCCTGCAATTCCTCGCGGACGCGCGTCTGCGGGTAAGGCGTCAGGAACTGAGCGTAAATGGAATCGGGCTGCAGGTCTTTGATCATTCTATATTGCCGGCTGACCGATTCCCAGTCGTCATCGGGATAACCAACCACGCAACCGGCAATAATGGCAATATGATGCCGGCGCAGAAGCTGTGCCGCCCGGCGGTTCTTTTCAGGACTGGTCGGTTTCTTCATCTCTTTGAGAGCCGAAGGCTCCATTGATTCAAATCCGACAAAGGCAACCTTAAAGTTGGCCTTTTCCATTTTCGCGACCAGATCAGGATTATCCGCAAGACCGACCGCCGTCACCTGGGTCAAATAAATCATATCATTCAGGCCATTGCCGATAATGGCATCGCAAATGGCCTGAAAGTGGGCAATATCGTAAGTGATGTTGTCGTCGGAGAAAAAAACGGCCCTGGTGCCCCGGGCACGGATATTTTGCAGATCGGCAATAACTCTTTCAATGGGAAACGGACGAAATACCGAACCATACATATGCATAATCGAACAGAACTTGCAGTGAAAGGGGCATCCCCGGGAGGTTTCGGCGACATCCAGTGACCAGGTACCGAAGAAGAAGTTTTGCGACAGACGCGCCGTCCGCAGCGGAAGATTAATCTTGGTAAGATCCAGGAGCGGTCGTTCATCGTTATGAATCCATCGGCTGCCGCGGCGGTAGCTGAGACCCGGGATGCCGTCGTAAGCATGGCCGTTTTTTTCAATAGCTGCAACCAGTTCCCCGAAAGTCTCTTCGCCTTCACCACGGACGATAAAATCCAGCATATCCGTCCAATGCACGGCACTTTCATCGCGCGCCATCAATGTAGCATGATAACCGCCGGCAATCATGACGATCTGTTGATCCAACGACCGGATATACCGGGAAACGCGCAGCAACGTATCAAACTGAAAAGACATGGCGCTCAAGCCGACGATTTGTGGACGGAAGGTTTTCAAGATATCGGCAATAGGCTGACGCAGATGAGGTTTGTGAACAACGAGATCGAGCACCCGCACGTCGTGGCCGGGAAGATTACCCGCGAGAGAAACAAGCGCAAGGTTCGGTTGACGGGTTATGTTGTCAATGTAATCGGCGGTGTCCGGCATGGCAATGAGCAGTATTCTCATTTGATTCAAATCATCCTTAGCTTCTGATTCAAGAGTTAAATGAATATCATAGGGAATACGGTAAATACAACCATAAATAATGTTAATGACGTCCAACTTATTGTTATGAAATGATTATTTAAGGTAATATTCTTTTTTCATGACACCGGTTTATGTCTTTGCTAAGGTTGAATCAGAAAGATAGAGTTTTAAAATACCTTGGGTCCGGGCAAAGGATTGATAATCCCCTTGATTAAGTGTATTAACTGCCGGCTTCATTCAAAGTCAGCAACCTTTTTCTGGTTTATTTATGACAGGTAAAACAACTTATTTTATAGATGCCGGCATGGAAAAATTGCATGTTCGGCATACCGGCGGCAACGGCCGGAGATATCATGACCATATCTATCTGCATCGCGGGCATCTGGAGCATTTTCTGGAAGGCATCAGAAAAAATATCCGGAATGAATCAAAAGAAAAGGCCGGCGGCAATCCCGAAATCTATTTAACGGGGAAATTATCGGCGCAGGCAAAAAACGTCCTCGGATATGGAAAACGTCTGCATCCGGAAACCGTTTTGTGGCAAGCGTCTCACAATCTTCTGATGAATCCGCCGGACCATCTGCGCCCCGTGCAGTCCTTGGCGATAATTGATTTTTCGGCATCCGGGTTTTGTATTGCGGCGGCGCATAAGCAAGAAGGCATTACCCCGCGCTTTATAGAAAAAAACCCTTCCTGCGGGGCCGGATCGGGAATAAATCTACGGCGCGTTCTGGAGAAACTGAATATTGCCGCCGACGATGTGGATTCAATACTCAAGGACTATCTGGAGGAGGACGGACAAGCGCTGCGGAATGCCCTGCCGGTCCGGATGGAGCGCTGCGGCGTATTCAGTGTTTCGGCAACTGTATCCGACAAAAATCAGGGGCTTCCCGTCGAGCATGCCCTGGCCGTAACCATGAAATCGGAAGCCGCCAAAGCGGCGTCGCGCGTGCCGCGGGGTATCAGCCGTGTGTATCTGGCCGGTGGAATGTTCCGCTGGCAATTTCTGCGGAATTGCGTGGCCGACTTTCTCTGTGCACAGGGCGTTAACGACATTATATACGATGAAAAGCAGTCGCTCATCTTCCTGGGAATGAAGGCTTTAAAGAAGAAGCAGGATGATAGGAAAGATGGCTCCTCCATATCGGCAGGATTGCGGCAAAGAAAAGAGGCGCAGATCTTCCTGCCTTCTTTTCAAGAGCTGAAAATTAAGCTCACCGGCTCAGACCGATATGTCAACTGTCAGGACGAAGATGAAAAAATACCTGCAGCCGCTATTTTAGAGACTGAACCGGTGAATATTGCTCTGGACATCGGTTCCAGCATGGCAAAGATGATCATTACAGATGCCGTAAACGGCAAAACGCTCTGGCTAAACAGCATTGTTAACAAAGGGGACGCCCTGCAAACCGTCCGCCGTTTTCTGGAAACAATCCGGCAAGCAGGTTGCCACGGACTTCCGGTGCAGCACTGGGGGCTTACCGGAAGCGGCCGCTACCAGATTCAGAGAATACTCCAGACGATATATCCGCACCTGCGGGAGCGCGTTTTCACGCGGGTCGAAAATGAAGTCCACGTCCTGGGCTCCCTGCAAATATTGGAAGAACATATTGCCGGTTTGAAACGTCGGGGATACGACGAAATCAATGACAAAAGTGGTATTCTGGTCGACATCGGCGGTGAAGACACAAAAATATCCATTATTGACTTGCGGCGGAAATCTTTGAGGGAAAATGCCATGAACTGCAAATGTTCGGCGGGAACAGGAAGCCTTATGGATATACTCCGTGAGCTGCTGGACATTCCTGATGTTGCCACCGCTTACCGGATGGCATCCCGGGCTTCGAAGGCGAGGCGCATCAACGCCACCTGCGCCGTTTTCCTGATGGAGGAAGCCCGGAAGATGCAGGCCCGGGGTGTGGATGTCGGTGAAATCCTGGCCTCCTGCTGTTATGCGATTGTAGAAAACATGGCCAGAACCCTGTGGCCTCAAGTCAATATTTTACCGAATAGCGTCGTCCTTCTCCACGGCCAAACGATGCAAAGCGATCCGCTGGCATTGGCTGCCATCGACCGGCTGGAAGCTCATTGCCGCGGACCGATCTATGGATTGATTCCGCCTCACCCCGGCTACCGTGCCTGCTTTGGCCTGCAAAGCCTGATGCCCGCTCAACAGGAAATAATCGGGCAAATCTGCAACTGGGAAAGCCTTACCGCATGGTCATACAAGCGGCAATTATTTGCGTGTTCCGGATCGGCCTGCGGCAACGATTTAATGCGCTGTACCCGCACAACCATATCTTCCGGGCAGGAAGAGTTGCCGATCAAACTGAACATCGGCGGTTGCACATCCGTCAATGACCGGGAAGCCCTCCGCCAATCTTCCGTTAATAGTGTCCCCGATGCCTACCGGGAAATATGGCAATGGATAACACGCCAGCACCCGCAAACAAAAAGCGCCGACAGGCTTGTCATTCCGCGGTGCTTCGCCCTGTCGCAGCAGGCTTATCTGCTGGCAAAATGCTTTGAACAGTCCGGCATTCCCGTGCATACCGATGCGGTTTGCGCGGAGGATATTCGGACGGGACAAAAAAATTTCGATCTGGACACCTGTGCACCCAACATCGGTGCGGCCGGGCAACTCATTCGTCTGGCGGCGACACCGCACCGTTTGATTTTTGTGCCGCAGATTGATTTTCTGCCCACTATCGGGGCAAGTCTGGGCAGAACCTGCACAACCAATCAGGGCGGAATCTGGGCGGCAATCCAGTTTGCCCGTCTTGCCCATCCTCATGCGCGTTTCATGGTTAAACCGGTCAACCTGGGAGAGGGCGACCCGCTGGCGATGACCCGTCAGCTTTACCGGTCGTTTCAGGAAGTATTTGCCGTTTATGGCATCCATATCACTTCGTCCCGCTTTCAGGATATCTGGCAGGCAAGCCTTGACGCTCAGGCGAAACTGAATGAAAAAACGGCTGATCTCACGGCGGGGTATCTGGAACAGGCCGCTTCGGGCGATATTCCCGTCACGGTTGTCTGCGGCCGTGAATACGTGCTCAATCCCGGCATTTATGACCAGCACATCAGTAAACTTCTCAGGGACAAGGGCATCATGCCCATACCCTCATATGCCCTTGACGCAATACTTGATCCGGAATATTCCCATATTTACTGGAGGAACACCCACGACGTTTTAAGCAAAGTCAAAGCTATTGCCGATGGGACGCTTTCTTCAAAAATTACTCATCCCCGCCTGCGGGAGGCCGTCCATCGTCTGGAAAATGCCGCTTCCGGACACAGGTTGACATACGCTCTGGTGACGACTTTCCGCTGCGGTCCGGACAGCGTTACCGCTCCGTTGCTGCAGGAAGTCGCCAGATCCGTGCCTGCGCTTTGGATTCAATCGGATGGAACAATCGCCGAATTGGCCCACCTGGAAAACAGGATCAGCACGCATCTGCGCCGGATTCAACAAAAGCGGGAACAGGGCAGGGCTTATCCGCCGGGCCTGCGGATGGAGATCCTCAATCAATTTAATCTGGATGCCTTAAACGATAAAACCGATGTTGTTTATTTCCCCACGCTGAGCGACAACCGCGTGATGACCGCGTTTGCCAGGGGCCTTGGATTTGCGGCCATTGACAATTACATCGAAGAAGATTTCGACATGGAGGAAAAAGGCCGTCTGGGACGCCGGTATGTCGGCAATGACGTCTGTCTCCCGCTGGCGGCCGTGTTTGCCGACATGCTCCTGGCCATTGAGGATTTTATGAAGCGGCAGAAAGCAGATGATCCGCTCGTCCGGGATAAAAGCCGCATTATCCTGTTCATGAACGGCGGCGACGGACCCTGCCGGCTGGGACAATATATTCAGGTTTTTAAACTGGCCTTTTTCAAGACTTTCGGTTCTTCCCGGGTTTCTGATGCCACGGGATCAGGTTTGGTGAACATCCGCCTTCTGGAAAATCTTTCCAGCAGTATCGCCGGGAGAAATGACTATTCATCCGTGGTGGAACCGTGGGTCGGAATTCTCGGCTATCAGGCAGTCGTCGTTCACGGGCTTTGCCACAGCATGCTGTTTGCGGCTGCGGCAAACTGCCGGGATGAAAAAACCTATGACGCCATGATATCCGACTATCGGCAGCTTCAGCAAAATATACGCGATCAGGTTGAATTCAAAGCCCGGCCTAACAGCATAGCGCAACAAACGGTCAATCTGATCAGCCGGCAATATCCGGCCTTAGCCCCGGCGGCAAAATATTTGGGATACGGTCTCTGGCGCAATTTCGGACTGCGCAAAATCATCCGGCAATTCGCCGGGTCCTGGATTCTGCCCGGCCTCAAAAACCATAAGCAGGACCAATCTTTAATGCGCATTCATCTGGATGGAGAAATCTATATGAGGACCAGCCAATCCGGAGAAATATTGCGCTTATTATTGCAATATCTGGGTTTCGGCTCTTTTGCCATGACTATGACGCCGACCTGGAGCTTCTTTGAGGCAGTTCTGCATACGAGAATTCTGACGGCTCAGGAGAGGATTGCCGATCTGGATAATGCCGGAGATGGAAATGACCTGTCGGTTGCCGCGGAGAAGAAAATCCAACAGATGATTATCCATGAAGCCGGAAATACGATCAGCAACCTGAGAAATGTGCTGGCGCGCCCGCTGTATGATGCCGCCGGTGTGACAATGCCGCATCCCATGCGCGACGTTTATCAAGCCGCTTCAGCCGTCATTCCGACAGCGAAGCCTTACGGAGAGCTGGTTCCCTTTGTGGGTGAGGCCATCCTGCGCTGCCGGGAGAATGTTGATCTGATTTTAAATTTATCGCCGGAAGGGTGCATGGTTTCCGGAATGGGAGAAATGCTGATACCTTCCATTACCGCTCAGGCCGGGCCAACAAACAGGACGGCCGTTGTCTCTATATTTTCAAGGGACGGGGAAGTGCAGGAGGAGCAGTTGAGTCTTGCCCTGCTCAAAGCGCCGCGGTTTCACTGGGGCGGTGTCCTGCCCGATTGCGCGCCATGATGATTTACGTCTGCGGAGATTCAAGAGGATCCTAAATTTCGTTTGACAAATCATCCCTTTTTGAATACTTTTCACATCCGGTCTGCTTTGACTTCTTACCTGCAGTTCAAGAGCCAGGAAAAGAATATTGATGCACGATACGGCAAAAACAGGCTCATAACAGTGTACCCGGGGATCCGTTACGGATGAGGAGTTATCGCTGCAAAATTTAAAATGGATAACTTGTTTGCCTTTCGCACACCTGAAGAGACAGTTGATTAGGGTAATTACGTGTTCATAAAGTTTATTCGCTTTTCTTTTCTGGCTTTCAGTTTGTTGTTTTTACCGTTAACAGCGGTAAGTATCATGGCCGCCCAGCCCACGTCCGTTGTTCAGAGTCAACCGGATGCTAATGCAACACTCCCCAAACCCGTTTTGCAGAAAATACCGGAAATATCCTTATCCGATGCCGTGTTGAAAACACTCAAGGTTAATCCCGGCGTCTCCGTCTATCAGGAGAAAGTGGTGCAAAGCGAAGGGCTGCAGCAGAAAGCCGCAGGGCAGTTTGACTGGTCCGTGCGGTCCCTGGTCTCCTACGACCGTCAAAAAGCTTCGTTAGACAGCTATGACCAAAAGGATGCGCTGGCCTATTCGCTGCTCAATAAAACTCCTTATTATGATTATTTACAGGAAGACACCAAAACATATTCACTGGGGCTGGCCAAACAATTCCGTTCCGGTATTACAGTAGCGCCAAATGTTGCGGTGGTCGATTATGATTCCAATGCCGATGTCAAGGGGCCAATCAGCCGTTCGGAAATGCGCATCGAACTCAATGTTCCTTTGTTGAGAGGTCTGGGAACCCAGGCGACCGGAGCCGATGAACTGGCGGCAATATCGCAGGCCAAGTCCACCAGGCTGCTGGCCCGGCAGAATATCGCCCAGGCCATATACAATACCGCCATCAGTTACTGGAACTCTCTGGCGGCAAAAATGAGTTTTGAACTGACGGCCGATACGCAGGAAAGATCAAAAAAATTACTCGACTTGGTTGAGAAACTTGTGCGGGCCGGGTTACTGGAACCGGCGGCGCTCAATCAGGCCAGAGCCAACCTGCTGATCGGTCAGGTGGACGTCAGCACCGGAGAAACATCTTTTTACAGAAGCAGACAGGCCCTGGCCTTGGCCATGGGCATGACACCCCGGGAACTCCCTGATGCTCCGAATCCCGGAAGCCGGTTTCCCGGCGTCATCGACGCGTCTGCATTGAACAACGTTGATATCAACCGGTTCATTGACGAAGCCATGCGCAGGAGAGGCGATTATCTCGCCGCCCAGACCGATATCGAAACCGCCAGAACATTGCTGGCGAAAGCCGAGAACGAAACCAAACCCAAACTGGATTTGGGATTAAAGCTGGGATATGCCGGGGAGGATGAAGCTTTCAGCTCCAATCGGTATTTAAGTTCAATGAGCCGCAATGTTACCGGACTTAACTCATTGGTATCACTGTCCCTGGAATTGCCCGTTTTCAATAATGTGGCGCGCGGCAATATGGTTTACCGCAAGTCACTGTTTCGGGAAGCGGAACTCATTCAGAATGATTTAGCCAACCGGATTGCTTCGGATATATTGAATGCCTATAGATCCCTCTCCTCGGCCATCAATGAACATCAACTCGCTTCCGAATCGGAAAAAGCCTATAAGAAAGCCGTGGAATTCGAAAATCAGAAATACAAGGCGGGTTCATCGACGCTCACGGCGCTGATCGATATTGAAGACCGTTATCTCCGCTCCAGAATAGCGACCATTGAGGCGCTGCGTAAATATTCGGTTGCCATGGCGCAATTCCGTCTGGTTACCGGAACCATGCTGGACGTTCAGGATAAAACATTGAATTTTGATGAACAAAAATTACTGGAATTTCCTTTAATTATTCAGGCAGGCGTTAATAATGACAGGATGATAAAATGAAGAATAAAATATTTCTTGTATGTTGTTTGGCAGTCGCCTCGATATTTACCGTCCTCGCGGCAACGGCGACGTTTGCCGCCGAGAAAAAGATCGGCGCTCTGGGCAGAATAAAACCCCACGGGGGCGTTGTTCTTGTCAGCATCCCTCCGGGCAATATTATTTCTTCCGTGCTGGTGAAGAGAGGGGATGTCGTTAAGAAAGGAACGCTTCTGCTCATCTCCCGGGAAGCCTATCCGAATGAGGCGGAAATAGCCGCGGCGGAAATGGATTTGAAAGAAGCGAATACCGCCGGGAAAAAAGCAATCGAAATAAAAAAACTGGAAGCGAATATTGACAAGATGCAACTGGACCATGCCCGGTCATCTTTAAAACGCATGCTGGAAGGGGGAAGTGACACGTATTCAACCCAGGCCAAGGAAGAAAAGGAGCATGCGGTCAGCCTTGCCGAAGCAAAATTCAATTTATCCACCAAAGAGCTGGAGCGACTGAAATTAAATCAGGAGATTAATGCATCCAGGGCATCGGCCAAAGTCAAGGCGGGCAGAATCAAGGCGCAGCAGTCAAGGGTTTGCGCGCCCATTGACGGAACCATACTGGAAATCAGCCAGAACATAGGCGGTTCAGCCGAAGGTGAAGCGGTCGTAAAAATGGCGGATCTGAGCCGGATGGATGTATTGGCGGATGTCTTCGAGGGAGACGTTTTCAAACTTTTTGTGGGAGCAAAAGCAACCATCACCAGCAAGGCGCTTTCCCATTCATTGACAGGCAAAATTACCGCGATTGGAAGAATTGTTTCAACAAAATCCCGCAATGTCGAGATTATGATCAGGCTGGATAATGCGGATGCGGCTTCCCGATTGATTAATCATGAAGTTAATGTTTCCTTTGATTTGCCCGGTACTGCCCGGAAGTAAATGCGGATACGGGTGTACCGCCGCTTTGTAACCTGGAGAAAATGTGAATACACAACCTGATAAAGCAACCGCTAAATCCGCCGGTTCAGCCGTCAAGACGCCGGTCGTCGAGGTTAAGGGTGTTAACTTTTCTTTCGGACAGGGCGAAGGACGCAAACAGGTTCTTTATGACAACAATCTGAGTTTATATTCAGGCGAAATTATTATCATGACCGGTCCATCGGGTTCCGGAAAGACAACTTTGCTGACGCTGATCGGCGCCCTGAGGGGATTGCAGGAAGGCAGCCTCAAAGTATTCGGCAACGAACTGGCCGGACTTGGCGCAGCCGAGCAGGAAAAAATACGCCGAAATATCGGCTTTATCTTTCAGGCCCATAATCTGCTGGATTCCCTGACCTGTTATCAGAACGTTAAACTGGTGACAGAATTAATCGATTACTCGCCGGGAGAAGCGGACCGTCTGACTTCGGATATCCTGACAAAGCTCGGGATGAAAGAACGCATGCTTTACAAGCCCCAGAGTCTTTCCGGCGGACAACGGCAACGGGTAGCCATAGGCCGCGCACTGGTCAACCGTCCGGGTTTGATTCTGGCCGATGAACCGACAGCCGCCCTGGACAAGGAAACCGGACGCCAGGTTGTCGACCTTTTGCGTGATCTGGCGGAAAATGAAGGCTGCACCATCATGATTGTTACACATGACAACCGCATCCTGGATGTGGCCGACCGCATCGTTACCATGGTGGACGGTTATGTCGCATCCGATGTAGACGTCAATGAATCGCTGACCATCGTGCAATTCCTGAAAAAATGTTCCGTGTTTGAAACGTTCACGCCGACGCTGCTCGCCGACGTGGCCAACAAGATGCAGCGGGAGGCCCATCCGGCCGGCACGGTCATCATCAAACAGGGAGACGAAGGCGATAAGTTTTACATCATACGGCGGGGTAAATTAGACGTGCTGAAAGAAAGCACGGGAAGGGTGGATGTTGTTGCTACTCTGGAAGCCGGTGCTTTCTTCGGCGAACTTGCCCTCCTGAGAAAAGAACCACGGGCCGCTACCGTCAAAGCAGTGGAAGAAGTTGAACTGTTGACGCTTTCCAAAGACATATTCATGGATGTTGTAGAAAAGAGTGCGAGCTTCGAAGAACAATTACGCCGGGTATATTTCGCCAGATAGTAGGTTTTCGAAAAAATTATTCGCCGTTCATATTTCTAAGAAAAACAACTTCCGATATATTATCCTGCACAATTTTAATTACAAAGAAACCAGACAGGGCCAGTCAGTCGACGGCGATCATTCTTTGCTGCTTTTGTGAATCAGGCGCGTTTTTTCAGTACCCCTGCCCGGAAGATAGCTATATTCCTGCTCCAGGTCGGAAGCAATTCTTTCCCGCCAGTTGATCCGGATCAGACAGGGCAGGGCCGTCAATGAATTAAAGTCCGCAGGTAAGTCCTCAGGGTCGATATCGCACTGGTTCTTGTAATAGACAACGGTATAGTTGCCGACAACCACGGATTCATGCTGGAAAAAATAACAAACAGGCATCAGTGCTAAAATACAAAAAGCTCCCGCAGCGGCGATCCAGATATTTTTAGCATTTTTTTGTTTCTTTATTCCCATGGTTGCGAAATATAGGAAATAAAATACAGTTTAGCAAGGTATACTTTTCATTACGTATAGTTCCGGTGCTGAATGGCTTCTATATACCCGAAGGTTCCGGTGGAAATCTGGGCGGCATTGGCTTCATCCGTATCCAGATGCATATCCAGCCGATATTTGGGATTGACGCGCACCAGCACGTCGCCAAAAATCAGTTCCCTCACACCCTTGACTTTAACCATGACCACGTCTTTATCCCGCAATCCGAGGTTCAACGCTTCTTCAGGCGATATGTGGATGTGGCGCTTGGCGCAGATAACGCCTTTGTCCAGTTTTACCGTGCCCGCATCTCCTTCAATGGTTATTCCCGGAGTTCCCTCAAGATCACCGGAGTCTCTGACGGGAGGATCGATGCCCAGCTTGAACTGTTCGGTGCGCGAGATCTCCACCTGGGATTCTTTGCGCGCGGGACCGAGAATCCGGACGCGTTCAATTCTGCCTTTCGGGCCGATCAGGTTAACCGTTTCAACGGCTGCAAACTGATCCGGCTGGCTCAGTTCGGAACGGGGGGTCATGGTCTTCCCAGCGCCGAAAAGCATTTCAAAATGCTCCTGGGTCAGATGAACATGATGCGCCGATGTGGATATGACGATCGGCCGTGATCTGAGCTGCTTAATATCTTCTATAGACCGTGTACGGCCCAGTGCGTGGACTGTCTCCCGGGCAATCATTTTTTCTTCATCCGCCGGAACGACAAGAATTCTGATTTTAGAGGCGGGTTCGGAAATATCGGTGATCCGGCCGCGCCGGGCTTTCATTTTGGTGTTAATGTCATCGAACACAATAATGCCGAGCGCTTGCATGCCATGACAGATGCGGGCGCGTATGTCGATGGAATTTTCCCCGATGCCGCCGGTGAAGATGAGGGCATCGAGCCCGCCCATGGCCGCAAAGTAGGCTCCGATATATTTTCTGATCCGGTAGCAGAAAGCACTGACCGCCTTTTCACACCTGACATCTCCCGCTTCCGCCTCTTTTAAAAGGGTCCGCATGTCGTTGCTCTTGCCGGAAATTCCCAATAAACCGCTTTGGCAGTTGAGCATCCGGTCAATCTCATCGGCAGTCATCTCCCGATGCCGCAGCAGATGAAGGATGACCCCGGGATCAACATCTCCGGCGCGTGTTCCCATAATCAGGCCTTCCAGCGGCGTCATGCCCATGCTGGTATCCACGCTGCGGCCATGATCAATCGCGCAAACCGAAGCGCCGCTTCCCAGATGGCAGGAAATAATTTTTAATTCACCCAGCGGGCGTTTCAGAAACGTTGCCGCGCTCAAGGCGACAAACTTGTGATTGGTGCCGTGAAAGCCGTAGCGGCGAATTTGTTCTTCATCGCAGACCGTGTAAGGCAGCGCGTAGGTATAAGCATCTTCCGGCATGCCCACGTGAAAGGACGTGTCGAAAACAGCAACCTGCGGAGCATCGGGAATGAGCTTCTGCATCAGCTCGATTCCTTCCAGATTATAGGGATTGTGCAGCGGCGCCAGGGGAATCAGATCTTTAATCGCCGCGGAGACCTCAGGGTTGACCATGATGGAATTGGGAAACCGCACACCGCCATGAACGACACGGTGGCCGACCGCTTTGATTTCGCTTAAATCGCCCATGCCCGTATAAGCCATGTCGGTGATTGTGGAAACCATCAGGGTAAAGGCATTTTCAACGGCTGCGACCTCCTTCACCGGAAACTTTTTTTCAGCATCCGGTGTCCTGATCACATGGGAGGCGTCGCCGGAACCGATTTTTTCAATGAGCCCTTCAATCACCGGGGATGTTTTCGTCGTATCAAATAACGTATACTTCAGGGATGAACTGCCGCAGTTCACGGTCAGGATCTTCATGGGCTCATAGACGGAAGAAAAATTCAGATCGTAAGGATCTTCATTTTCCTTGTGAATATTTTTCAGCCGTTCCCGGGCGTCATCCTGTTCATTCCGCAAGAGCCTTTTGGTCACGAGTCGCGTGAATTTGACGAGCGTTTGGGGATTCCTGGCAATCATTCCGGAAAATATTTCGCGTGGAATCCGGATAATTCTGGCGGCCCGAAAGGCAACGACGTCCAGCACCGCCGGTTCTCCGGTTAACAGGGACATTTCACCGAAGACTTGCTCCCGTTCCAGAGAGGCAACCGTGCGCTGACTGCCGTCGTCCTCCGTGAGCAATACTTCCACTTCACCGTCATAGACCACCCACAGGAAACGGCCGGGTTCTCCCCGTTTGATAATCAGGCTGCCGTCCGGAAAATCGATGACCTGCGCGTTTCCGGCAAGGAGGGCAATGTCATCGTCGGGCAAATCGGCAAGAATCTCGATTTTTTTCAGAAACAAGGGAAGTTCCATTTTTGCCTCCTTGGAAATAAAAAGGTTTCATTGTCGGGAAGAAAAGTATCCTGCTTCAGCAGATATTGTTTTATGATTTGCCGGCAAACCGGGAGCACGTGCCATACCCGAGCCGGCGCATGATAATAAATGAAACTCATGATGCGGACTTCGTTTCATTCGTTTTCAGTAAGTGCCATTAGTATTACAACATCTGGAAAACAATGCAATACAAAATAAAGCATGCCCAATAAAGCTGAAAAATAAAAAAAGCTGAACTCTGGCATAACATATGTTACAAATAACGAAACAATGGCGTATTTTAAATGCGCAGATAAATTTTCTTTGAGGGATATGAGTAAATTTATACGAACAAGCCGGCTTATTGCCTTCTCACCATTCCTGGCGCTGATGTTTCTGTGCATATCGGGCTGTGAAAGCCGGTATGAAAATTTAGATCTCAGCGCCTATCAGTACCGGGATACAAAAGATCTTGTCAAATTTGTTTACAATGCTTCGCTGATCCTCAAAAAAGACGGTTTGAAAAGTCTGGAATATTTCCGCAGCAACCGGAAGCTTCATTACACGCCGGACTACTACCTTTACATTTACGAAATGAACGGCGTGAATCTCTACCACGCAGGCATGCCGCATCTCGAGGGTAAAAATCTTTGGAATCTGACGGACAAAAACGGTAAAAAACCCATTCAGATGGTGATAGCGGCCCTGGCTGATAAGAATAATCCCCATGGCTGGGTGCATTATTCCTGGTGGGAGCCGGGAAAATTCTATCCTGTTCCTAAATCCTCATGTCATTTCCGGGTTACAACCCCCGAAGGCAAAACATTATTCGTCGGCGGCGGTTTGAATTATCCACATGAAGAAAAAGAATTCATCAGAATTATCGTCGATGATGCCGCTCAACTGCTCAAGGAAAAAGGTGATTCTGCGCTGCCCTTGATCGAAGACCCCGTTTCTGAATATATTTTCCGGGATGTGAAAGTATTTGTATTTACCAGGGCGGGCAAGCTGCTTGTATCGCCCGTGATGAACGACAGCCTTGCGGAATTCAAACTGCTGGATTGCGTCGATGAAATGGGCCACAAACCATTCGAGAAGGCGCTGAAAGAGCTGATGGATAAGAATTCAGTCTGGGAAATATTTCTGACGAAGAACCGGTATCAGCGGACCCTGGTCAAGAAGAGTTTGTACCTGCGCAAAACATCTGTCGCCGGCCAGGAAATCTACGTCGGCGCGATAACAGACCTTCCCCAGCCACCGGGATAATTGAGGCGGTAAATGGCAGAGAACGAACAATACGAATATTCTGTAAATGAAGTGCCGCCATTAGGACATTTATTGTTGTCGGCGTTTCAGCATGTGCTGATCATGGTTGTCGCGATCGGCCTCCCTATTATTTTTGCCGGTCAGCTTAACGAAACACCTGAATTTACGGCTTCTCTGGTAACCTTTTCCATGCTGGCGTCGGGTATCGGCTCAATTCTCCAGGCACTGCGCCTGCCTTATCTCGGGTCCGGTTATTTATGCCCGAATCTTTGCGGTCCTTCTTATTTGAGTCTGTCGCTTTCGGCGGCGTGGATTGGCGGCCTGCCTCTGATGCGCGGCATTACGATTGTTGCCGGTTTGATTGAGATGCTGCTTGCGCCGGTCATTCACAAGCTTAAAAACGTATTCCCGATATATATTGTCGGACTGGTTGTCGCGCTGGTGGGAATCAGCGTTATTCAAATTTCGATAACATCGTTTTTCGGTCTTACTTTTCAAGGCGATGCCGTACGGAATATCGATATTTTTATCGGAACAGTTTCACTATTGATTATGGTCTGCTGCAATATCTGGGGGAAGGGATTTGTGAAGGTTTATTGCCTGATTATCGGGATATTCCTGGGTTGGATGCTGGCGCTGATCCTGACTCCCGAGTACTGGCAAAACCTTGTCTCAATCAAAAACAGTCCGCTTTTTGCGCTGCCTCAGTTTCATACGCTGCAAAACCCGATTGCATTCCGTTTCGATCTGCTGATTCCTTTAATTGTTATTGCCATCGGCAGCACCTTGAAAACCTTCGGCAATCTTTTGGCTGCGCAGAAAATGTCGGAGCCTGCGCTGGAAAAGATAAACTTCATTCCCATACGCAACGGCATTATTGCCGACGGCCTGGCGACCACTCTGTCGGGATTTTTAGGTTCGATGGCCGTGGACACCTCTTCGAGCAATATCGGCCTGGCCGGCGCCACAAAAGTGCTCAGCCGATGGATCAGCGTGGCGGCCGGAATTATTTTTATTGTACTGGCGTTTTTCCCGATGCTGACCAATGCCCTCTCTCATATTCCCAAACCTGTTCTTGGCGCTTCGCTCATTTTCAGCGGATGTTTTATGATTTGCGCGGGGTTAATACAGATGCTGAATGAAAACTGGGACCAGCGAAAAACATTTGTGGTCGGGATTGCGTTGTTTTTCGGTTTAAGCACCGCTTTTCTGCCTTCGCTGTATGCCCGGGCGCCGAAAATTATCCAGACGTTTTTTACCGACCCGTTGCCGACGGCAACAATTCTTGCCGTGATATTGAATCAATTATTTAATCTGGACATCATTTATAAAAAAATAAGAAAGAGAGATTAGAACCATTTTTTCACCGGCTTCCGGCCCCCCCGGAGGTTTTGAGCGGAAAAAAAATAATACTGCATCGATTCTCCGTCACGGATGGCCGCAATGCCCGGCCATGAACGCTTCGTCCGGGCGTCCCGAGATAAACGGAGTTCGCTTTCAATTCTTGATTGATGCATGACCAAAATATCCTTGACAGACATGATTGCGTTCCCTATAGTTTGCCAACAAAAAGGACAGGTTGCCATGATGAAACCGACACTCACCCTCAAACGAAAGATCATCGGCCTTGCCGTACTGGCTGCGGTTTTACCCGTTGTGGTCATGATGATTTTTATGGGATCGTTCCAATCCTCCGTCTCCAAGCTGGCATCGAAAGAGTTGAGCGATGTCGCCATGACGAACATGGCCCAGATTGCCAAGGATGTCTACGGGCTTTGTGAAACATCCAATGATCTCATCCAGAAAAAAATCAACAACGGTTTGAATGTGGCAAGAGATGTTCTGAAGCAGCATAAGGGCATCGAGACGGGCAGGGAAACGGTCAGCTGGGATGCCGTCAATCAAATCACCAAACAGACCCGGAAAGTCGAGCTGCCTAAACTGATGACGGGCGGCGCCTGGCTTGGTCAGAACAGAAATCCCGCAACACCGACGCCCATTGTCGATGAAGTGAAACACCTGGTCGGCATCACCTGCACCATTTTTCAGCGCATGAACGAAAACGGCGACATGCTGCGGGTGGCAACCAACGTGCAGGACTTGGAAAACCGGCGGGCCATCGGGACCTATATTCCGGCTGCCCTGCCGGATGGAACGGCTAACCCGGTTATCGAGACCGTTATGAAGGGCCAGCCTTACCGGGGGCTTGCCTATGTGGTTAACACCTGGTACCTGACCGCCTATGAACCGGTCAAAGACAAGGCCGGAAAAATTATCGGCATGCTCTATGTGGGAGAGAAACTGGAAGCCGTCGGATCGCTCAGGAAGGCTATCCAGGGCATGAAGGTGGGAAAACTGGGCTATGTCGGCGTTGTTGGCGGCAAAGGGGAGCACAGAGGCCGCTACATCATCTCCAAAGACGGCGCCCGTGACGGTGAAAATATCTGGGATCAAAAGGATATCCATGGCAACGCCATTATCAGGACCCTCATAACCACTGCCCTGAAACAGCCAAAGGGCGAGTCCTTCTATCATGAATACATCTGGCAGAATCCCGGCGACCCGCAGCCCCGGAAAAAGGTTTCCTCCGTGATTTATTTTGAACCCTTCGACTGGGTCATCGTAGCAGGAACCTATGAAGATGACTTCTTCAGGCCCGTCGGCCATGTCAATGAAATGATCAAATCCCTGTTCCTGAAAGTGCTGCTGGCGGGCGCACTGATCATTCTGCTGTCCGTGTTTCTCGCGGTGTTTCTGGCACGCCGCCTGACCCATCCCCTGGAACTGACCACCAGCCTGGCCCGGAAAATTGCCACAGGAGACATTCAACAAACCCGTGAAGAATTGGCGGGAGCGGAGTCGGTGCGGATTATCCAGTCGGGAGATGAAACGGGAGAACTCCTGCGGGCTTTCCAGACCATGACGGGCAATCTCGATTCCCTGATCGGCCAGGTTCATCGGTCCGGCATTCAGGTAACCACGTCCGCGACCGAGATTGCCGCCTCAGCCCGTGAGCTGGAGGCAACCGTGGCCCAGCAGGCGGCATCCACGACCGAGGTAACGGCCACCAGCCGCGAGATTTCCGCGACGGCAGACGATCTTGCCCAAACCATGGACGGCGTCAACGTCTCTCTCAATGAAACCATCGGTATGGCTGAATCAGGCCGCAATGACCTGACGCATATGGAAATGGCCATGCGCGAACTGGTCAAGGCCACGACATCGATCTCTTCCAAGCTGGCCGTTATCAACGACCGGGCCAATAAAATCTCCCATGTGGTCACCACGATCAATAAAATTTCCGATCAAACCAATCTGCTGTCTTTGAATGCCGCCATCGAGGCGGAAAAAGCCGGTGAATTCGGGCGGGGCTTCTCTGTCGTTGCCCGTGAGATCAGCCGTCTGGCCGATCAAACGGCCATCGCCACCCAGGACATTCAACAGGTGGTGGCTGAGATGCAGACCTCTGTTTCAACCGGTGTGATGGAGATGGACAAGTTTACCGACGAAGTCCGGCGCGGGGTGGAAACCGTGTCTACCCAGAGCGGACAACTCGCCAGGATCATCGATCAGGTGCGTATCCACGGCCCCCAGTTTACCGCCGTAAAGGACGGCATGTACGGCCAGTCTCAGGGAGCACAGCAGATCAGCGAAGCCATGAGTCAGTTGTCCCTGGCGGCAGGGCAGACCAAGGAATCGCTGCATGAATTTAAACTGGCGACGGAGCAGCTCAACGAGGCCATAGGCGGGCTTCAGTCAGAGGTCTCCCGGTTCAAAATCAGTTCCTGATCGGAAAACCATCATGTTACTACTTCAGTTTCAAGCCGGCACCGATCGCTACGGTCTCGATATTGAACAGATCATCGAAGTATCTTCTCTTGTATCGCTCAGGGCCATTCCTCACGCGCCTCCGGAAGTGGCGGGAACGTTCAACTACCGGGGAACCCTCACGCCAGTTGTGGATTTGACAGCCCTGCTGACGGGTATTCCTTCGCGCCACCGGATGAGCACGCGCATTATTCTGGTGACCTATCAGGGCGAAGACGGCCGTTCGCACGTCCTGGGGCTGCTGGCCGAAGCGGTAACGGAAATGATTCACTGCAGGAAAGAAGACCTCCAGCAGCCGGTTGTATCGGTGAGCGGCTCAGCTTATCTGGGAGACATGATCTACGATGAGCAGGGGTCCATCCAGGTTCTGGACATGGAGCGGCTGTTAACCCGTGATCTGCTCTTCACCCTTTTTCCGCCGGAGGTCAGTAACGGATGAATACGCTTCCCGCCATTTCACGATTCCTCACCGTAACCCTGGGTATGGCGGAGGATGCTATCGGCAAAGGGGCTGTCAGCCGGGCCATTGCCGCAGCCATGCACAATGAAGGCATCTCCGATCAAAAAGAATATGCACGGTTGTTCGTTTCGTCCGAAGCCGTACGGCAAAGGCTCACGGATGCCGTCGTTGTCGGGGAAACCTGGTTCTTCCGTGACCGGGGCCCTTTCACTTATTTGGCCCGCCATAGCCGGGAATTGCACAATATTCGCCCCGGGGCGCCTTTGAGCATACTGTCCGCTCCCTGCGCAACCGGCGAGGAGCCTTATTCCATCGCCATGACCCTGCTTGCCGCGGGTGTTCCGCCTGAAGACTTTAACGTCGATGGGGTGGATGTCAGCATAGAAGCGCTGAACAAGGCGCGGCAGGCCTGTTATGGAACCGGCGCCTTCCGGGGACATATGGGAGAGGATGTCGCCCGGTATTTTCAGGAAACGCCCCACGGCCGGAAGGTTGCGGATCAGGTGATTGAAAAGGTCGCCTTTCATCATGACAATCTGGTCATGCCCGGCTGCCTTGACGGACGAGGCCCTTATGAGATCATCTTCTGCAGAAACCTGCTGATTTACCTGACTCCCGAGGCCCGCCGCAAAGTCTTCGAGCGGCTGGACAGTCTTTTGCTGCCGGGAGGGTTGCTCTTTACCGGCCATACGGAAACGATTTTCTGGCATCAGCAGGGCTATCTGCCTCGCAAGTGGGATCGGGCTTTTGCTTTGACCAAACCGGCCTTGCAGCCGTTGCAGAAAAAGGCTGCCGCAACAACAGCTCCGAACACCAGGCATCAGGACGCAAAGATCGCAGTCAAGCCCGGCCCGGCAGCAGGCAGCAAACCGCAAAATGAAGCAAACGGCGAGGATTCTTCGACAGGGCTTACAGACAGGAAGCAGCCGGTCAGGCCTGCCAGGGAAAATGAGGAACCATCCCCGGATGAGCGGATTTTGGAGGCCAGGAGGCTTGCCGATCGGGGTGACATGGATGGCGCCGTCAGTCTTTGTCAGGAACATATCCGGAAGACCGGGCCGTCCGCGGAGGCGTATTGCCTCATGGGAGTGATCCGGATGGCCAGGCAGGATATGAACTCCGCGTTGGATTTCTTTCTCAAATCCATCTATCTCGATCCCGGCCATTACGAGAGCCTTATCCATATCAGCCTTATTTACAGGGAAAAGGGGGATAAACAAAAAGAAGCTCTTTACCGCGAACGAGCCGAAAGAAAAGCAGGGACTGAAGCAAAGAAGATGGAAACGTCCCAAGCGCCTTCCATGACGGAGAACATCAGGCGAAGGACGACCAATGGATAGACATATGGAAAGCGTGAATAAATATTGCTGGAAAGAGAAGGGAATCTTCGGAGACGGATCGTGCCGGGAACTGGCGCTTCTGATCCATTGCCGCCGTTGTCCGGTCTATGCCACGGCGGGAAGACGGCATCTCGATCGGGAATTGCCGGCAAAATACCTGGAGGAACGGGCAAAAGTCATGGCCATGCCCAAAGAGATGGCCAGGATGGGAACCCTGTCCGTCATGGTCTTTCGCCTGGCGGAAGAACGATTTGCCATCAAAACCATTTTTTTTCAGGAAGCGGCGGAGCCGTCCCCGATCCATACTTTGCCGCTGAAGGTCAACCGCGTTTTTCGGGGCATTGCCAACATTAACGGAGAACTTTTGCTGTGCGTTTCCATTGCGGATCTTCTGGAACTGACGACGGATGTTGAAAGCGATGCGCCGCCCGTGGTTCATGAGCGAATGCTGGTCATCGGAAGGGAAGGGCAGCGTTTTGTGTTTCCGGTGGAACAGATTCTGGGGGTTCACCGGGTTGCCCCGGAAGATCTCGGTGAAGTTCCGGCCACGTTATCCCGTTCGGCAAGATCCCTGACGCGCGGTATTTTTCTGCTCGATGGCCGTCATGTGGGGCTTCTGGACGAAGAACGGCTTTTCCCGGCTATGACGAGGAATCTTAATCAATGACCGCCGCATCTGCCAATACACCCATCGATCCTCTCATGCTGGATTTGTTCCGCGTGGAGCTTACGACCAACACCCGGACGCTGGAGTCGGGGCTGGTTACGGCGGAACGGGACCAGACACCCGGGCGGATAGAACCGCTCATGCGGGCCGCTCACTCCATCAAGGGCGCCGCCCGGATTGTGGGTTTGAATACGGCCGTCACCCTTGCCCATGCCATGGAGGACGTGTTGTCCGCCGCTCAGCAGGGGAAAAGGCCTCTGACGCCCGATGCGGTAGACCGGCTCTTGAAGGGAAACGATTTTTTTGCAGGCCTTGCCAGCCTGGATATCAGTGAACTGCCGGCTGCTCTGGAAAAAGGAACCGATGAAATTCAGGTTATGGCAGGTCAGCTGCGGGAGTTTCTGTCCGCGCCGCCCGAAGCGGTTCAGGCAACACCTCCCCCAGTTGCGGCCGTAGCAGCGGAGATGAAAACCGTCCCGGCAGCGCCTTGTGTTCCATCTGTTGCCGCCCCGACCGTCATTTCCCAAAAACCTGTGCCGCAGCCAACGCCCGATGCTTCCATTCAGGACGTTGCCTCTGCGGGGCCTTCAATCGCGCCGCCGGCCGTTCGCAATCGCCGCACACAGGATCAGGGAGAAGGGGGGCTGGTGCGTGTCAGGGCGGAAAACATGAATCGCCTTATGGCCCTGGCCGGGGAATGCCTTGTCCAGGCGCAATCCGTCAAAACGGTCTATCAAAGTCTTCTGACCCTGAAGAAGGACATTGTTGAACTGGAGAAACCCCTCCAGCTTTCCCTGGAATCCCGGGTGAAAGACACCGACGGCGTCCATGAGGAAAACCTTAAGGAATCACTGATCCGCGCTGCCGCCGCCCAGCAGACGATTTCCCAGGATATTGTAAGATTCGAGCGTTTCTCCCGCCGTCTGGAGCATCTGGCTCATCGCCTGTACAACGAAGTCATCAGCAGCCGGATGGTGCCTTTTTCCGACGGTCTTCACGGTTTTTCCCGGATGGTCAGAGACCTGGCCCGGGAAACGGGAAAGCAGATAAAATTCGAGATTGCCGGCGCCGCAACCCCGGTTGACCGGGATATTCTGGAAAGATTGGAAGCTCCGCTGTCGCACCTCATCCGCAACGCCATTGACCACGGCATGGAGACACCTTTGGAAAGACAGCAGGCCGGAAAAGCCGCTGAAGGAACCATCATCCTGGAAGCCAGGCATGTAGCGGGAATGCTGAACATCACACTAGCCGATGACGGCCGGGGAATTAATCCGGAAGACCTCCGGGGCAAGGTGGTCGAAAAGGGGTATGTCACGCCGGATATGGCCGGGAGCCTGAGCCGGGCTGAATTGTTCGAATTCCTGTTTTTGCCCGGGTTCTCTACAGCCAAAGCCGTAACGGAAATTTCCGGGCGGGGCGTCGGTCTGGATGTTGTGTTCAATATGGCCCATGAGGTGGGCGGCACCGTGCGTGTTGATGCGGAAGCCGGTCATGGCGCCCGTTTCCATCTCCAGCTGCCGCTGACCCTTTCGGTTTTGCGGACACTGCTCCTTTCCATTGCCGATGAACCCTATGCATTGCCGCTGTCGCGCATCGATCGGGTTTTGTCTCTTACCCATGCCGATATCAAGGAAATTGAAGACCGCCCGTATTGTACGCTGGACGGGGAGCATGTGGGCATTCTCGATGCCCGTCAGCTTTTTCAACTGCCGCAGGCTTCCGCCCCGTCGGGCCGATTTTCAGTCGTCATCATCAGCGACCGCCTGAATCGCTACGGCCTGGTGGTTGACGATGTCATCGGCGAAGAAAACCTTGTTGTCCGCCCGCTGGACAGCCGTCTGGGAAAGATTCCCAACGTCAGCGCCGGCGCCATTCTGGATGACGGTTCGCCGGTCGTGATCTTCGACGTGGACGATCTGGTCCGGTCCATTCACCAGCTCCTGACCACAGGCAAGCTCCAGAAAATCGGCAAGAGCCGCCAGGCCCTACAGGCCGGAAAGAAGCGGGTGCTGATCGTCGATGATTCTCTGACCGTGCGTGAAGTGGAGCGCAGACTCCTGGATAACGCCGGCTATGAAGTTACAACAGCCGTGGACGGCGTGGACGGCTGGAATACACTGAAAACAGAATCCTTTGATTTGCTTATCTCCGACGTTGATATGCCCCGCATGAACGGCATCGATCTTGTCCGGACGGTCAAGACCGATCCGCTCCTCAGGGAAATGCCGGTCATGATTGTCTCCTATAAAGACCGTGAAGAAGACAGGCTGCGCGGGCTGGAAGCCGGAGCCAACTATTACCTCACGAAAGGCAGCTTTCATGACGAAAGCCTGCTGACGGCCGTGCGCGACCTGATCGGAGGCCCCTGATGATCCTGAAAATTGCCATGGCTCACCATGACGCCATTGCCCTGAAAACAATTCAGCAGATCATCATTCAGGAAACAGACTGTAAGGTTGTCTGGTCAACTGACAACGGGGGTGATGTTATCCGGAAATGCCGGCGTAATCCGCCGGACATCCTGCTTGTCGATCTGGAGCTGGCCAACATGAACGGCGCCAGGCTTATCTGTGATGTCATGGCTGAAACGCCATGCCCCATCCTGATTCTGTCCGATTCCATCGTGAAACAGGCGGGAAAAGTGTTTGAAGCGATGGGCTGCGGGGCGCTGGACGCCATTGCCACGCCTACTCTCCATCCCAACGGTCTTGTGGAAGGCGCGGACGCCCTGCTCAAAAAAATATCAACGATGGCCAAACTTCTCGGAAACGTGACGCAGCCGGCGCCGGCTACTGCTCCCGCTGTCTTGTCAAAGTCGGATCGCCTGCCGCCTCTGGTGGCCATCGGTTCTTCAACGGGAGGACCCAAGGCTCTGGCAAAAATCCTGTCCGGTCTTCCTACCGGTCTGGATGCCGCCTTCATCATCTGCCAGCATGTCGATCTCCAGTTTGCGCAGGGCCTGGCCCAATGGCTGGACTCTCAAACACCGCTTAAGGTGGCGCTTGCCCGCGAGGGGATGCGGCCCGAAGCCGGCGTCGTGCTGGTTGCGGGGACAAACGATCACCTTGTCCTGGGAGACGATCGCGCTTTCCACTATACGGCTGATCCGCGCGATTATCCCTATCGTCCGTCCGTCAACACCTTCTTTGAAAGCCTCCGGAAGAACTGGCCCCGGAAAGATGTGGCGGTTCTTCTCACCGGGATGGGACGGGACGGCGGGGAAGGCCTGGCGGGATTGCGCAAAGCAGGCTGGCATACCATCGTCCAGGATGAAAAGACTTCGATTGTTTACGGCATGCCGGCGGCGGCAGTGGAGCTGGGGGGCGCGGTGGAAATCCTGCCTCTGGAAATGATCGCCGGAGCCATTATGAAAAAAATACCCATCAGCAAAGGAATTGTTCTATGACCGAAAAAGAAACACAAAACACCGCCATGTCTGCGGGCAGGAGCCCTGCGGCGGACCTTACGGCGCATAAAATCAAAGTTCTGCTCATCGATGATCAGGCCATTGTCGGTGTGGCGGTAAAAAGGATGCTCGAACCGGAAACGGATATCGTCTTTGAATTTTGCCAGGACCCCACGCAAGCCATCCCGACCGCCATCGAATTTAAACCGACGGTTATTCTCCAGGATCTCATCATGCCGGATATTGACGGCCTGACTCTGGTAAAGTTCTTCCGGGTTCAGTCCCAGCTTAAGGATGTTCCTCTGATCGTCCTGTCTTCCAAAGAAGAGGCTGAAACCAAGGCGGACGCGTTTGCCCTGGGAGCAAATGACTATATGGTCAAGCTTCCCGACCGGATTGAACTGATTGCCCGAATCCGTTACCATTCGCAGGGCTATATCAACCTTCTTCAGAGGAATGAAGCCTACGCCGCTCTTTTAGCCAGCCGGCAGGCACTGGCCACGGAGCTGGCCCAGGCGGCGGATTATGTAGTCTCGCTCATGCCTGAACCCATTCCCGAAGGAAACATCAAAACGGCCTGGCGCTTTTTCCCGAGTGCCCAGTTAGGCGGTGACAGCTTCGGCTATCACTGGATTGATGAGGACAACTTTGCCGTGTATTTACTGGATGTCTGCGGCCACGGAGTCGGTTCAGCCCTGCTGTCCGTATCGGCCTTCAACGCCATCCGTTCCCAGACGCTTCCGAATACGGATTTTCGGATTCCCGAAAAGGTGCTGGCCGCGCTGAACGACGCGTTTCTCATGGAACACCACAACAACCTCTATTTCACGATCTGGTACGGTGTCTTCAACCGAAGCACCCGCAAGCTTAGCTTTGCCAGCGGCGGCCATCCGCCGGCGTTCCTTGTTTCGAAAGAGGGGAAGATGACCCACCTGTTTACGAACAATATGTTCATCGGCGGCCTTCCCGAGAGCCTCTACAAGGGAGATGCCGTAAGCGTACCTGCCGGCGCTCATCTTTACGTTTTCTCCGACGGCGTTTACGAAGTGGATGCTCCCGGCGTCAAGATGTGGACACTGGAGGAACTGGGCGGCTACTTGCTCGAAAACAGGCTGAATAAAGGCGAAGATATTGATGCCCTGTATCGGAAGATGCAGGCTTATCACGGCCAGGATATTCTGGAGGACGACTTCTCCATGATGGCCATCCACTTTGCGTAGAGTAGAGCGGCCAGGGAAAAATGGCATTGCCGCTGACAATCCAATTATTCCTGTTGACTTTTCGGGCTTGCCGTCTATACTAACTAGTATAGACGAAAGACGTGGAGGCAAAAGAAGATGAATATAGCCAAATTGTTTAAAAACGGCAGCAGTCAGGCCGTGCGCCTGCCTAAGGAATACAATTTTGAAGGAACGGAAGTGTATGTTCAGAAAATCGGCCGTTCCGTGGTGCTTTTGCCAAAGGATAATCCATGGGAAATGCTCATCAGCAGCGTTCATGATTTTACCGCCGATTATCTCTCGAAACGCGTTCAACCGCCTGTTCAGAAAAGGAAGGATCTGTAATGCGCTATCTTCTGGATACGGACGCCTGTATTTACATTATCAAAAAACAGCCGGTAAAAGTTTTTAACCGCCTTAAAAAATGCTCCATCGGCGATGTGGCGGTATCTTCCATCACAGTTGCCGAACTAGAATATGGTGCGGCCAAAAGCAGCAGGCCGGATCAAAACCGCAATGCGCTGCTTGCTTTTCTATCCCCTTTTGAGATTCTGCCGTTTGATGATCAGGCGGCTATTCACTATGGCGACATTCGATCCCATCTGGAAAAAACAGGCAAGCTGATCGGATCAATGGATATGTTGATTGCCGCCCATGCCCGCAGCATTCCTCTGATCCTTGTTAGCAATAACACCGGTGAATTTGCGCGTGTGCCTGATTTACATGTGGAAAACTGGGTGTAGGATTTGGTATCTGCTAGTATGTCACGCCAGGACATTCTGGAGGACGACTTCTCCATGATGGCCATCCACTTTGCGTTAAAGCCATGCCGTAAGCAATCCGGGATGTGAAGTAAATTGTAGAAATACCGCCAAAGCAGTTGATATGATGCAACATCTATTGACAACAGGTCTGCTCTGTGCGATAGGCCTATTGGTAATATCGAAGGACCTCTCTAACTTGATCTATTAATTTCAGCCTGGGATTCGGGTGGAACTTCGGTTCATTTTCCATGTTTTCTCTTCCATATTGCAATAAGTGGAATGTGACAAAGCGAATTGTAATAAATGGAAAACAATCTCGTCATTATTCCATGTTTCATAGTTTAATATCAAAATAAGCGGAAAATCGTTCCATCTGTATGATCTGATATGGTAGCACATATTCCGTCTATCACACGGTTAACTAAATATGAAAAGACTATCGAATCAAGACGTTGAAAAATACTATTTTGAGATGTTCAGGGAGATTTATCCCTTGCCTGCGGGAACGATAACTTACACTGATGCGCCTGACGTAATTCTAAACGGCGCAAAGCGCGTTGGTATAGAAATTACAAATTTCTTCCTTGAAGAAGGGTCACTTCCAGAAAGCGAACAATCTCAAAAACGATTGAGAGAAAAAGTTATTTCTCTTGCGCATCAACGCTTTCAATCAGAGAATAGAAAGAAATTTGAAATCTCATTTGGGTTTAATAAGGCAAATCCAATACGAGATCAAAAGATTCTAATACAAGATATTATCCAACTTGCAATAAATATAGAAAAGCGTGAAACTGGACAAATACCGATTAATGTTTTCAAGTCGATTCCGGAACTCTCTTTTGTCTATCTGAATGCAAATGAATATCCCGACGCAAAATGGAGGATTGTGCAGGTTTATGATGTTCCTGTAATATCAAGAAATCGGTTAATTGGTATTGTCAAAGCTAAAGAGGGAAAGGCAAAGAAGTATAAAAATTGCGATGCATACTGGTTGTTGGTTGTCGTTAATGCCGCTAATCCTGCTCAAGAGCAAGAAATACAAGTTGAACATTTTGAAAATATTCAGACTAATATATTTGAAAAGATAATTGTTTACAAACCGTTCTTCAACCATGTTTTAGAGGTAACTTAATTAATTAGTTTAACCGGGCGCTAAAGCGATCGTAACCCACTGAGCTGCTCCGGCTCAACTTTTCCTTAGGAGCTTAAGAATGAGGTGAATCATGCTCGATAGCAAGTTTTATAAAGAGTTTGTTTCTGAGTGGATTGAGGCGTGGAACAGTCATGACATTGAACGCATTATGGCGCACTATGATGAATCTCTCAAATTTTCTTCTCCCAAGCTGGCAAAGCTCATTCCCGGTTCCGGCGGAAAACTGAACTCCAAACAGGCTGTTCGGGCGTATTGGGTCAAGGCGCTTGCCGCGCAGCCTGCTTTGCATTTTGAATTCATCGCTGTTTTCAAGGGAGTGCAGAGTGCTGTCATTCATTACAGAGGGGTCGGTGGCAAGCTTTGCGCTGAGTTCTTCGCGTTTGACGAGCGTGGATTGGTGGTTGAATCTCATGCCCATGGCGAGTAGAAGAAACTACAAACCAGAAAACAGGAGGAGGTGCCACGATGATCCCGGAAAAACTGCTGGAAATTATGAAACAGGATGGGGTTGTTGCCATTGCGACATTGGGAAATGATGGTCCGCATATGGTCAACACCTGGAACAGCTACATCAGAGTATCATCAGACGGGCGATTGTTTATTCCCGCTGGTTACATGCATAAGACAGAGGCTAACATTGCTCAGAATCCGAATGTGCTGATTACGCTGGGAAGCAGCAAGGTTAAAGGCCTGCACGGAGCAGGCGCGGGTTTTCTGATCAAGGGGAAGGCGGCCTTCATAACCTCCGGACCTGATTTTGATTTCATGAAATTAAAGTTCAGCTGGATGCGAGCCACCCTGGCTGTCACCATTGATTCGGCCACTCAAACCTGGTGAAGGCGGGTGGATCATCTGTACCATACAGTTCCAAGACTTTGGCCGCCATGTGATAATGCAGATCAGGGTCAGACTGTGAGCGAACGGTGAGACAGCCAATAGCGGTCCCCTCATCCGTTCTGCTTCGGCTTTTCGTTTGATAAAACAATACCCGAGTATGGAGATATTACTCATGCGGGAATGGGCTGTCATCATTGTATCAGGGATTTGTTCCTTGTCGAGTTTCTACATGAGCTTTCTGGCTTTTACGCTTAGCGACAATGGCGTTTTTCTTTTTGCGGCTTTCGGGTTGTTTGCCGGTGCTTTTTTCATAGCCTCCGTTATCAGGGTGCTCGCCGCGAAGAGCATGTTGATGAAACGGATCAATGATAAAATATCCGGAAAACCCCAACCTGTTTCTTTTGTGCCTCACCGGTTTATAATGCTGGCATTAATTATCACGGGGATTGCCATTGTGGCGGCCATCGTTATACCTATTATTTTCAGATGAGGGGGCAGGGAAGCGGAGGGCTTTCAGATGCCGCTGATCCGCACGATTATAAGAACATCAACCTTACATCAGCGCCATATTTTCGGCTTCCCGCATGAGCTCATCCCGGAATTTGGGATGGGCGATACTGATCAGGGCCAGCGCCCGTGCCCGTGTTGATTTTCCCTTCAGGTTGACAATGCCGTATTCCGTGGCGATGTAATGCACGTCATTGCGGGGCGTTGTGACCATGGTTCCCGCCGGAAACTGACTGACGATGCGCGATACTTCCTCGTTTTTTGCCGTGGAGTATAAAACGAGGATGGCTTTGCCGTCAGGCGCGTCGTAAGCCCCCCGGACAAAATCGAGTTGTCCGCCTGTGCCGCTGTATTGACGTCCCTCCAGATATTCGGCATTGCACTGTCCCAGCAGGTCAATCTGGAGGATGGCGTTAATGGCCGTCATCTGGTGGTTCTGGGCAATGACGCCGGGATTCATGACATAGGAGCTGGGATAATTTTCAAAGCTTTTATCTCGATCCATATACTGAAAGGTCTCTTTACCGCCGTAGGCCAGAGAAAAAATATGTTTGCCGGTGTGGACGTTCTTATGCGCTCCGGTAATGACGCCTTTTTTAATCAGATCGACCATGCCGGGACAGAGAAGTTCCGTGTGGATGCCCAGATCTTTGTGGTTTTCCAGATAGGGCGCGATCGCGTTGGGCAGGGTGCCGATGCCCAGTTGGATAACCGCCCTGTCCGGCACATATTCGGCAACGATTTTTCCGATCACCGGGTCCAGGGGATTCGGCTGCAGGGGTAACAATTCCAGCAGAGGGACGGTGTTTTCCACAATGATCGATACGTCGGAAATATGAATCATGGCATCGCCGTAAACGAAAGGCATGTTCTCATTCACTTCGACAATCAACGTTTTGCAGAGTGTGGCCATCACGGACAAGTAGCCGTTGCAGGGTCCGAAACTGAAATAGCCGTCTTCATTCATCCGGGACACGGTTGCTACGGCAATATCGACGTCCATGGTTTCCATCACTATTTTCGGCACCTGATGGAGATAGGCGGGGATGAATTGTGTCAGACCGACCTGGACCATGTTTCTGGAGGCTTCGCTCACAAACCAGCTGTATGAATCAACGACATCGGCAATGTCCGGACTGCCCAGAGTCCGGGCAAAATGTTGCTGGGCGTTGAATGTGTAAACTTTGATGCGGCTCAGGTAACCGGTTCTTGCGCGTTCAGCAATGGCCGAAAGCATGCCCGGTGGTTCGGCAATCGTCACGCCGTGGACCAGCGTGTCTCCATCTTTAACAATGGTTGCCGCATTTTCGATGGTTGTCAGTTTTGCCCTGTACTGATCAGAGTATTCGCTCATCTTGAGAGGTCTCCCGCTGAATGTAATGCATGGTATCGCGCCCGGTTAATCCTTTCAAGCAAAATAATCAGACCCGCAGATCCCGGAGGAAGGCCTTACGATATTTTGTCGCTCAGTTTGTCGAAATAGTTGATTAATTATTGGTAATAATGTATCGGAAGAAGAAAGTTGGCAGCAAAATAATTACATGTGGATGAATCAATATGTCGGTGTTGCGCTCGTTGATCAGGAAATACAATTCCTGTAAAATTTCCACTCAATATCTTCTTTTGCTCATTCCCGTTATTTCTTTGCTTTTCATAATATTCTCGCTTTTCGTGTATCACCTGGGCAAACCGGAAGCGATGAAAACCAATCTTGAACTCTCCGAGGTAATCGCTAAAAAGACAAACCAGGCCCTGATCAGATGGCTGGAGGAGCAGATTCGCACGGCCCAGACGATCGCCCGGGATCCCCGGGTTATTGATGCCTGCCTGTCGCCTCTGGATGAGCAAAAAAGAGCGGTTGCGCAGAAATACCTTCTGGAAAGGCAATCGCGCTACCCCTATTATGAAAATATTCCCCTGGCACTCAGGCTTGCCGAAGGCCGGACGATACCCGTTGATGTTCAGGGCGAAAAGAAGATGATCGGAAATGGAAATTTTTTTATCGATACGGTGGGCGGCAAAACGATCGGGAAATGCGGCCCCGACTTCAGTTATATCAAAGCGGTTTTTTCGGGGAAGCCTTATTACATCAGCGAGGTCTATCCCAGCCTCCTGCGGGGCAATCCCATCTTTGTCGTCGCGGCTCCCATTGAACACAACGGTGAGATCATCGGCGCAACCATCGTTGCCCCGAGAATGGATTATTTTACCGAGTATTTCGTTGCAAACTCGGCCATCGGCACAACCGGCTACCTGGTGATGACCGATGAAGACGGCAGAATTATTTCGCACCCTCAGAAGAACTTAATCCTGAATGATAAAGCCCGGGATTCCATCAAACCCGTGCTGGACAAAATCGGCGCCGGTGAGTCCTATTTTTTGTCAAGCTTCGACGGCCGTCTTAAAGCCTATTATGTTGAAAAATTAACAACGGCGCAGTTTCATATGGAGGACAGCTGGTATATTATCTTTTGCCGGGAATATGATGATATCCTGGCCGGGATATTTGCCGTCCTGACCAAAACCTTCATCAGCATGCTTCTCATTGCCATTGCGGTAACCCTGCTGGTTTATTTTCTGACAAGAACCCTTATCACCAAACCAATGGATAACGTTACGGGAGCTACCAACAGCATAGCGCACGGCGATCTTCGTGTTCAAATAGACGCGGGTGAAAGCATGAACGAAGTGGGTATTTTAAGCCGGTCAATCAATAACATGACAGGCAGTATTCGCGAGCAGACAATCAGAATAAGAGAGGCCGTCGATACCCTCAATGAAATCGCCGCCTCTATTGTAATGGCTTCCAGCCAGCAGGAAGAGGCGATGAAAGGGTTCGAAGGAAACGTGGCGCAGGTAGGCGTTTCTTCAACGCAGATTTCAGCGACATCCCAGGAACTGGCCAGAACCATGGACGGGGTCAAGAATGCCGCCGAAGAAGCATCCCGGCTGGCCAATTTAGGACAGGCAAGCCTTTCCGGTTTGCAGGGCGCCATGCAAACGCTTTCCAAGGGAACGGATGTTATTTCAGAGAAGCTCGCGTTGATGCACCAGAAGGCCGAAAGTGTCGACAGCATTATTGCGACGATTACAAAAATATCGGATCAGACGAATCTCCTGTCCCTGAATGCCGCCATCGAAGCGGAAAAAGCAGGCGAGTACGGCAGGGGCTTTTCCGTCGTCGCCCGTGAAATCGGACGGCTGGCCAATGAAACGGCGATCTCGACGCTGGATATCTCCGACATTATCAGTGAAATGCAGGCATCCGTCGAAGACGGCGTCAAAGAGATGGACCGTTTCCGGGAAGGGGTGACTCACGGAGTGCGGTCGGCAAGCGACGCCACGATGCAACTCTCGCAGGTTATTATCAAGGTAGCTAATCTCAGTCCGGAATTTGATAAAGTGAACGAAGGCATGCATTTCCAATCGCTGGGCTCCCGGCAAATCAGCGACGCCATGGCGGAGTTGAATCATGGGGCAGGACGGCTGTCCAGTACGCTTTCGCAGTTCAAGGCCGTTACGGATCAGCTGAATTCAGCCGCAAGCAGGCTCATGCATACGGTTTCCCGCGCCAAAGTATAAAAATAGAGACCTTTGCATAACGACACAAAACCAGCAAATGATGTCATGCCGGCGAATACCCTGATGACCTGAAGGTCACGCGAGGGCACACGAGCCGGTATCCGGTGTTATCAACCATTTACCGGATTCTAGCCTTCCAGACTGTGTCGTAATTGTAACAATTGTCATTCCGAATCCCGATAAAGTCGGGATGAGGAATCTTAATACCTTATTATTTTCCGGGAAGGATTTCAATTTTCCAGACAGTATTTTTCAATTTCATCGGCAACCTTCCTGGCAAAGGCCACCGCCTCAACAACCGTTTTAGGACCGGTAACGATATCGCCCGCCGCGAACACGCCGGGTGAAGAGGTATGGCCGTTTTCATCGGCGTTCACCAGGCCGCTTTTTGTTTTCGCAACATTGCTGTCGGTCATTACCGCTCCCTGCGGTCCCTGGCCAATGGCAAGGATAATCGAATCGGCGGGAACCTTCCGGACGCGGGTAAAATCTTCCTCGCAGATGAATCCCTTCTCCGTTTTTTCGGCTGTGACGGCAACACATTTCACGCCGTCCTCTTCGAGCTTAATAGCCTGCAGAAGATGGATAAACAGGACGCCTTCCTCAACCGCGTCGGCAATTTCGCGCTTGTTGCCCGTCATGGCTTCTTCCGGCAGACTGTTGATTACCGTAACACTGCTGTCGGGGCCGATATGCCGGGTCGCAATTCTCGCGGCGTCAAGGGCAACATTCCCCGCTCCCACCACCACAACGTTTTTGCCCAGATGGTAGGCTTCGGGGCTTTTAAGATAGTCGATTGCATAATAAACATTGCCGAGGGTTTCACCCAGCAGGCCAAGCTTGTTGGGTTTTGCCGTACCGACGGCGATAAAGACGGCCTTGTAGCCATCGATAAACATATCGTCAAGGGTTATGGAGGAGCCGATAAAGGTGTTCGGCTTGAACCGGACACCGAGCGCGCTTAAAATAGGTTCGTATCGTGAGACAATTTCTCTGGGGAGTCTGAATTCGGGAATGCCGTATCTCAAAACTCCGCCCATCTTGTCGCGGGCTTCCATCAGCGTGACCTGAAAGCCTTTCAAAGACAGAAGAATGCTCATCGTTATTCCGGCGGGGCCTGAGCCGATTACCGCCACGCGGATGTTTTTCTTATCGATGACCGGGGGGGTGTATTCGTTGAGATATTTTCCGGAGAGATACTGTTCTATTTTGAAGAATTCCACCGGATCGGATTTTTTGCCCAGCACGCAATGGCCGCAGCAGTTGCGCTCATGCGGGCAGACGATGGAACATATGGCGGACAACGGATTATTGGCAAACAGCATTTCCGAAGCTTCCTGCTCCTTTTCCTCTTCAAAAAGCCTCATGACATCGGGTATGGGCGTGGATACGGGGCAGTTTTTCCGGCACTGGGGAACCTTGCATTTTAAACAACGCGATGATATCTGATGAAGCACTGTGATCACATCCTTAATGAGTTCATGAATCATATAAGCCAAAACCTGCGCGCTTTCAAGCGCGATTTTGTATTCGCTGCCTGCAGAAATCGCAGAAATCATCAGGATAGTGAGAATCGGTGCAGGGGAAAAATATTTGGAATATTTCTTCATCCCTTTTTTTAGAAAGGAGGCTTAGAGAGGATTGGACAGGCGTTTAAAATCGTCCTGAATCATTATTTATTGAAGGGATCAGTCGATGACTTTAATTTCATCTCCGACGGAAATGGTGCCTTCCGATAAAACGCGGACGAAGATTCCTTCCTTGGGCATCACGCAATCGCCCACGGCATGATAGATCGCACACGGCGTCAGGCAGGTCTTTCCGATTTGCGTGACTTCCAGCAGGACATCAGGGCCTGCTTGAAGTTTCGTCCCCACCGGCAAGGTGTAAAGCTCGATGCCCTGTGTTGTCAGATTCTCGGCAAAGTCCCCATAATTGACATTCAATCCCTTTTGCCGGATTTTTTCGATACTTTCCTGCGCAAGCAGACTGATCTGGCGAATGGCCATACCGATATGGGCGTCGTTTTCCAATCCCTGATTGATGACGGCGCGGCAGGCCGAGATGTTGTGCTTTTTCTCGCCTTTTTTCTCACTGATATTAACGGATAGAATCCTGCCCATGGTTATAAACTCCTCACGGCGACGGCTTCAATTTCCAGGGGCACGCCTTTGGGCAGAGCCGACACTTCAACAGTTGAACGAGCGGGCGGCAGAGTGGTGAAAAATCCGGCATAAAGCTCATTGACGACGGCGAAGTCGTCCATGTTTTTTAGAAAGATGGTGGTCTTTACAACATTATTCAGCGACAAGCCGTTTTCTTCAAGCAGGGTTTGAAGATTGGCCAATACCTGGCGGGCAGCGGGCCTGATATCCATAACGATTTCACCGGTCGCGGGATTAATCGGCAGTTGCCCTGATATGAAAATAAGCCCGTTTGCTTCCACGGCCAGTGAATAGGGTCCGGCGACGGGCAGTTTGATGGATGTGATTATTTTCTTTTCCACGGGGCCTCCTGTGTTATTTGGTAAGGACAAAAATGGCATTTTGCGCCAGCAGATTAGGCAAAAAAGAAATCCGGCCTTTTTTGCCGAGATAGTACCGCTGCTCGATATGAATGTTCTTCTTCTCGCAGTAGTCGATAAAGTCACTGATGGTCAGGAAACGGATGTTGGGTGTTTCAAACCAGTAATAGGGCAGCGCTTCATTGATCGGCGTTTTACCGGAGAAGAAAAGAGTCCAGCGCGCCGAGAGATGCGCGAAATTGGGAAAACCCACAATGACCTTATGTCCCAGGCGGAGTGATTCCTGAATCACATAATCCGCTTTTTTAATTTCCTGCATGATCTGATTGAGAATGACATAATCAAAAGACTGGTCGGGATAATCCGCCAGACCGCTTTCAATATCGCCCTGCAGAACCGTTAATCCGTTTTCCACGCAGGTGTGCATCTGCTCTTCATCAAGTTCGATGCCCTGCACCAAGGCTTTTTTATGCTGCCGTAAAAGGGAAAGCAGTTCTCCGTCGCCGCAGCCCAGATCCAGTACATGAGCTCCTTCATGGATAATATCCGTAATGATTTGATGATCAGGTTTCATTTGTTCAGTCGTTTCTTTCAGGGTTGATGAATATTGGCCAGGAAATTCTTAATCAATCTTGCTTCATCGTCTATCTCAATCAGGAATGCATCGTGGCCGTAAGTCGATATCAGATCAAAATAAGTGGTGAAGGCATGTTTTCGTTTTAACGCGCGAACGATATCCTGCGACTGATACGAAGGATAAAGCCAGTCGGTTTTGAAGGAAATAACCAGAAACCGGACCGCGGTTTTTTTGACATCCGGAATGAAATGAACGCCGGAGAGATCAAAATAGTCAAGCGCCTTGGTAATATAGAGATAGGAATTTGCGTCAAAGCGTTTGACAAAATTGTAGCCGCGGTATCGCAGATAACCTTCCACCTCGAAGTCATCGGTAAACTGAAAGCTGAGGTTGTCGTTTTTCAGCCGGCGCGAAAATTTTTCTTCCATGGACTGATCGCTCATGAAGGTGATGTGACCGATCATGCGCGCCACCGCCAGACCGTTTTCCGGCTGGCCGTGCTCATAATAAAAACCCTTGCGCCAGGCCGGATCGGCCATGATCGACTGCCGGATGACTTCATTAAAGGCAATCTGCTGCGGTGAATGCTTGAGCGCCGTGGCAACCGGAATGGCGGCGAGCACGCGGTCGGGATAGGCTGACGCCCATTGCAGTGTCTGCATGCCGCCCATTGAGCCGCCGATGACGCACAGGAGTTTTTCTATGCCGAAAAAATCAATTAAATGACGCTGGGCTTCCACCATGTCGGCAATCGTAATCATGGGAAAATCCAGCGCGTAGGGTTTGCCCGTTTCGGGATTGATCGAAGAGGGTCCGGTGCTGCCTTTGCAGCCGCCGATCACATTGGAGCAGATCACGAAGTATTGATGGGTGTCGAGCGCTTTTCCCGGGCCGATCAGGCCGTCCCACCAGCCGGGGGTTTTGTCGTCGGCGGAAATGCCCGCCGCGTGCGCGTCGCCGGAAAGGGCGTGGCAAACCAGGATGGCATTGGATTTGGCTGCGTTGAGCTTGCCGTATGTTTCATAGGCAATCGTAACGGGACCGATGCTGCGTCCCGACTTGAGCTGCAACGGATGGGGCGGTTCGGCAAAAGTAAAGTATTGTGTATGGATAACGCCTAACGAATCTTTTTTCATAAAACTATCTTTCAAACAATTTCCAGCATTCTTTCTATTGCGCCCCTGGCCTGATTCATTGTTTCTTCAGGAACGGTAATCTCATAATCCATGTCTGTAAGGGACCAGAGTATTTTTTCCAGATTGATCCGTTTCATGTTCGGGCAGCTTGCCTTCTCGGATGCCGGATAAAAATATTTCGACGGATTTTCTTTCTGCATGCGGTGGATAATGCCTATTTCCGTGCCGATGATGAATTCAGTCGCTTCATTATCATGGACATAGTGGCACATTTTTTCCGTCGAGGCAACCACGTCGGCCAACCTGGTCAATTCCGGCGTGCATTCCGGATGAACCAACACTTTGGCCTGGGGGTGAAGCCCGCGGGCTCGCATAATATCTTCCGGCAGAATCCGGGCGTGTGTCGGGCAAAAACCCTCCCACATGATAAATTTGCGGCCGACTTGCGCCGACACATATTGAGCCAGATACTTGTCAGGGACGAAAATAATCTCGTCATGGCTTTTCAGAATATGTTGAACCATTTTCAGGGCGTTGCCCGATGTGCAGCAGTAATCGCAATGCGCTTTGACGGAAGCGGTCGTGTTGACATAGCACAACGTCGCCGCCCGCGGATGTTCTGCCTGGAGAGCCTGGAGGCCCTCCGCATCAATCATATCAGCCATCGGGCAGCCGGCCTTGGGGTCGGGCAGCAAAACGGTTTTGGCAGGTGAAAGAATCTTTGCCGTTTCCGCCATGAAGTGAACGCCGCAAAATACAATCACATCCGCGTCAGTGTTGGCGGCTGTTATGCTCAGTCCGAGAGAGTCGCCGACGAAGTCGGCAATATCCTGAACTTCGGGCAGTTGATAGTTGTGCGCCAGAATGATGGCGTTCTTTTCTTTTTTCAATTGTTTTATTTTATTTGTGATGTCCATGCAGTTCTCTTATTTTCTTTTTTTGATTTGTCCGGAGACAGGCCGGGTGATGTCTTTTTTGGCTTCCCGGCCGGAAACCAGATTCGCGAGGGTTACGGCGGCCATCGCTTTTCTAATCGTATTGCTGAGCTCGGCCCAGGTATCTCGGGCCGGGCAGACAGGTGTTCTCGGGCAGATGGCAGGATCTTTTACACAGTTTACCAGGCATATTTCTCCTTCCACCGCCTCTACAATGTCGCACAGCGAAATATCTTTCGGATCCCTGGCCAAGACATAACCGCCGCAGGCGCCCCGGATAGATCGAATGAGTCCGGATGCCCTTAAAGGGATGACGATCAAACTCAGATATTTTTCCGATATGTCTTCACCGGCGGCGATGTCCTTGAGAAAAACGGACTTGCCGCCTCCGGCTGCGGCCAGAGCAATCATCATCCGCACACCGTAGCGTGACCGGGTCGATAGTTTCATAATTACATGCTCTTTAAAGCTTAATATTCATGATCAGGAAGAGATCGACCAAACACTATTCTATTGCTAGTAATTAAGGCAGAAATTGAAATTTGTCAAGAATTATACATGGAAAAGAAGAGAAGCATTCTTGGGAAGGGGTTTTGATGTTTTAAGGCGATGGATTAACCGAATCGTCCGAGTTGCCGGCTGATTTCAGCTGGTCGGAGAAAATATATAATTTGTCACCGGGCGCAACTTTTTTGCCGTTGCTGATCTTGTTCCAGATCATGAGAGCTTTCAAAGGGATTTTGAAACGGGCGGCAATGCCTGCCAGGCTGTCTCCTTTTTTGACGGTATAAACAGAGTTGTTTTTCAGGACAAGCCATTCGGTCATGAGCTTATTGTAGCGTTCGGCAAAACCGGTTGCCGACTCCCGGGGGATATGGATCTGATGGGTGCCCGCGGGAAGATGATAGTACTTGATGTGCGGATTGAGATCTTTAATGACCTTGAAATACGTATTGGCCGCCTGCGCGATGACATGAAGGGGAACGGGTTGACCGGCTTTTATTTCCACCGTATCAAATTGTCTGGGTAAATAAAGATCATCTTCGGACAGGACATAACCGAATTTTGCCGGATTGGACATGATGATCTTTGCCGCCAGTATCCGGAAAACATATCTCTGTGTTTCCTGGTTTAAGTAAAGATCATAATAGTTATTTACTTTCTGCACCAGAATTTCGGATTTCAAACCGTCTTCACCCATGTTGTAAGCGGCGGCGGCCAGCGTCCAGGAATCAAAGAGAACGTGAAGTTTTTTGAGGTATTTTACGGCCGCTTGCGTTGCTTTATAAACATTCCTTCTTTCGTCGATGTCATTCGAGATTTCCAGGCCGTATCTGGCGCCCGTGCTTTCGATAAACTGCCAGTATCCTGCGGCTCCTTTGTTGGAGAAGGCCAGCGGCCGCAGAGAGCTTTCCGCGATGGAGATGTATTTCAGATCGTCAGGCAGTGCATTGGCTTTCAAGACTCTTTCAATTTCCGGAAAGTAGCGGTTGGCGCGTTTCAACCAGAGGATAATGTCGTCGCTGTTATCCAGAGACAACAACATTTCTCTTTCCAGTCTTTCTTTTATATCAGGGTTGGCGAGCGGTACCGGTTCGCCGCAAAAGCTGAGCGGCTCTGTGATTCTGATTGCTTCAAGGATGGTCTGTCCGGCGGATGGCGGTGCTTTGGTTTGAGGCTGGCTGGCCTGCAAAACGGCCTGTGAGGTCTTAATCTGTGGCTGGCTGACCTGCGCGGCGGCGGCGGATTGCGGCGCTTTATTCAGGGTCTCACCCGTTGGCGCACAGGCTGGAATGGTAATGAACAATAGAAATAATGTAAACAGCCTGTGGAATAATGTCCTCAAAATAGATCCTCCCCGGAGAAATATTGCCGTTTATCAGTTGTTAGCAGGTTTTGGCTTTGCCGCAGGAGAGGTCACGCCATCACGGATTTCTTTAAGTTCCCTGGTTGCGCCTTCTTTGACGTCTTTCGACTGTTGAACGGCCGCATCTTTCGCTTCTTTTAAACCTTTGGGGATTTCCTCTTTCAACGCCTTTGCATCCCGTACAATTGCTTCCTTGGTTTCTTTATAGACTTTAACGGTTTCTTTTTTAATGTCTTTGGACTGTTGAACAACCGAGTCTTTTGCTTCTTTCAAACCTTTGGGGACGTCTTCTTTCATCGCTTTGGCATCGCGGACAACGGCGTCCTTGCTTTCCTTGTATCCTTGAACGGTTCCTTCTTTCACCTCTTTGGCCGTGTCTTTTGCGGAGTCGACGACACTTTTATCTGATGGTGCGCCAGTCCCATCGCCGGCGAATACGGCAGGCGTAAAGCCCAGAAGGCAATAAACGGCAAATATGCAAATTACGGCTTGTTTCATGACAGGGTCTCCTTGAAAATATTTTCAGGAAATAATTATTTATTTCATGGTCGGATTATAGGCAAAAAGGAAAACAATTGTCAATGAGAGGAATAAAAACGAGGGCAAATCCGAAGAAGATGAAATGTTTAATTTGAGGCAAATTTGTTGAAAACGTTGCGGAGGTCATGCCTATATTATAGCTTGACGGATAGGTTCATCTCATAATAAACATGCCCTGAAACTGTGAAGACCGGACAGTTAAAAAACATAAACAGGAGAAGATTGTGATCCCGAGATATTCAAGAGAAAAAATGACGGCGATCTGGAGCCAGGAAAATAAATATCAGAAATGGCTGGATGTGGAAGTGGCAGCGTGTGAAGCGATGGTTAAGCTGGGTAAGGTTCCGGCTGAGGCTGTCGAGACAATTAAAGCAAAGGCGGTCATCAACGTTGCCCGGATTGATGAAATTGAAACAGTCACCAAGCACGACGTCATCGCTTTTGTAACGTCCCTCACGGAAAAAATAGGCGAGGACGGCCGTTTTATTCACATGGGCCTCACGTCATCCGATGTTCTGGATACAGCGCTGGCCATACAACTCAAAGAAGCGGCGGAAATATTGATTGCCGATCTTGATCAACTGCTGCCGATACTGAAAAAGAAAGCTTTTGAACATAAAAATACTTTAATGATCGGCCGGTCACACGGCATCCATGCCGAACCGATTACCTTTGGCCTGAAAATGGCTTTGTGGTATCAGGAAATGGAGCGCAATCGGGAGCGTCTTATTCGTGCCAAAGAAACGGTAAGCTACGGGAAAATAGCGGGAGCGGTCGGCACCTTTTCTTTTATTGATCCGTTTGTCGAAGAATATGTTTGTGAAAAGCTGGGTTTGAAGCCGGCGCCTGTATCCTCACAGATTGTGCAGCGCGACCGTCATGCGGAATTTTTTGCCACACTGGCGATTATCGCATCCTCGCTGGATAAGTTTGCTCAGGAAATCCGCCTGCTGCAAAGAACGGAAGTACGGGAAGCGGAGGAATATTTTTCTCCCGGACAGAAAGGCTCTTCGGCCATGCCGCACAAACGCAATCCCGTCCTTTCGGAGAATATCTCGGGTCTGGCCAGGCTGGTTCGTTCATATGCTGTCGCGGCTCTGGAAGATGTTGCCCTCTGGCATGAACGCGATATCAGCCACTCTTCAGTAGAAAGAGTCATCGGACCGGACGCGACCATTGTTCTGGATTTCATGTTGGGGCGGTTTACCGGAATGATCGATAAACTGGTTGTTTATCCGGAACGCATGCTGGCCAATCTGAATATGACGCACGGTGTGATTTTCTCGCAAATGGTGCTCCTGTCCCTCATCGAAAAAGGGACGACGCGCGAAGACGCCTACGCCATTGTCCAGAAAAACGCGATGAAATCCTGGATGGAAGGCATCGAATTCAGAAAACTCCTGGCCGCGGACGAGACGGTTCAAAAGTTTCTGAAGGAAAAAGATCTGGATGGTATTTTTAACGTCAATAATTTTTTAAAGAACCTGGATTTTATCTTTAACCGGGTTTTCGGAAAATAAAGAGAAACATCAGGCCGGGTCAAAAGACCCGGCCTGATGGCAAAGTATTTCAGAAATTATTTTTTAACCAGGATCGTATCCTTCAAAAAAGCATCCTGTGAATCGGGATAGTCAATGGTAAAATGCAGTCCGCGGCTTTCTTTCCTGGCCAGAGCGCTCTGCACAATCAGTTTGGCCACGGTTGTAATATTGCGAAGTTCGATTAAGTCTTTGGTGACTTTGTAATTCCAGTAATATTCGTGAATTTCCCGCTGAATCATCTCAATTCTGCGCAGGGCGCGCGCCAGTCGCTTATCAGAGCGGACAATGCCCACATAATTCCACATGCACCTGCGGATTTCGTCCCAGTTGTTGGTGACGACAATGCTGTCGTCGCTTTCGGATGTGTCACCTGCGTCCCAGGGAAGAATCGGCAAATCACTGAGTTCGGTTTGCCGGAAGGACTTGGCGATTCTTGTGTAAACGCGATGGGAGTATACCAGCGCTTCCAGAAGAGAATTGCTGGCCAGGCGATTTGCGCCGTGCAGGCCGGTGCAGGAGACTTCGCCGCAGGCGAACAGATTGTCGATGGATGTCTTGCCGAAATAGTCAACAGCGACTCCGCCGCAGATATAATGGGCTGCCGGCGCGATGGGAATGGGCTGTACAGCCATGTCAATGCCGTATTCCAGACATTTATGATAGATATTGGGAAAACGGTCCATCAGGAAATCGCGGGTATGATGCGTGATGTCCAGGAGGACATGTTCATCGCCGGAGCGTTTAATCTCCGTGTCGATGGCTTTAGCCACGACATCCCGCGGCGCCAGGCTTTTCATGGGGTGATATTTTTCCATGAACGTCTCGCCGTTTTTTAATTTAAGAATGCCTCCCTCGCCGCGCACGGCTTCACTGATGAGAAATGCCTTGGCTTCGGGATGAAAAAGGCACGTGGGATGAAACTGGATGAACTCCATGTTGGCGACTTTTGCGCCGGCGCGGTAGGCCATTGCAATGCCGTCGCCTGTGGCAATGTCCGGATTAGTGGTAATCAGGTATACCTTGCCTGCGCCGCCGGTAGAAAGAATCGTATACTTGGCCCGGCAGGTATGGATTTCGCCGCGATTGATATCCAGAACGTAGGCGCCCAGGCAATTGATGGTCTGGCCTTCGGCGTCTTTCTGAATGATGAGGTCGATGCCGATATGATTTTCATAAATCTGGACATTCTTGAGAGCGGCAACTTTTTCGTGAAGCGCCCGCTCGATTTCACGGCCGGTCAGATCCTTGGCGTGCAACACGCGCCGGCGGTGGTGTCCCCCTTCCTGTCCCAGATCATAAAGATGAGGCGGCACCTCTGATTTTGTGAAATTGACACCCCATTCAATCAGTTCCTGAATCCGCGGAGGGGCTTCCCGAACCACAAAGTCGACGACATCTTTATTGCAGAGGCCTGCGCCGCAGTCCAGCGTGTCGCTGATGTGTTCTTCAAAACTGTCTGTCTTATCCGTCACCGCGGCAATTCCGCCCTGAGCGTAATTGGTGTTGGATTCCGATTTTTCTTTTTTGGTAACAATGGCTACAGAGCCCAGTTTGGCTACTTTGATGGCCAGGCTTAAGCCCGCAATCCCGCTGCCGATAATTAAAAAATCTGTTTTTATTTCCATGGAAGTGATCCTGATTATTAAAGGTGTTAAAAAGTTTGTTTACAAATACTGAGGGCTTTTATATAAGCCTTTTGAATTATTTGTAAAGAAAATTATCACGGGTATAAGCCGGAATAAAGTCAAGAGGTGACATGCCCTAAGCTGTGCGGGATAGTTCAACTTCCCAGTTTCCCTGTACTTCGTTGAGGAAATTGGAGTTTCACAGGTAAAGAAGGATTGAAAATTTGTTAGTTTTAGGAATTGAATCATCATGTGATGAAACGGCGGCGGCGGTTGTGAGGGATGGGACATTGCTTTCGAATGTCATTGCCTCGCAAATCAAGGATCACAGTGCTTATGGAGGCGTGGTGCCGGAAATCGCGTCGCGTAAGCATATTGAAGCCATTTCTCCCGTAATTAATCAGGCGATGACGGACGCGGGCCTGACATTGCAAGATGTGGAAGGCATTGCCGTAACGCGCGGGCCGGGGCTGATAGGTTCGCTGCTGGTCGGTTTATCCGCCGCCAAGGCGCTCGCCTATGGTCTTAACATTCCTTTCGTCGGCGTCAATCATCTGGAAGGGCATATCATGGCTTCCTTTCTGTCTGAGAAAAGGCCAAAGTTTCCCTTTGCGGCTCTTGTTGTTTCCGGTGGGCATACCAATGTGTACCTGGTAACCGATTATCACAAATTCCAATTGTTGGGACAGACGCGCGACGACGCCGCAGGCGAGGCTTTTGACAAGGCCGCCAAACTGCTTGATCTGGGCTATCCCGGGGGTGTGGTGATTGATAAAATGGCCAAAACAGGCAATCCCAGGGCGTTTGATTTTCCACGGGCCATGAAGGATTCGCCTGATTTCAGCTTCAGCGGCCTGAAAACGTCGCTTTTGACCATGTTCAAAAAACGCGGGGGCAGGATCGGTCAGGAAGAATTGCCGGATATTGTAGCCAGTTATCAGGAAGCCATCATTGATGTGCTGGTTGATAAAACACTCAAAGCAGCCGCTGAGCATAATATCACCCAAGTTGTTGTCTGCGGCGGTGTAGCGGCCAACAGCCGCCTGCGGCAAAGATTTACCGAAGCAACCACCAGGGCCGGTATAGAATTATTTATTCCGCCGATCATTTTATGTACGGATAATGCGGCCATGATCGCAAGCTTGGGTGAAATCATGCTGATCAACGGTCGACGCGATTCACTGGATTTAAACGCCGTGTCGCGCTGGCCGCTGGTTGAAAGACCGTTATGACCACTCCCCGGGAAATACTTAAGCGCTTCAATGTCCGCCCCAGCAAAAAACTGAGCCAGTCGTTTCTGGTTGACGTCAATACGATTCATAAAATTGCTGCCGCGGGACATGTTACTTCCGAAGATGTTGTTGTGGAAATCGGTGCGGGCATCGGTGTAATGACCAAAGACATCGCGCGGACCGCGAGGCAGGTGATCGCCGTGGAAATTGATCCCGGGCTGATAGAAATTCTACAGGATCAGTTGGCTGAATTCCCTAATGTGGAGATCTATTCTGGAGATATATTGAAATTTGATTTCGCTTTAAAATCATCGCAATATAAAGATAAACTTAAAGTGATTGGTAACGTTCCTTACAATATTTCTAGCCCTCTTATTTTCCATTTATTGTCTTATCGGTCCGTGATCAATAACTTTACGTTAATGCTGCAAAAGGAGGTTGTTGAAAGACTCGTTTCTCCACCTGGTAACAAACACTACGGAGTGCCTTCTGTCTTGCTTCAAATGTATGCGGATGTGCAAAGACTGTTTGATGTATCGGCAACCTGTTTTTATCCGGTACCCAAAGTGGCATCTTCTATTATCGGCGGCGTATTCCGTGAGAAACCACTGGTTGAGTTGATGGATGAGGTGTTCTTCAGCCGTCTGGTGAAAGCTTCTTTTGCCCAGCGCCGCAAAATGCTGACCAATAATTTGAAGAATGCCAAATTCCTGGAGGAAATGTCTGACGCCGATATAATGTCCGCCCTTCATGATGCCGGTATCGATGGCAAAAGAAGGGGAGAAACACTTTCTCTTCCGGAGTTTGGCCGACTGAGCAATATTCTGAAATATCGATTGACTAACCCCCGTTGAAATACTAATACTCTTGATAAATTAATCAATTGGATGAACATGAAAAACAAGTATTTATATATTGAAACCTTCGGTTGTCAGATGAATGTGCACGACTCGGAACAAATGGCGGTGTTGATGAAAGATATGGGATATCAACTGACGGATGATTCCCACAGGGCGGATTTAATCCTGATCAACACCTGTTCAATCAGAGCAAAAGCAGAGCAGAAGGCTTTCAGCGAGCTCGGGCGCCTGATGTTGTTAAAAGAGGAAAATCCTGATTTGATCATCGGCTTCGGCGGTTGTCTGGCGCAGCACATGGGCACGAAGGTTCATAGCCGGGCGAAGAACGTTGATCTGGTTTTCGGCACGCATAATATCCACCGGCTGCCGGAGATGGTTGCAGCGATACAAAAAGGCCGGAGGAAAATCACACGGACTGATTTCTCATCGAAAATTACATCCCTCAGTGTTTTCGCACCGCCTCCCGATGGATCGCTAGGCGCATTTGTTTCCATCATGCAGGGCTGCGACAACTATTGCGCTTACTGTGTGGTGCCGTATCTTCGCGGGCCGGAAATGAGCCGGACACCCGATGATATTATCGAAGAAATTGTCAGGCTGACGAAACTGGGCGTAAAAGAAGTGACGCTTCTTGGACAGAATGTAAATTCCTACGGGAAAAAGACAGCGCACGGCTGCAATTTTGTTTCGTTACTTAAAAAAATTAGTAAAATCGATGGTATTGATAGGATTCGTTTCACCACATCGCATCCGAAAGATTTATCCGGTGAATTGATTGACTGCTTTGCCAACATGCCTAAATTATGCGAACATATTCATCTGCCTGTTCAGTCCGGATCCAACCGTATTTTAAAGTTGATGAACCGGGGTTATACCATCGAAGAGTATGTCGATAAAGTCGACCGTTTACGGGGTGTCTGTCCGCAAATCAGTATTACGTCCGACATCATTGTCGGCTTTCCGGGAGAATCGCAAAAAGATTATCAAGAAACCATTGACATGATGGAAAAAATCAGGTTTGATTTACTTTTTTCGTTCAAGTATTCTGAACGTAAAGGAACTGCTGCCCAGAAGTTGCAGGACGTCGTGCCGGAGAATGAAAAAGCGCAGAGACTGAAGGAATTACAGGCCCTGCAGGATCGGCACACGCAGGAGAAAAACTCGGCTATGGAAGGCAGTCTTCAGGAAGTATTGGTTGAAGGCAAAAGCAAAAACTCCGGGCATGATATGATGGGACGGACGCGTTCGTGGAAAATAGTTAATTTTAAAGGCGGTCCGGAGCTGATCGGCAAGCGGGTGAATGTGGAAATTACACGTGGGTATCTGCATTCACTTCGGGGAAAAATGATTAATCGTTAAGGAGGTTGGGGATGCTGCTGGAGATGAAGGTATCAGGATTGACCATCGATCCGATCACCAATACACCCATTGTCATCTTGAAGGATATGCAGGAAAACAAAGCCATTCCGATCTGGATCGGTTTATTCGAAGCCAGCGCCATAGCCACGGAACTGGAGCATGTTGTCTTTTCCCGGCCCATGACACATGATTTGTTATATGAATGCATTAAGGCCCTTGATGTTACGGTTAATCGGATTGAAATTATTGATATCCGCAACAACACGTTTTTTGCAAGCATCTATCTGACCAGGGAAGGGCAAACTTACGCGATTGATGCACGGCCCAGCGATGCCATTGCGTTGGCTTTGCGCGCCCAGGCATCGATCTTTGTTGAAGAAAGCGTGTTGGAGAAGTCCCGCAATATTGATTTCGGTGTGAAGCTCACCGACATTGATAAATTCAAAGAAGACAAAATAAAAGAATTTCTGGAAAATTTGTCCGCTGAAGATTTCGGAAAATACAAGATGTGAAAAGATGAAAGACCTGTTCGCGGATTTTCGAACATTTCTGGATGTAGAGCGCAATGTGTCGGAACATACGCGTACGGCCTACCTGTCGGATATTGAGGAGTTTAAATCATTCCTGCAAAGTCAGGAGAACAGATCAGCGCAAAAAACGATTCTGGATGCGCAGATGGAAACGATCCGGGGATATCTGGCTTTTCTGTATGGCCGGAAACTTAAAAAAGTATCCATCAACCGCAAAATATCTTCCCTGCGGGCGTTTTACAAATATTTGTTGCGCGAGGGCCTGATTAAGAGCAATCCGGCCCAGGGTATCCAGACACCGAAGATGGAAAAATATATGCCGACTTTTTTGTCGGTGGATGAAGCCTTTGAACTTTTAAATACCGCCCGGTGCAATAATTCCGCATCCGGTTTGCGCGAACAGGCCATGCTGGAGTTGTTCTATTCTTCGGGATTGCGTCTGGCTGAACTTGCAGGTTTGGATACGGATGATGTTAATTTAAAAGCGGCGCTGGTAAAGGTGCGCGGTAAGGGAAAAAAAGAGAGAATCGTTCCGGTGGGAGCCGCCGCTTTGGATGCGATCGGAAAATATCTGTCCGCGACGGAGAATTTGAGGAAAGAGCATGCTGTGGATTTATCAAACGGGGCGCTTTTCTTGAATGTACGGGGAAAGAGGATCACGACCAGAAGCATTGCACGCATGGTGGATAAAGCTACCGTCAAAAGCGGTATCGGACGCAAGATCAGTCCGCACGCCCTTCGGCACAGTTTTGCCACGCATTTGCTGGAAGCCGGCGCGGATTTGCGGTCAATTCAGGAAATGCTGGGGCATGAGAGTCTTTCCACGACTCAGAAATACACGGCGGTTAATATCAACCGTCTGATGGAAGTTTACGATCAAGCCCACCCACGGGCTAAAAAGTAAATGAGACTTGGTTTTTTCCAAGGCGAAGCCGCCGGAAAAAACCTTAGTCGAATTTATCCCGAGTAAGCGAAGCGCGACGCGGGATCCAGGAATTGAAAGGCACTTGGCTTTTCCGAGACGGAAGCCGCCGGAAAAAACCTTAGTCGAATTTATCCCGAGCAAGCGAAGCGCGACGCGGGATCCAGGAATTTATGAGGAGATAAAATGCACATTAAAGGCACAACCATTCTTGCAGTTAAGAAGGATGATAAAATTACTGTCGCCGGTGACGGTCAGGTAACGCTGGATACAACGATACTGAAACATGGCGCACGCAAGGTGCGCAGGCTCTATAACAATGAGGTGATTGTCGGGTTTGCGGGAGCGACCGCCGACGCTTTCACACTCTTTGACCGGTTTGATCAGAAACTGGAGCAATACAACGGCAACCTGTTGCGTGCTGCCGTGGAACTGACCAAAGACTGGCGCACCGACCGGGTTTTGCGCCACCTGGAAGCCCTGATGATTGCGGTCAGCCGGGATTATTCGCTGATTATTTCCGGAAACGGCGATGTTATCGAATCGGATGACGATGTAATGGCCATCGGATCCGGCGGCGCCTACGCGCAGGCGGCGGCGCGTGCGCTGGTGAAACACAGTAATCTTTCCGCCACGGAAATCGCCAGGGAGTCGATGAAAATCGCTTCGGAAATTTGTATTTACACCAATGATCATATTACGCTGGAAGAAATTGACCTGAATGAAGAGAAGCCGAAAGAAGTCAAAAAGAGCAAAAAATAAGGAGCAGGTTTAAAAGATGAATAATTCTGGGTTAACACCCCGTGAGATAGTAGAAAAATTAGACAGGCATATCATCGGCCAGGCTGACGCTAAAAGAGCCGTGGCCATTGCCCTCAGAAACCGCTGGCGGAGGCAAAACGTGCCGGAAGAACTGGCGGATGAAATATCGCCGAAAAATATTATCATGATCGGTCCCACAGGAGTCGGCAAAACGGAAATCGCCCGACGATTGGCCAAACTGGATAATTCGCCGTTTCTGAAAGTGGAAGCATCCAAATTTACGGAAGTCGGGTACGTGGGACGTGATGTGGAATCGATGATACGCGATCTGGTCGAATTGTCGATTAACATGCTGAAGGCTGAAGAACAGGAAAATGTCCAGGCCAAGGCTGCCGAAATTGCGGAGGAGCGGGTTCTCGATCTTCTGATACCGCCGCGACCCGTGGAAAAAAAAGTGGGCGACATGCTGAACGATTCCGATCAGGAACAAATTGATCTTCCATTGACTGACGATCAGATCAAGAAGCAGGATGCGACGAGGGAAAAAATGCGCAAATGGCTTCACGATGGAAAACTTGATGAGCGCATGGTTGAACTGGAAGTGTCAGAACCGAAAAGCGGTCCCATGATTGAGATATTTTCCGCGGCCGGTATGGAAGATATGGGTCTCAATCTGAAGGATATGCTGGGCAATATGATGCCGCAAAAGAAGAAAAGAAGAAATGTGAAAGTACCGGAAGCGATTGAGGTCATGGCGGCCGAAGAGGCCCAGAAGCTGATCGATATGGACAAAGTCACCAGAACGGCGCTGGATCGGGTGGAGCAGTCGGGCATCATTTTTCTGGATGAAATCGACAAGATTGTCGGCGGCGATTCGCAGCATGGTCCGGATGTGTCGCGTGAAGGCGTTCAGAGAGATCTGCTGCCTATTGTCGAAGGTTCGAATGTCAACACCCGTTACGGGATGGTGAAGACCGATCATATTTTGTTTATCGCGGCAGGAGCATTTTCCGGAACAAAACCCTCTGATCTGATTCCGGAGCTGCAGGGGCGTTTCCCGATACGCGTGGAACTGGATTCACTGGGGAAGGATGAGTTTGTAAGGATTCTGACCGAACCCAATAACGCTCTGGTCAAGCAATATACGGAAATGATGGCGACGGAAGACATTCAGCTGTCATTTACCGATGATGCGGTGGAACAGATCGCCGAAGTGGCAACCATCGTCAATGAACGGACGGAAAACATCGGCGCGCGCAGACTTTATACCATCATGGAGACGCTGCTTGAGGACATCTCCTTTGACGCGCCGGATCTTGAGGAAAAGAAAATCGTCATAGACGCAAAATACGTCGAAGAAAAACTGGACAACATCGTCGAAGACGAAGATTTGAGCAGATATATTCTATAAAACGGAGAGCGAAATGGAACATATTCAAAGTTCAATGGAGCGGGCGGACATTCTGCTGGAAGCTCTGCCCTACATCAAGCGGTTTTATAACAAAACGATTGTCGTCAAATACGGCGGACACGCGATGGTCGATCAGGATTTGAAAGACAAATTCGCGCGCGATGTTGTCATGATGAAATATATCGGCATCAATCCCGTAGTCGTGCACGGGGGAGGCCCGCAAATCGGCAGCTTGCTGAAAAAGCTGGGCAAAGAATCCAAATTCATCCAGGGCATGCGAGTAACCGATGAGGAAACCATGAACATCGTTGAGATGGTCCTGGTGGGCATGGTGAATAAGGAAATTGTCGGATTAATTAATCAGCATGGCGGAAAAGCCGTGGGCTTGAGCGGTAAAGACGGTAATATGATTGAAGCTGAAAAATATTTTCTGACGGATGAAAAAGCAAAGAATACCCCTTCCGAAATCATCGATATCGGACTGGTGGGTAAAGTAAAAACCGTTAATACCGAATTGATTGTATCTCTGGGACAGAACGGTTTTATTCCCGTTATCGCGCCAACCGGCATTGGCGAACATGGCGAAACGTATAATATCAATGCCGACATCGTGGCGGGCGAAGTAGCCGCCGCTCTGAAAGCTGAAAAGCTGCTGCTCCTGACGGATGTCGCGGGCGTTCTGGATAAGGACAAGAAACTGATTAACACGATGACGGATAAAGAAGCGTTAAATCTGATCGACGAAGGGATTGTTGAAGGCGGCATGTTTCCTAAAGTGAAATGCTGCCTCAAAGCGTTGCGTGGCGGCGTGAAAAAAACGCACATTGTTGACGGACGTCTGAAGCACGCGATTCTACTGGAGGTCTTTACGGACGAGGGAATCGGCACGGAAATCGTTTTATAAAAAGAAAGAAGAAAGCATAATGAATGAGAAAAAAATAATGGCTCTGGCCGATAAAAATATCATGAATACCTACAGGCGGGTTCCCATTGCGCTGACCAAAGGCGAGGGTGTGAAGGTTTGGGATGCCGAAGGAAAAGAATATCTCGATTTTGTCGCCGGCATCGCCGTCTGCAACTTGGGGCATTCCCATCCCAATGTGGTGAAGGCGATCAAAAAACAGGTGAAAAACCTGACGCATGTATCTAATTTGTATTACACCCAGCCGCAGGCGGAAGTAGCCGCGCTGCTTACGAAGCACTCGTTTGCCGATAAAGCATTTTTCTGCAACAGCGGCGCGGAAGCCAATGAAGCGGCGATCAAACTGGCTCGAAAATACGCCCATGAAAATCTGGGACCGGATAAATTTGAACTGATTACCATGAAAGATTCATTTCACGGCCGCACGATGGCGACCATTACGGCCACGGGGCAGGAAAAATTCCAGTTCGGTTTCACGCCGCTTCTGGATGGCTTCAAATACGCGCCTTTTAACGATCCGGCGGCGCTGGAGGCGGCTATCACGTCCAAGACCTGCGGCATCATGCTGGAACCCATTCAGGGAGAAGGCGGGGTCATTATTCCTGAAGAGTCATATCTGGCAAAGGTCAGGGATATTTGCAACAGGCATAAGATCTTAATGATTGTCGATGAGGTGCAGACCGGTATCGGGCGGACAGGCAAATTATTCGCTTATGAATATTCCGGCATCAAGCCTGATATCATGACACTGGCTAAAGCCCTGGGGAACGGCTTTCCGGTGGGGGCCATGCTGGCGACAGACGAAGTGTCGCGCGCCTTCACACCCGGCAATCACGCGTCCACGTTTGGCGGCAACCTGCTGGCCATGGCGGCGGCCAAAGCAACGCTCAAGACGATGCTGGACGAAGGTGTGTTGGAAAATTGTCGAAAAATGGGAGATTATTTTTTAGCAAAACTGCAGGATTTAAAGGCGAAGCACGCGATCATTTCCGGCGTTCGGGGCAAAGGACTCATGCTGGCCTGTGCGCTCACCATTGAGGGTGCGGATATCGTCAGGACCTGTCAGGAAAAGGGATTGCTCATTAATTGCACCGGTGGAAAAACGCTTCGTTTCGTTCCGCCGCTGACGATCGATCAAAAGGATATTGATGCTGCGATTTCAATACTGGATGCGGTCATGGAGGGAAAATGAAAAAAGACTTGCTGAGTTTTGCCGAAATGGCGCCTGCGGATTTTGAAGAAATCTGGCTTCGAGCCGCCCGGCTCAAGAAAATGCTGAAGGAAGGCAAGGAACATGCTTCACTTAAAGGCAAGACGCTGGGTATGATCTTTGACAAGTCTTCCACGCGGACGAGGATTTCATTTGAAGTCGGCATGTATCAATTGGGCGGCATCGCGCTTTTTTTGAATTCACGGGACACGCAAATCGGACGCGGCGAAACCCTTGCGGATTCCGCCCGGATGATGTCGTGTTATCTCAACGGAATAATGATCCGGACCTTTGCCCAGGACAGTGTCGAAGAACTGGCCCGATACGCGTCCATCCCGGTTATCAACGGACTTACGGATCTCCTGCATCCCTGTCAGATCCTGGCGGACTTGTTTACAATCAAGGAGAAAAAAGGGTCTTACGAAGGCGTAAAGGTGGCCTATATCGGAGACGGCAACAATGTCGCCAACAGCTGGATCGAAGCGGCGACGCGTCTGCCTTTTTCACTTGTTCTGGCTTGTCCCGAAGGTTATGATCCGGACAGCCGGTTGATGGAGGAGGGCAGGAAAAACGGACAAGGTCGTGTTCAGTTGTATCGCGATCCTTTCGAGGCGGCCAAGGACGCAGATGTGCTCTACACGGATGTCTGGACGAGCATGGGGCAGGAGGCCGAATCTCAGGAACGAAAAAAGATTTTTAAAAATTATCAGATTAACGGAAAGCTTTTAGGCGTGGCGAAGAAAGACGCCGTCGTTATGCATTGCCTGCCCGCGCACCGCGGCGAGGAAATTACCGCTGATGTCATTGACGGACCGCAATCCGTCGTGGTTGATGAAGCGGAAAACCGTCTGCACGTGCAAAAGGCAGTTTTAGAAATATTGATTTAGGAGGAAAAAATCGTGTCGAAAAAAGTAAAGAAAGTTGTGTTGGCCTATTCCGGTGGTTTGGATACTTCGGTCATTGTTCGCTGGTTGATTGAAACCTATGGTTGTGAAGTGATTTGTTATGCCGCCGATGTCGGGCAGAAAGAAGAATTAACCGGCTTGAAGGAAAAAGCGATCAACACCGGCGCCAGCAAAATATACATTGAAGATCTGCGGGAGGAATTTGCCCGTGATTTCGTGTTTCCCGCTCTCCGCGCCAATGCGATCTATGAAGGAACCTATCTTTTGGGAACGTCACTGGCCCGGCCGCTGATCGCCAAAAGGCATATCGAGATCGCCAGAAAAGAAAAAGCCGATGCAGTTTGTCATGGTGCGACCGGCAAGGGAAACGATCAGGTGCGTTTTGAACTGACCTATATCGCGCTGGATCCTGAAATCAATATCATCGCCGCCTGGAAAGACGACAACTGGACATTTGATTCACGGGAATCCATGATCGATTACGCGAAGAAATACAAAATTCCTATTCCACTGACGAAGAAAAAGCCTTACAGTTCCGACCGCAACCTGCTGCATATTTCCCATGAAGGTGGCATTCTGGAAGACACCTGGGCGGAGCCGCCGGAAGACATGTTTGTATTGACCGCATCGCCGGAAAAAGCGCCGAACAAGCCGACCTATGTGGAAATTGATTTTGTGAAAGGGAACCCGGTGGCTATTGACGGCAAAAAAATGTCTCCGGCGACGCTGATGGATCACATCAACATTTTAGCGGGCAAAAACGGCATCGGCCGTGTGGATATGGTGGAGAACCGTTTTGTCGGCATGAAATCCCGCGGCGTTTATGAAACTCCCGGCGGAACGGTGCTTTGGGCGGCGCATCGCGCCGTAGAATCCATCACGATGGACCGGGAAGTCATGTTCATGCGTGATTCGCTGATTCCCAAATATGCACAACTGGCATACAACGGCTTCTGGTATGCTCCGGAAATGAAGACGCTCCAGACATACATCGACGCGACGCAGGAAAATGTTACCGGCACGGCGAGGATCAAGCTTTATAAAGGGAACTGCATTGTGGTTGGCCGCAAATCGCCTTATTCACTCTACAGTGAAGCGTTTGCCACATTTGAAAAAGATCAGGTCTATAACCAGAAAGACGCTATAGGATTCATCCGGCTGAATGGTTTGCGCCTGCGGATTCAAAAAATGATGAAGAATAAAAAATAACTTTGCGGAGTTCTTTCATGGCCAATACAAAAAAACCATGGGCTGGACGATTTGAAGAAGCCACGGCCAAAAGTGTAGAGAAATTTACCTGTTCTTTGCACTATGATTCAAGACTCTATCGATATGATATAGAAGGATCCATCGCCCATGCAACGATGCTGGCCGAGTCGGGAATTATTTCCCGCAAGGAAGCGGCGGCCATTGTCCGAGGGCTGAAAAGTATTCTGAGCGATATCGAAAAGGGCGGGTTTGTCTTTGATCCGGCCGATGAAGATATTCACATGGCCATTGAAAAAGAATTGATTAAGCGTATTGGCGCGGGAGGGGGAAAACTCCATACCGCGCGCAGCCGCAATGATCAGATCGCTCTGGATGTCCGGCTTTTTCTGCGTGCGGAAATCGATGCCGTCAGCCGGCTTCTTGCGGATCTGCAAAAGCAGTTGATCAAAATGGCCCAAAGCGAGATCAAAACCATTATGCCCGGCTATACGCATCTTCAGAAAGCACAGCCGGTGTTATTATCGCATTATTTTCTGGCTTTTGCGGAAATGTTTTCCCGGGATGCGCAAAGACTCGGCGACTGCAGAAAGCGGCTCAACGTTTTGCCTTTGGGTGCTGCAGCTTTGGCCGGCACAGGTCTGCCCATTGACCGCAATCGTACAGCGGAGCTTTTGAATTTCCCGGCCGTCGGTAATAACAGCATGGATACAGTCGGGGACCGCGACTACGTGGCGGAATTTATTTTCACAGCTTCACTTTCCATGACGCATCTGAGCCGTTTTTGCGAGGACCTGGTTTTATGGTCGTCTGATGAGTTCGGCTTTGTGGAAATTTCGGATGCCTACACCACGGGGAGCAGCATCATGCCCCAGAAGAAAAATCCGGATATCGCGGAACTGATTCGGGGCAAAACGGCGCGGGTCTATGGCGATTTATTCGCGATTCTGACGCTGCTCAAGGGATTGCCCATGACTTACAACCGTGATTTGCAGGAAGATAAAGAGCCGCTGTTTGATGCGGTTGATACGGTGAAGAACTGTCTGGCGATTTTCACGGAAATGCTGGCTCATACTGAATTTAAGGCCGCCCGAATGCATGAGGCAGCGGGCGGTGGTTATTCCACGGCGACCGACGTGGCGGAATATCTGGTGGAAAAAGGCGTGCCGTTCCGCAAGGCTCATGAAATTGTCGGCAACATTGTCGCTCTCTGTGTAAAAAGCAAAAAAACGCTCGCTGATCTCAGTCTGAATGACTATCAGAAATTTTATGCGGGATTTAACGCTGATATCGCCGCCAGAATAAAACTGGAGAATTCCGTCAACGCGCGCAAGCATCGGGGGGGGACGGCTACTGCATCGGTGAAAGAAAGGATTCGCGAATTTGAAAAACGTCTCGCTGATAAATAAAATTTTATTCGGGCTTGCTTTGATACTGCTTGCGACCGGCTGCGGGCTGAAGGCCAATCCCGTTCGTTCTGAGTCCGCCGCTTCAGCAAAACAAGCGGAACAGAGATTATCCTCGTCAGTTGATGGCAACGCCATAGTGCTAGCCTGGCAACTTAAAAATCAGACGGTGATCAGCTACATTAACGTAGAAAAAAGTCAACTGGGCAGTGCGGGAAATGTTTGCAAGGATTGTCCACGCACATTCGAGAGGATTGGCCAGGTGCCGGTTAAAAAAGAAAACGATGAATACAGATTTGTCGATTCTGCAGTGGAAAAAGGAAGAATTTACAGTTATCGTTTAAAACTGTGTGACGAGGCCGGTGTCTGCCGGGAATCGCAAACGGTGGAAGTCGATTATAAATAAACAAATATCCAGGAGGCATTATTTTATGTTTAGAGGAGCCATTACCGCTCTGGTGACGCCATTTAAAAACGGTCAGGTGGATGAAAAAGCATTGAGGGAGCTCATTGAATTTCAGATTGCCGGCGGCATCGATGGTCTGGTGCCCTGTGGGACAACAGGGGAATCGCCGACTCTGACCCATGATGAACATGACCGGGTAATTGAAATCACAATTGACGCCGTAAAGAAAAGGGTGCCGGTGATAGCCGGTACGGGATCCAACAGTACGGCGGAAGCGCTGCGCCTGACGAAACACGCCTATGAAGCAGGCGCGGACGGCGCGCTGATTGCCTGTCCCTATTATAACAAACCGACACAGGAAGGGATCTTTCAGCATTTTCAATTGATTGCGCAAAATGTGCCCATTCCGATTGTCCCTTACAACATTCCGGGAAGAACCGGCGTGAATATGTCGCCGGAATTAATTGCCCGTCTGGCGAAACTGAGCAATATTGTAGGGATTAAGGAAGCGTCCGGTTCGCTGAAACAGATGAATGACGTGATTGATCTGTGCGATCCGGCATTTGATGTTTTATCCGGCGATGACGGAATGACGCTTCCGCTGATGGCTATAGGCGGGAAGGGCATTATTTCCGTTGCATCCAATATTGTTCCCGCCGATATGGCCGCCTTGATCGATGCGGTGGAGGCCGGCAATCTGGCCGGCGCAAGGTCATTGCATCAAAAAATGAGTCCTTTATTCGATGTTCTGTTTATAGAGGTTAACCCGACGCCCGTGAAAGCCGCTCTGTCGCTGATGGGGAAGATCGAATACGAATATCGACTGCCGCTGTGTAAAATGGCCCCGGCAAATTACGATAAACTCAAAAAGGTTATGGAAAATTACGGCTTGATCTCATGATCGGGTCAAAACAATTATGATCTAAGGAGCAGGCGTTATGGTTAAGGTAATCGTCACGGGTGCGGGTGGAAAAATGGGGGGCAGGATTATCAGCCTTATCTCAGCAATGGAGGATATCCAGGTTGTTGGTGCCATTGAAGTGACGGGTCATCCTATTATCGGAAGAGACGTTGGTCATTCTCTGGGATTAGGAAGAACCGGCGCGCTGGTCAGCGATAAACTGGCTGATTGCATTGCTCAGGCCGATGTGGTGATAGATTTTACCAATCATGAAGCGTCTCTGAATTATCTGAGCATTGCCAGCGAAAAAAATTGCAGCATCGTGATCGGTTCGACGGGCTTTACGCCTGAAGAGATGAAAATCGTCGGTCGGCTTTCCGAAAAAACACGCTGCGTGTTGTCTCCGAACATGAGCGTCGGCGTGAATGTAATGTTAAAAGTACTGGAGTATTGTTCAGGCATTCTCAGCGATGATTATGATGTTGAGATCATCGAAGCGCATCACCATTTAAAAAAAGACGCGCCCAGCGGTACGGCGATGCAAATGGCTCAGGTGATAGCAGATAAACTGGGACGAGACATCAAGAAGGATGCGGTTTATACGCGGCGGGGGATGATCGGAGAACGGACAAAGAAGGAAATCGGCATCCAGACGATTCGGGCCGGCGATATTGTCGGAGAACATACAGTGATGTTCGGTGGAATCGGAGAGAGACTGGAATTTACGCATCGCGCTCAAAGCCGGGACAACTTTGCCAAAGGTGCGATTCGAGCGGCGCAGTGGATCGTGAGTCAGCAAAATGGTCTGTATGACATGCAGGATGTTTTAGGTTTAAAAAACATCAAATGATCGGGTGACGTGTTGGAAGGCATTCTTGCCTATATAGGGATTGGTTCCAATTTAAGCAATCCTTTGATGCAATGTCAGGAATCCGTTAATAAGTTGTCTTGCGTTTCAGGCATTACTTTGGAAAGGATTTCATCTTTTTATAAAACTGAACCCGTTATTTCCGATTCAAGCATCGGTGAATATAGTAATGAACTGGAAAACCAGAACTGGTTCATCAATGCAGTGACGGAAATCCGAACAACGCTTTTGCCACGCGATCTTTTGAAGGCATTGCAGAACATTGAAAAAGCGATGGGGCGTGTTAGAACTTTTGCGGGAGCCCCTCGGATCATTGATCTTGATCTTCTTCTATACGGTCAGGAGATCATTCGCGAAGACGATTTGATTATTCCGCATCCGGAAATGCATAAAAGGCTTTTTGTATTGGAACCTTTGTGTGAGATAGCGTCATACTTTATTCATCCTGTTTTCGGCGTTTCGATGCGGGGATTGAAAGACAGATTGGACGATCAGAAAATTGTTGAGCTTTACGATAGATAAAAAAGAAGGTTATGATGATTAAAGTATTGGTTGTTTTAATATTGCTTTATATAGGTTATAAGATCGTCATGATGTTTCGACGGGTAAAATCTCAGGAAGTAAAAGGTTACCGGATGGAAGATACGCGTCCCAAGGGAGAAGATCTGGTACAGGACCCGTTTTGCAGAACTTATGTGCCAAAGAGTCAAGCGTATCTCAAAGAAATTGAAGGCCGGCAGCAATATTTTTGCAGCCGGGAATGTTGTGAGAAATACCTTTCAGAGAAAAAATAATATATTGGAGATATGGGGGGATTATGAAATTTTTCATCGATACGGCAAATATTGCGGAAATTAAGGAAGGACTGGCGCTGGGTATGGTAGATGGTGTTACGACGAATCCATCGCTGGTTGCCAAGGAAAAAAGAGACTTTGATTCCGTCGTTAAGGAAATTCTGGAAATTGTGGAAGGACCGGTCAGTCTGGAAGTGATCAGCCTGGAGGCGAAAGGTATGTTTACCGAAGGCAAAAAGCTGGCGCGTCTCGGAGAGCAGGTCGTCATTAAAATACCGATGACCACTGAAGGCCTCAAAGCCACTAAGATGTTTGCCGCCGAAGGGATCGACGTCAATCAGACGCTGATTTTTTCGCCGCTCCAAGCCTTAATGGCGGCCAAAGCCGGTGCGGCATATGTCAGTCCGTTTGTGGGACGATTGGATGATATTGCTCACGACGGTATGGAACTGACGCAACAGATTCTGGATATTTATGACAACTATGAATATGACACTGAAGTGATTGTGGCCAGTATCCGGCATCCCAAACACGTTCTGGATGCCGCTTTAATGGGTGCAGATATTGCCACGATTCCGTTTAAAGTCATCGCGCAACTGGCGCAGCATCCTCTCACGGATAAGGGTATTGCACTGTTTTTGGAAGACTGGAAGAAAGTGCCGAAAAAATAACGGGCATCCATTCGTTCACGGATATTTAACGTCGATAAATTGGCTGATCCGAATGAAAAAAAAGCGTGATATATTCAATTTGCCCAATACCATTACTCTGGCGCGTATCAGCGTTGTCCCTTTTTTATTTTTTCTGCTGATGTCACCCGGCGCCTTATGGTCTTTGGTGCTGGCGTGTTTATTTGTATTGGCCGCCATTACGGATTTTCTGGACGGGTTTATTGCGCGTAAATACAATATGATCACCACGATGGGTAAATTTCTTGATCCGCTGGCGGACAAATTGATCGTCAATTCAGCAATGATTCTTATGATACCCATCGGACGGATTGATGCATGGATTGTCGTTATTATTATAATGCGGGATCTGATCGTGGATGGAATCCGCAGTATCGCTTCTTCGGAAGGAATTTATATCCAGGCCAGTGTTCTTGGAAAGCAAAAAACGCTGGCTCAAATCATTGCTGTGACAGCTTTGATGATTCATTATCCTTTTTTGGGATTAGATGCGCATCTGGTCGGTACCATCATTCTTTATGTCGCCTTTTTGCTGACCCTTTATTCGGGTGTGGATTATTTCATCAAATTCTATCAAGAAGCCGGCAAACAATGATTTGCTTCAGAAATTATAAACTTTACTCGATGCGAACGGGAGCATCATAAAAAAAATAATTAATTGTCACTGTTTGTTCATTTTTTTATTGACAAGATGAGGCTATTTGTTATATCCATCCGCGTTCTTAAGTGAGCGGGCGTAACTCAGTGGTAGAGTGCTACCTTGCCAAGGTAGACGTCGACGGTTCAAATCCGTTCGCCCGCTCCATTTTTTTATGGCGGCATAGCCAAGTGGCTAAGGCAGCGGTCTGCAAAACCGTTATTCTCCGGTTCAAATCCGGATGCCGCCTCCATAATTATTCAGGAGTTTTCTTATTTAAGAATGACTCCTTTTTTTACGCCTGATTGAAACAATCGAATTATACATTTCGGCATGAATTGCAAAAATAAGCTTCTTAAGGATGACGTTCCGGACGCTCGCCTGCGGGGGACATAGAAAAAGGAACTTATGGTAATTGTTGTCTGCAGCGTGAAGACTTATATGTGATTTGGTACGAAACAGGCAATCGCTATGTTTATAATATGGGAGAAACCGGCAAAGACTGCGAACGCATCAGGTAACCTGAATAATGAAGGAACGAACATGGACGCAATGACTCGTCTACACGATACAGGATAACCTGATACGGACGGAGATATCGAAGAAATTACTAATCGAATGATAAAAATTTAAAAACATTAAAGAAAAATATTAATGCATCGTTTCCTTGTAAATTTTCCATGCACCGTTAATCTTTCTAAGTTCCATCCGTTTGTTTCCTTTGCTCTTAAGCAGGTTGGAACTGTAATATTGCGTGAAAGCAGCGGTGGCTTGATTATTACCGCCTGATATGATCAGATTATCAACACGGATATTTATTCTTTTACTGCGCTCCCGCACAACAATTTTATGATTGATCCATTGATTCAGATTCATGCCCTGAGCGCGGAAATTTGAAGCGTAGCAAGCGCGAAATCCGGGCATGTTGCCGGATTCCCAATTTTCAGCCCATTTGGAGATCAACTTTCGGATAGCTTCTTTAGAGGATGATTCCATGTCGGAACGGGTGGCGAGTGGAATATCAGCCTTTCGAGCCAATACCGATGGCGTCGCATCATCAATGATAAACCACTTATTATTGATTTTCTGCAGAGCAAGTTTGTTAAATGTTCCTTCAAAAGAATTATCTTTATTGATTCCGGTTATCTGATCAAAGAGAATGACCGCCTCATTGTTTTGCTGCAAAATGGAGATATCCTTTGATCCCAGCATAAAATGTTGTTTTACATTTTTTATATTTGAGATTCTGGCAGTAAGTTGTTCCCTTTTTTTACCTTTAATCTGATGTTCCTTCAAATAAAGACTGTCTATGGCGTTTATATTACCTTCGATATAGCCTTTTGTCCATGTTGCGAGGATTTTTTCCAGTTCAACCCTGGCAGAAAGTGTTTGATTTTGGGGAACCCATTGAATTGCCTCCGCAATGATAACCGGCGTTTTATTTAATTGGATGAATTTGGCAAGTGCATGAATATCTTTGTCGTTTAGGACGACACATCCGCTGGATTGAAATGGCACAATAGGTTTGGTTGTGCCATGAATCCATATATTTGTTCCATTCTTACCTGACTTTATATCTGTGACAGTGGGATAATCCAGCGGAAAGGCTAATGTACCGTATGTTTCGGGTGGACCTGGATTGTTAAGAATTTTTGTCGCAAAAAAAATCCCAATGGGTGTTTTGGAATCGCCGGATACCTGTTTGCTGCCCTGATTTTTGCCTGTAGAACAGTTGACTTCAAACACCTTGGAAATTATGCCGTTTTTATTAAAAACATAAAGTTTCTGATATTTCTTATCGACGGCAATCACATAACCGGAAGAAACGGTAATGATTGAATCCGGTATCTTTTCAAGGTTCTGGATATTAGCTGATAAAACGTTGGAAGGTGAAAATAAGAAAAATGATAAAATGGTGAAAAAACCAGAAAAGAAAACTTTGAATAGCATGAATAAGTTTACCTTAAATATATTTTTTGTGCTTTTCTTCTAGCAAAATATGGTCCGTCCTTCAAGGTTTTTAATTTGTGAATAGTGGAAATTTAAATAATTGTAATAATTGTAAAAGTATTGTATTATATAGCGATTTAAAAATTATATAAATTTAGCAGTAAAAGCAACAATTATTGGAGAAAATCATGCTCCATGGTGGTTGCGTTTGCTAAAAGATATATAAGTAACCAGTCGGATTAAAAATACTTGCTTTGGCGGGGGAATTCTTGGCAAACACAAAAGATATTAACTCCACGGAAAAATTGTTAAATGTCATTCGCGGCGCTAAACAGCCTTTTCCTGAAAAAATGGGTGGAGTGGAAGATCTTTCTCCCAAACAAAAAAACTCGGACAAAATATCCGTTAACTTTCCCAGATTATTCACGGGTAAGCAACGTTTTCAAGTGGGTGTTGATATCGGGCAGAATGCCATCAATTTTGCCAAAATGACGAAAACGTCTGAAGGCAGATCCCTGCTCGTTGATCAGAAGATTGTGGAATTTGACCACCAGACTGCCGAAAAATCCGGTGAATTTAGTAGCTTGCTGAAATCATCCCTCACGGCTTTTGCCGGTTCTCTGGAAGACTGTGATGTCTGGACGATGATGGACGCCACGGAAGTGAATGTTTCTCATCTCAAAATACCGAATGTTCCCAAAAAACAACTGGCAAATGTTATCTATTGGGCGGCAAAAAAAGAAAATCCAATCGATGAAAAAGAAGTGATTTTTGACTATGAAATACAAGGTAAAATAAATGATCAAGGCATTCCCAAATATTCCGTGATGGTTTATACCGCACCCAGATCTGAAGTTGAGAAAGTTAAAAACACTTTTTCATCTATCGGTATTCAGCTTGCAGGAATTACCATCGCTCCTTTTGCTATTCAAAATATGTTCAGAACAGAATGGATAACTGCAGGAGAAAGTGCATTTGCCAGTATTTTCATCGGTGATGAATTTTCAAGAATTGACATCTATCGTAAAAGTAATCTGGTGATGACTCGGGGTATTAAGACCGGCATCAGCAGTATGAAGGAAGCAATTGATGAATATCTGGCCGGAACAGCGGCAAATCAGAGAATTAACAAAGAGCATATTCAGGAAATATTGAAGGATCTTTCTGCTGATCCTCAAAAGTGGTTAAAAGATGAAGTCAGCATCAATTGGGCTGAAACCGGAATGATGGAAATGATGTCTCCCGCACTGGAGAGATTGATCCGTCAGATCGAAAGAACACTGGAATATTATACGGCATCTATCGGTTTTGAAAGGGTGGAGAAAGTTTACATTTCATCAGTCATGAATGTTTTTTATTATCCCCTGTTAAATTACATCAGCGAACATCTGGGTACAAAGAGTGAATTTTTTGATCCTTTTCAGGGAATGAATGCTTCCGCACCCGGCGCGTCCTTGTCCCGGGTCAAGAAGGCGTCGCTGGTTCCGGTGATCGGGTTGGCATTGTCGGGCGGCAGACACACGCCAAATATCATTTTCACCTATGTGCAGAAGAAACAGGAAATTACGAGAAAGATGGTCAATCGCGGCATATTTGCGACTTTCGCGGCCGCTTTGTCCATTTGTGTTATCATTATGGTCTTTCAGGCGAATGAAATAAGGCGCCTTGGTATTCAGAAGGGAAAATTGGAAAAAGAGCTGTCGCTATTCAATCCTGTTCTAACCAAAGATCAAATTGAAATACTTGCCAAAGACATGAAAGTACGGCATCAGCTTAACCAGCGGTATTCACAAAGATACAAGGGAATGGCCCTTATCAGCGAATTGTCGTATTTGACACCGGAGAATATTAGATTGACCAGTGTCCGTATAGACATTCCTGCTGCTGGAGTGCAGATACCAAAAACGGCAACAATTCCAAAAGATACAGCACAAAAGGGAAAGAATGAAGCTGTCAGCATCCAGGGAGTTGTTTTGGGACCTCGCAGTGCAATGGATGTTATTTTAGCGCAATACGTTATGAAACTGGAAAATTCTCCCATGCTGCGCGGAGTTTCTTTGCAAAAAAGCAGTGTTGCAAATTTCAGGAAAAATGAAGTTGTTCAGTTCGTGATCAACGCGAAAATAGGTTAGTGATGATTAAAAAGCTCATTCAGAAAATTCCATCCAGTAGTTTAAGCTATGCATTGCTTTGCGGCGGGATTATTCTACTTGTCGTTTTACTGGGAATTATTCCTTTGTATCGATACAATTACAATCGTTTGCAGGACATTAAAAGAGTCCAGGGCCAGATTAATGAGCAGAAGGAATTAGCGCAGGTCTATCAGTTTATACGCAAAGATGCGGAGAAAAAAGAAGTCCGTCATTTGCCGAACCCAGCTAAAACAAAATTATCCAGACAGGACGTGGATAGCTTTCAGGATTCTTTTCGGTCTGAAGCGGTAAAATCAGGCATGAATACTATTTCTCTGATGCCGGATATAAAAACCATGACCAGTGGCTCACAAAGCATCCTCTACACCGCGATTCTGAAAGGAGGGTTTACCAATTTCCGGCGACTGTTAATCGGATTGGGGGCCTTACCTTACATTGAGCAGATTGATGAAATTAATATCAACCAAGGCGCTGATTCCATTCAATATGAATTAAGAATATGGATTGCCCTGGCTAATTAGCCGGATGCGGAGCAGATGAAGAAATTAAACAAAAGACAAATCATTATTCTGGGGGTTGCCGCATTGCTTGTTTTATTTGCTTTTTATGAGCTGTTAATCGCGAGGCCTTCAGCAAAGAAAGTCAAGACAGAAGCCGCGCCTGCTGAAACGGCTTCTATTGCCGATACATTCAGAAGCGATTTAACGATCAGTAAAATAAGCGGCGTTGACGCTTACATTGCCCAAAGAGCAGAGACGGAGTGGGGCAGAAATCCATTTATGGAGGCAAACTCTTACCGCGAATTTGTGGGGAAAGAGACCGGTGGCGGTGTGGGAGCAAAAATTATATACTCCGGTTATGTGGAAGCCGGCCAGAAAAAAATGGCAATCATCAATGGTTGGGAATATGAGGCGGGAGAAGCACTCGATGTTGAGGGGTACTTGTTGAAAAAAGTGACGCCTTCCCGTGTACTAATTATCAATCGCACCACAGGTGGTGAAACATATATTCAGCTACAGGAATAAAAAAGACATGGAGGTTATTTCTTTGACCTTAAACAAAAGCTATATAAAAATTAAACACATAGTTATAATCCTTTTCGTGCTGATATGTTTTATCGGTTGTTCTGGAGATCGTGAAAGCGCCAAGAAAGATCCTTTTTTTGAAAAATGGAATACACTTGCAGAAACTTCCAAGGGACATTCTCCGGAAGACAAGACTAAAAAAATTGATGTTCTGACGTCCCGAGATAAAAAAAGACCAACATCCGCGGTAATGGGAGATTTGACGCGAAAATTGCCGACCAAGCCTATTAATCTTACCATGCGCCAGGCGGATCTCAAAGCCGTCTTACGGGCAATGGCCAAAGCTGTTAATTATAACATTCTGGTTAAAAATGACTTAAAAGGCGAAGTCAATGTCGATTTCCGTTCTGTTCCCTGGGATCAGGCTTTTACAGGATTATTAAAAACATACGGTTTATCTTATGTGTGGGAAGGCAGCATCATCCGGGTCATGACCATTGAAGATATTGAACATGAATTAAAACAAAAAGTTCAACTGCGCGATATTCAATGGGTGGAACCTTTGATGGATCCGGTAGTCATCAAAATTGATTATGCGGATCCTAACAAACTACAGAAGACTTTACAGGGTTTTTTGACCAAGGATAAAGACGGTAAAACAAACGGATCTGTTACGCTCGATGAACATAGTAATTCTCTGGTTATTTCGGCGAATGCAAGAGATCTGGAACGTATGATTCCGATAATTGAAAAGCTTGATAAATCAACCCCTCAGATATTGATAAAGGCCAATATTATAGAAACATCGAAATCTGTTGCCCGTGATTTAGGGATTAAGTGGGGCGGATATCATAGTGGGAATGCTGGTGGAAATAACAGTTTGATTGTAACAGGTGGCAAAGGCGTTCCCACAGGTGTTGTAGGAGGCAAAGGATTTGGAGCGAATTTCCCGGCGGGCAGCGCGGGAACTGCAATCTTGAATGCCACAACCGGTCCCCTCGGTACTTTAGGTTTGATGTTCGGAGTCATTGGAGGAAATTTACTGGAAGTAGAATTGCAGGCTTTACAGAAAGACAGCAAGATTAACATGGTTTCCAGCCCCTCCATAACAACACTGGACAACCAGAAAGCCTTTACGGAAAACGGGAAAAAGGTGCCTTTTGTAACATTAACACCGAGTGCGACTGCGGGCGGCATTCCTACTCAGTCGGTGTCCTTTCAGGATGCTGTTATGAGACTTGAAATAACCCCTCATGTTATTGACGGTAAAAACCTGAAAATGCAGATCAAGGTTTCAAAAGATGAACTTGATTTCAGTCATTCCGCTGAAATGTATGGCAACCCCATTATTAACAAAAAACTCACGGAAACATCTCTTATTGTCAAAGATGGAGAAACCATTGTTATTTCCGGTTTGACAAAAGAATCAAATGATGCTGGAAATGCCGGATTGCCTGGACTCAAAGATATTCCTGTTTTAGGTTGGGCCTTTAAAGCCGACAGCCGATCGCAGGACATGGAAGAAGTCCTGATTTTTATTACGCCGCATATTCTGAAGGTTGCCGGTGCTGATGACGAATTCCCTGCCGCTCTTGAAAAAAACAATGAGTCCGGGAAAGCCGACGGCAAATAAAGGAGATACCTGAAAATGGAATATTTTAATCTTCTTCATTTTAAGAAAGAACCTTTTTCCAACTCGCCGGAACCGGAATTTCTTTTTGAGGCTCCGCAATATAATGCCTGTCTGCAAATGCTTGAGTTGGCCGTTCGTTTGAGGCGCGGCTTGAATATTGTGATCGGCGATGTGGGCACCGGGAAAACAACACTGTGTCGGAAACTGATTCAGAATCTATCGGCACCTGCGCCGTCGGATTCACCGGAAATCGATACATTTCTTTTATTAGACCCGGCGGTGGAAAATACGTTTGTGTTTGTCAAAACGGTTGCCGGCATCCTGGGAATTTCGGATATTTCCACCGAAGACAGCGAATGGCATTTGAAAGAGAAAATAAAAAAATTCCTTTTTGATAAAGGCGTTGATGAACAAAGAATTATTGTTCTGATCATTGATGAAGGGCAAAAGATTCCTGATGATTGTCTGGAGATATTACGCGAATTTTTAAACTATGAGACCAATAGCTGTAAGCTGCTGCAAATTATTATTTTCGCCCAGCCGGAATTGGAAAATAACCTTGCGGCCAGAGCAAACTTACTTGACCGTGTCAATTATCTCAATCACCTCAAACCGATGAGTTTCCGTCAAATGGAAAAGATGATTGAATACCGGATTTCAGTTGCGCGTCAGGAGATGGTAAAAAATCCGCTTTTTACCTTTACCGGGATGCTTGCCATCTATTTAGCTACGTCCGGTTATCCGCGAAAAGTTGTTTCACTTTGTCATCATGTCCTGCTCAAGATGATTATTCGCGGGAAAAATAAAGCCAACTGGTTTCTGGTGGGAAGCTGTATAGGCAGGATGACCGGACGGAAGATTTACAAGCGTGTTACATGGGCTGTCCTGAGTATCTTGATTCTGGCGGCACTGACTGTTCTTAGTGTATTTTATCTGAATGAATCGACAACAAATAAATATAATAATCAGATTAAGCGGGCCTCGTCCGGAACACTTATCCCGAAACAACCTTTATTGACTGCAGAACCCGCACGGGTTGGAAATGCCGATTTTCAAGTGCAAACATCCGCTCACCTTCTCGGCACGATAACCGGAAATAAAGAAATAACCTTATGGCGGGTACTTGATAATATTTACGGAGATACCGGCCAGGATATCTTGCAAAAGTTTGTTTTGGCGAATCCACAGATAAATAATTTAAATAAAATATCGAAGGTCACTGAGATTCAAGTTCCCTTGCTGCCCGAAAAATCCCTGCCAGTAAAAAGAGGCACGATCATTGTTGCTCTGGAAAGCAGCAAAGACCTTGGGTCTATTTACTATTCATTTATCGACAGAAGAGACAAGGGCAACACGCCCTCGGCACTGTTGCTTTCTTTTTCAAATAAGCGGCTGGGCAGACAATTCGCTATTGCTCTGAACAGAAGCTTTACGAGTGTTGAAGAGGCTCAGGAGGCTATTCGTCGACTGCCGTCAGAATTTGCCAAGTCCGCCCAGATATTATCGCAATGGGATGATGATACGATTCTTTTTAACCGCAAGTTTGCCCAGTAACTGATTCAGCAACGGAACGGAGATTGGATGAAGATCAAGAAACGTTTAGGTGAAATGCTGGTTGAAAACGGTCTGATCAATGAAGATCGTTTGCAGCAGGCTTTAATTGAGCAAAAGAAAGTCGGTTTAAAACTTGGTCAATATCTCATACGGCAGGGAATTGTCAACGAACAGCAAATTATCGACTTATTGAGTCGACAACTTAACATAGCCAAATATCATCCCGATCAATATCCGCTGGACCTGGCACTGGCCCGTTACATGCCTATCGATATTGCGCAGAAGTATCAGGTAGCACCTTTGAAAAAAAAAGGAAGGCTTTTGACTATCGCCAGTGTCGACCCTCTGGATATCAATGCGCTGGATTATATAGAAGTCCTGACCAACTCGGAAGTTGAACCCGTGGTCTGTTCTGAAAGAGAACTGAATCAACTGATCAGTTCCATGTATGGCGAACAGTCCGGCCTCGGCAGCATCATGGAAAATATTGAAATCGATTCCCCGGAGGAAGGACAGGAGGAAGTTGCCGCCGAAAAAGAAGAAGTACATGTGGCATCCCTGCAGGATATGGCAGGTGAAGCGCCGGTAGTTCGTCTCGCTAATTCTATTTTCGCCCAGGCTATCCGGGACGGCGCCAGCGACGTGCATATCAGTCCACAGCAGAATACCGTTCAAATGCGTTTTCGCATTGACGGCAGGCTGATTGAAGTTCCTTCACCCCCTAAAACATTGTTTCTGCCTATCATTGCCCGTATGAAAATACTGGCCAATATGGACATTACCATGTCTCGCGTACCTCAGGACGGCCGGTTCACGCTGAAAATGAGCAATAAAGAAATCAATGTGAGGGTTTCCTCAATTCCCACCATATACGGAGAAAATATTGTTTTGCGCCTGTTGGACATGAGCGGGGGGATATATACGCTGGATCGCCTGGGCATGATTTCTTCGGACCGGGAAAAGATAGAATTAATGAGCGTGAAACCGTATGGATTAATTCTAAGCACCGGTCCGACCGGAAGCGGAAAAAGTACAAGCCTTTATGCGATTCTTAATTCAATTAACAAACCGGATATCAACATCATGACACTGGAGGATCCCGTAGAATACCGGGTTAATAATGTCCGTCAGATTCAGCTAAACAGAAAAGCAGGAATGACCTTTGCCAGTGGCTTGCGTTCTATTCTCCGTCAGGACCCTGATGTGATCATGGTTGGTGAAATCCGTGATTCGGAAACAGCCGCCATTGCCGTTCAGGCGGCCCAAACGGGACATCGTGTTTTGAGCACCGTGCACACCAATGATGCCGCCGGAGCCATCACCCGTTTCATTGATATGGGGATTGAACCGTTTTTAATTTCATCCGTTTTGCTGGTTTCATTTGCGCAGAGATTGCTGAGGACAGTATGTCCCTATTGTAAAGAAGAATATCACCCTCCCCAAAATGCATTAACTGCTCTGGGTATTACTGCAGAACAAGCAAAAAATGCCAATTTTCAAAGGGGCAGGGGCTGCTATCAGTGCAAAAACACAGGTTATAAAGGCAGAACGGGACTTTTTGAAGTTTTGGTGAACAACGATATGCTCCAGGATATGATCCTGAAGAGGTATTCAAATCAGGTCATCACGAAAGCTGCAGTGGAGGCCGGTACGTTGAGGACACTCAGAGAAGATGCCGCCGTAAAGGTCATGAATGGAATCACCACGCTGGAAGAGGCGGCTTCGGCTGTTATGAGTTGAGGTAAAAACATATGGCTAATTATATTTATTCGGCCATCAATGAAAATGGTAAAACCGTTTCTGACTCGATAGAAGCGGAAACAGAGGAAATGGTTCATGCCATATTATCTTCCCGTAACTTGATTCCAACCAGAATCGTTATGGAAGACAAGAACAAAAAAAATATTTCATCACTGATATCATTTAATTTCGGCGGATCCGTTAAAACAAAAGATTTAATCCTTTTTACAAAGCAGTTCCGTTCCATGATGCAGGCAGGTGTGCCCATTATCAGATTAATGCAGGTTCTGGAAAACCAGACTCAGGACAAAACCCTCAAAAATGTCGTAACGGAGATAGGGCGCGATATCAAGGATGGTTTAACGCTCAATGCGGCGATGAAGAAACATCCCTCCATATTTTCACCACTTTATCTGAACATGATTAGCGCGGGAGAAATCAGTGGTTCCGTCCCCGAAATCCTGGGGCGTCTGATTGATATTATCGAACATGAGGCAAAAATTAAATCGGATATTAAATCTGCACTGCAATATCCGATCACTGTCTTGATCGCTCTGGGCATTGCATTTTTTGTCCTTCTGACTTTCGTAATTCCCAAGTTTGCGACCATATTTGCCAACGCGAAAATTGCTCTGCCCCTGCCCACAAAAATTGCCGTGTTTCTTTATCAGGGGCTGGCCAATTACTGGTATATCCTGATTATTGGTTTGGTTAGTACCATCGTCGGCCTGCGGCTTTACATCAAAACCGAAGCCGGACGCTATGCGCTTGATGTTTTTCTGCTGAAAACACCACTTTTCGGCCCTCTTTTTCAGAAAGCGGCAATGTCCCGGTTTGCCAGTATATTCGCTATCATGCAGGCCAGCGGTGTTCCCGTAATGAAAACCATGGAGGTTGTATCCGAAACAATCGGCAATTCGGCAATTTCCCATGAATTTAAACTTGTCTGCGACCGCATACAGGAAGGGCAGGGTATTTCCGGACCGCTCCGGCAGGCAAAATATTTCACACCAATGCTCGTGGACATGGTGGCTATTGGAGAAGAATCCGGTAATATTGAAGAAATGATGCGGCAGGTGTCGATCCATTATGATGATGAAGTCAGCTATGCTGTGAAAGGCCTTTCCGATGCCATTGGTCCGATTTTAATCGTCGGTTTGGCTGCGGTGGTCGGTTTCTTTGCACTGGCCATCTTTATGCCCATGTGGGATCTGACGAAGATGGTAAAATAAAAAATATTTCTCCTTTATGTGTAGGACTTTATTGAACATACGCAAAGAAAACTCTCCTTTCGGTGATGCCGGAGAGATGAGATGATATGGGGGAGAATTTATATCTATCGTGACTCACAATATAATTTTGCAGATAAAAAAATATTTCACAGATAATTCTCCTATCCATGTAAGTCTTCTTGTCATGGTGCCCTCAATATTTACGGGAATTGCCATACTAACCTTTATCGTTGCTCATTATACAAGTAATGCCTCTATAGAGAAACTTCTCCTTATCGGGAGCGCAGTCATTGTCTTCACCGCAGTGTCAGCCATAATTGTCACGTTTGCTATTTTACGTCCTGTTCGAAAATTCATAAAGGCAGCTGAGGGATATCCTGTGTTTCCCAAAGCAGCTGAATCAGAATCGAGGGCTCGTAAACGTGATGATATAAGTCATTTTGACTATGTGTTTCGTGAAATAACGAACATTCTAAGCAAAGTCGATGCCCGGGAGAGATTTCCCGATATTGTTGGCCAGAGCCGCGGCATTAGAGGGGTCCTTGGCCAGGTTGTCAAGGTGGCCATGACTGATACGACCGTGCTCATTCTCGGTGAAAGCGGTGTAGGCAAAGAACTAATTGCAGATGCTATCTTCAAAGAGAGCAACAGGAGGGGGAAAGCTTTTATCAAGCTGAATTGCGTGGCCATTCCAACCGGACTTCTGGAAAGCGAACTTTTCGGGCATGAAAAGGGCGCCTTTACCGGGGCAGTTGTGCGGAAGACAGGAAAGTTCGAACTGGCGAACGGCGGCACGCTTTTTCTCGATGAAATTGGTGATATGCCTTTAGAAACGCAGGCAAAACTGCTCCGTGTACTCCAGGAAAGGGAATTTCAACGTGTCGGGGGGACTCAAACGATAAAAGTGGATGTACATTTTATCGCGGCCTCGAATAAAAATCTTCGTCGAATGGTGGATTCCGGAAGCTTCAGGGAGGATCTTTTCTATCGTTTAAACGTTTTTCCAATTTACATTCCTCCTCTGCGCGAGCGGTTTGAGGACATTCCTTTGCTGGTCCGGCACATACTGGATCATATGCCGGGTGTTCCTGAAATAACTGTTGAAGCGATGCGGGAACTGATGACTTGGCACTGGCCGGGAAATGTACGTGAACTGAAGAATGTGATCGAGCGTGCTGCTGTCATGGCCGAAAACGGTCAGATTAAATCTGTCGGTTTGACTGGCATGAAGCAAGCGCTTCCAGAACAGAAAAATCCTTTCCCATTTATTTCGTCCCTGCCGCCGGAAAAAGAATCAAAAGAGATCAGCGATTCGAACGAAGGTCCGCAGTTAGAAGAGGGGTTTAGTCTTGATGACCAGCTTGCGGCGCATGAAAAAAGGATGATTATTCATGCCCTGAATCAGGCTGGCGGCATACAGTCACGTGCCGCCTGTCTTCTAGGCATAAATCAACGGAGTCTTTGGCACCGCATAAAAAAATATGAAATCAATGTGACCGTCATTAAAAACCACAAGCAGGAAAGATAAGAAACCATATAATATTAAAATCTCAACACAGGTGGAAATATGCTCAGGTACCCTCAGGTATTTTGCGATTATATCGGTCGGTAATTATATTTATTGCGTTATTCATCAGGTGCGAGAGTAATGGTTTTCTCAAAAGGAGCGCCCTCTGCAGGCATTTCAAATGCACTTGATCCTGTTACCCTTGCCCTCACTCCCGTGTTGCCAATAGCGGTGTACTCGACGGTGAAATCACCGAATTTGGTGTATCCGGAACTCTCTTTGTTGAGTATTTCACAAAGGCTGGCCATGCCGGGTGGGCTTCCTTTTGATAGAATTTCCTTGGTGTAAGCCATGGCGATATTACTGCGTGCTGATCCCAGAGCGCTTTCAATGGCTTTGACTTTGGCGTATTCTATGAGAGATACGTACCGGGGAATTGCAAAGGCCATCAGAATTCCCAGAATAACTAAAACAGAGATAACCTCTATTAAGGTGAAACCCTGTTCAGATTTATTATGCTTCATATTGCGTTTTTCCACTTCATACAGGATATGATGTAGGTTAAAGATTTATCCTTAAGCATAGTATGTGCCATTTAAAGTAATATTATTTATTATATTGAACGGATTCTGAAGATGACTCAACTGTTGTTAATTAGAATGTGTTATTTTGCTTTTATCCGGAAGATATTTTTGTTGGCCCATTGACAAAAATATGTAGTTATCTACAAATTATGTTGGTTATCGACATTGAACATGTTAAACATAAAGGTATTAAGCTCATGGTATATAGTAAATATATTTAATATTAGCTAATTAACTGATGTGATGAATAATACATCTGTTAATCTTTAATTGGCATACTAGATGCTTGATTAAAACTGAAAACGAGAGTATAAAATTGTGAATAGGAAGCAAAAAAATGAGATGAGGGGTTATCTGATGGGTTAGTTGCGGAATGATTATTAAAGCGCCGGTAATCAATCAGTCATGTTACTTAACAGATGAAGAAAAAAAATAAACATGCAAAGGAGTAAAAAATGAAAATTTTGAAAAACAGTCAGAAGGGTTTCACGTTAATTGAGATAATAGCTGTTCTGGTTATTTTGGGTATATTGGCTGCCGTAGCGGTTCCCAAATACATCGATCTGCAGACTGATGCAAAAAAAGCGGGAACGAAGGCCGCTTTAGGTGCAGCCGCAAGTAATGTCACTATGCTCTACGCCAAAAAACTTCTGGACGGTACTGCCGGAACGGGTGTTGCTAATTTGGTTTCATCTCTGGGAGGTGCAGCCTATACAAATCTTGGCGGTGACTACACTGCATCTTATGCGGCGAGTGGTACAACAGGTGTGACAATTACCGTATCTGGTGTATCCCCTGTGGAAGTGGCAGGTACTACGACAAAAACAGTAACACTCACAAATTAAATATTAATACCATAATTCACTTGAATTATAATGAATTCAACAAGGGGGAATCCAAAGGATTCCCCCTTGTTGTTAAAATCGTTGTGGAAGGATCAATACGATAACGATTCGTCAGTTTCTCTGATAATCTTCCTGATGCTTTTGTATAACAATTTTTGATCAATTGTATGGGCATATCTAAAGGGACGACGAGCTATCAGGGATAGATATTTTTCAAGACCTTCGTCTGCAGTAATTTTCAGTAGGTTATACACAGATGTAATAAGCAAGCCTTGTTGTTGTGTTTTATCATAAAGTTCAATCAATGCACAAATGGTTGTGATATCGTCGGGGTGAAGTGCATTATATTTTCCCCAAAATTCTATTGCAAACCGATAATGGCCCTTGAGTAAATAGGCTTCGCCGAGAATGGCCAAAGGCGGACCAAAATTGGGATTAATTAATAAAGTCTTGCGGGCAGTTTCAATGGCTTCTTCTACTTTACCCATTTTTAAAAAAATAAATGCCATATTACTCAGATAATATTCATTGTCCGGTTTCAATGACAATGCTCTTTGCTCCATCATCAATGCTTCTTTGACCTTTCCTGTATTTACCAATGCTATGGCAAAAATGTTGGCGTTATCAGCTTCGATATGATCTTTTCGCGCTTCCAGCAACTTTTGATACTGAATGACACGATCCTCTTGCCCCAAATTAAGATAGCCCCTTGCTAGATTCATATGGTAATTTCTTGGTTCAGTGGCGAAGTTGATATAATTCTCCAATGCTAATGCCAAAGAAAATTGATCCATAGCCGCAAGCCAGTTACCCTGTGATGCAAGGTAAGATCCCAGCCACCCGTGAGGGCGGCTCAGATTAGGTGATTTATTGATCGTGTCCGACCATAACAGCAGAGGATCTGTAAAAAGGGTATTACGCACGAAAACAGTATGTCCCTGGGCGGCAAGAAGAAATGTAAAGACGGCGACCAACAGAAACTGAATTGCTTTCTTATAAGAAAAATAATCAATAACGTGTAAAATAATAATCGCAACAGGGATAAAGAAAAACATTGAGGGGATATAATTGCGGTGTTCATAAATTAATTCAAGCGGGATGAAAGACCCTTCAAGGGTATGATTAAGAAAATAAAAAAAGATGCAAAAGGCAATCAACGGCCTTTTACGAGACAGGAATCCCGCAAGGATCAAAAGCATGGCAATCAAGGCGATTGCGGGTAGTGTACTCCAGGGTGTAAGTAAAGATTTGGATAGTTCAACATCATGAAGCAGAGTCAGACGGGAACTTATCGGATAAAAAAGGAGCGTGATATAAAAAATAATAATACGAGGTTCGGTCAGAAGCCTTTCCGTCAGAGTAAATGGCCTGTAACTAAAGGCTGCGCCGCTCAAGATGGATGAGATGTCCAAATACCAGAGGCCGATTCCTGCGGCAATCAGGATCATTGGAGCAAATATCTTCAAATTATTAATAAGATTATTTCGCGTAACGCCCTGGATCATCAGCAGGTCATACATCCAGATGCTAACCGGGATCATAACAGCGTTTTCTTTTGTGCCCATAGCCAGGACGCTTAAAAATGTGCAGAGGAAGAAATAAATTAAACGATTTGAGTATAGGTTTGAGGTTCTTCCTTTCAAATAGAAATACATGGCCATGATATAAAACAACCCCACCATGCTGGCCATGCGCTGAACGATGTAGGTCACGGCGGTTACCTGCACAGGGCTCGTCGCCCAGAGGAGAACAGCCAGAAGAGATATACTGTATGATATTGGTCCGTATCGCTCTTGCAGTTTTGGAAGATTAAGGGTCCGGTAAATAAACAGGAATAAAAAAACAGATGTCAGGTAGTGAATAATGAAGTTTACGATATGATACCCGGTAACATTAAGCCCGTTGATGTAATAATTTAAGGCAAAACTAAAATAAGAAAAAGGCCTGTCTATCCTATCACCTTCTATGCCATAAAAGGATTTTGAAATATCAGACCAGTCAAGAGTCTTCAAAAAAATATTCTTATTTTCAACAATATTAGGTATGTCGTCGAATTGAAAAACACCCTGAAAACTGTTCGCGTAAATGACAATCAAAAACAAGAAAAAGGTGATAAAGGCAAAAGAGTATTTCCTTCTCTCGGGGCAATGCCACTGGATATTAAGATCGAAACCATTGTCTTTATTTATCATTTTCAACCCTGCAAACGCCGTTATTATGTTTCATCATTTATCAGATTCACTATATATTGTAAAAGGGAATAAGATCATAGGCGTTTAAAATGCAATTATCCGGATTTACTTTATTTTATAGAAATGTTAATCAGCCCTCAGGTAGCAGCAAGTTGCGGCGAATTAACTCTCGTCCTGCAATCGGCGCGATTAATCACTAGTTGCCGTAACGGATAGCACAGGCATATGTACAAGATATTTATGAAAATACTGAAGGTCTATGAAAGATAATTCTACTCGTCGACTGCGCATTCTGTTCATTTCCCGTGCATTTCCGCCTGTGATTGGTGGTATTGAAAAACAAAATGCCGAGATACACAGGCATCTCAGCAAAATAGCAAATGTCACACTGGTTGCCAATCGTTATGGCAAACGTTTTCTGCCGCTTTTTATACCATACGCCATTGCCTATGCTTTGTGGAAAGCAACCGAAAACGATGTAATCCTGTTTGGAGACGGTATGCTCTCAATTGTTGCCTGGGTTTTACGCTTGGTGAAGCCTCGACCATTGACCTGCTGCATTTTGCATGGTCTTGATCTTACTTTTCCCAATCCCATTTATCAGCACTGCTGGGTGCGGCGGTTTTTGCCAATGGTAGATGTCCTGTTGCCGGTTAGCCACCAAACAGCCGAGGAAGCCATCAAGCGCGGCCTTAGTAAAGAAAGATGCAGGGTGATTTCCAATGGTGTCAACCCTGATGACTTCACAAAAGAATATGACCCTAAAGACATCCAACGCCTTCTCGGCTGCGATGTGAGTAATCGACACATCATCCTTACTGTAGGACGCCTGATCGAAAGAAAAGGTGTTTGCTGGTTCGTGGAAAACGTTCTGACGGAATTGGACGAAGATATTGTGTATGTAATTGCCGGTGATGGACCGATGCGGAGAAAGATAGAGAAAAATATTCTCAAGAAAGGACTGGCCTCACGCGTCTTTCTGCTGGGACGGGTCAGCGATGCCGATCTTCGAACACTTTACGCCGCCGCTGATATTTTCATACAGCCGAATATCAGGGTAGAAGGTGATATGGAGGGATTTGGACTGGTAGTGCTTGAAGCCGGCGCCTCCGGATTGCCCGTTATTGCTTCGCGTCTTGAGGGACTGACTGATGCCGTTTCCGACGGAGATAATGGTCAATTGTTGACACCGGAGAACGCCGATGAATACGTGATCCGGATTAATAAATTAATACATGATCAAGATGCCCTGCATGCTGCAAGTCAGCGCGCTATGGATTATGTCAGGCAGCATTTTCAATGGCAGGCAATTGCTGACAGGTACCTGAAGACGTTTTGTCAATTCCTTTCGAAATCCTGCGGTCAAATGACCCATGAACGTTCGAACAGATCATGAATCAGCCAACATTTCATATGTACAGCGCAGGCTTCATGGTGAACCAGAACCGCCATGAGAAAGCCGGCCAGAAAATCATAAGAGTGCTGAATGAAACCAAATACAAAAAAACCGCACACACGTATGGTTGTTGCTTGACAGCAGAACAGACAATGTTGTCTCTATATTTCAATAGTTATCTGAAGCGTATGGAAAAGAAATACTATGTCCTTTTTTATTTTGATAATGCTTTCTCAAATAGTTCCTGATATTCCGCAACCATTCTATCCAGTGTAAACATTTGTTCAACTTTCGCCCGATTATAATCCCCCATTTCACGACGCAACCTGGGATTTTCGGCGAGATAATGAATTTTATCAGCGAAAGCTACAACATTACCCAGAGGGCACAAAAAACCTCCCTTTTCTTCATCGATCAATTCCGGCAACGAAGAACAATCAGTGGCAATGACAGGGAGTCCGCAAGACATGGCTTCAGCGGCTGCCAGGCCAAAACCCTCCCGGACAGTCGGAAATAGCAGGATATCGGCATCTCGATACACGGCTGGCATTTTATGATAGGGAACTGCACCCAGACATTGGAGTTGAGGGTGATCAGGCAATTTTCCGGAAGATCGTAAACCCGCCGTGTAAACAATGTTAATGTTTCGGTTAAGCTTCTTTACGATAGGCATAATCCATTGCATGCCTTTTCTTCGTGTGAGATTCCCGCAAAATAGTACATTCAGTCTGTTTGTCCGTTTCTGGCGCTGTTTTTCAGGAGTAAAAAGTGTGTGGTCAACGCCATTATAAATAACCTTGATGCTCTCCGATAATGTCATCTCTTTCTGCACCAAATTTGCCGTAAAATGACTGACCGCTGTAATGATATCAGCCCTGATTACGGCCAACTTTGTAAATAACTTCAAATCTGTTTGGTAGTGAATGTTCTGTAATGTGCTGCTGTAATCCTTCATAAATCTATCCAGAACATAATTGTGAAAAGTCAAAATCAGCGGGACATTTTTTTGTGCATGAAAGATTGCATAATCTGGAGTGCTATGAATCAAACTGGATCGATTAAGTCGTCCCAATGTGAGCAATGATGGAGGGAACAATGTTCTGTATGGGTTATATGGAATAACGGTATATCCCGGTATATGGCTTTCCAGCAGCTTGTGCACAACATAGGCTCCATTTCCGGAAGCCATGGGGCTTATGATATTACTATGTTCAGTCACTGTTATTCCTATGCAGTCGAAACATTATGTTTTTGCATGGCATGCAGACTTGCCGTAATAGGAACTAATGATTGATAACGGATTGCGCGTACAACCGCCCGTGCTGAAAGAGTCAGCAGTCTTCCGAAATAAAGAAACGGTGTTTCCCAGCGATGAGTGGCAAGTTTACTTGCCAGAAGAATATGCATCCGCGCCAGATGATATTCATAAAAATAACCACCCTGGCGGCTTGATCCTGTCCCTTCATGGCGCACGATTGCCTGGCGGACAAAAGCTGTTTTCCAACCGATCTGCTTCAGTCGCCAGCAGAGTGCGATGTCTTCACCATACATGAAAAAATCTTCGTCAAAAAGTCCATCCTTAATAATCTGTCGATCAACCAGCAGACAGCATCCGGAGAGAAACGGAAATGTGCCGATGATGTGGTGTGAAAAAAGAAGGCCGCTGAGACGTTGATACCAATGGCATGTGATTTGTTTGACTCCCGTGTCAATGACAGGAGCAGCGAGTGCTGTCCTATCCTGCTTATTCATGAATTTAAGAAGTTGCGGAAGCATGCCAGCAGTAGCCTCGGCATCGTTATTGATTAGAAGGTAGTATTGATGCGGCTGGTTTTTCTCCAACCAGCGTAATGCATTATTAACCCCGGCCGAATAGCCCAGATTCATCGGATTCACAATTTGATAAATCGTAAAAGGTATTTCACGTTGATTGAAGTTATGAAGAGCCTCTTGCAACTGAATGTTTGCCTGATGGTTGCCGGAATTATCGACTATCATGACCGAATCAAGGCCCTGGTTGATTAGAGATGTTAAACATGCAATTGTTTTGATGCTTCCATAATAATCAAGAATGATGGCGCAAACAGTGGACATTATTTATATCCTATTGTCAAAATTAATTAGTATGCAAACAGAAGTTGATTATGTTTTTATGAGGGAATCAGGCTCTTAAAATGATGCTTATTTGTCATTTTGCAGCATCAAAACGCATTCTTCTCCCGAATCATTGTCAAAAGCTTGAACCATCCTTGCTATTAGCAGAAAGAGCTTAGGACCAAAGGAGTAGAGAATTTGAATAAAGGGATTGGGATTGTTGGTTCCGTAGATGATTTTGAGACTGCCCTGTGCAAAATGATGTGCACCTGCCGTCGTGGTCCATGAGGTGGGATTTTCGAACCCTGCCAGTTGCGCAATATGACGCAAACTTTCCTGACCATAAAGAAAGATATGCCTGGGCGGTTCCAAGCCGCGCCAGTTTGATTTGAAAATCCGGTGTCCATAGCTGCGGACATTTGGAGTTACAGCAATTAAAGTTCCTTGTGGTGAAAGGAGACGTCGGCATTCCGCAAGCAGCTTCACAGGTTCATGCAAATGTTCAATGACGTGATTCATCACAATGGCATCATATGATGCATCCGGTAGTCGGATATTTTCAAGGGGACCGAGATGTATTTTGATTCCTTTTTCTCTGGCGGCAGCGGCACTAATCGGATCCACTTCCTGACCCTCGACAGACCAGCCAAGTGCTGCCAGTTGGGTGAGCCGAGCGCCATTTCCGCAGCCGACCTCAAGTAATTTCCCCGGTTTGATGTTTTCCAGATACATCCTGCGGAAGGCTCTCCGTTCCCGATGGATGGGTGTAAGGAATAGCAATAATTTCAGTATGCCGATAATGGTTGCTGCAATGAATCGTATGATGAAGTTTTCTTTGGGGGAAATCCCGTCATGAGTGTAATATGAAGTATAAGCTTTATGAATATCCGATTCCAAAGGCATTGGGTCAAGCCACATTATTCCACACTCTGCGTTTGAGCACTTTTTAAGATTCCAGAAACCGGAGGTGGAAAATAACCGGTCTTGAAGCCCCTGATAAGTTGAGACACCGGGAGATCCACAAATCTTGCAGTCCGGACAGGGAATGGTATGAATTCCGTCGTTATTGTGCATGTCTTTTCACTTACGATTCGCGCATAAAAAGATATTGATAGAACTTTTCAAAATAGGGTTCAAAACGGTAATGAGTTTGATAGCAAACAAGAGCATTGGATTTATATTCATCAAGCCTGCTGGATATTTCTTCAATCGCCTCAGGCATATCCCGAACGGAGACGGCAAGACCTATTTTGTTATTAGCAACGAACTCCTGTAATGGCTTAAAATCAGATGTTATGACAGGCAGGCCTGCTTTTAAGTATTCCCCTATTTTATTTGAGGAAAAAAGTATTTCTGTTAAATTTTCATCCAGAGACTCATAAAAGGCCAGACCAATATCGCCGGACGATAAAACTTCAGTCAAATTGTCGTAACGGATATACTCTTTTGAAAAGAACACCGGCAGTCCAAATGCACGTTTCATCATATCCTGAAAATAGCCTGTTTCCGTGGACATTTTATTCCAGGTATGCATTACCAGCGAACAATCCAGATGCGAACATGCTTGCATGGCATCAATAATTTCAGCGCATTGAAACCATGAGGTAAAATTTCCAGAATAAACAACAATGATATGATGATCTGGAATTAAGAATTTATCGCGGAAATACCTGCTTTTTTTCGATATCGGATCACCCATTGCCGCAACGGGAAGAATTTCGGTCTTCTCCAGTGCAAAATTATTGATTTTGCAAAATGATTCGGCCCTGGCGGGACTTGGTAAAACAGCGCATTTTAATGCTTGGATCGATCGATATTCAAGTTCTTTAAGAATTAATTTGTTTCCATATACAATACTAGTCGGGCTCCAGTCGTGAAGTTCCATACTGTAATAAATCAGTTTATCTTTATCCGTCACATCATGAAGGCAGATCAGGCTGTAGCAATCGACAGGGCATACGTAGTCATATTGATCGAAGTTTGTGACACTCTTCAACCAGCGCGAAAACCGATAAACCTCTGGAAAAGCGACCATTAAACCTGTGCGGAATGAGCATCGTTTCAGTAAAGGATAAATAAGGTTTGAGGTATTTCTCATAATAAACCGGTACATCCTGAAGAAGAAGCCAAAGCCTTTATCTTCGAATATAAAGGTACGTGTGCCTGAATCAGAAAAAATAATGGGACATTCATCAAACGAATTTTTGCCAATATAGACATCCACAGAGATGCCTTTTTCAGCAAACATGCGGATGCTGTTGACAATCATTGAAGAAATGCCGAGAGGGTAACGGCACAAAATGAAGGCCACATTTCTTGTATGAGTCATCTCATTGCATCCTATTTGATATCTCCGGTAAGGTTGGATTTCATATCCAAAACTGATCAGATGTCGATTGCTCGCGTTTGCTTCGTGCTAATTTGTTCACTGTTTATCCAATCATCAATCTCTGTCATTTTTCGAAAACTTTCATTCTTATACAACTTCAAATCATAAATATTCCTTTTGTGAAAATACATAAAGTTAGCAGGGAGAAAATGCCATGTGCGTCTCCTCATGGCTATTTGCAGGATTGTGAAGCAAAATGTCTTTGCGATGCCGATAGTATTTCTTCTGAGCATTAATGAAAGAATTTTTGATTTATCTCTATGCTTTCTGTAATCGGTATACGAATCGCAAAACCCCTGATTGCCAATTCTCGTGATCAGGTACTCGAGAGTCATTCTGCTTGGCGGAATCATGTGATAAATAACTGATTTTGATGTGTAAGCAAATTTAACTCCCAGGTTTTTTATTTTTATATTAAGACCCGTCTCTCCATCACCGATCCAGGTTCCGGCGGTATTTTCAGGATTAAAGCCGCCTGCCTGAAAAAACAGGTTCCGGCGGATGGCCTGGTGACAGCTGTATACAATATCATTTTTTGATATAATCAGTTCCTCCGGCTTGTCCTTTTCCGTCAGACTCAAATAGCCATTCCATAGGCAACGGCGGACCCAGGGAGGTGGCTCTTTTTCAAACAATGGAAGAATAAGACCCGTTGCGCAACCGACTTCAGGAAATAAGTCGAATATTTTCACCAATTCATCGAGCAGCGCCGGATCAGCTATCATATCATCATCGGTGAAATAGAGGATATCACCGATTGCCTGCTTTGCCGCGCTGTTTCTTGCGTAATGAACACCCTGGCGCTCCTCAAAAAAATATTTGACGGATGCGCGTGAATTGCCGACATAGCGTTCCACTATTTTCCGAGTATTATCGGTGGAATTATTATCCGCCACGATGATTTCGTATTTGTTTTGCGGATAGTTCAATTCGAGGAAGCTGTCCATTGTTACTGACAGCATATGCGCACGATTATAAGTCGGAATGATGATCGATAAGAAAGGTTGCATTATTTCCATCTGTATTTTGCTATTCAGATTATTCCCGCTGATGGTCCTGCGTCCTGATGCTTGGTTGAATTTCAAAGAATTAAGTCAAAATTTATATTACCAAATCCAGTGAAGCAATCTTCCGAATGTTATTAAATAAAAAATATGCAGCTTTTTTTCAGGAGGCAACATCTTACGGTATTTTTTAATTAATTGTTTAAATCGTTTTTTCCCCGAACCATCCTTTACATCCTCAAACGTTTTTGTCCCTTCAATATATCGATAATTACCGAATATTTTATCAACATAGATGGGTTTTAAATACATTGCCGCTCTGAGTAAATAATCTAAATCCAGTGTGTAATGTTCGCTTGTGTCATACATACCTATCATGCTGTGCAGTGATTTATGATAAAAATATGCTGATGGATTAACAGGGAAGGGAAATCTGGATTCATCGGCGGTCAACAGTTGCGTTAATTCAAGGTATGCAGGTTTGTTTGTGTAAAGGAATTTGTCATGATCCCCCCATACATTGCAGTTGCCCACAAGCAGTGAAGGTTCCGAGAGCTCTTTGATGATATCAAAAGCTTCCTGCAAAGCTCCTGGCTCGTAAAAATCGTCAACGTTGAGGATCCCGATAATGTCACCGCCGGCCATCAGGATTCCTTTATTCATGGCCTCGGACTGCCCATTATCCTTTTCCGATATCCATCTGATGTGCTCATGTCGCTCCGCGTAACGCATGATGATATCCAGCGTGCCGTCAGAAGATCCACCATCGATGATGATGTGTTCCAGGTCTAAAAGCTTTTGTTCAACAACGTTCAGAATACATGATTCGATAAAGCGTATTCCGTTGAAGACAGGGGTTATGATAGACATCTTTCTAATCATATTGATTGAAACTTACGATTGTTATAAACTTTTTTATTTGCGCAGCAGGAAGACATTATTGTCTCCAGTTTTTATTGCGTCAAATAATCGAGTAACGACATGCATTATCTTCATGGCATGGATTAATTCAACAATTTTGAGAAATAATTTATCTTTCAGGCTGCGTGTGTCTTTTGATGACCAGAACTTACTGGGTTCTCCTGCTGAAGGATAGAAAAGTAAACTGCCTATTTGATAATATAACCATTTGGAACTTGTTATTGTGCTGTAACGTTCCAGCCTGAAGCCGGCCATTTCAGCAAGCCGCTTCATGGATTCGTATGAAAAAAGTTGTAAATGATAGGGGACATGCCAATTTATCCATTTTTTCCCAAATATTCTGCTTCCCCAACCTTCGGGATTGGGAGTACAGATAACGACGGTGCCGTTTTTTTTTAGTATTCGGGCAATGGCTGTCATAGATTCCATTGGTTGTGAAAAATGTTCAACAACCTGATCAAGGGTTATATAATCAAAATATCCTGTTTCATAATTATCGGGATTAAAAAGGCCGGCATGAAATTTACATCCAAATTTGTCCGCGACCCGTTGAACATTTTCGTCTGTTTCAACGCCAAATACTTCACAGTCTCGTTCCTTATGATATCCAAGCGTTTCACCATAACCACAACCAATATCTAAAATGCGTACATTACGGGGGACCCATCGATAAGCAAAACTGTTCTCGCCGTCAAGCCATGCGTGAAATCCTTTTCCCCTCTCTAACGGCGATATATTATCAGCATTGAAAGTTACTCGCGGATAGTAGGTGTTGTAAAGTGATGATAATTTATTATTAGAGAAATTTGCATTGAGGTGCTTATGTCCGCATTCCATACAAGAATACAAATCAAACGAACCAGGACACCCATAACGATCGTCGGACAAATTTTGATAAAATACCGTCGCTTTCGAGGAGCAGACAGGACAGATTGAAAAGCTTATCTTATTCGTCATTATTCCGATAGGATTTTTGGTTTACATCTTCAAAAGTTTTTTTGCGGCATTGGCAACCGTTACTGGAGTTACCTTCTGTATACAGGCAAAATCGCCTTTGGGACATATCCAGTTACAATGAAAACAATCCATCATTTCTGTTAAAATAATATGTTTATCAGAATCCCCCCAGGGAAAGAATCGTTTATAATGTGCACCGGAAACAATCCCTATTGTGGGTATCCCAGACGCAATGGCAATATGCAAGCCTGATGTATCCATACCGATCAAAAGATCGCACGATGAGATGTTCTTCGCTAATTCCCTTAAAGTTGTTTTTCCGACGAGATTAACAATTCCGGCTTCCCCGCATACTTTTCTGATTTCTAATTCTGCTTGATCGGTAAAATCTTTATCCGCCGCACTGCCTAATAGAACGTAAATGACTTTACCTCCTATCAGTTTTGTTAAAGTAAAATAATTTTTGGGATTCCAGCATTTAAATGAGAAAGACGCTCCGGGGAATAGACCAATAATTTTTGCATCCTGTTCCTTTGCCCAAATCAGAAAATTATTGTCCGAAGCCGATAACCAGAGTTGAGGCTGCAATTCCGCGACTGATGATATCCGACATCCCAACAATCGAAGAAAATCCAAAGTAGTTATAAGTTCATGTTTCCAGGGATCATCGCCGGAAACGTCAAGGTAATCTGATAGGATTCTTTTCGGCTGTAGATCTTTAGGAAACCCATTTCGCGGCGCATTAACATTACAGCCTGTTATCCCATATATTTTTTTTGCCCTGAGATCCTGGGCAATCTTTAAGTAAGGCACATGCTGTGATTTGACAGGATATATAACTATGTCGAAAGTATGGTGAAATATATTGAATAATTGGTTTGATTTTCGAATAATCTGCTCGCCGATATGCAGGCGTCGGATTATTGGATTCTTTATTTTCCCCCACCATGTTAAATCATCAATTGAAATACAACTGTCAACGAAAGGACAGAGTTCAATTAAATTTACTATGTGCGGCTGGACAGCAAATGTAATATGAGCGGTTGGATATAAATTCCTGATGTGCTGAAGCGCACCGGTAAACAGGAGAACATCTCCGATGTTGTCCGGCCTGAGGATGAGAATCCTTTTTCTACTCATTTGATGCGGAGCGCCTTGTTAATAACCGTAATGTAGTTATCCCAAACTTGATTCTGCAAAGAAAGAAGCCTATCCTTTTCAATGCTACCATCATTGATACCATTTTCTGTTGCTTCTTCAAGCATATCAGCATTAACATCTTTAACATAATATGTTGGAAGACCGATTTGTGAAACCATCAAGAGTCGAGTATCCGTACAGACAGCTATGGAAGGTATTCCTATGCCAGCCAATGCAATTGATGCATGCATTCGGTTGCAAATGGCAAACGCAGATTCCGATAAAAGAGTTAGATATTCCCGTGGCGACTTTGGAAAATAGACTGGAAGTTCTGAATTAATCTTTTTAGTAAGAGCAAACTCTTTCTCATCATGGCATAGAAAAGCCATCTTATGCCTTTTGGATAGTCGGGCAATGACTGTTTTTACAGTGTCTTCCCATTTCCGGTCATCGATTTCCTGATCCCACGCATAATGACCGCCGCCACTCATATAATTAATAAGGATGTAGCCGGACTGCTTTACATTTAAAATATTTCCTTTTCCCACTAAGAACGCGCTGCATGGAATTAAGGGAACTTCATAGCTCAGGGTTTTACATAACCTTTGAGAAAGATGATCACGAACCGTGGTTAATCGACAATAGCCGAGTATCGCCTTCAGATATTTATCGTCTCCAGGGGTGTCAATTATTAAAGGTTGTCTTTCCCAGGGATAGCAGGAGCCCGCAGCAAGGTTAAGAATTGGAATACTTTCATGCAGCCGGCCAGCAATATCTTTCCATAAGGGTGTGGCCCATTCATTATGACTGCAATTAGGCCAGAAAACAGGCGCACCACACTGAACAATTAAATCACAGCTATCAAAGCTGCTAAAACCAATCTTAGGAGCCATGAATTCAATGAACCTTCTGGCTAATCCTTTTCCCGGAATCTTCGGAATATGCGTAAGAGCGTCACGAAGATGAATGGGGTGCCAAAAAGGGTAAACGGAGAATGGATTATGTTTATTAACCGGGACGAACTCGATTTCATCTCCTTTAAAGACCTCCCGCAGGATGCGGCAGATGCCTTCACGTATGAAGTCATCACCAATATTGGTATCCAGTGTTGTAATCAGCCCTATTCTTTTCATAGTCAGATATTGGAATCTTTGGTCAAGGCGTAGATGGCAAGGTAAGGTTTTCTTAATTTTTTATAATCGTGTGATTCTTCCATGAATGCATCGGATAGTTTATTGAAGAACCTACCCATGAAAAATGACCGCTTGCCGGCACCGATAAGAAAAGCCATTCTCTTCTTGATATTATGTGCCGAATAGAATCTTTCTCCGATGTATGTCTTTTTTGCAATATTTAAACCAGTTGGCATAATAATCTGATTGTACAAAGATTCTTCATCATAAAATCGCTGAAAAAATGTTTTAATTTGGGGTGTGCCTTTGACGGCATAAACATCTCCCTCGAGATATTCATTAAATCTTGTTTTAAAGTAAGGAACCGAAAAAGCGAAAACACCGGAAGGGTTCAGCAGGCAAGGCACTACCCTTGATGCAAGGATATCGCCGCCATTTTCCGGGTGGATATGTTCGAATACAGAACAGGAAAAAATATAGTCAAAGGTTCCCAGGCGATAAACAGCGTCAAGACAGGTTATGTCTGCATTGATAGTATGCAGTCTGTTAAGACCGAGAACCGATGACTTCTGGCGAAAGTCCTCGAGTTCCGGCTCGTAGGAATTCAGATATGTTACATCCCATAAATCGGAATAACCGCCAAGCGAGAGTGATAGAAGCTGGGGCGAACCGATATCCAGAATTCTCAGTCTTTCATTCCTTCGTTTTAGAACGCCGCTCATGTCAAGAATGGCCGGGATTTCCTTGGTTCTTGTGTAATCAATGGGAATGAGAAGGGTGTAGAGAAATTTACGAAAATAATTTTTTGTAAGCTTATTTGCCGTAGCAATCAATATATCATAAGAATTATTTTCCACTTTTCAATCCGCGTATCCTTTTGAATAATCTTCGCTTTAAATGACTTTCTGCCGGTATGATCGACATGAATTCATTAAGATATCTCTGGTCTGCCAAGCAGTCCCGCATCATATATTCAGGATGATTTAACGGGAATATCATGTTGCCTTTTTCCAATGTTGCATAGGGATTATTCTTATCTGCCACGGTATGGGTGCCGTCTTTGGCGAAGCCGATGTTTGATATCAGATTTACCGAAGGAATCACCGATAAACCATGATGGATCATCTTTGCGAATCCCCATTGATAATCCCAGGTATCAATTTTACCGGAATAGACCTCATCATAGAGATTCAACCGATATTCTGTTTCTTTCCCGTTCTGGCAAAATGCCGGATAAAGTTTTTCCCGCTTTATTTCCGGCCAAAGTTTCATGTCAACATCATAGTGCTGCCAGGCCCGCCGCCAGGAGGCCCATCCCCAGATAGGACCGTAATTTGAAAAAAAGTAACTGTGACCGAACCTGCGCCACTCTGTTAAAACATTTAAACCGCAAATCTGCATGATCCGGGTATCGTGCCGGTAGTATTCGAGCAATTCCCGGCAATAGCTAAAAAAAGATTGATCCGGAAGACAATCGTCTTCCAGTATGATACCTTCTTCCACATGTTCAAAAAACCAGTTGATGGCTGAACTGACGGCCTTCCTGCAGCCAAGATTCTTCTCTTGAAACAGCATCAAGAGCTCACACGGCCAGTCAACCTCATCAATGATCTTTCGTGTTTGTTTACATAATTCCGCATCAGTTGAACTGTCGCTGCGAGGGCCGTCAGCGGCGACAAAAAGCCGCGCCGGTTTTGCCAAGCGGATGGCGTTAAAGACACGCTGCGTGGTGGTTGGGCGATTGAATATGAGAAAGAGAACCGGTGTTTTTAGACTCATAAAAGTTCCGACAGTTGCGAAGTTTTAAGTGAATATATTATTTTTCACAATGTACATAGATTGTCTGGAAATTCCTGACTTCCATGTCAAGATTCTTGTCAAATTCTCTTGGTCTTACGGTCTTAAATCCGGTTTTTCTTAGAATGGCGTCGATATTATCTTCATCAAACATGTAGTGGTGGTGGCCGTCCATATATGCCATGTAATTTACGTAATCTATCTTTGAATGGTAATGATAAGCCGGCTCATAACGGCAAAACAGGGAAGGATCAAAATCAGCAGGGTTATGATACGCTTCAAGATACAACCTGGCGTTTGGTATTGCTGCGCTGAATATTCCTCCCGGTTTCAAAATTCGCAGACATTCATTGAGCAGGTTTATTAGATCGGGATATCTGAAGTGTTCAAGTAGATGGCTGGAATATATCATCTCAACGCAATTGTCAGGGAAGGGGAGGGGTTGTAACAAATCCAGAGTCAGGTCGCACTGGCCGTTCATATCTACGTATGTCCAACCGACAATACCTCTATTCTGATCCGCACCAAGTTCAAGCTTGACAGGATTGTTGCTTTCCATGAGTGCGTCTATTTTACGGCGGTTTTTTTCAGCAATCTTCGCATTATTTTTTGCCATCGCATGCCATTGAAGGAGAAGATGTATCAGCTCTCTCAGACGGGGCGGGAGTATATCACCGACAATATTCTTAAAGATTGACATAAAATGTCCTGTTGACCGTCTCAAAATATTGGCACCGCATCAGTTATGGCAGATTCTCTATAAGAAAGAAAATAATGGTACCGTTCATTGTGTGAAGAATTATCGCCTTTGATACAGGATATCGGAATAGGATTTATCGATATTCAATATAGCAATGGGTTTATAAAGATTTCCAATTGCTGCTTCAATATCTTCTGCTTTTCGTACCTCAATCAGCATGAAATCAATCCGATGGTTAACAAAATCGATGCCTTTAAGCACTTGCGCCTCATATCCCTCTACATCCAAAGAAAGAAGGTCGACATGTCCGATATGATGCTCGTTTAGTACTTGACTCAGTGTTTTCGCAGGGACACTGACAATATACGTTTCTTCACCCGTAATGAGATGCTGTTTACCGTTTTGGATGTGCTTTCGTTCATCCTCCGCACTGTTGAGCCCTCCCTTCACAAGGCTCATCAAGTTACAATAGTTCATTTCAATGGTTTTCTCTTTATAATCAGAAGCAACCAGGGCGCAATTATCCACGATGCACTTGGGCCGGTTCTGCAGACATTTATCGGCCAATGCAGGGATGGCCTCAATCAGCAGGCCGCGCCATCCTCTGTATTTCTCAAAATACAGTGTGTTGCTGTATGTTATGCCATCATTAGCGCCAACTTCAATAAAAACACCTTGTCGAAAATTGATGTAAGGCAACAGTTTTAAATCAAGCTGGTTCAGTGCATATGATTTTTTTATGAAATGGGACAGCAACGCCCTCAGGGAATCCTTAATCATGGAACGTCCACCCTAATTGTCCATTGCCCCATCAGCAGCAGAGGAGCTGAAGCTCCGAAGCCTTCTCTGCCTGTTCCATAAAAGTCACCCGCCTCAATGTCGAGGTAGCCGACGGCATTACGCGGCCAATCAGCTTCTTCTCCACTCACCGTAACACGTGCACCTATCTGGTAATGACCCATTGCAAGAGGAATCCTCTTAACAAGGCAATGGAATTGACCTTTAGGTGGCACCGTCTCAAAGGTTTGTCCGACATAAGAGCTGTATAATACCGAGAGAGTTTCCTTATCACGGATCGAAAATCCGATATCAGCATCTCTCAACTGTTCCGAAGCTGGGGACTGGTAGCCAAAAACAAGGACTATATCCATTCCACTGCGGGCGGCGACCAGCTTATTACCGTGCACATCCTCAATATGAAAACTTGTCAATCTGATTATGCCATTTCCTGATCGATCCTTCCTCGCAGCCAACGGAATCTCTTCTATCACAGACGGGATTACCACCTCGAGATAGTATTGAATAGCCTTTGCGGTATTGCCCTGCATTGCGATGCGGCCATTATCCATGAGTATGGCTTTTCCACACAGATTTTCGATAGCCGCCATATTATGGCTTACCAACAACACTGTTCGTCCTTCCTTTGTTACATCTCCCATCTTGCCTAGACATTTTTTCTGAAACTGAGCATCCCCTACCGCCAGCACTTCATCTACTACTAATATCTCCGGTTCCAAATGTGCGGCAACTGCAAAAGCCAGACGCACATACATGCCGCTGGAGTATCGTTTGACCGGTGTGTCCAGATATTTCTCTACCTCGGCAAAGGCGACTATTTCGTCAAACTTGCGTTTTATTTCCTGCCGCGTCATACCAAGAATAGTGCCATTAAGATAAATGTTTTCCCGTCCCGTCAATTCCGGATGAAAGCCTGTCCCAACTTCCAGCAGACTTGCTACACGGCCATTGATCGTCACCCGTCCGGATGAAGGTTCGGTAATACGGCTCAAGACCTTTAACAGCGTACTTTTTCCGGCGCCGTTGCGCCCGATGATTCCCACGGCTTCTCCGCGACGGACCTCAAAACTCACATCATTCAGCGCCCAGACTTCTTCCGTTGTATCGCCCTGGATGATGGGTTTCCCCTTTACCAGATCTTTTGTTTTATCCCATACAATTCTGGCATTCTGCATAAGGACGTCGCGCAGAGCTGTGTAACCTCCCTGTTGTGATTGGTGGCCGATGATATATTTTTTGCCGAGATTTTCAGCTTTGATAATGACGTCGCTCATAAATCCTTATTCATATAATATCTGCGAAAGTTTTTTCCATCTTGCGGAAGCGGGATATGCCAAGCCAGAGGAAGAAAATAATGATAGCAAGGCTGAGCAGAAAACCGGGGAGGTAAATGGAGCTCTCACCACCCAGAATACACCAGCGGAAACCATCGATCACCCCTACCATGGGATTGAGACTGTAAATCAATCGCCATTGTTCCGGAACGACATTACTGCTGAATCCCACGGGAGAAACATAAAGACCGAACTGCACCACAAACGGGATAATGTAACGGAAATCACGGTATTTTACATTAAGTGCCGTAATCCATAAACCGGGACCAAGACTGGCCAGCAAAGCCAGGATGATGAAGAAAGGCAACAGAAGCATTTGCCAGCCGGGCATGAATTGATAATAGATCATCATTCCGATCAGCATCACGAAACTGATGAAAAAATCTACTAAGGCGGGAATCATTGTCGCCGCGGGCATGATCAGCCTGGGAAAGTAAATTTTGCTGATCAGATTCGTGTTGTTGATCAGGCTGTTTGAAGATTCACTCAGTGCGTTTGAGAAAAGGGACCAGGGGAGCATGGCGGCAAAGACCATCAAGGCATATGGCGCATTGCCGTCACTGGGAAGTTTGGCGATCTTGCTGAAAATGACGGTGAAGATAACCATCGTCAGAAAAGGTCTGAGAATCGCCCAGAGTATTCCAATAATGGTTTGTTTATAGCGTACGGATAGATCGCGCCATGCAAGAATCAGAAAAAGTTCCCGGTAACACCATAGATCGCTCCAATAGTTTTTTTCCGTGCGGCCTGCTTCTATAATAATTTTGCTCATGAATTTAGGCAATTATTCCTGATGATAATGATCGTATCCTACCTGGCCTTCAGGCAGAAACACACGCTCCATGTGTCTATGCCGATCGGTTTAGCTGTTTGCCATTCTTCCGCAGCTTGAACCGTAAACCCTGAAAGAGTTGCCCACAAGTCAATCTCCGGTTTGAAAAAATAGCGCATAGTGTGGGTTTCCTTTAATTCAAAGACAGTTTGACTGGCAAGATTTCGCACCAGCATATTGTAATTTACATCCACACGATTTTCATTAGGGTGAAGAACCGGCTCGGCCAGGCGGGTTATTTCGATCTTTCCATCCGCCATCCGTTTGATTCTGACCTCGGGACGTTCGGTTAATACCGCCGGGCCGTACCAGACATCAAAGATAAAAATGCCGCCAGGTTTCAAGTGATGCCGGGCTGTGTCAAATGCCGCCGTTACGTCTTCGTTAGCCGTCTGGTAACTCATGACGTGAAAAAGCGAGATTACTGCATCATAATGTTCACGGAGGCGGACTTTGCGAATGTCGCCGGCACTGAAACTCAGACGGCCGTCCGCCATATTCCTTTTGATTGCTGAAGATTGTGATTGACCCAGCATTTCCGGGCTGCGTTCGATCCCGTGAATTTTATATCCCCGTTCAGCCAGTGAGCAGGCATGTTTACCCGTGCCGGAACCCAGTTCGAGTATGGATTGGGCTGCCGGATGAAATTTTTGGATCAGGCCCGAAACATATTCTGCCTCCGTTTCATAGTTTTTATCCCGATAAAGCAGATCATAATATCCGGCATAGTCGGCGAATACCTCTGTGTTGGATGGAATCTTGTCATTTGATGTATTGTCCCGGCTTTCAGTCATGGGTGCAGGTCCTGATTTCATTGTATTTCGTTCAAAACGGCTTTTACCGAGTCACACACTTCGTCGATTTGCGCTTCCGTCAGCGTCAGTCCCGATGGCAGGTAGAGTCCCTGACGGGAGATGCGTTCGGTGACGGGGTAGTGTTCATTCCGGAAAAATCCCATATCGTGAAAAACGGGCTGCTCGTGCATACCCAAAAAGAAGGGACGGGTTTCCACGCCTTTTCCCCTGAGCTGTTTTGCGAATCGCACGGCATCCACTCCCGTGGTTTCATCGAGAACAATGCCGTACATCCAGTAAACTTGTCTGGCCCATGCTTCTTCCACGGGCAATTGAAGGACGGGGATACTCTGAAGTCGTTCCGTATATGCTTTTCCCATTCTGCGTTTTGTTGCAACGATTTCATCGATGCGTTCCAATTGGCCAAGTCCGATGGCGGCCTGCAGGTTGGTTATGCGGAAGTTGTGGCCAAGTTCTGTGTGAAGAAAACGCTGTTCCGGACGGAAGCAGAGATTACGCAGGCCTCTTGCCTTTTCGGCATGGGCGATGTCATTAGTAAGAACCATGCCGCCTTCACCGGTAGTGATGAGTTTATTGGCGTAAAAACTGAAGACGCTGATATCTCCGAAACCTCCGCACTTTTTCCATCGGGGGTGCGCGGTATTTCTTCCTGTCAGATACTCGGCGCCATGAACTTCGGCCGCATCTTCGATAATCTTCAGATTGTACTTTTTGGCGAGCGCCAGAATCGGGTCCATGTTCACGGGGTGGCCATAGATGTGAACCGGCATAATGGCCTTGAGCTTGCCATCCCCCCTGTTTATTTCTGACTCAATCTTTTCCCGTACTTCTTCCACGTCCATGCACCAGGTGCGTGGATCACAATCTACAAGGACAGGAATGCCACCGTTATAGAGAATTGCCTGTGCGCAGGAGATAATCGTGAAAGAGGGCATGATGACCTTGTCGCCTTTCTGCAGGTTGATACACCCTATTGCCGCCTGGAGGGCAGCTGTGCCGTTGCTCATGGCGATGCCGTATTTCATGCCGCAGTAGTCGGCCCACTTCTGCTCGAATTCCTCAATGAAGTGGCCCGCGGAGGAAATCCATCCGGTGCGGAGACACTCGTTGACGTATTCGATTTCTTTTTCGCCGACCAGCGGTTCGCTTACCGGAATCATGTGCAACTTTCTTCCAGAAATTGCGTTTTATCGTTATCTCCTGCATAGGGACCCTGCTTGACTTCAATCATGGACGTTTCCTCCATCATCTCCAGTGAATGGCCGCCTCCGCAAAGCAGGATTATATCGCCTGTTTTAAGAAATTTCGCATCAATGAACTCATGGTTGGATGAAAAGAGGTTTACCTTGACTTTTCCCCGCTTGATGAAGAGAACCTCCTGTGTATAGAGAACCTGACGCACAAGGAGATTATGAACATGAGCGGAGATCTTGTGACCTGCAGGGCGCGTCATGGCGGCAACCTGCTGGGAAAAGTTGGCAGGCGTGAAGAAATGGATTCCCGGTTCATCGTATTCGGCGCGGATTATAAGGGCGATAGGCTCTATCCCGTGGGTGATGGTTTCAACATCCTTATCGTTCATAATTGGTTATCTCCATACTTTTTTGTTTCCGGAATACAATTTTCACAATTGTCGGATCATGATTTGATGCATTCCAGATTCAGCTCCGCCCCGTGAGTTACATTAGTGACTGAAACTCTTGGTGCAAACCGGTGCTTTGCTGTGTCCTTTATTGCGTGAAACCGTTACTTCTTGTCCTGCCGCTCCCACACCAGAAAGTACGGCCGGTTTTCCAGCGCAGGCATAAACGCCTTGAACTCTGTGCCGGTTAAGACTAGTGAGCGGATTTTGCGTTTGATATAGCGTTCAGTTTTTCTGCTTAAATCGTTCAGGTGATATTGGTCGATATTTCCCACCAGCACTAAATCTACAATTCCGGTATCCTTGCCTTCGGCATAATCATCGATGATGTAGGCTTTCTCCAGATCTCCCAATCTTGTGAGGATGCTTTCAATAACCTGATCCAGTCCCATGACTTTGCTGACCATGGATCTCAGCTCAGGAAAAAGAGGATGATCGTTATTTGCAGTGTATAAAACGTTTCGTCCTTCTTTTTCCGAGGTGAGGAGCTTTGTTTTTGTAAGTTGGTTCAATTCTTCCCGGACTGCGTTGGACGATACATGAAGATCCTTTGAAAGCTCCCTGAGATAGGCTTTTGTGCCGGGATTGAAAAAAAAACGCACAAGCAGACTGATTCTGGTTTTTGAGGATATGAGTCCGGCAAAAAGGTCGGTCATATATGCTCCATTCTGAGTAGTTATCCTACTCATAACACATGCAGAATAATTGTCAATCATTATTTGAGGGGGGAAGGTTTTCCGTAAGGCATGGTTTGCATTGATGAATACTGCGGATAAAATGCCTGGGTATTTCAAGATCGCTGTCCGATAGGTTTGGGGCCCGGCATCATCAGCAGATGAGTCTCAGAGGCAAAAGGAGCCTGTAAGTAATGCGCAGTTGGATCGTGGCGTTCAGGGGAGGTTGAATCAATCTTCTCTGCTTTCGCTTCTGTCGTAACGCAGCTGGGCGATCTGCTCCGATACGAGTCCCACCATGAAAATCACCACGGACATTGTGATGAGCATGGCCGATGTGGGGCCATAGCGGCCTTCCAGAAAAAGGATTTTGAACAGGCCATAGCCCACACCAGTGAGGAAAATGATTGCGCTCACCGGAAGGAAAACCCGCATGGGAGAAAAGAGGGTGGCGATCTTGAGGATAATCAGAAAAAAGCGAGAGCCATCCTGAAGCAGTTTTATCTTACTCTTGCCGATGCAGCGGTTTGTTGTGATGGGCACATATAAAAGACTGTAACCAGACCGGAGGACTCCCATCGTGATGGTCGTCGGATAGGAAAAAGTATTTGGCAAAAGCGAAAGAAAATGGCGGGCAATATTTGTTTTAACAGCCCGGAACCCCGAGGTCAGGTCCTGTATTTTTCTTTTGCAGATATAAGACGCGAAAAGATTGTAGAATCCGTTCGCCAGGTTTCGATGCATGTAAGACTTGGAATCGCCGGTGCGCGCCCCGACCACCATATCGTACTTGTCGATATTTTTAAGCAGTTCAGGGATATCTTCCGGATTATGCTGGCCGTCGCCATCCATCATGACGAGGATGCCTCCCATTGCCTGTCTGATGCCTGTCTTAACGGCTGCGCCGTTGCCGATATTGTACGGATGAGAGATTACCCGGGCGCCGGCATTTTTTGCACGAATGGCCGTTTCATCCTTTGAACCATCATTGATGACGAGGATTTCATAAGGGCGGTTCAATCGGTCCATCGTCAGCCGGACACGTCCGATGACATCAGCGATGATCGCCGCTTCATCATAAACCGGTATCAATATGGTAATATCCAGATCAGTATTCATTCAACATCCTCGGTATTTGCAAAAATATATATCTTTTATAATCGGCAATATCAAGTGTTATGGTTTGCAATGACCAAGAAAAATCACTCTGCCAGCCAAGTACGGCAAGGCAGAAAAACAAAATACTTAACTGAATATGGAAACTCTGATATATTATTTGATCGAAGATGATCTTGTAAAAATGGATTATTCCAAGACCTATCGATTATGCACTCATTCTTTTTGGATAGCATTTCATAAAAAGGCGGGAGAGGATAAACATGTCGCTGATTGAAAAAATTATCGCCAGGGAAGCCAACCTTGGCGTAATAGGGCTTGGTTATGTTGGATTGCCGATCGTTATTGCGTTCTGCAGGGCAGGCTTCCCGGTTACAGGTTTCGATATCGATCCTGTAAAAGTGGGGATGCTGCGGCAGGGGAAAAGCTATATCAAACATATAGACTTATCCTCAATAATGCCGGACAATGCTTCCGCCGGTTCAACACAAACTTCGGATCAAAAGCCGAAGATATCTTTTGCCGCAACTTCAGACTTCTCATTGCTCGCCAACATGGACTGCATTATAATATGCGTTCCAACACCGCTCGATAAGCATCGCGAGCCGGATATGTCTTTTGTATTCAATACGACGCGCTCCATCGCCGGTTACCTGCGGAAAGGACAGCTGATTGCTCTGGAATCGACCACTTACCCGGGAACAACTGACGAGGACATAAAAGCGATTCTGGAAGAAACAGGATTAAAAGCGGGCATCGATTTTCACCTCGCTTTCTCTCCGGAAAGAGAAGACCCGAACAATAAGAATTATTCAACCGGTAACATCCCGAAAGTTGTCGGCGGTTATACGGCGCAATGTCTTAATGTTGCCGTTGCGCTTTATAATACGATAGTCGTGCGAACCATTCCGGTTTCATCGACAAAGGTGGCTGAAGCGGCAAAGCTTCTGGAAAATATCTACAGGTCGGTCAACATCGCACTGGTAAATGAATTGAAGATAATCTTCGATAAGATGGGCATTGATATCTGGGAAGTAATTGAAGCAGCCAGTACAAAGCCTTTCGGATTTCAGGCTTTCTATCCGGGGCCTGGGCTGGGCGGACATTGTATTCCGATCGATCCGTTCTACCTGACGTGGAAAGTTCGTGAATTTGATTTTACCACCCGGTTTATAGAGCTGGCAGGTGAAATTAATACCAGTATGCCATACTATGTTGTGGATAAATCGACCGCGTACCTGAACAGCAAAGGAAAATCAATGCAGGGCTCCCATATCCTCATCCTGGGAATGGCCTATAAAAAAGATATTGATGATCAGAGAGAATCGGCTTCACTAAAGATCGCCCGTCTTTTGAGGGAAAAAGGCGCTGCAATAGAATACAGCGATATGCACGTTCCTCATTGCCGGGGACACCGCCATTATCCCGATATCGATATGAGTTCCGTTGAACTTACTGAAGACCGCTTGAAAAGCGCCGACGTGGTGCTTCTGCTGACCGATCATTCAGCCTTTGATTATGAATTTATTGAAAAGCATGCCCAATGTATCATCGACACCCGCAATGCCTTCGCTAAGCGGGGTATCCAGAGCAAGAAAATCCGGAAAGCGTGAGATCCTGTTGTTTCAATCATTTTACTTGAAACAGCAAAAGTTCAGCGATCCACAAGTTGCCAGGAACTATTTACACTCACATTACCATCACCATCGGCATCTATATTTCCAGCACTCATGTAAGAAACAGAAGACAATGCCGCTGCTGTCGAACAAGAGTTGTTTGTATAAATATTAACGACAGACGCATCATTGTATCTGACCTGAAAATCGTTGCCGCTCCGTATTCTGGAACAGCTTCCATAATTTCCGCCTCGTACATAGAAGCTGCTGCTTCTGGAATTGCGAACATAGTATCGGTTGGGTAATACTTTAAAGCTTGCCTGGCAGGTGCTGCTTCCGCTGGTGTTTGAGACGTTTAATGTGAACGTCCTCTCTCCGGCATTGGTTTGAACTGCCGTGGTGCAGGAGCCGCCGGCAGGATTTGGGCTTCCGCATGTGCCGCCGGGCGAAGATGTCCAACTTGCGGTTGCCGCACTGCCGGAAACATTCCATGTCAAAGCCGCTGTGCCGTTATATGGTACTATATTCTGACCGGCCGTAAGCGTACATGAGGGAGGACCGGGAGTTTGTGTTATAGTGAAACTCTGGTCGCCGATCGAAATGGTGCCGGTCCTGAGTGCACTGGTTGTGTTTTGGGTAATGCTGTAATTCACTGTGCCGCTGCCGGTTTTTTTGACATTATCATCTGTAACCGTTATCCAGGACTTATTACTATGTGCTTTCCATTGGCAGGATGAGAGCGCCGTTGTCACACTGACGGTGCCGGTGCCGGCGCTATATGTATGGGAAGCATTTGCCGGGGCGATGGAGATGGTGGGGAAATAAATTGAAAAGTTAGTGATCGAAATGGTTTGTGTAACCGTACCGCTGCCTTCGGTAAAGCCGAAAAGAATGTTATTCAGCATATTACTGTAAGTTTCCGACAACGTAACGGTCCGGTTTATTTTAGGCGGATAGCTTGCATTGGAATACGGCGTATAAATGTCCTGAAAATATACGTATTCGCCGGCAGTGCAGGCGGTGAAAGGGGAATTGTTGATTTCGCAATCGACCCAGACTTTTATTTGATAGGTATATGCGGTTGGATTTCTGAGAACCTCAAGGCGGACCCGGTGCCATCCGGTATCTTCCATCCAATTGTATGTGCCGCCGTTTGCGGATCTTGATCGTTCATAATAACCGCCCAGTCCTGATCCATAGCCGCTTAAAGAAGAATTGTATGGATTTGAGGTAGATCCATCACCTGCGCCATGATACGTGTCGTCCATAGACGCCTGAGGGTAAGAGCTCCCGGCGTTGGATCCGGAATAACACATAAAAGTCGATGCAGGATTCTTCCCCCAGAGCATCAAAGCAATATGGTTGCTTGTATTTCCGCCGCTGCCGCTGGTGTCATAGCTGCCTGCATTATCATACCGGCCGCTGGAACAAATGTCGCAGTATCCCGACTCACCGTTGGGGCAAGCGACGCAGTATGTGCTGTTATAACAGACGTTGCGGGTATTGCTTGGATACAAGTCAAATTCGACGGCAAACTTGGGAGGTTGCAGCCCCAGCTTGTCGGTTGTGTTGCCCGGTCCGGCATAACCCAGCAGGGATCCCATCGAGAAGCCGTTACTTGGAATACCGCCGCGGTCGGAAATCGTATTGTTGCCGGCGTTCATAACGGCAAAGGCAAATCCGTCGCCACCGGGCCCTAAAACACCATTGCTCATAACAGCGTCGCTCCGCGTGCTGGTATCCGCCAGCGTTTTAAATTCAAAATAAGCACGGAACCCGATTCCAAAGGGGCATACGCCGTCTGCACATGGATTGCACACGTTTGACGACGAACTGGAACCGGCATACCAGATAGCTCCCGACGTTTCACTTTCCGAGTTGATCAAGGTGATGGTTCCGCTTGCTGAATCAACGGAAATAGCCGTGTCGGTATTTTCAACCGGTGGAAATTCTTGTGCAGTAGTTGGATCAGTCAATGGCGTGGATGTGGATGTGTTCTGAGCATCCGTATCCGTTCCTTTTGATTTCCCGCTGACGCCAAAATTTTTCTTATCCTTTACGAGTGAACCCGATTGGTTATATTTATAAGTAGGTGAAGATGACGTCATGATTTTTTGCGCTGCGAGAGAAAATGCAGGTAAATAAAGACTAAATAATAAAGCAATTAAGATGGATAATATTTTATTCATAAATTTCTCCTGGTTGCCGGCCGCCAGAGTTCATTATTCGCCGAAAGTTCCATTTGAGGTAAAACCAATAACCCTGCCCACATAGACGGGATTGATGTCTTTCTCGATACTTTGCAGGATATTCCATTTATTAGTGCTGTTAATGGATTGCATGTTGGTTAGTTTTACTGTTGTATTTGATGTGTCGATAATGCGTAAATCATACTGGTAAGAATATGAATTTTTATTCTTTATAATGAATATTGCACCTTTTCGCGGCGGAAATAACTTTGCCGCGTCAAGATCCGTATATTTAAGAATTAAAGTGCTGCCTTCCGCGGAAGGCAGCGGCGGCACGACGGTGTAGTTGGCGCATCCTATATAAAATTCATCTCCTTCTAAAATATTTTCCGCAAATTCGGTCGATTCTACAGTGAATGTAAACGGTGTGCCGTCAGCGTCTGCGTCAGGTATGCCATCAGAGTTGGCATCAATAAAAGTAATGCCGGTATATGACGTGGAAGTATTCGTTGACCACGCGGGATCTCTATTTTCATCTCTAATAATCAGATAACCTTTGGAAGGAAAGGTCAGCTCTTTGTCCGTATCAGCATCCGCAGGCGGAACACCGCCCGGCAGATGGAGTTTAAGGGTAGTTGAAGTTGAACCGGATTTATCGGAAGACGTTACATAAAACCAGTACGGATTGCTCTTAATTTTTATTTTTCCATCGCTTCCGGGTATGCTGATTTGCATATTATGAAGAGCAACCAGCTTCGCATTTTTCTGCTCCGCGGCATTATACTCGCTTGCCGCAATCCTTATGCCCGATTCGGAAAGATAAAACGCCCGTGACGCCCGCTGGGCGACAACCTGATTAAACATGGCGGTGGACGTCAGCGCATAAATGGCGGCACCGATCGTGGCAATAGCGATCATGACGATGATGATCACTAACAGGGTTGCGCCCTTTTGTCTGCTTTTTCCATTGACGTATTTTATTTTTAAAGCGTTCATTTTTTATCTCGGGTTACTGGATATTCGGTGCAGTAATAATACCGCTTCCCCGGGGATTAATGCTGCTATGGAAATACAAAGGTGCGCTGTCGGGAAAATCCAAGGCAATCTGAATTTTTATGGTTGCCAGACTGTTCAGTCCATCTGTTGTGGTCCAGGTGCAACTGGCCGTTTCGTTTTGCTTGCAATAGCTGAGGAATGTTTTCCCGTCATTGCCGGCGTTTAAGCCGGCAATCAGAACCTGTGCGCCGGATACCAGGGGAACCGTATCAGTTGCTTCCAGGGTTAAATTTGTGCCGGTTCTTTTTATCCTGTATTGACATCCCTCATCCAATAAGCAAGATGGTGAATTTCTGGGTGTGGTGAAATCAATTTGATCGGCGGAAGCAAGGGATATGTTGGTAATATTAGTTAATTCTGTATTGAGGCGTGTCATGGCCAACTGTGCTTTTTGTGAAGTCTGATTGGCATTTTGGGCAAAAAAATAACCCTGCACACCGTAAACGATCACGTTGCTTAAAACAAAAGCAACGATGCCCAGAATCATCAGCACTGCTATCAATTCGATTATGGTGAATCCCGGATTTTCTCTTAATCGTTTCACTTCACACCTAATTGGTAAATATGCTCTGTAAAATTTGTTGTCCGTCGGTCAAAGTAACAATAAGGACATTTTTCGTGACACCGGTGAGCGAAAAGGTACAGGAGGTATTGGCGGCATCAACAATACTTTTTCCATCAATCTGCAGATTATCAACATGAGATTCCTTGAAAGCGCATAAATCGACTGGGGTTTCTTCCGTGGCGCCATCCAGGGCCTGCCGGTATGCATGGGTCAGCAGTTCCATCTGCTCAATCAGTCGATGCTGTTTTTTTACGAGACCGGTGGAAATGGGGCTGTTTGTATAGGCGGTCCTCATATAAGTGATAAAAAGTGTTGCAGATATGGACACAATAATTATGATCACAATGACTTCAATGAGCGTGAATCCCATACTTCGCTTCATGGTATGTATCCCGTCAATGGCGTTATTTTTACGGCAACACTGGGAGAAGTGGCATTGAAAGGCTGGATGTTGATCTCCATGACACTCGTCAAAGGTGTTTTGGTTGTGACGTCAGTAAATGCCGAATAAGGAATCCCTCGATTGTCAAAATATATTGTGAAAGGCGACGTAATCTTTATTTTTTTCATATCAAGATTTATTCTCCTGTCGGAATCAATAAAATTATCGTCTTCCGGCAGTCGTATGGCATCTGCGATGTTTGTTCCTTTGAAGAGCCAATAACGGCTTCCATTACAGCTTATTCCACATATAACGGGAACGCCGGGAGCAGTGGGATTAGAATTCATGGCCATGGTTTGAGCATATCGCAGATGGGATTTTAAAGCATCCGCACCGGTATAGACTTCCGCATTATAATTGACGGAACGGCTGACGGCAATGGCCGACAAAATGCCGATTATTATCAGAACGGCAATAATCTCTATTATCGTAAAACCATATTTGTCTTTTAATATTTTCTGCAATCTTATACTCATTTTCATTGCACAGGCCGTTTTGATAAAATTCTGCGTGGAGTTGATTAACGTAATGCATGATAAAACGGTCGGTGTTGTTATTATCAAAGCAATAAATAATACTGGAAGAATCATCACTTCTTCTATACAGGTGTTAGCCGTAAAAAGACTGTATGTGAAGTAATCATATTCCATATACAAAATGATTATCTTTTGCGACTGGAGTATAGCTTTTTGTTTAAAAATATCAAGTGATATTTCCAGAAAGATCTTTAGGAAAAATGCAGTCAATATGATAAAATATTAAAGAAATGATCGGCAAACAAACTTTACGGACGATGATTGGCGAGGTCAGATCTTTATGAGGAATTACTTTGTGAAAAACCCGTGGCGGTCAAAAATATAATGAGCAGAGCATATCTCAAAATCATTAAAAAACAGGATGGATTCACGATCATTGAAGTTATTGCTGTTTTTGTAATCATCGGCATTCTGGCGGCTCTCTCTCTCTCAAGAATCGCATCCACACAGAGTTATACCGCTTTATCGGAAGTGGATATCCTGAAAATGCACCTTCGCTATGCGCAGCTTCGCGCTCTTAGCGATGATAAAACCTGGGGCATATCTTTTGCCGGGAATACCTATACTCTTTTGCGGGATGGAAGCGCCGCGCCATATAATTTACCGAATGAGGCTTCACCAACCCACACATTGCCCAACGAAGTAACTGTTTCCGGAGCTACCGTCACCTTTGATGAATGGGGCAGTCCGGGTGTCAGCGATATTGCGATCACCGTCTCACCAGGCGGAGGAGTGGTCACCATCATTAAGAATACAGGATTTATTCCATGAAAACGCAGGCGAAAGAAAAATCAACCGGCTTCACACTTATTGAAGTGATTATTACGCTTGTGGTTGCCGCTATTGTCGGCACAATGATGTTCACAACTCTGGGGTCATCCCTGACGAAAAGTTCGGATCCCTTCTTCCGCATGCAGACGTCTTTGGGTCTCCAGCGGGTTATGGAAAACTTCGTGACAGCTAACGAAAAATACTATGCCGGTGATCTGCCCGGGCTCCGGGCCGCAATTGCCGGGGTGTCGCCGGTACCGGTTAACGGAAATGAAGGAGCAACGCTAACCAACAGTTTTGGCACATATACCATTGTGGAAAACCGCTTTATCAAGTTTGTTTCAAACATGGAAGAAACTGCAGGCGCCAGTGATCCGCAAAATCTGCTTAAGGTGACCATTAAAAACAGCAATAACGAAACACTGACGTACATCTTTGCCGGGTAAAGGCTTGACGATGAAATACATTTTTAGAACAGAAAAAGGGTTCAGTCTGCTGGAAATGATTATTGTCATGATGATGATTGGCATTATGGCAGCTCTGGCCGCTTTGGGGTATGTTCAGGTCGTCAAAGGGATGGTCTTTACAAAAATGAATGCGGCTACCACTCAAAAAGGACAAATCGCCATAACGAAGCTGGTCAAGGAATTCGCTAATATCAGCATTAGTTCAATCAGCGCTGCCAGTGGGACATCCATCACTTTTCAAACGGTGAAGAACGGCGCATCCAGCCCCAGCACGACGGTAACGGTTTCAGGAAGTACAATCACCTTCGGCGGAGATGTTTTAACAGACCAGGTGAGCGGATTTACGCTTAATTATTATGATAATTATGATAGTACAGCTCAAACCACCTGGCAATCTTCACGGCGCATCATCGAAATCGCGATCAGGTTAACGGGGGCGGACGGCGTCGTTTCAGAATTCACGGCGCGGGTAAAACCGAGGAATTTATAGATATGAACAAGATAAGAGATGAAAAAATGCGTCAAAAAGGAGCGGTCTTGATCACGCTGATTGTAGCCATGGTGATTACAACCCTGGCCGGAAGCGCCATGCTCTATTATTCCACAACTTCCACCTATGGAGAGTTATTTACCAACCGGCAGGAGCGGGCCTATTATGTTGCAGAGTCCGGCATCAACTATGCTCTTCAAAAATACCTTGCCAATAATGCCAATCTTTATCCCGAGTCCGCGCCCTTAACAGGCATTCTAAGCAATGGTGATCAATTTAAAGCCACGAGTGCTATCGTATCCAAAGGCAGTCCGGCTGCGGACTGGCTGGTGATTAAATCGACGGGAACCGCAGGATCAGGATGGCTGACAACCCGGCAACTTGTAACTAAGGAAATGAAAAAGATATTGGCAACTCCCCCCGGATTGCCGCCCGTAACAACCGATTCCTCCGGTGTTCCCATCGGTTTCGATACGAATACCAATTCTGTACTGGATCCAACCTGGACCGAGGTTCCTAATCCGAACACTCAAGAGATTACATTAACCTCCGGAGGTGATCTTCTCTTTAAAGGGACAGAAGCAACCATTAATCTGAATCCAACGACTGTTAATCTTTGTGAAGCATGGGCAAGCAATGGCAATCTTTCCAGTTATTTTTTACAGGTGAAGCTTAAGAATTCCTCTAACCCTCAACATTTTTTAGTAGGGCTTTCTTTCCGGGTGCGGGATGCTACCCTCAGCAGTGACAGCTACGGTTTCTCTTTCTTTCGGTATGACATCTCTAATAATTGCAACCGAGATTGGTGTAAGAACACCTACGGCGTCCAGAGAAATTTAAATGCAAACAGCAAAGTTTATGCCGTCCTTTGGAAAAGAGTATCAAATCAGTACACGATCCTTGCTTATGCCGAAATGGTTTCTTCCTATGGTGTTGTAAGTAATGGTGACATATTAGATTGGTCAGCTCTGTTAATTCGGGTGAATGAAAGATCTGATGGTAAGAATTATATCAAAGCATACGTTAAGGCGCCAACCGTTCCGGCGACCGGAACAATCGATTGGAGTCTTTCCAACTTTAAACCGGTTGTATGGACCACAACTTGCACCCTGACTTCATGCACGCCAGTGACCCCGTTTACAGAGGTTGTCGACAGTACTTTTCTGTCATCCGGTTTTTGCAACGGCGCCACCCAGAATCGCCCAGAAATTGGTGTGCATGGTTTCTATGATGCGCAATGTAATAATTGCCAATTTTTTGATGATTTCGGCGTAGCAGTTATGGGAACAAGCGGCGGAAGCAGCCAATATTGATTGGTGTTATATTCTTCTATTACGTCAACCAGGAAATGACAGGCCAGTATGATGGGTAACTATCATGTCACATACTCAAAGCTTTTGGATATCAGCGAAAAGTCCGATATCATCGCGGAGGTAAAAATTATCGCATCGCTGATTGCGCCTCGCTTTGACTTCAGGCATTTCGATGCGGCGTATCAGAATGTCGAGCGGTTATTTGACGGGACGTATGAAGGCTATCGCCAATGCAATACTCAGTATCACGATTTCGGTCATACATTAATGGTTTTGCTGGCGATGGCTCGCCTGATGCACGGCGCATCTTTGCAGGAGATCCATTTTTCAGAGAAGGACATCAATCTGGGTTTAATCAGCGCCCTGATGCATGATACCGGCTATATTCAATCCGCCGATGATTTTGTGGGTACAGGCGCAAAACATACACTCATTCACATCAGACGAAGCATTCAATTTGTTCAGCATCACTATAAAGACAATGATTATTTTGCCGGGGATATGAACAATTTCCGCGATATCTTAAACTGTACGGGTGTTCAAACAATGGTTGCCGATGTATCATTCAAATCGGATAATATCGCCCTGCTGGGTAAGATGCTGGGGACAGCGGATTTACTGGGCCAAATGGCAGACCGTTTTTACCTGGAAAAGCTGGTGCTCCTCTATAATGAATTTAAAGAAGGCGGCGTGCCGGGCTTTGACAGTGAAATTGATCTTTTCCGGAAAACCGTCAGCTTTTATAAATGGATAAAGGCACGATTTGAAAGTGAGTTTGGCAACGTCAGCCGGTTTATGATTTCTCACTTCAAAGAACGCTGGAATATCGACGGTAATGTCTATGAAGAATCGATTAATAACAACATCAACTATCTTAAATTTGTTCTCAAAAGCTCTCAGAAAGACATTTATCACTCCCTGCGCCGTAATGTGATTTCCTATCAATAAAGCGATGAACCCATAAGAATAAACATTTAGACAGTTTTGTCATTCCCGCGAATAACCGGATAACCTGAAGGTTACACGAGGTCACGAGTGCGGAATCCAGTTATTTAGGTATGTTGCGGATTCCCGCGGTTACGGGAATGGCGGGTAGCGGCCTATTCGCCTGGCATCATAATTGACTTTTCTTATTGATATGTTATGAGTAAAAATCCCCAAAGGGGAAAGGTTTATCGTAAAAGGAGGTTCGTGTGAATATTACGGTTAAAAAAGGAAATATTGCCGATTCAAAAACGCAGGCCATCATATTGGCTCTTTGTGAAGATGAAAAGAAGTTATCCGGTGATGCTGCACATATCGATCAAAAGAGCGGGGGAATGCTTAGCGATATTTTGAAGAGCGGTGATTTCAGCGCCAAAACGTCTCAAATATCAGTTATTTATACCAGAAACTCAATCTCGGCCAAAAGAATCGCTCTGGTCGGTCTTGGCAGGAAGAGTGAATTAACCCTGGAAAAAATTCGCAATGCTTTTGCCAGGGTTATGCAGAATCTGCGGGGGTTGAATGTTAAAGAAGCCGCGACGGTTATGGATTGGAATCTTCTGCACGGACATAAAGAAAAAATTATTGCCGCGGTGGCGGAAGGGGCCATTCTGGGTCAGTATCAATACACGCCATATAAGACTGTCGGCCGTGATGAACTCAAAGATATGCGGTTGCTGGAAATTGTGGCGGCATCGAGGGATTATTCAGTGGTCCTGGATGAAGTCAAAAAAACGAACATCATTACCAATGCGGTTTATTTCGCCCGTGATCTCATTTCGGCGCCGGCCAATGAGATGACGCCTTCGATTATGGCTGAACATGCCATGAAAATTGCAAAAAGAAAAAATGTCTCATGCCGTGTGCTGGATAAAGGGAAAATGAAAGTATTGGGGATGAATGCTCTGCTGGGTGTGGCGGCAGGCAGCCACCAACCGCCAAAACTCATCATATTGGAATACACCGGCGGAAAAAAAGGCGATGCGCCGATTGTTCTTGTCGGTAAAGGTCTGACTTTCGACAGCGGCGGTATTTCCATAAAGCCTGCGGAAAAAATGGATGAAATGAAAACAGACATGTCCGGCGGCGCAGCGGTTATGGCAACAATCATGGCAGTGGCCGATCTCAAATTACCAATCAACATTGTAGGCATTGTGCCGGCAACGGAAAACATGTCCGGCGGCGGCGCCTTGAAACCGGGAGATATCTTAAGATCGTACTCCGGTCAGACAATTGAAGTTTTAAACACGGACGCCGAGGGACGTTTGATTCTGGCAGATGCCCTGTTCTATGCATCCAAGTATAAACCGGCGGCTATTATTGACATTGCTACCCTGACCGGCGGATGTGTTGTGGCGCTGGGTGAAGATGTGATCGGTATGCTCGGAACTGATGATCAGATCAAAAAAGAACTCAATCAGGCGGCGAAGATGACCGGTGAACTGGTCTGGGAACTGCCCCTCTGGGACAGCTATTCCGAATTGATTAATAGCGATATCGCCGATTATAAAAACAGCGCCGGGCGTCTGGCAAGCCCGATCACGGCAGCGGCATTCCTTAGCAAATTTGTCGGAGGCTGTCCCTGGGTGCATCTGGATATAGCGGGGCCTGCCTGGACAAGCAAGGATAAAGCCTATATTCCCAAAGGCGCGTCGGGCGTGACAGTCCGACTGCTTTGTGAATATTTGCAGAATATTGTAAAAAAATAGCTATGAATTCTCTTCTGGAAATTAAGAATTTAAAGACGGTATTTTCAACGGGCAGAGGCATCATCAAGGCTGTTGACGGTGTTTCGCTGACTTTGAATGCCGGTGAAACGCTGGGTATTGTGGGAGAATCCGGATGCGGCAAAACCATGCTGGCGCTTTCCCTGATGAGGTTGATTCCGGTCAACGGCAAAATAGCCGGAGGCCATGTGTTTTTCGATGGTCAGGACTTGTTGTTATTATCCGAAGAGGCAATGCGGGACAAACGGGGCAGGGACATTGCCATGATCTTTCAGGAACCGATGACATCACTCAATCCTGTCTTGCGCGTAGGCGAACAGATTGCGGAGGCGATCCGTCTGCACCAGCATGTTTCGAATGCGGAAGCGCTTGCCCTGAGCGAAAAGCTCTTGGGGGAAGTCGGCATTTCCGAACCCGAAAGAAGGGTAAAAGATTATCCTCATCAACTCAGCGGGGGCATGCGTCAACGTGTCATGATTGCCATGGCCATGTCGTGTCACCCCAAATTACTGCTGGCGGATGAACCGACAACGGCTCTGGATGTGACCATCCAGGCCCAGATTCTGAATTTGATTTCCGATCTGAAGGAGAAGAATAATATGGCTGTTGTTCTGATCACGCACGATCTGGGGATAGTCGCCGAAGCGGCGCAAAAGGTGGCGGTCATGTATGCAGGCAGGATTGTGGAGACTGCGGATGTTGAAAGATTATTTGCGCGTCCGCTTCATCCTTACACACGCGGGTTGATGGAGTCACGCCCCTCCGCATGTTCAGCTACGGAGACTTCAGGCGAAGCCTATTTAAAGACTATACCGGGAACTGTTCCCAGTTTATATGATCTTCCTCCCGGCTGCCATTTTTCCCCACGCTGCAACCTGGTTGAGGACGTATGCCGCGTTTCTGAGCCGGAGTTGCTGGAAATTGAAGAAGGTCATTTTGCCTCCTGCTTCATTGCTCAAAGAATCATAAAATAAGGAGTCCCATTATTCGCATGGCGTCTGTCTTGATAGATATTCAAAAACTTGAAAAAAAATTTATCCTGGGCGGCGGATTTCTGCAAAGCAGCCCCAGGATTATCCGGGCGGTGGACGGTGTCGATCTGAAAATCTTTGAGGGAGAAACGCTGGGACTCGTCGGAGAGTCCGGATGCGGCAAATCAACGCTGGCGCGTTTGTTAATAAGACTGGAAGAGCCGGATGCCGGCGGCGCATACTTTAAAGATCAGAATATCTTTGCGCTTTCTTCAAAAGATTTAAAAGCCTACCGTCGCCGCGTACAAATGATTTTTCAGGATCCGTATTCTTCGCTCAACCCCAGAAAGTCGGCAATCAGTATCATTCAGGAACCGCTAACGATTCATCGGATTGCCGACCGTGAGCAAAACAGGGAGACAGCCCGCAAACTAATGACCAAAGTCGGTCTGAACGAGGAGCAGGCCAAACGTTATCCGCATGAATTCAGTGGCGGGCAAAGGCAGCGTATCGGCATTGCTCGATCTCTGGCGCTTCAGCCTGCGCTGGTTATTGCCGATGAACCAGTATCCGCACTTGATGCATCTATTCAGGCACAAATATTAAATCTGCTCAAAGATTTGAAAGAAGATTTCGGATTGACCTACTTGTTTATTTCCCATGATCTCAATGTCATTCGCCATGTCTCTGATCGGATTGCGGTGATGTATATGGGACGCATTGCCGAGCTGGCGAACACAAAGGATCTTTATGAAGCACCACTTCATCCTTATACGCGAATGCTGCTGGCGGCCATGCCATCCTGTGATCCGCAAAAGAAAAAAAGGGAAATGATGATTCGCGGAGAAGCGGGGGAGGCGGATGGCAAGGGGTGTAATTTCAAAAATCGTTGCGCCTATAAAATAGCTGTTTGTGAAGACGTGACACCGCAACTTCAGCCGAATCGTGAAAGCTTGTGTGCGTGTCATCGTGCAGGGGAAATTTAACAGTCATGAGTCAGGAAGAAAAAGTATTCTGGAAAAACGGCAAACTTACCGGTGAAGGATTATGGCGTAAGCAAACGGGTTCTGCCGGCGTGGTGATTTGTCATCCGCATCCCCTGATGGGCGGGTCCATGCACAACAATGTTGTGGAGGCAGTCCGGGATGCATTTTCGTCCGGCAACTATTCCACATTGCGATTTAACTTCCGAGGTGTTGGAGGGAGCACCGGCCGTTATGATGACGGCAGGGGAGAACAAGAGGATATTTTATCGGCCTGTGAATTTTTGAAAAATCAAGGCATCGAAAAAATAATTCTGGCCGGCTATTCTTTCGGGGCATGGGTTTGCTGCCGTCTGTTAAAAGATAAAACCCCTGATATTTCTTCGGTCATCCTGATATCTCCTCCGCAAAAATATTTTGAATTTGACTGGCGTGATCTGGATAATACCGTGGAATTAATTATATCGGGAGACAGTGATCAATTCTGTGACCTGAAAGAATTAACGATCAGCGCTGCAAATATTCATGCCGGATTAGCAATTCTGGAGAACACCGATCACTTTTATGCCGGTAAAGAAGAACAATTGGCTGAACATTTGAAACGATATATTTATGAAAAAAAAGCTTGATTTTATTAAAAATGGTGTTATTCTTCGAGCCAATGTGAGAACGAAAAGGCACAGGGCAATAGTATAGATGGTTTTTGTTAGGAAATTAGTAGTGCAGAAATTGTTTTACACAAAGAGTTATTAACCGCAGAGAATTCTTAAATCAAGAAAAAGAATTCGTGCGGTTTTTTAGTTTCTGAGGGGCTCTAACCTGAAGAAACAAATTTTTGAAAGGGGGACTTTTAGCATTGGCAGAAGGAAAAGTGAAGTGGTTTAACGAGAAGAAGGGGTTTGGTTTTATTGAAAACGATGAGGGCGGAGATGTATTTGTTCATTATAGTGCCATTTCCGGAACCGGATTTAAGACTCTTTATGAGGGTCAGAGAATTCGTTTCGACGTTGAACAGGGTAACAAAGGACCCAGCGCAACAAATGTTCAACCACTATAATCATTCCTATTAATTAACATTAAGCAAAATGCCCCGTTTCACGGGGCATTTTTTTTACGTATCATGAAACGGTCCACCGCCGGCGGACGCAGGTCGCTGTGTTTGATGAAGTCGTGATTTCCATTCCGCGCGGGAGGATTTGAGACGCAATAGTCATGAAAAAAAATCTGATTGTCATACTGGGGCCGACTGCATCCGGAAAAACATCGCTTGCGGTCAGACTGGCTGCGGATCTCAAAGGCGAAGTTATTTCGGCGGATTCGCGTCAGGTTTATCGGGGAATGGATATCGGGACGGGAAAAGATCTATCCGAATTTCAGATTAATGGCGGAGTCATTCCTTATCATTTAATTGACATTCTTGAGCCGGAGATGGAGTTCAATGTATTTGAGTTTCAGAAACAATTTTATGACATCTTCAATACCCTGCAGATGAAAGACATTCTGCCTGTCCTGGTCGGAGGTACCGGTCTCTATCTGGAATCCGTCTTGACTGATTATGCAATGCCTCAAGCACAGCAGGATGATTGTTTAAGAGAAGAGCTTGCCGACAAATCAGTAGGTGAGCTTCAAAACATGCTTCTGGCTATGAAACCTGATTTGCATAACAGAACGGATCTGGAAGACAGGGATCGTCTCATTCGAAAAATTGAAATTGAAAAAGCCAGAAATAATTCGTCAGGTAAAAAACGGCAAATACCCGTTATTCATGCGGGAATATTCGGAATCCACTGGGAGAGGGATGTGCTCCGCCGGAGAATTGCGGAAAGGCTCAGACAAAGGATGGATGAGGGAATGATTGAAGAGGTGTCCCGATTGCATGAACAGGGACTGTCCTGGGAGCGGCTGGACAGCTTCGGCCTGGAGTACCGCTATATCGCAAGGTATCTGAAAGATGAAATAGCCAAGGATGAGATGATTGCTAAACTTCGGATCGCTATCGGGCAGTTCGCTAAAAGACAAATGACGTGGTTTCGGCGTATGGAAAAAAAAGGTGTGCCCATTGAGTGGATTCCAGCAAATGACTATCCTGCCCTTCATCGCCGTGTCATGGAAATACTGTCATGAAAAAAGCTTCCTTACTGAACGATTATCTGAACCGATATGCCACGGGATTTCCATGGAAACTGATGGCCGGGAATCTCGACAACATCGAACAGGTTGTTGTTATTCCTGCTTATGCGGAAAGAGACCTGATTTTTGCCACATTGGCTTCTATCGCCGCCAACGACGATGCTGCTCTGGAAAAAACCCTGATCCTGTGTGTCATTAACAATAAGGCAGCCGCGGCAGACGCCGATAAAGAAAATAATACGCAGACCATCGCAGGGCTTACCGCCTTAATGAATAAACATCCGTTTGAACCGCTCATGCTTGCCGATGATTTCCGCACGTTATTACAAATGATAGCAGACCGGCCGTTAAGACTGGGTTTCATGGATGCTTCTTCCCCCGGTTTGGAAATCCCTTCTCATGTCGGCGGCGTGGGGATGGCCCGTAAAATCGGTATGGATATGGCTTTGCGTCTGCTTATGAGTCCCGGCGGCGGACCGCGCTTGATTTTGAGTCTGGATGCAGACACACTTGTAAAGTCTGACTATCTATCGTCGGTTCGAAATATTTTTGCCACCTGCAAGGCTCAAACAGGCATTGTTGCCTATGCGCATCAAATGCCTGCCGACAAAATGGGACAGATGGCGATTTGTTGCTATGAAATCTTCCTGCGTTACTGGGTATTAGGCCTGCACTATGCCGGATCACCCTATGCCTTTCATTCAATAGGTTCAACGATTGTGACAACGGCCGATAGTTATCTTGCTGTGCGGGGAATGAATCGCCGTGAAGCGGGAGAGGATTTTTATTTTTTAAATAAACTGGCCAAAATAGGTCCGATCCGTCAAATCGGGGAAACAGTGGTTTATCCATCCGCGCGTGTCTCGCAACGGGTTCCCTTTGGCACGGGAGCGGCAGTTGGAAAAACTGTTTCCGGCGAAGAACAAGAACACCGTCTTTATGATCCGAGGATATTCATTGTTCTGAAAGAATGGATCGATTTGATGGGAAAATCTTTTAACAGTCCAACGGATCAGATTATTAAACGCGCGCGGGATATCGATCAGGGATTGGAATCTTTTTTAATTGCCCGCGGTTTCCTGTCGGTCTGGCCGAAGATACGCGGAAACTTAAAGGATAAAAAAACCTATGAAAGGCAGTTTCACAACTGGTTTGATGGTTTTGAAACATTAAAGATGATCAACTATCTGACAAAAGAATATTATCCACGTATCGGCCTGTTGCCGGCAGTAAAGAAAATTCTGGAACTGCATAACAAAGGGTGTCCCGCCGATACGTTTGATGGTAACATTTCAGATCAGGAAAATCTCATGCGGGTTCTGCTTTATCTCAGAGAGCGTAAGGAAATCTGAACCTGCTGGAAAAAAAGGATAATCTTCTTGACTAGCCGGGATGATTTCGCATATAGCTCAAATCTCAGTTTATGGCGGTTGACGATATCGGGAGGACATTCATGATTGAAAATATTTTCAGAAATGGTTTGACTGTTTTAATGGTCATGATGATAGCTGTAACATTTGGCTGTGGCAAAAAAGAAGAACCCGCTCCTGTGTCTCCGGATCAAAACGCAAATAAAGCGCAGCCTGCACCGCCTGTCAGTCAGGATAATGCATTGATAACACCGTCCATGATAACTCCGCAGCAAGTTGATCCCAAGGATATCGCCGTCAGTGTTGACGGCGTCATGTTAAAAAAGGATGTCCTGGCCAGAAGCGTCAAGGCAAAATTGAATCTCTATAAAGATAAAATTCCCGCTGACAAGCAGAAAGAAGCTCAGGAGGGGATTAAAAAGCAGATGGTAGAAGAGTTTGTCATACGAACACTCTTAACCAACGAAGCCAACAGTAAAAAAATTACAGCATCGGATAAGGAGATTCAGTCGGCCTTAAATCAGATCAAGGCGAATCTTCCACCCGATAAAAAAATCGAAGATTTTCTCAAAGAGAACCATTATTCCCGTGAAGACATTGCCTTGGAGATAAAAATCAGAAAGCTGATTGAAATGGAAGCCGGCAGGAAGGCAAAACCGACAGAAAAAGAAATCAATAAATTCTACAAGGATAATAAGGGGAAATTTACGACGCAGGATACGGTTCACGCACGTCATATATTGATTACAATTGACGCTAAAGATGACGAAAAAATAAAATCTGAAAAAAAAGCAAAGATAGAAAATTTGCGTAAGCAGATTGTGGAAGGCGCGGATTTTGCCGAAATCGCTAAAAACAACTCCGATTGTCCCAGTAAAGAAAATGGCGGCGATCTGGGCGAAATTAAAAAAGGTCAGACAGTCAAACCCTTTGAAGATGCCGCTTTTTCGCAGGAGAAAGATGCGATTGGTCCCGTCGTGACCACGGAATTCGGCCATCACATCATTCAGGTTCTGGGGCGTAATCCGGGAAAGACCGTCAAATTGGATGAAGTTAGGCCTAGTATAGCTCAATTTCTTGAACAGCAAAAGCAGGCGCAGGCATTTTCTCAGATGACGGCCAGGTTGAAGAAAAACGCGGTTATCATTTATTACGAGAAATAATGAGAACTAGGAAAGCAGGTCAGATTCGCGAAGGTTTCTGGCTTTTGGGCACCGAAGAATCCTGCGTCTATTTACTGGCGGGAAAAAAATCATCCGCTCTGATCAGCGCCGGATTGAGCTATATTCTGCCGGATGTATTTCGCCAGATCACGTCTTTCGGTATTGCCGAGAAAAGAATAGAACATCTAATCATACTGCACGCTCATTTCGATCATGTCGGTGTAGTCCCTTTTCTTAAAAGAAAATACCCGGATTTAAAAATTTATGCTTCGTCACGGGGATGGGAAGTTCTGGAGAAACCGAAAGCGATTTCGGTGATCAATGAATTTACGCTCAAAGTCTGTCGCAGGGTGCGTGGCAATGCAGACATTCTGTCAACATTTGACTGGCAATGGCGCGAAGATGTGAGCGGAGAAAAATTGAAACAAAACAGTTGTATTGATCTGGGTGGCAGACAACTTGAAATTCATGAGACGCCGGGGCACTCTTCCTGTTCGATTTCCGTCTATGTCCCTGAATTAAGATCTTTATTGCCGTCAGACGCCGTGGCTATCCCGTATCGGGACGAGTATGTCATTGCCGCCGGATCAAGCTTCGAGGCCTATCAAAAAAGTCTTGATGAACTGGCCGGACTTGATGTGGAAATCTTGTGCGCGGATCACTATGGATACATTACCGGAGCAGAAGCGGCACAGTATATCGGGCAAAGTAAGACAGGCGCATATCAAATGTTTGATAAGTTACGTTTGACGCTCAGCACCGAGGGCAGCGTCGAAAGAGCGGCAGCCCTGTTGGTTGATCGTCATTTTAAGCAAAGACCGGATTACTTTGTTCATCCGGATATTCTTCTTGGAACTTATACGCAAATGTTAAAACAGTTTGCCCGTTCTCAAGAGGAGTAATTTTATTTAAAACTGTGTTCAGCGTCCGGGAAAGCGCTTGTTTTCACATCCTGGATGTAGTGCTTGACGGCGTTTTTTATTTCAAGATTTAAATTAACATATTTTTTGACAAACTTCGGCGTCATCCTGTCATACATTCCGAGCATGTCATTGACCACCAGCACCTGTCCGTCACAGTGAACACCGGCACCTATGCCGATAGTAGGAATGGACAGAGCGGCCGTGATTTCCGCCGCCAGTTTTTCCGGTACGCATTCCAATACCACTGAAAATGCGCCTGCTTCTTCCAGAATTATTGCGTCCTGCAGGATTGCATCAGCCGCATCTTCCTTTTTGCCCTGGACTTTATAACCACCCAACTGGTGGACGGATTGCGGTGTTAGCCCCAAATGGGCCATGACGGGAATCCCGGCATAGGTCATTTTGTGGACAATTTCAGCGTGCTCCCGGCCGCCTTCCAGTTTGACCGCTTGAGCATCGGCTTCTTTTAAGAAGCGTCCGGCATTGGCCAGCGCCGTCGCTGGAGATACCTGATATGATAAAAATGGCATATCCGCGACAATCATGGCTTTGCGTGAACCCCTGGCGACCGCCTGTGTATGATGCAGCATATCTTCCATGGTTACGGGAAGCGTTGAGTCGTAACCCAGCACTACCATACCCAGAGAATCACCCACCAGGATGATGTCAATGTCACTTTCATCCAGAATGGCAGCCATCCCGTAATCATAGGCTGTCAGCATCGTTATTTTTTCTCTCTGTGCTTTCATTTTTTTGATATCAAGAATAGTTTTGCGGTTGATCTTAGTTTGTGTGCTCATTATTTGCTCCTTTCAACAGCTTTATCATTATTTTTGCCTGACGCGGACTCAATGTTCCTTTTTGACGTGCGAGTTCGACCGCAACCATTCCCAGATTGGAGTACAATGATGAGAAGCCGGGAAGATTACGGGCCATAGCTTCGATATGTTTTTGAACGGTTCCTGAATCGCCGCGGGCAATCGGCCCGGTAAGCGCATTTGAACAACCTTGTTTTTCAATATTTTTTAAACTGCCGTAAACCAGCGGCAGGTAGGCTCTGCGGGCATCTTTTTCAGAAATACCTATGGATAAGTAAATGGATTCAACGATGCTCATTAATGAAACCAGATAATTCGATGCAATGCAGGCCGCTGCGTGATAAAGAGGTTTTTGTTCAGGTGTTATATAGATGGGAATCCCCCCGAGGTCGCGGACAATATCCGACGAATTTTTTTTTACGCCGGCAGCTGCCGTTACACCGAAATAGCTGCCGGGAATATTTGAGATTGCACTATCGATGGAAGAAAAACTTTGCAGCGGATGAATGCTGGCAACCAGTGCCCCGGCCCTTGCGGCGGGTGCAAGAAGGTCAAGTCCCCCCGCACCGCTCAGATGAAAAATCTTTTTACTCTTCACGGAGTAACCATCGACAATTTCCGCACAGACAGACGCGATAAGATCATCGGGGGTTGTAATCAGAATGCAATCGGCCAGACCCGCAGCCTGGGACGGGTATCGGCAGCAAACAGCACCTGTTATGTAGGATTGTGCTCTTTTTAAATGAGCAGAGGAGGGATCGGCAATAGCCTTAATAGCGTGGCCGGCTTTTTTTAAAAGAAATCCGATGGCCGTTCCGACCATTCCGGTTCCGATAATGGCAAACTCAAAAGATTGTTCTTTTCTCATCATTTCTCTCCAATGATAAAAAAAAAGGTCTCCCGCAGCGTAAGGAAGACCCGAATTCGACAGTTTTTGTTGGCTCCCGTCTCAGTCTGTAACAAGTGATCCAAGCGGTTGATTATTTTCTAACATACCGCACCGGTGCAGTCAAATGATATTTCTGCAAATCTTATCAACAAAGAACCTTGTTTTTGCACGGTCTCTCGGCTATACAAAGTAAAGGAAAATAATATGACAAAAGTGGATCTAATGATATTTGATTTTGACGGTACGATCGCGGATACGGGTGCAGACCTTGTGTCATCCATTAATCACACCCTGACGTCCATGCGGCTTGAGCCGAAACCAGCCGAAGAAATCATCAGTTTTGTGGGCGACGGTATGAAAATGTTGATTGAAAGATCGCTCGGAGAAAAAGCAACGGATCGCCTGGAAGAGGCGATGAACATTTTCAGCGGTTATTACGAAAAGCATATGATGGACAAGACTGTTCTTTGCCCGCAGATAGAAAATGTCTTGAAATATTTTAGCCATAAAATGAAGGTGATCCTGACCAATAAACGCCGCCATTTAACCATAGCCCTTGCCCGGGGACTTCATATTGATCGTTATTTCATGGAGATTGTGGGCGCCGATTCCACACCATTTCAGAAACCGGATAAGCGCGTGGTAGAATATCTCCTCGAAAAATATAACGTAGCACCACGGAAAGCCCTGATTATCGGGGATGGGGCCAATGATATCGCGGTGGCTAAAAATGCGGGGATATTATCCTGTGCCTATTTAAACGGGCTGGGGAACAGACAGAAACTTCTTACAATGGAAGCCGATTTTTATTGTGAGAGGCTCATGGAAATCAATTCTTTGTTTCAATAATGATTGAAAAAATTGAACAAACCATAAATAAATATCGACTGCTGGAAAATGGCGACCGCGTCGTTGTCGCCTTATCCGGAGGCGCCGATTCCTGCGCGCTGTTATTCAGCTTACTCGCTATTTCTGAAACATGTTGTCTGAAAATAATTGTCGCTCATTTCAATCATGGGTTGCGGCATGACCAATCGAATGAAGATGAGGTATTTTGTAAGAATCTGGCGCGCAGATCCGGCCTGCTCTTTGTGTCGGAAAAAATGCGCCAGCCTGCTATTCCCAGAGGCCTGTCACCTGAAGATTATTTTCGTCAGGAAAGGTATCACTTTTTGGATAAAGTTGCCGCGGACAACGGGGCGAATAAAATTGCCCTTGGTCATCATCTGGAAGATCAGGCGGAGACAGTATTGCTCAACTTTCTGCGCGGCAGTGGATTAGACGGACTCAAAGGTATGCTCCCGATGAGGGAAAACAGGTACATTCGTCCGCTGATGGAAGTATCGCGACAGGAAATTATCAATTTCCTGAAAGTTGCCGGGATTGCATATCGCGAGGACAGTTCCAATAACAGCGCTGTTTATTTGCGAAACCGTATCCGCGGAGAGCTGATACCCTTTCTTAAAGAAAGATATAATCCACAAATTGAACGCAATCTGGTGAGAATGGCGGAGATTATTCGCCGGGATGATGATTTCATGTGCGGCTACGTCAACGCAATCCTGGCATCGTCTTCTATTCAAAAAAAGAAGGATGAAATGTCATTTTCGGCACAATATTTCAGAACGCTCCATGTATCTTTGGGTTACAGACTCATCAAAGCTCTCCTGGAATATCTGGCACCTGCGGGCAAAGGTTTTTCATCTTCTCATATTCAATCGCTTGTCGATCTGGCCGCAGGCAGTTCGGCGGGAAAGTCAGTTTCATTGCCCTATGGTCTTCATGCTCTAAAAGAATATGACCGTATCTTCATCAGGTCCAGCAGGATCGAAAAAGTACGGGATTACGCATATCCCTTAACAATACCGGCGACAGTTGATTTAAAAGAAAGAGGTATTATCTTATCCCTGAAATGGGGGGCTGCTGATGAAATTGATTTTAATAGCAGTCAGAAAACGTATCTCGATGGGGATAAGATTAAAGAACCACTGATTATTCGAAATCGCAGACGCGGTGACTGGTTCGAACCTCTGGGAACAAAAGGAACTCAAAAAATAAAAAAACTGCTCATTGACCGGAAAATACCGAGATCTGAACGTGACAGGATTGCGCTGATTGCTGATCAGGAATCAGTGATCTGGATTGAAAACATGCACTTGAATGAAAGAATTAAAGTATCATCTGAAACAAAAAAAATTTTAATTCTCGAAATTCGATCCTCCTCATGAAGGAGTAAGCCTGTATAAGAAAATATTTGAGTTAAATTGGATATTATTATAAAGATCAGGAAACATACTTAATTTTAAGGAGAAAGATATTGAATCAGTTTCAAAAAAATATAGCACTTGTGCTGACGGTGCTTCTGGTTTTTTTGCTCGTCTGGCAGTTGTTTAATCAGCAGAAGTCGAGCGCCAAAGACATTAATTACACCGAAATGTTATCCCACCTGAATAATGGCGAGATCATGGAAGTAACCATACAGGGGGATGCCATAACAGGTAAACTGGCTACTGGAAATACTTTTAAAGCATATGCTCCTAAAGATGATGAACTGATTGGCATGTTCAGGGCAAAAAACGTTAAAATTACAGCAAAACCGCTGGAAGAAAATCCCTGGTATATGATTTTCATTTCATGGTTTCCCATGCTTCTACTCATCGGGGTGTGGATATTCTTTATGCGTCAGATGCAGTCGGGCGGCGGTAAAGCGATGTCTTTCGGCAAGAGCAGAGCACGCCTGATTACCGATAAATCCAAGAAGGTAACGTTTGCCGATGTGGCAGGTATCAATGAAGCAAAAGCTGAACTCGAAGAAGTGATCGACTTTTTAAAAGATCCCAAAAAATACACCAAACTCGGTGGCCGTATTCCCAAGGGATTATTGCTGGTGGGACCTCCCGGAACAGGTAAAACGCTTCTGGCACGCGCGATTGCCGGCGAGGCTGATGTTCCTTTTCTGAGTATCAGCGGTTCTGATTTTGTGGAAATGTTCGTCGGAGTCGGCGCGTCCCGCGTGCGGGATTTGTTCAGTCAGGCCAAAAAGAACGCACCCTGCATTATCTTTATCGATGAAATTGACGCCGTCGGGCGTCACCGCGGCGCGGGTTTAGGCGGCGGCCATGATGAAAGAGAACAAACCCTTAATCAATTGCTGGTGGAAATGGATGGATTTGAGTCCAATGAAGGCGTGATTCTGGTTTCCGCAACCAACCGTCCGGATGTTCTGGATCCGGCGCTTTTGCGGCCGGGACGTTTTGATCGTCAGGTGGTTGTCCCTCTACCGGATGTGAAAGGCCGGGAGAAAATATTTGAAGTGCACGCGCGCAAGGCGCCTGTTGCGGAAGATGTCGATTTTGCCATTCTGGCGCGGGGAACACCCGGCACGTCAGGCGCCGATATTGAGAATCTCGTCAATGAGGCGGTTTTAAATGCCGCCAGATTGAATAAAGACAAAGTCAACATGGTCGACTTTGAATTCGCGAAAGATAAGGTCCTGATGGGTGCCGAAAGAAGGACCATGGTTATCAGTGACATGGAGAAACGCAACACGGCCTACCATGAAGCCGGTCACACCCTAGTTGCCCGTTTGATTCCAGGAACAGATCCGATCCACAAGGTGACGATCATTCCGCGAGGCAGAGCCCTGGGATTGACGCAGCAATTGCCGATTGATGAGAAACACACCTATCCCAGTCAATACCTGGAAAATAATATTGCCATATTGCTGGGCGGCCGCGCCGCTGAAGAGATTGTACTGAAAGATTACACCACAGGTGCCGGCAACGATATCGAAAGAGCCACCAATCTTGCACGGAAAATGGTGTGTGAATGGGGGATGAGCCCGATCATGGGACCGCTGAGCTATGGCAAGAAGGAAGAGCAAATCTTTTTAGGTCGTGAATTTGCCACACACAAGGATTACAGCGAGGATACAGCAAAGCATATCGATGAGGAAGTTGTATCCATTGTGAAGCGCAACTACGATAAAGCATTGTCGCTTTTGAACGAGCATATTGAAATTCTGCACAAAATATCCAGCGAGCTTCTGGAAAAAGAGGTTCTCAATAGCACGGAAATCGATGAAATCATCGGCAGCGCACTGCCTGCTCAACCAGTCGAAACGAATCAATAGATGAGGGTCTGTCTATCCGGATTCTAATATAAACTTCGATGACCGGCAAAGAATGTTCTTACCGCACATTATTTGCCGGTCATTTATAATGCAAACGGTTTTACTTTTTTCATCATCGATCTTTTAAGGTTTCTCTTTTGAAGATAGTTAAAATTAATAATTCTAATGAAGCTGTTGAAATATTCCGGAAAATCGGCGTAGACCCCTATGGAATCAGCGCGATGGCGCCCAAAACCCAACATGTTAATATCCTCTTGAAAGCGCAATCCTGCAAAGTAGCCAATATTCTGAAGCAGGAAATGCTGGCGCTGAACGGTGATGCCGCAGTCGCGCGTGGCAGTGTTGCCTGTTCAATTGACACAACAGATGTGCTGCTCATGGGAACTCTCAAACAGGTGAGTGCCCTGAGTAAAAAAATAGAAAAGCAGCCTTTCGGATTGGATGCCATCGCAAAGGATATTCTGAATCTTCTGGGAAATATTGAACAAGATCGATATATTTTAAAAACATCGCGACGAAAAATAGTTTTGGGCGAGAAAACATTGATCATGGGAATATTAAATATCACCCCGGATTCTTTTTCCGACGGCAACATTTACTTAGATCCACAAAAGGCCATTGGGCGCGCTCTGCAAATGGCGGATGAAGGCGCTGATATTATCGATATTGGTGGAGAATCTACAAGACCTGGATCAAAATCAGTCACTTTGCGCCAGGAGATTACCAGAGTTGTTCCCATTATTGAATTTTTATCACGGAAACTGAAGATTCCCATTTCAGTGGATACGACAAAGTCGCAAGTAGCGCAAAAAGCATTGGAAGCCGGAGCAGAAATCATTAATGATATCAGTTCGCTCGGCGATAATAAAATGGCCTCCGTCATCCGGAAGGCCTCTGCTGCATTGATCTTGATGCATATGAGGGGCACACCTGCAAACATGCAAACCGGAAATCTGGTCTATGAAGATTTAATGCATGAAATTAATTGTTTTCTGGAAGATAGATGCCGCAAAGCCGTTGCGGCGGGGATTGGCAGAAACCAGCTGGTGGTTGATCCGGGAATCGGATTTGGAAAAACTTACGAGGATAACTGCCGGATAATAAAAAGTTTAAGCGAACTGAAAATATTGGGTCTGCCATTGTTGATCGGACCATCACGCAAAGCTTTTATCGGCAAGATCACAGGTGGTGCGCCTGCAGAAAGAACCGATGGGACAGCCGCTGCCGTTTCAGCGGCTATTATGAACGGCTGCAATATTGTCCGGGTTCATGATGTGGCTGTTATAAAAAAAGTTGCCGCAATGACGGATGCAATCGTTCAAGCTTAGAGAGAACCTATGATATACGGAATCGGCATCGATTTGGTGGAAAACGACCGCATAAAAAGAATTATTCAAAAATGGGGCAATAAATTTTTATCACGGGTCTTTTCCGACAGGGAAATAGCTTATTGCGAACGTCATACCCAGGCGTCCATTCATTATGGAGCACGTTTTGCCGTAAAAGAATCATTTCTGAAAGCCATTGGTACAGGCCTCGGACGTGGCGTGAAATTGATGGAAATAGAGGTCGTCAATGAAGAGAGCGGAAAGCCGGAAATAAATTTGTCCGGTGGTGCACGGGAATATTTTGTAAAAGCCGGGATCGAAAAAATACATCTGAGTATTACCCATACAAATAAATATGCATCCGCGATGGTTTTACTGGAAAAATAATGATTTCATGATAAATATACAGATAATTTTATGAAAGAAAATACCGCTCTTGTTGAAATAGAATCCGAAAGCTCCAGGCAGACATATGCAATTGGTTTTGCCGTAGGGGCAAAGGCCGGGGAAGGGGATATCTTTGCATTATCGGGTGAACTGGGTGCGGGAAAGACATGCTTTACAGGCGGATTGGCCCGTGGCCTGGGTGTAAGCGAAGATTATACTATTACCAGTCCGACCTTTACCCTGATTAATGAGTATCCGGGGCGATGCAGGCTTTACCATTTTGATGTTTATCGATTGAATCAGATTGGCGAACTGGATGATCTGGGTTATGATGAATATGTATCGGGAAAAGGCGTAGTTGCTATTGAATGGGCGGAAAAAATTGCCGATGCTTTACCGACTGGTGCTATAGTAATTAACTTTACTTACATTGATGAAAACAAAAGAGTTATAAGTATCAGCGGACCTCAAAAAAGAGTTAGGGAAATAGTAAAAGATATCAAGACGGAGGTTTAAATATGGGGTTGATTGTTCAAAAATTTGGTGGGACATCGGTAGCAAATATTGAGAAGATAAAAAATGTGGCGGCCAAGGCTATTCGAGAAAAGAACGCCGGCCATGATGTTGTGGTTGTGCTCTCCGCGATGGCGGGAGAAACCAACAGACTGATCGATCTGGCGCATAGTGCGACTGATTCTCCGGATGAAAGAGAGTACGACTCCTTGATCTCAACAGGGGAGCAAGTAACGATCACCTTGCTGGCTATCGTACTGAATTCGATGGGATATCGTTCTCGATCCTTTCTCGGATTTCAGGTTAAAATATTAACGGATAATTCCTATAAAAAGGCAAGGATATCGCTGATCGATACGGATGTTATCGAGAATGAAATAAAGAAAGGCACCATTGTTGTCGTGGCTGGTTTTCAGGGAGTTGATGAGGATAATAACATTACAACACTGGGCCGTGGCGGTTCAGATACGAGCGCGGTGGCTCTGGCTGCGGCGCTTAAAGCGGAACGATGTGATATTTTCACGGATGTCGACGGTGTTTACACAACCGACCCCAACATCTGCGCAAAAGCCAGAAGGCTGGATAAAATATCCTACGATGAAATGCTGGAAATGGCCATGACAGGAGCGAAGGTTTTGCAGCCCCGATCTGTAGAAATGGCTAAAAAATATGATGTGCCCGTTTATGTAAAATCAACCTTTTCTGACGAAGGCGGAACACTTGTAACCAAGGAGGATAAAGAAATGGAGAAAGAAGTACTGTCAGGGATCACATACGACCGTGATCAGGCAAAAATAACTGTAATTCATATTCCGGATAAACCGGGGATAGCTGCAAATTTATTTACGGCTTTATCCGAACGAAATATCAGTGTCGATATGATTATTCAAAACGCCAGTGCTGAAGGCTTTACCGATATCACATTCACCGTGTCGAAAAAGGAAATGAAAGAAGCGCAGAAGATTGTTGAAGCAACAGCTAAAGACATTGGCGCTAAAAGTGTGACAGTGGACGATGACGTTGCAAAGATATCAATCATCGGTGTAGGTATGGTGAGTCATTCCGGTGTCGCGGCTAAAATGTTTAAGACCATGTCGGATGAAGCCATCAATATCATGATGATCAGTACATCGGAAATAAAAATATCCTGCATCATCCAGAGGAAATATACGGAATTGGCCGTTATGGCGCTTCATGATGCGTTTAATCTGGAAAAGAAAAAGTAAGAATGATGATGTTTGCGCATCAGGTAAAGGGAATAATCGCGGTATCTCTTGTTTTAGCGTTTATTCCCTTTATTAATTTTTTAACGCAAAATCAGCTGGACTTAGAAAGTCCGGCGCTATCCACCTCCGATTGCAAAAGTCTTACGATTGAAATCGCCGCCGAAAATGGAGAGTCCGGCATCTTTTTTGTTAAACCGGAAACTTCAGTCAATCAAATGTTTTCACAACTTGGAATTAAAAGAATCATCGCCGAAGACATTAAACTGAAAAACGGAATGAAAGTACGCCTTCTGAATGAAGAAGATCATCGGGGCATGGTCATTGAGAGACTAGAAGCAGCTAAAAGACTGGCATTGAGAATGCCTCTGGATATTAATTCGGCAGACATTGATGAATTAATATTGGTTCCCGGTGTTGGAGAAGCATTATCTGCAAACATCATAACATGGCGGGAGAAAATCGGACGGTTTGAAAAGTTAGAACAACTGATGGATATAAATGGGATCAAGGAAAAGAAATTTTTAAAATTGAAGCAATATTTCTATATTGATGCGCTGTCCCCATAGAATTTATGTTTTACTGTATGAATCATACAAAGAAAGTACGCGCCTTATATAATTTTGTGTTTCACGGTAAGGCGGTACGCCGTAATTGTACTTAGCCACAGCTCCTTCGCCCGCATTATAAGCGGCAAGTGCGAGCGTCAAGTTTCCTCGGTAAAGATTCAAAAGGTAACGCAGATAACGAGCGCCGCCTTCGATGTTATTGCCGGGATGAAAAACATCATCAACTTTCAGGGCTGAAGCGGTCTGCGGCATCAATTGCATGAGTCCTTTTGCACCGGCGCGTGAAACGGCATGATGATTAAAATTGGATTCCGCTTTGATGACGGCTTTAATCAAGGCGACATCCAGATTAAATTTACTGGCTGCCTGGGCAATAATAGTGTCATATTGACGAATATTACTGACTTTGGGGAAAAGAATTCTTTTTTCTTTAAGAATCATTACGTATTTGGCGTTAGTATTGGAAGGTACGTTCGTCAGATGAATTACGCCATCGTTGTCCTCGTATTTATAAATATCGGCGAAAGCCGGAACAACATAGGACAGCAGCAGAACCACTAAAACCAAAAAGACTGATGGCAGTGTTCCAAATAATTTTAAAAATGTTATGTTTGTCTTAGAGATCATGGTTTTATCATACGTTAATGAGAAATATAATTCAAGCAGAAATATTCCTATCGTTCATGCCGGAGTTCCATTTCAAGCATGACATTCTGATACTTTATCGAATTTCGATGAAAAAATCTTTGATAACTCTCGTGGTGGACAGATTTTTTGTTTGTTCTTGACATGATTTCGCGATGGTGGTAATGACCTCAGCACTTTAAAAGACAGTATGTCGGGGCGTGGCGCAGTCTGGTAGCGTATCTGAATGGGGTTCAGAGGGCCGGTGGTTCAAATCCACTCGCCCCGACCAATGAAAATAAAATGGATTAGCAGGTAACTGCTAATCCATTTTTTATATCCACAAAATCGCAGCAATATGTAAAATATGTTTATCAGATTGGAGGTATTCCACTGGATGTTGAGGGATGGATAGGATATTTATATGGTATTACAACTGAATTGAACAATATACGGGACAACCGGTTTTTAAATTATCCGAAAACTATAACTCAAGATACCTGATGGTACAGAAAGATGGCGCAGAAAGAAGAGAGCTGCAATGCATTTTCATCCATAAGCTGTAGTCAGCTCATTTAACAACTGCTTTTCTGGCAGTTTAGCATTACCATTAATACCCACCGATGTTCCTCTAATTACCTCCAGTGAAATGGTGTAACTTCATTCACATCATACGGGCATTGCAGCACTCTTCACCTTTAATCTACTGCTGCTTGCTGTTAATGTCAAGTAGTGTATCGAATATGGATTTCTAAGGTGCTTCGGATAGTTTGGGCGTATTTCATAATTGTCTTCGGGAGCCACGCACAATGGTTTTTCTGTCAATTGTTATTTGGATTGATTTGTAATCAACGAGAATGTATAAGAAAATCATCCATATGGTTAAGAAGATAGCCATATTACAAATTAAATTCGAAAAGAACGTAAATTTCCAGCAATCCATCTCATGAGGTGCGGTTTGACGACTCCAAATATTCCTGCAGCTGATCCTTTTACACAACATGTCCGGCCTGGCGGCATATCTCGCCTATTTCCAATTATCTCAACACTGCGAAGTTATCAACGCGACTGGGTGTTACCCGATATTGCTGCAGGACTGGTGCTTACCGCCATTCTGGTTCCTGTCGGAATGGGCTATGCCGCAGCCTCGGGCTTACCTGCCATTTACGGCCTGTATGCCACAATCGCTCCGCTGATCGTGTATGCCATCTTTGGACCAAGCCGTATCCTGGTTCTGGGGCCGGACTCTGCACTGGCTGCAATCATTGCGGCAACGATTCTGCCGCTGGCTGCAGGTAATGCTGATAAGGCGGTGGCCTTGGCCTCCATGCTTGCTGTTTTATCGGGGGTGTTATGTATCCTGGCGGGTTTGGCAAAGTTCGGTTTTATAACCGATCTTCTATCGAGGCCTATTCGAGACGGTTATCTAAACGGAATTGCGCTGACGGTATTGATTGGCCAGTTGCCGAAGATCTTCGGCTTTTCCGTAAGTGGAAGTAATTTTATAAAAGAAGCAAACAATCTTGTGCAAGGTATTTTGAATAGACAAATCAACTGGACGGCTTGTGTCATTGGTTTGTCCTGTCTCATTGTGATTCTCGGATGCAAGCGGTTGGTCCCGAGAATTCCGGGTGTGTTGATTGCTGTAGCCGGTGCAACGATCTCTGTTTCTTTGCTGGATTTGTCCGCCAGAGCGGGAATTGCCGTATGCGGTCCGTTGCCGCAAGGTATGCCTCAATTCACAATTCCAACTGTTTCGCTTTCCGAGTTAAGCACCTTATGTGCTGCCGCCGTTGCCATCGCACTCGTGTCTTTTGCCGATACGAGCGCACTTTCACGAACGTTTGCTCACCGGACAGGCTCTGAGGTTGACAGCAATCAGGAAATCATTGCTCTCGGTGCAGCCAATGTTGCAGCCGGATTGTTTCAGGGATTTCCCGTAAGCAGCAGCGCGTCGCGAACGCCAGTAGCTGAAGCCGCCGGCGCTAAGACCCAACTTACCGGTGTGGTCGGGGCAGTGTCTATAGCGCTCTTATTGATATATACCCCGGGGCTTTTACAGAACCTGCCTCAGGCCGCGCTCGGCGCTATTGTAATTGCCGCCTGCATCAATCTGGTTGAAATTCGAAGTGTCCTGCGTCTTTATCAACTGCGGCGCGATGAGTTTGTGTTATCCTTTGTTTGTTTTTTCGGTGTGGTGATACTGGGCGTTATTCAGGGTATCTTTATTGCCGTCGGTCTGGCACTGCTCGCCTTCATTTGGCGTGCATGGCAGCCTTATGATGCCGTGCTCGGTCACGTGGATGGCCTGAAAAGCTATCACGATATTTCCCGTCATCCTGAAGCCAAACGCATTGAGGGACTAGTGCTTTTCCGTTGGGATGCGCCGCTGTTTTTTGCCAACGCCGAAATATTCCGCAATCAGGTGCTGCGCGCGATAGCCAACGCCCCGACACAGACTAAATGGGTTGTCGTTGCAGCTGAACCGATTACGGACGTGGATATTACGGCTGCCGATGTGCTGGCCGATCTCGATCAAACGTTACATCAGGCCGGTATGGATTTATTTTTTGCAGAGATGAAAGGACCGGTGAAAGACAGTTTAAAACGTTATGGTCTGTTCAACAGGCTGGGCATCGAGAATTTCTTTCCTACTATTGATCAAGCTGTTGAGCGTTATTTGATCGTGCACAAAATCGAATAATATGAGTTAAATAGCCTGATAATATTGTTGAATATTCTGAGGAATTGATCACTGCAGACTCAAATACTTTTCAGAAATTTCAAAATAGTCAGTTTTCGAGCTGAAACCCCTTTTTGTTAAAGAGATTAAGGCATATATCGGCCACATTTTTATCATAAATGATGCCCCTGTTTTCCTGTATCTCATTCAAGGCTTTTGCTATTCCAAGAGCCGGTCTGTATGGTCTGGGGGATGCCATAGCCTCGACGACGTCGGCAATCGCTATGATTCTCGACTCTATGAGGATCTGGTCCCCGGAGAGACCTCGAGGATAACCTGAGCCGTTCATTCTTTCGTGATGCTCATAGACGATTTCGGCGACAGGGTATTTATATTCTATGTTTTTTAATATTTCATAACCGGCACTCGCATGCTGCTTCAGGATGTTAAATTCGTGTGCGCTAATTTTCCCGGGCCGGCTGAGAAACTCTGCAGGTACATATATTTTCCCGATATCGTGAAGCAAACCTGCCGTCTGGATAGCCTTGGTGTGATCTTCACTAAAATTCATTTCTTTAGAAATTGCTACAGCAAGTTTTGTTACTCTTGCCTGGTGACCTGCGGTATAGGGGTCTCTCACTTCAACGGTCATGGAGAGTGCGCCGGTAGTTTCATCTAAAACTCGTCGTAATGTAATCTCAGCGGTAATATCGATAACGGTTCCCTGGTAATAAATGAAATTGCCCCTTTCATCATAAATTGCCCGAAGGTTCATAGAAACCCATATCTTGCTTTTATCTTTTTTATAAAATTGCGTCTCAAATCCTTTAACGTATCCGTTTGGTTTTAGAAGTTTTATGAGCTCCAGGCGCCGGGACGTATCTACATATAGATTTTTGATATTTGACGTTAAAGAAATATATTCTTCCGGTGATGCATAGCCCAGCAAACCAGCCAACGCTGCATTGGCCATGATGCACTTCCCATCTATGGTTGTCTGGAATATGCCCTCTATGGCTCCCTCAACAATACTCCGGTATTTTGTTTCGCTTTCTTTTATTCCCTCCTCATTGACCTTGCGCTCTACAATCTCAAATAGCAGATCATCATTGGTCTTGATCAGATCACGCGTTCTTTCCCGAACCTCTTTTTCGAGTTGATCATGGGATTCCTGTAACGCCCTTTCTGCATCCTTCTTTTCTGTTATGTCATTTCCAATGCAAATAATTTCAACCACTCGTCCTTTTTCATCAAGAACCGCCCTGTTCGTCCATAGGATCCAGACTCTGCTCCCGTCTTTCTTTATGTTTTGATTTTCGCTTCTCATGTGTTTTCCGGTATTTTGACAGATCGATTTAATAAAAGCGGTGAGATCACGACCCGATGATTCAACTTCCGGGACGATAGTTCCAATTACATTTTTCCTGATTATTTCTTTGCTTGCATATCTGAAATATTTCCGGGCAAACTTATTCATGAATAAAATATTTCCAGCAGTGTCAATGCGAAGAATAATGCTGTTTGCAAACTCAACAAGTTCACGGTATTCATTTTTGCTTTTCTTCAATATTTCGACCGAATGCTTATAATGAACTTCAGATTTTTTAATCCGTTGGATTGATTTGTGCATCTGTTCAATTTTATTTAGCAGTTGCTCTTTTGTCATGGCTCCATTCCAGGCTCTGATCATAGAATAAAGTAGCATAAAGTGATTGATTAAAAAACATGTTTTGTAGAAAAGGACAATCAGGCAAGAGAGCCGGGGGGAGTACTGATCGTAAGAGTAAAACGATTCGTCCCATCGTGGAGCAGAATGTAACGCAAATCATCAATGCAGTCATGAGCAAGTTTCAGGCCCACTGCTTCAAAAGTTGTCGATGCAAAGGATTCTTCCTTACCAGGCATAAAATGTTTTTCCAGTAACCCCTGTGGACCATGGTGTTCAATGATAATGAGAAGAGTTGCGTTTTCCTGTCGGTAAGTTATCATAATCCTTGAAGGGTGTTTTTCCTGTTTGACCATTTTTAGACAATATCCAAAAACTTCTTCTAGAGCCAGTGCGGTCTTGAGTATTTCAGCCTTTGCTAAACCGCACTGATTGCCGATATTTTCCGTTATCTTTTGTATTAAGGTCAGCATTCGGATGTCTGGCATTACGGTTACACTGATGATGTCTTTGGGGTGGTGGTACATAGGCTATCCTTTCCGCTTGGCGGCAAATAAAGCATATCACAGCTCGTTAATATTACAGTACCATAAATCTTCAATTTGCAAACAGTCGCCCTTGCGTTTTGCTTCTTATTTACGGCCACATGCGCCATATTCAATATCATCTGGTTGTTTGTGGTCAAGTAAAAGATGACATAGCCCCTGTTGTACGTGCAATATTTATCAGATTCTTCTAAGTATCCTGAGTGTTACTTTCTTCGAGATTCGCAAATTTACAAGGCACCTTGAAATAAAATTTGCGATAAACAAGAGGAACTATTCAGCAACTAGTTGAATATATATGATTAATGTTAGAAAGAAGGGGCAGATATTTATATATTTCAGCTGGAGAATAAAAGTAAATAGATTTTAAGCAAGGGTCATCTTTTTCTTGCATTAAAGGGAATTATCATTTACAGGAAAAGCGTAATTTGATTGATTTTGTTGCAGTGCGCCGATGTTAATCCGCGTTGACATTTTAAATATTGAATATAAGATTCCAAAATCATCAAAAGGCGAGAGTGGCGGAATTGGCAGACGCACTGGACTTAGGATCCAGCGGGTAAAACCTTAGGAGTTCAAGTCTCCTCTCTCGCACCAGAATGAATGAGCATTATAATTAAAATATAAGGAGAAAAAAGTAGTGAGCGAGCTTTCCGTAAAACTAGAAGATATCAGTCAGGTTAAGAAAAAGATGTCATTTGAAGTGCCTTGGGCTTTTGTGAAAGATGAGCTGGAAAATGTTTATCGTGATATTGGGAAAAAGGCTAAGATTAAGGGTTTCCGTCCGGGTAAAATTCCGCGTAAGGTGCTTGAAAATTATTTTAAGGCCGATGCGGAAGGGGAGGCTATTACCAATATCGTCAACAAATACTATTGGCAGGAACTTGATAACCTCGGAATAGTAACGCTTTCTCGTCCGGAAATCGAGCAGGATGGATTGAAGGAAAATACGGATTTTTCATTCAGCGCTTCGTTTGAGACAGAACCCGATTTTGAACCGCAAGGCTATCAGGGGTTGGAATTAGAGAAACTTAATATCACCATATCGGAAGAAGACCTGGATAAGCGTCTTCAGGAAGTCCGTAAGATGTTTGCCACCATGCAGGATGTCACAGAGGACCGTCAGGCAGTGATGGGAGATTTCGTATTAATTGATTTTTCGGGGAAATTGGATGGCCAGGCGCTTCCCGAACTCCAATCTGAAAATTTCATGCTGGAGCTGGGCTCAAAGAGATTTATTCCTGGGTTTGAAGAGCAGCTTGTTGGAATGAAAAATGGCGAGTCTAAGGATGTTAATGTAACTTTTCCGGAAGATTATCATGAGAAAAAAATGGCTGGAAAAGATGTTACGTTCAACGTGACATTAAAAGGGCTCAAAGAACAAAAATTACCTGAAATAGATGAAAACTTTATAAAAAATTTCGACAAGTACAATACTCTGGAAGACTTAAAGAATGATGTTAAAAAATCAATGGAGGATCAGTGTAAGCGCCAGAGCGACGCGGAGTTAAGAGATAAGATAACAGAAGCCATTGTAAAAGCCAATGAGTTTGAAGCGCCGCCGTCATTGGTAGAGCGCCAGATTTTCTATATGATAAGTGACACGCAAAAAAGAATGAAATCTGCCGGGATGGATGAAAAAAACGCAATGGAATTGAGCTTCCGTATGCATGACCAATTTAAACAGGATGCGGAAAAAACGGTCAAATCTTTTCTGCTTCTCAAAAAGATAGCCGAAAAAGAAGCCATTTCGGTGTCTGATAATGATCTTGACAATCATTTCAGGGAATTAGCTGAAATACATCATACGGATTATGAAGTCGTTAAAAGCGCTTATGATAACGAAGAGAGAATGAATTCTCTGAAATCGGAAATTATTCAGAAAAAGGTATTTGACTTTATTGAGCAGCGGGCCAATATTAAAGCAGTCGAGAAAATCGGAATGGCGCAGGAGGCTGTTTAATGAATTTAATACCCATGGTGGTAGAACAGGATGGGCGAGGTGAAAGAGCATTCGACATCTATTCCCGTCTTTTAAAGGACAGAATCATATTTCTGGGAACTGCCATTGATGATAACGTGGCAAATGTGGTCGTCGCACAAATGCTTTATCTGGAAGCCGAGGATCCGGATAAAGAAATATTTTTCTACCTGAATTCTCCCGGTGGCAGCGTCAGCTCGGGCATGGCGATATATGATACGATGCAGTATATTAAACCTCAGATTAACACGGTATGCATGGGGCAATCGGCCAGTATGGCGGCAATACTTCTGGCGGCCGGTGAGAAAGGGAAAAGGTTTGCATTGCCGCATTCGCGAATATTAATCCATCAGCCTTTAGGTGGATTTCAGGGGCAAGCTACGGATATTGACATTCAGGCCAGGGAAATTTTAAGATTAAAAGACGAATTAAATAAAATTCTTTCTGAGTTAACAGGTCAGCCACTGGAGAAAATCATGAATGATACGGAGCGTGATTACTTCATGACCAGTCAGCAGGCTAAAGAATATGGTTTGATTGACGAAATAGTAGTTAGAAAACCGGCAATAACCGGAGTGAATAAAGGAGAAGTTAAGTGATCAAAAGAAGTAAAGATAATCGAGGGCAAGGTATGCTATTTTGTTCATTTTGCGGGAAAATGCAAAGCGAAGTACGCAAGTTAGTTGCCGGCCCGACTGCTTATATTTGTGATGAATGTATTGAATTGTGCCGATGTATTGTTGAAGAAGAAGAGAAAACGGTAGAAAAAGGCCCCAAAAATGTTTTGCCTGAACCGAAAGAAATCAAGAAATTCCTTGATTCCTATGTTATTGGGCAGGAAAAAACAAAGAAAATTCTATCTGTTGCAGTTTATAATCATTATAAAAGACTGTTCTCCAATGTCAGTTCAACAGATGGTGTTGAAATTCAGAAAAGCAATGTCCTTTTGGTAGGTCCTACCGGATCGGGAAAAACGTTACTTGCCAAGACATTAGCAAAGTTTCTTAATGTTCCCTTTACGATAGCGGATGCTACAACCTTGACCGAGGCAGGTTATGTAGGTGAGGATGTTGAAAATATTATCCTGAGTCTGCTGCAAAATGCGGATTACGATGTCGCGCGGGCCTCAAAAGGAATTGTTTATATTGATGAAATAGATAAAATAGCAAAAAAATCAGGCAATCCATCCATTACCCGTGATGTCTCCGGAGAAGGTGTTCAGCAGGCCTTGTTGAAAATTATGGAAGGAACGATGGCCAATATTCCGCCGAAAGGTGGCCGCAAGCATCCGCAACAGGAATTCATTCAGGTAGATACGACTAATATACTATTTATTTGCGGGGGTGCATTCAACGATCTGGAAACAATTATTTCCAAACGTATTGGAACTAACACTATGGGGTTTGGCGCGGAAATCAAAAGCAAGAAAGAAAAAAGAATAGGCGAGCTGCTGGTGGATGTTCGTTCTGAAGATCTGCTCAAGTTCGGTCTTATTCCCGAATTTATCGGACGCCTTCCCGTCATTTCCACGCTTGATGATCTGGACGAATCCGCTCTTGTTCGTATTTTAATGGAACCTAAAGATTCTATCATCAAACAATATAAGAAATTGTTCGAATTAGAAAACGTCAATCTGAAATTCACCGACGGTGCACTGAGGTGCGTTGCCAAATTGTCCATGGAAAGAAAATCCGGAGCACGCGGTTTACGTTCCATTTTAGAAAACACAATGCTCGAAGTGATGTATGATATTCCGTCACAACGGGATATAAAAGAATGTGTGATCAGCGAAGAAGTTGTTCTCAATAAGGAAAAACCTATTTTGATATACGACACAAAATCTGAATCCGCATAACAAATAATTATTTAGGAAAAATGAATGACCGAAGAACAAAGTTATAATAATCAAAATAAAACAAACATCATTCCACTTTTGCCTCTCCGGGATGTCGTTGTCTTTCCGCATATGATTGTGCCCTTATTTGTAGGTCGTGAGAAGTCCATCGCTGCGTTGGAATCCGCCATGAAATATGAAAAAGGGATTTTCATGGTAGCCCAGAAAAACGCGAAAAAAGATGATCCTGCTGAAGAAGACATTTACCGGGTTGGAACGATCGGCATTATTATTCAATTGCTGCGGCTGCCTGATGGAACGGTAAAAGTGCTGGTTGAAGGTAAAACACGCGGTACTATCCAGGAATATCTTAAGAATGATGATTTCTTTCTTGTAAAAGTCGCTGATATTGAAGATGTTGATGATGATCCCAATGATGTCAGAAAACAGGCACTGATGCGCAGCATCAAAGAATCCTTCGAACTCTATTTGAAACTGAGCAAAAAAGTACATGTGGAAATGATGGGAACAATTGCGGCAATTGAAGACCCGTCCAAGCTTGCTGATGTGGTAGTTACACATCTGAATGTGAAGCTGGAAGATAAACAGAAGATCATGGAAATCTATAACATCAGTGAACGGCTGGAAGCTATTTATTCACTGATGCTCTCTGAGATAGAGATTCTGCAGGTTGAAGAAAAAATTAAGCGCCGCGTCAAAAAGCAGATGGAGAAAACTCAGAAGGATTACTATCTGAATGAGCAAATGCGCGCCATTCAGAAAGAAATGGGCGAGAAAGATGATTTCAAGAATGAAATAGCGGATCTTGAAAAGCGTCTCAAGCAAAAGAAACTCTCCGAAGAAGCCACAAAAAAAGTACGCCAGGAAATTAAAAAACTTCAAATGATGTCGCCCATGTCGGCGGAAGCTACCGTTGTTCGAAATTACATCGATTGGCTGTTGGATATGCCATGGTCGGAAGTCACGGAGAATAAGTACACTTTGAAAGAATCGGAAAATATTCTTGATGAAGACCATTATGGCTTGAAAAAGGTTAAGGAACGGATTATTGAATATCTGGCTGTTCAATCCCTGGTTAAAAAAAATAAGGGACCGATTCTTTGTCTGGTTGGACCTCCCGGTGTTGGGAAAACGTCAATCGCCAAATCAGTGGCCCGGGCAACAAATCGAAAGTTTGTTCGCATCTCTCTGGGTGGTGTCCGCGATGAAGCGGAAATCCGTGGTCATCGCAGAACCTATATTGGCGCCATGCCGGGGAAGATCATCCAGTCTCTGAAAAAAGCGGGTTCGAATAATCCCGTCTTCTGTTTGGATGAAGTAGATAAGCTCAGTTCCGATTTTAGAGGCGATCCCTCTTCAGCGCTGCTTGAGGTGCTTGACCCAGAACAGAATGTTGCATTCAATGATAATTATCTGGATGTTGATTATAATTTATCCGATATTATGTTCATCACGACAGCCAACGTACTGCAAACGATACCGGCCCCGTTACAGGACAGAATGGAAGTAATCCGTATTGCCGGTTATACCGAACAGGAAAAACTTCAAATTGCAACAAAATTCCTGCTGACAAAGGAAACGGAAGCTAATGGTCTGGTTGCCGATAATATTGAATTTACGAAAGGCGCCGTGCTGCGCATTATCCGGGAATATACCAGGGAAGCAGGGGTGCGCAATCTGGAGCGGGAGATCGCATCAGTCTGCCGTAAAGTGGCCAAAGAAATAGTCAGTAACGGCGCCAGGAAAAAAATTATCATCGGCTCTAAAAGCATCCAGAAGTATTTAGGCGTTCCAAAATTCCGGCATGGTGAAACAGAAGAGAAGAATCAGATTGGATTGACAACCGGATTAGCCTGGACGGAAGTCGGCGGCGAATTGCTGGCGATTGAAGCATCTATCATGGAAGGAACGGGCCGAATGGTCATGACAGGTAAACTGGGCGACGTTATGCAGGAATCGGTTCAGGCAGCTCTGACCTATATCCGTGCTAGAGCCGAAAAATTTGGTTTGCCGAAAAACTTTTACAAGAAAATAGATATTCACGTCCATGTACCTGAGGGAGCGATTCCCAAAGACGGCCCGTCCGCGGGAATTGCAATGGCTACGTCCATTGCATCAGCCCTTATGAAGAAGAAGGTCCGTGCAGATATGGCAATGACGGGTGAAATAACGTTAAGAGGAAGGGTGTTGCCTATAGGTGGATTAAAAGAAAAGATTCTTGCAGCCCACCGTGGGAATATAAAAATGGTCATTATTCCTAAAGACAATGAAAAGGACCTGACGGAAGTACCGCAAAACGTCCAGCACGCCCTGAAAATCGTTTTTGTCGATCACATTGACGAGGTGCTGGATATCGCATTTGTAAATGATGGCGATGTTTTTAACAATGCTGCAAAAACCGATATGCAGGTTAGCGCCCAGCCTGTGAATTAACGGAGATTTCTGATTTTATAGCTTGACAAGAAATCTCAATATTGCTAGAAGCCATGCAGCTTTTTTTGGGCATGTGGGCGGGTAGCTCAGTTGGAAGAGCGCCACGCTTACACCGTGGATGTCACAGGTTCGAGCCCTGTCCCGCCTACCAGAAAAAGAATATGAATAATGATTTTTTGGGGTCATAGTTAAGTTGGTTATAACGCCGGCCTGTCACGCCGGAGGGCAGGGGTTCAAGTCCCCTTGGCCCCGCCATAAAATCAAAGGGAGTCGGCTTATTGCGGCTCCCTTTTTTTGTGATACATTCTTTCGATAAGGGTGATTGACATAATCTGTTGAGCATGTTTAATAAGTATCTAAATTATTATCGAAAAAGAGGTTGCAGGAAAAGTGGATTATGAAGGAATGATCATACGCCCGCCCAGTGAGGCGCATAGTTTGCTTTTGCAGGTTACTGTAGGCTGTTCACACAACCGATGCACGTTCTGCGGCACATACCGGCAAAAGAAATTCAAGATAAAATCCATGGAACGGATAGAGAAGGATTTGCGGGAAGCCGGAAGTTACGGCCATATTGAAAAGCTTTTCTTGTGCGACGGAGACGCGCTAATTATACCTCAACCCAGACTGGAAGAAATTCTGTTCATGATAAAACGCTATCTTCCGAAACAGGAACGGATTGGCAGCTATGCTAATGCAAAAAGTATTTTGAGAAAATCGATTGATGATCTAAAAAAACTCAGCGAACTGGGTTTAAAAATTATTTATTTAGGCGTGGAAACGGGTAATGCCGAATTACTCAAGAATATTGACAAAGGTGCAACACGCGAACAAATGGTCGAAGCGGCAAAGCGCATCCATGAAGCAGGTATCGAGCTTTCGGCGACGGTAATTCTTGGTGTAGGCGGCATTGAAAAAAGCATCGAACATGCCATGGATACGGCGAGTCTTCTGACAGACATGGATCCGGATTATGTGGGTGCGTTGACGCTCATGCTCGTGCCCCAAACACCTCTTTACAATGATTACATGTCCGGACGATTTGTTCTCCCGGATAAAATTGGATTTATCCGGGAATTGCATTTGATGATTGCCCACTCTAATCTTACAGACTGCTATTTTACATCCAATCACGCATCCAACTATCTACCGATCAAAGCGCGTTTACCACGGCAGAAAGAAATAATATTAAAAATGATCGCTTCAGTTATTGATGAAAAAGATTTGAGCAGAATGCGGCCTGAGTATTTACGCGGACTATGATCTCGTGAGAAATTATAACGGACATGAAGAAAATTTCTAATGTATTTTTCTGGCACAAACAGGAACATATTCGCCGTGAAATATTTTCGATATTGGCCAAAGGTCAGAAAAGCGGCGTTTTGGATGATGCCTCCAGAAAGATGATCGAAAATATTCTGGATTTTACATCGATCCTGGTACGGGAGATTATGATTCCACGAACGGACATCGTTTCGATCAGTGCGGATGACACGCCGGAAGAAATTATCAGGGAACTTGCCAAAGCCTGTTATACACGAATTCCCGTACATCGGGGGTCGATTGATAATATCATCGGCATATTGAATGTTAAAGACCTGCTCAAATCCTGGTCGCAGAATATGACAACCGTAGATATTCTGTCCCATCTGACAAAGCCCTATTACATTCCGGAAACGAAAAATGCTCATTTATTGTTTTACGAGTTTAAAAACAATAAAAAACATATTGCTATTGTCATCGATGAATATGGCGGTACGTCCGGGCTTATCACCCTTGAGGATTTACTGGAAGAGATTGTCGGTGATATCCGGGATGAACATGAAGAAAATACCGATGGCGAAGACATTATCCAAACTGTTGAGGGGGCCATTATCGTTGACGGCCGCACAGAAATTGAAAAGATTGAGGAATACCTGAATATCAGCCTGGAAAGAGGCAGGTATGAAACGATCAGCGGTCTTATTTTAAATACGATTCGAAGAATCCCGCATCAGGGAGAAATATTTCAAATAGAAGGAATGAATATTACCATCGAAAATGCTGATGAGCGTACTATCAAAAAAGTAAAAATAAAAAAAATGGATGATGATAATTTAAATGAAAAATAAATACTCAAAAACCATACCGGATCCTTCAGACAAGAAACTCAATAGCCGGAGCATTTATTTTGCCTTACTCAGCGGCATTTTTCTTTTTTTATCATTTCCAAAATTCGGATTGGGATTCATAGCCTGGATTTCTTTTGTTCCTCTGTTTATTGCCCTGCGGGATGTCTCATCTTTGCGCAGAGCATTGTTTTTGGGATGGATTACAGGCCTTTCGGCATGTACTGGAATTCTTTACTGGATTGCATATGTCATTGTGAATTACGGCAATCTTCCCCTGTATCTGGGGGTGATGATCATGCTGTTGCTTGCCTGCTATCTAAGCATCTATTTTGCTTTATTTGCCGCAGGAATAGTATATTTACGAAAAAAGGTTCCTCTGTATCTTGTTGCACCGGTCTTATGGGTCTGTCTGGAATATGCAAAGTCAAAGTTGTTTACCGGATTCCCTTGGGAAAATCTGGGTTATTCACAGTTTAGTAATATATTTTTCATTCAGAGTGCAGATATTGCGGGTGTATTTGGAATTTCATTTCTGATTATTCTTTTAAATGTCGCATTTTTTGAAATCATTGCACAAAGAACAAAAAAGTCTTTCGTCCTTGCCACGATTGTGTTGTTTATATGGTCGGGTGTTTATGGATATGGTATCTTGAGGATAAATCAGATCAACAAAGCTTTAAAAGAGGTTCCTGAAATGGATGTATCCCTGATTCAGGGAAACATCGATCAATCGATCAAATGGAATACGAATTTTCAAAAAGAAACCATCAATATTTACGAGGAACTGTCTTTACGTCGTCCTGCGGCCAATGGGGGCTTGATGGTCTGGCCGGAAACAGCCGTGCCTTTTAACTTTCAGGATGAAAACGAATTGCAGCGTCAGGTAAAGGAGCTGCCGGTTAAAACAAAAAGCTGGTTCATCTTCGGTTCTATGAGCTATGCGACGGGAACCAATAATACCGATTATTTCAACAGTGCCTATTTGCTTTCTCCACAAGGCAAGATTAATGGTAGATATGACAAGGTACATCTCGTCCCTTACGGAGAATATGTGCCGCTAAGGACGTTGTTCCCCTTTATCAGCAGCCTTGCTGCGGGAATCGGTGATTTTGCCGAGGGAAAAGGTTTTTATCCTTTGGCCATGGGTGACAGAAAAATTGGTGTGATGATCTGTTACGAAGGCATTTTGCCGGAAGCAGCCAGAATGTATAAGAATGCTGCCGCCGAATTACTGGTAAATATTACCAATGATGCCTGGTTTGGAAAAACATCGGCCCCCTATCAACACCTGTCCATGTCTGTTTTCAGAGCAGTGGAAACACGGCTCTATCTTGTACGCGCCGCGAATACCGGCATCTCTGCAATAGTTGATCCGACCGGAAAGATTATTGCACAAACCGAAATATTTAAAAAAGACTCGATTCATGGTCGCGTTAAGTTTATTATGTTGCCGACTTTTTACGCGAGATATGGCGATTTACTGGTGGGGGTCAGTTTTATATGTCTGGCCGGTTTTTTCTTATGGAGTTTTAAGGGGAGGAAAAGAAATGTCAGTTGAAAACATGCAGGAAGTCATCAGCGATTTGAAAAGAAGAATTCAATATGTCGGAGAATGTCTTTGACGTCGACGAACTGGAATTAAAAGTTAAAGATCTGGAAATTTTATCCACGAAAAAAGATTTCTGGGATGATCAGGAGAAAGCCCGATCCATCCTGCAGAAAAAAACGAAATTATCCGACTCGCTTTCGCACTGGAAAAGATTTCAACGCCAGATAACGGATTCTGAAAACTTATGGATTATTGCCTCTGAAGAAAAAGACGAACAGGTTCTGAACGATCTCGCTTCTGAGCTGGAGCAGTTGTCTTCCGATGTTAAGCTAGAAGAACTCAAAATGATGCTCGCAAGCGAGCAGGACCCGATGAATGCAATTATATCGATTCATGCCGGTGCGGGCGGAACGGAAGCACAGGACTGGGCGGAAATGCTGCTTCGCATGTATCTGCGCTGGGCTGAAAAAAGAAATTACAAAACAAATATTATTGATTATTTGCCCGGGGATGAAGCCGGCGTCAAAAGCGTATCTTTCACACTGGAAGGCGAATATGCCTATGGTTATGCAAAGGCTGAAATCGGGATTCATCGACTGGTCCGTATTTCACCATTTGATGCGGGAGCCAGACGTCATACCTCCTTTGCTTCCGTATTTGTATATCCTGAAGTCGATGATGAAATAAAAATAGAGATCAATGAAGATGATCTGAGAATTGATACCTTCCGATCGGGAGGCAAAGGCGGACAGCATGTCAATAAAACGGATTCTGCTGTCAGAATTACCCATTTGCCGACAGGTATTGTCGTTCAGTGTCAGAATGAAAGATCTCAACATAAGAATAAAGCAATGGCCATGAAATATCTAAAATCCAGGCTCTATGAAAGAGAGCTCGAACAGAAGAATGAAAAGCTCGACGAAGAAAATAAACTGAAAAAAGATATCGCCTGGGGCAGTCAGATTCGTTCCTATGTTTTACATCCATACAAAATGGTTAAAGATCATCGGACGAATCTGGAAACCGGCAATACTCAGAAAGTACTGGACGGAGATATCGATGATTTTATCCAAGCTTACCTCATGTTTATCGGGAATCGGGGATCGAATCCACCCGGTATCGGCCAGATAAATAAATAATAATACATGAGATTATTATTATTGTTTTGGTTAATACATAAAATATGCTATAAATCGCAACAATATTATATTTGCTCGGGGAAGAAACAGAGTGGATTATTCTTCGCTCGGAGAAACAATGTGTTTAATGATGAAATCAAAAAAATCAGGAGACCTCGTACATGCTGAAATGTAAAAAATATATTCCATATATCTGCCTTATACTCTGCTTGAATGTTGCCATTTTACTGTTGACCGGCTTTCGGGTTCAAGCCGAGATTGATCATCTGAATGACATCCACATGAGTAACAAGATAGCAGCTAATAACCAAAATCTCATTTTGTCGCAAATGACGGTTAATTCTGACAAGGACAATCTATCGGATGATTCAAAAGAAGATTCAGCCGCTGAAGATGTTAAAGCAGGAGTTGAAGAAGAGCAGGATCTGATGGAAAATGCCCTTGAATTACTCGAAATGGCTGACAACTACTGGAAAAACGGTGATATCGAAAATACCTTAAATCAACTGGATAAAGCCTATGCTTTACTTCTGGACACGAATGGCGATGTGGAAATTGCCAGACAGAAGGATGATCTACGCCTCTTGATTTCCCGGCGTATCCTGGCAGTTTATTCATCTCAGCAGACGCGTACAAATGGTAAAGCCAGTGAGATCCCTCTTTCAATGAATGCCGATATTGAAAAAGAGATTCGTTCATTCCAGGGCCCGGAAAGGGAATTCTTTATATCTTCATATCATCGATCCGGAATGTACAAGGAAATTATTGTCGCTGAATTAAAAAAAGCAGGTGTGCCTGAAGAACTTTTCTGGCTGCCTCTGGTAGAGAGCGGTTTTAAAGTGAGCGCTTATTCCCGCGCCAGGGCTCTTGGTTTGTGGCAGTTTATCCCCTCAACAGGTTATAAATTCGGTTTGACACGTGATGAATGGGTAGACGAGCGCATGGATGTTTTAAAGTCCACTCATGCTGCCATTGCTTATTTAAAAGAACTTCACTCCATGTTTGGTGATTGGATGACTGTTCTGGCATCTTATAACTGCGGTGAGGGTAGGGTGTTGCGAGTTATATCCAGACAACATATAAATTATTTTGACCGTTTCTGGGATCTGTATTCTAAATTACCCAATGAAACGGCTCGTTATGTTCCGCGCTTTCTTGCAACGTTACACATTATTAAAAATCCCGGCAAGTATGGATTTGACTTAAAACCAACAGCAGATTCTTTGATAAATTATGAATCGGTCAAAATCAACAAAATGATGAAGCTGTCGGATTTAGCATCCAAAATGGAAGTGTCCGAAGACGTTATTAACATACTCAACGCTGAACTCAGATACAGAACAACGCCTAATCATGAATATACCATCAAAATTCCCAAAGACTCCATCCAGAAGTTTAATTTGGTTTATAACGATATTCCGGAAACGGAAAGGCCGATGTTCAGTTACAGAAGCAAAAGCAGTGGCAGCCGTTCCTCTTATATCAGACATCGCGTTCGGCCTGGTGAAACAGTGGCGTCTATAGCGAAAAGATACCGGGTGTCCTCTCAATCGATATTTCAGTCCAATCGCATCAATAAGCAGAAGAGATTGGCAAAAGGTAGAATTATTCGAATCCCGATTGACGGCGTAGAAACAGCAAGCGTAAAGCAAAAACCTGCCGGCAGTGGTAAAAATACTGCAGCTCGTAAAACGTCCGGTTCAACCCAGGCGCAAACATACAAAGTGAAAAAGGGCGATTCTCTGCTCAGTATCGCTAACAAATTTCATATCCCCGTGGCCAAACTCAAAAAAATGAATAATTTAAAAACAAATTCCATTCAGGCAGGACGGAAACTGAAAATATCACATGAGGATGTCAGTGATAATAGCGAAGGACAACAGATAAAGGACAATAATTTAGTAAAGTCCGCGGGAAAACAGAATGTTGTCGGTAAAACGTTGACGGATAAAGATGTCGCTCAGTTGGGTACCAACAAGCATATTGTTACCAAAGGCGAAAGCCTGTCCATTATTTCCAAAAAATACAAAATTGAAATGGCGAAATTAGTACAGATGAATAATCTGTCCGATAATAATTCAATTACACCGGGACAGGTTCTTATTGTTAAATAGAAGCACTGAACAAGCTAGACATCATCAGATTTTGTTAATAATTGAAAAAGTTCATTTTCTTTTCTTTTCATTTTAAGAGCATTAGCCTTAGACGTATTGACGTGGTTATAGCCTAAGAGATGCAAAAGCCCATGGATGATCAGGAACAGGATCTCTTCATCAAAGGTGAGATGGCCCTTCTTCGCATCCCGGCTTGCAGTGTCAACGGAAATAACGACATCCCCCAGCAGTTCAGGATTGATGCCGCCGAATTCACCTTCTTGAAGAGAAAAGGAAATAACATTGGTGGGTCGGTCTTTTGATAAGTATATCTTATTGATGATCTGAATAGCCGCGTCATCGACAAAAGTAATGCTGATTTCCTTATTCGCGCAATCCAACAGATTCATGAGTTTAGTCACTTCAGAGCGGATTTTCCGTTTATCGATTTTAATTTGCTTCTGTTGATTATCGATTTGTATTTTCATTGAACTCTTTTTTACTGTTGGTCTCTTTCGGGGTTGTTTCCGGATAATCGACACGATGATGGAAAATCCCTGTCAGAATTCGCGTGAATGTTTCCGCTATCGTATTAAGATTTCTCAACGTCAATTCACAGTCATCCAACTGCCCATCCGTGTAAATACGTTCAATCCTTTCACGCACCAGCGATCGAATTCTGGCTGGTGTTGGGTTAGAAAGTGTGCGTGAGGAAGCTTCAATGACATCACCCAGCATGACGAGCCCAGCTTCTTTGGTTTGCGGTTTAGGACCGGGATAACGAAAATCACTTTCTGTCAGTGAACGAATGGACTCATCTTTATTTTTTTTAGCCTTTTCATAAAAAAAGCTGACGAGGCTGTTGCCGTGATGTTCGCGAATAATGTCGATGATCGGCTGCCCCAGTTTGACCTGAGAAGCGAGTTCGCAACCTTCCTTGACATGGGAGATAATGATCAATGAACTCATTTTAGGCGAAAGTTTATCATGACGATTATCATGGCCGGGTTGATTCTCGATAAAATAATGAGGTTTGGCCAGTTTTCCGATATCATGGTAATAGGCGCTGACCTTAGCCAGCATTGCATTTGCGCCGATGGCTTCCGCCGCCGCTTCAACCAGCGAAGCGACAATGATGCTGTGATGATATGTACCGGGTGCTTCGATAATCATTCTCTGGAAAAGGGGTTGATTAAGATTGGCCAGTTCCAGAAGTTTGATGTAGGTGATAAATCCAAAGAGACTTTCAAAAATGGGCGTGATACCCGCAACCAGAATTCCGGTGATAATGCCGCCGAGAAAGCCCATGGCCAGTCGTATCAAAAGGTCCTTAATCAGCAGTTGGCCCGTGAGAAGCGTCAGGCAAAGAATAGCGGCCATATTGATGATACCGAGGAAAACACCAACCTTCAAAAAAGTGGAACGCTGACGGCTGTTGACGATATGATAGGAAGCGGCAACAGATCCCAAAAATGAATACAGCGGGAAAATAATTTTTTCATCGAAAAGAAGACTGATCAGAAACGATGTCAGGACGCTGATAATCAGGGCCATGTTGCGATTGACCAGTACCGCAATGATCATGGATCCGCAGGCAAAAGGTATTGCGAAATAGCAGGTATCAATCGGGATAGAAGGGAACGCTCTGTTCACGGCAACGGAAATGAAAATTCCCGCTCTGACGAATAATATTTGCAGAAAGGCAACAATGGCAAAAACAAGAAAATCAACATTAGAGCGGGCTGCTGCTTTCAACCAATTTCGGGTACGCCAGAAGTACAGAAGCAATGTAAGAAAAAGGATTGTGCAGAAAATTCCCAAGATGACCATCAGACTGGAAATTTTGTTATCCACTGCGGTTTTATGGAAGGAATCCAGTTTGGCCAGCTCCAGATATCCAATTTTTTCTCCCTCCCGGACAATCATCTCATTTTTTTGCACCTGGAAATATACCGGCTTCACTTCTTGCACAACAGACATTATTTTTTTATCTGTTGCTTCCTGATTAAAACTAAGATTGGGTTCAATGAGCTTTTTCAAAAACGAAAAAGAAAAACGTTTGAACTCCGGCCGGTCATTCTTGAATATGGAGTAAACTTTTTTAGACAAGACAGGATCTATATCTTTAATATTCAGAACGGATGATGCGTCCTTCAGATTTTCCTCCACCCGTGTAATCGTATTAATGATCGTGATGCCTTTTCCCCGCTCGTTATTTTTGAAAGCCTCTTGAGAAACAAGCGTGTTTTCATAAAAGGACGAAATGACTTTGATCAGTTTTAGTTGAAGATCATCGGAAAAATTATTTTCTTTGAGAAATGAAAATTCTTCCGCTGTTAATGAGACACCTAACGATTGTTCCAACAGGGCCTTCAGTTCACTGTTTTCCCGATTTCCTGCGGCAACCGCAAAAGATTTTTTAATTTTCGTCCTCAGGGTAATAGCTATTTCGGCATCGTAATCATATATCGGACGTACATTTACAGAAGATTCATTCTTTTTTTGCCGAGTGGAGTTGATATCTTCGACCAGAAAATCACGATCAGCCTTGATATTTTCCTGGGCGATCATGCCATGCCGATATTCGGGCTTTGAATCATAGAGTTTGGGCGCAAGGATGACGGATAGCGCGATGCTTAAGATAATGGCGATGGCCCAACGCTGAAAAATGATATTACTAAAAATTTTGAAAGATATTTTATTCTTTTCTTTCAATTTTCGAATGGTTGAAAATATTTTTTCCGATGTCGAATCAAGGAAATTCATATATTATTTACTTTTTACCCGATTTTTTTTCATTGTCCCAGAAAGCATAAGCGGAAATAACGTCAGCAACGAGGGGGTGTCGGACAACGTCCACCTGTGAAAAATGCACAATACGGATCGCCTCTATTTTTTTCAGGATTTTTTCAGCTTCGATTAAACCGGATGATTTTTCTGTCGGCAGATCAATTTGCGTGATGTCACCTGTCACAACAGCTTTTGAATTAAACCCCAGACGTGTTAAAAACATTTTCATTTGTTCAGACGTGGTGTTCTGGGCTTCATCTAAGATGATAAATGAATCATTGAGCGTCCGGCCGCGCATGAACGCCAGTGGTGCGACCTCGATCAATCCTTTATTAATCAGGGCGCTCGCTTTTTCCATATCCACCATGTCATAGAGCGCGTCATACAAAGGTCGTAAATACGGATTAACTTTTTCAGCCAGGTCACCCGGCAGAAAACCCAAACGCTCGCCTGCTTCAACGGCGGGTCGTGTAAGAATAATTCGCTGCACTTTCTTTTCCAGCAAGTGCGATACGGCCATCGCCATAGCCAGGTAGGTTTTACCGGTGCCGGCGGGGCCGATAGCCAGCACCATATCGGCTGTTCTCATGGAATCGATGTAATGACGCTGGGCAATACTTTTGGGTGTGATAATGCGCTTTTTGGATGATATAAATACCGTATCCAGAAAGACGCGAGATAAATCAAAATGGATATCTTCCGTTAGTATTCGATGAGCATAATCAATATCGGAAAAATGAATATGCCAGCCTTTCTCCATGATTGCATAAAGCTGTTTGATGAGAAGCGTAATCTTGAGTACGGCTGCTTCATCGCCTGTGATGGAAAGATGATTACCCCAGGGCTTAACTTTGACCGGTTCAAGCTTTTCGAGGAGCCTTAAATGCTTGTCATGTTCGCCGCAGAGATTCTTCAATAAATTCTGATCGGCGAAGGATACTTTCTCTACCCGAATGTTTTTGGTTGCTTTAATCAAAAATTATCAGCCTCTAATATATTACACTAACCCAATAATATTGTGATTCATTCCATGAGCACCAGGATAGAGCATCTTCCTCATATGAGGGCGTTTTCTATCATTATGATGCATTGAATGCAATAGAATTTACGCTTGTAAAAACAGGTGGGCAAAGACCTTTGCGTCGCCTAACATATTGTCAATTGAACAGTTTTCATCAGGCTGATGAGCATTCATATTGCTTTTTGACCAGACGGCAGCCGGATAGTTCATTTTGCGCAGATAGCCGGCAACCGTCCCGGCGCCAACACCGCCGGCAAAAGCATTCAGGTGATAAACTTTTCTAATGGCCTGTTGCAGGGCGACAACAACAGGAGCGTCGACTGCTGTGGGGTGCGCGGACTGAACATACTGTTCCCGTGATATCGTAATCGTGACCGAAAATTTCTTTTCCACTTTTCGAATGATCTTTTCGATTTCATTCAAAACATCGTCAAGATGATATTGCGGCAGGATGCGGCAATCCATATAGAAGACGTCTTCGCCGGGAATTGTGTTGATATTGCCCACATTGGCTTCTTTCTTCGTGGGTTCAAACGTGCAGCTGGGGGGATCAAAAAGAGGATCAACTGCATCAAAAATATTCCGCAGCTTTGTTAATTTCGTAACAAGATAAGATGCGGCAGAAAAGGCATTATTTCCCAGTTGCGGTTTGCTGCCGTGGCACTGAAGACCTCTGGTTTTAAAGCCCAGCCAGAGGATGCTTTTTTCCGCAATCTCAATGAGCGAACCTTCGGGATTACCTGAGTCGGGAACCACGATTAAATCATTTTTGCCGAATATTTCATCAGGTAAATCAAGGACATGGTAAAGTCCTTTGCCGCCGGATGTTTCTTCGTCCGCCACAAAGAAAAGATTGATGGATGATGAAGGGATTATCCCCTCATCCAGGAGTGCTTTTGCGGCAAAAATCGACGCCACCATATCCTGCTGATTGTCTTCGGTGCCGCGGCCATAAATATGATTGTCTTTGACATAAGCTGTGTAAGGATCGGCGCTCCAAAGCTTAAGTTCACCAGGTGGAACAATATCAAGATGCGTGATAATCCAGATGCGGCTTGATTTATTATTTCCTTCTATGGATGTAAAGAAATTCGGGCGTAAACCGCCGGATACGCTGTCATCCGGTGCATCGTAATGATGAAAATTGGTAAAACCGAATGCTTCAAGTCGATTTTTTAACATCCGTGCCTTCATCATTTCGCCGTCACCACCATTGACGGGACCGACAGCAGGAACCGCTGTTAAAGATTTTTGCAGTTCGATCATGTCGTCGCGGTAAGAGTCGATTCTGCGGGAGATTTTTTCAAAGGATTTTTCATCAATCATGGTTAAGCCTCATGCTATTGCTGTGGTGAGATAAATACAGGTTGTTCCCATTTTTCAGGTAATGGGCCGAATTGGTCCGTATCGCCGACAATAAGTGTCAACCTTCTTTTTTCATTCAGATACTGTGCCGCGACGCGCTTCAAATCATTGCGTGTTACAGCATCGATTCTTTTTCGATAACTGCTCAGATAATCATCGGGTAATTTGTCGTATGTCAGCGTCATTTGCTGAACAGCAATCTGACCGGGTTGCTCAAAAGAAAAAATGAAACTATTAAGAATCGATTTTTTTGCCCAGTCCAGTTCAGCCTGAGAGATGGAACCGGCCGCAACGTCCTGCAGAATGGAATTCACCAATTGAAGAGCACGAAAAGTAGAATCCGTTTTGGTAAAAGCATATGTCCCGAAAACGCCGTAATTGGCACGCGCCCGGTAAAAACTGCCGGCGCTGTATGCCAAGCCTTCATTATTACGCACAGCTGTGAATATACGCGAAGGAAAGCCACCGCTGCCGATAATAAAATCAAGAACCGAGAAGGCATAGAAATCCGGATTAGTTTTACTGACGGTGAATTCCCCGCTGACCACGGTTGATTGCGGAAGGTTCTTACGGACGAAGAAAACACCATGGCCGGCCTGTTTTGGCGGCGGCGCGACCTCAAGGGCTTGTCGTGAATTATTCCATTGGTCAAAATGCTGCCGGATTTTATTTATGGCTTCTTGTTTTGAAATATCACCGGAGATCGAAAGCACCATATTAGCAGGGAAAAAATATTTCCGGTGAAAAGCGATCAAATCATTACGGGTGATCTTCATGAGAGAGGTTGTTGTTGCGTAACGGCCGCGAGCATCGTTCGGGTAGAGCAAACGGTTAAATTCGCGAAAAGCCATTTTTTGTGGATTATCCGTAATCCTTCGCAGCTCTTCATTTTTAAGCGAGATCGCTAATTTTAATTTATCTTCTTCAAAAGCCGGCTCTTTGAGCATCTGCGAAAGCAGATCGAGACCGATATCAAGATCATCCTTGAAAAAGGAAAAATTAACCGAGGCTGAATCAAGCGACATGGAAACGGAGGGCGATGAGGCCAGTAAATCAAAACGTTCATCAATTTCGGTACTGCTCAATTTGGACGTGCCGCCTGTTCTCATCATGTAAGCGGTCAGCTCCGCTACGCCTTCCTTACCCTGTGGATCGTACATGGATCCGGTCCGGACCAAAGCGGATATGGAAACCAGGGGCAATTCTCTGTCCTGAAGGTAAAACAGAATGATGCCGTTTTCCAACATAATCTTCTCGGCCCGCGGTAATTGAAATTCCAGACGCGGATATTTCAGCTTCTCCGGAGGAATGAATGTATCCACCGCAAAGGCCCATGAAGGAATCATTCCGTACAACAGGGAAATCAACAGTCCGTTCAGAATATATGAATAAAGCTTATTTTTCATTTTTACCTGCATTTTTATTTGTAATGATCTTTTTGTTCAGCACCGCGATAGTCCGGTTATCGGCCACAAGATATTTTGATGCCGCTTTCTGAATATCAACCGCCGTTACTTTGTCAATCTGTGAAATGTAATTGGAAAAGTATCGGTAATCCCCCAGCAGTAATTCATAATAAGATAGAGTGGAAGCCAGTTCGGAATTGGAATCCAGATTTCTGATATAATCCATTTTTAATTGTTTTTTAGCCTTGGTCATTTCCAGGTCTGATACGCGGTGGTTCTTTATGTTTTCCAGTTCCGCCAAAATAGCCGTCTGGAGTTCTTCATTTGTATGAGGAAAGCGAGGACGGGCGATTATTACAAACAGATTGGGATATCTTGTGGCGGGCATTCCGTTCTGCACACTGATGCTGTCCGCGATTTGCATTTGCAGCACCAATCTGGAATAGAGACGGCTTGTTCGGCCTTTGCTTAATATTGTTTCCAGTACATCAAAGGCGTAATCTTCGGCTGCGGGCGCGGTCGGTTTGTGATAACCGATGATCATCGATGGACTGGCATCAAACAATACTTCCACTTTTCGCTCTCCGGTTTGCGGAGGTTCAGCCGGAATATCAGCGGGTTTATATTTAGATTTCGGAATTCGTCCAAAGTATTGATCAATGAGCTTTAGAATCTTTTGAGGATCAATGTCTCCGACCACGGCAATAACGATGTTTTCCGGTGAAAGATATTGATGATGAATATGCCGTATGGCCGCCTGACTCATATAGGCCAAGTCCTGAGGTTCTCCTAAAATAGGCACGCCATAGGGATGAACCGCATAAGCCTTGTGCATAAATGATTCATAAAGTTTACCATCCGGTTTGGATTCAACGCTCTGTCTTCTTTCTTCCATAATTACATCGCGTTCCGTGTAGAATTCACGAAAAACGGGATTGAGCAGACGATCGGCCTCAATGCGCGCCCAGAGTTCAATTTTATTGGAGGGCAGACTGACAAAGTAAGTTGTGACATCCTGGCCGGTAGCTGCGTTCATCCCTAAACCGCCGTTTTCCGTGTAAAGGCGGTCAATTTCATTTGGAACGTAATACCGGCGATGCTCATCCTGCAATTGTTTCAAACGAGCGGAAAGCTGCTCAATGAGTTTCCGATTGGAATTGCTTTGTTTCAATCTTTCATTGTCCAATGCCTGACCGGTCTTTTCGATCTTTATCAGCAGTCTCTTTTCCGCTGCGTAATTTTTTGTGCCAATGGTTGTCGTGCCCTTAAACATCATGTGTTCCAGAAAGTGTGCGGCCCCGCTCTGTCCTTTTACTTTATCGACAGCCCCGATACGATGTCTGATGTAGAGAGAAACCGTCGGGCTGAATTTGCGCTCCAGCATCAAAATGGTCAGGCCATTATTCAGCTTGGCTTTGATGACCTTATTTTCCAGGTCCATCGCACGCACAGGGCCTGTCCAGTAAAAAAAGATCATCAAGGTCAGCAACAAACAAAATCTATTCCGTATCAACATGATTTATCCTGTCAGGAGTTTTTTTTGGAAAAAGACGGAAAAAAGCATAAAGGGTACCGGCAATACAAAACAAAATGACAAAAGACGCCGAAAATAATGTCATTACAAATTCGAGGGGATTGGACATTTCAAATGAACTGATCATGATATCGATACCGAACACTAAAAAAAACAGTGAGAGCAAAAGAATTATGATGTTTTTAATTCGCGTTGGCATTCTTTTCATTACCCTTTTTAAACTTACCGCAACATTTTCAGTTTTGCTTTGAGTTTGCTGTAAACCTCATAACTGAAATCTTCATTACGGCAGCTCAATAGTGAGTTGTTATGATATAGCGGTTCATGCTGAATGTCAAATGGTGACGCCAGGATTGCTTCATTCCACATTTTTGTACCGGGAATCGGCGAATATTCGGCAAGCACCGGTTTTGCGCTGCACTCTAAGACAAAATTAATACTGTTCAAAACATCCTCTTTTTTTTGACCAGGAGTGCCACACAGTAGATAAATTCCGATATCAGCCGTTTTGTATCCGGCGTTTTTCAGATGAATGACCGCTTTCTTCAGTTCTTCATTTTGTACTTTTCCACCCGTTTCTTTCTGTATTCGAAAATCAGCAGTTTCGAAACCAAAGCGAATCGTCTTAAAACCGGAATCATAGAGAAGATGACTTAATTGTTCGTCGATCTGCCTTAAATGAAGCCCGTTCGGGCAATGAAAACGGCAGGACAATTTTCGGCTTTTAACTTCCTGAAGCAATGGAATAATCATACGTTCGGGATCAACCAGCAGCGCGTCATCGTAAAAACTGAAATCCGTCACGCCAAAATTCCTTTGCCAGTATGAAATTTCATTTGCCACGTGAGCAGGATCACGCCGTAAATATTCTTTATAAAATAAATGGGACGAACAATAACTGCACCGGTAGGGGCAGCCAAGCGATGTAATTATCGGAACCTGATCGATATGGTTTAACAGGTCAAATGCCGGGTAGGGAAGGGCATCCAGATCATCAACATCCGGTTCAAAGATGATGTCTTCACCGAAAAGTTTTTGGAAGATTTCCATGATCTGCTTTTCGCCGCGGCCGCTTATCACATAATCAGCGCCGGAACAGGATATAGCGTGATCAGGGCAAAGAGAGGCATATTTACCGCCCAGAATAACGGGTACGCCGGGAAGCATATCTTTGATTATTTTAATGGCATCAAAAACACCCGGGTACCAGTATGTCATCATAGATGTTACAAGGACGACATCTGTGTCTGAATAATGACTGAGTTCCGTGCGAAAAACATCGGGATCAATTCCATAACGGCAATAACTGCGTGGCAGCAATTTAAGACAGTCCGGTTTGTCAATAACCTGCCGGAAGAACCTGCCGTGACCGTAAGCATGGCGTTTGGGCGTTTTGCCACTTTTTTGCTGCATGAGTGGATTATGGGAATCGAGGCAATCGATATAGGAAATCCGATGGTTATTAGTTCGCAGAAGGCTGCCCAGATATAAAAGCCCCAGAGGCTTTAACCAGAAATCATATGCCGCAAAATCGTAAATCCAAGGATTGATCAGCAGAATGTTTTTACTCATGGATGCGCCTTTTAGCATACAAGTCAGCTAATTACAAAATCTATCGTAATGCCGGCTATGTCCATTAAATCATCCGGCAACCAAGAAGAATACTCGTTTCATATTTTATTCCAGAAAGAACTTGAAGACTAAGACAATTGTTGCTAACATGCCCAAACTTTTAAACGGGATTCTTCATGCGTGCAGTTATTCAGAGAGTTGACCAAGCTCGTGTCAGAATAAATTCTCAATTATTTTCCTCCATTAATCAAGGGGTATTGGTATTGCTGGGGGTAGAAAAAAACGATACGGAGAAAGACGCGGATTATATTCTGGAAAAAACGGTCAATTTACGCGTTTTTGAAGATGAGCAGGGTAAAATGAATCTCTCCCTTCTTGATATTTCAGGTGAAATGCTGGTAGTATCACAATTTACTCTGCTGGGAGACTGCATCAAGGGACGCAGGCCTTCATTTATACGCGCTGAAGAACCGTGCAATGCTAATCAATTGTATGAATATTTTGTTCATCAGGCTGCTCCCAAAGTCAAGAAACTGGCAACCGGCAAGTTTCAGGAAATGATGAAAATTGAATTAACCAATAATGGTCCGGTAACAATATTACTCGACAGTAGAAAAACATTTTAACCATAAACATGGAATCAAGTGATATAAAAATAGACAAAGACGGCATCTGGTATTACCGAGGTGCTCATATGTTCCGCAAGGATATTTTGTGCATTTTCTTTAATAATCTGAATGTGGACGAATGCGGCAAATATTTTATCAATCTTAACGATGAAATTTATTACCTGGATGTTGAAGATACTGCATTTGTTGTTACTGCCGTCTTTAAAACAAAAGACCCATGCAGTGCTGAGGAACAAATAGACGTCCTTTTAAGTGATGACTGCAGGGAAATACTGGATTTGAATACAGTGGCCGTGGGAAGAGACAATGTCTTGTATTGCAGTGTTAAAGAAGGGAAATTCACTGCCCGCTTTACAAGAAAAAGCTACTACCAACTTGCGGAATTTATCGAACAGGATGATATGGATAAGGCTTTTTATCTGTTTTTAAATGGTAGAAAATATTTTATTAATAACCAATAGCTTAATTTATCGTAACGGAGGGTATTATGCTAGACGATGTAGTAAAAGAATCCTTAACTTTTGACGATCTGCTTTTAGTACCCGCAGCGTCAGATGTGCTGCCGCGCGATGTTAATACGGCAACGCTTCTGACCAAAACTATTCCTCTGAATATTCCGATTGTGTCGGCGGCGATGGATACGGTAACGGAATCGCGCACCGCCATCTGCATGGCTCAGGAAGGCGGCATCGGTTTTATCCATCGTAATATGAGCATTGAACGACAGGCTATCGAGGTGGACCGGGTCAAAAAATCGGAAAGCGGTATGGTTGTGGATCCGATCACCATTGAACCTGAACGTAAAGTCAGTGATGCACTGGCTTTGATGCATCAGTATTCCATTTCCGGCGTGCCGGTTGTTAAAAATGAAAAACTGGTTGGTATTTTAACCAATCGTGATTTGCGTTTCGAGGAAAATCTGAACCAACCGGTGGAAAATGTCATGACCAGAGAAAACCTGGTTACTGTAACATCAAGCATTTCGCTTGAGGAGTCAAAAAAACTTCTTCACAAACACCGGATTGAAAAACTCCTGGTCGTCGATGATGAATATCGTTTGAAAGGCTTGATCACCATCAAGGATATCGAGAAAATAAGACGCTATCCGAATGCCTGCAAAGACTCCCTCGGGCGATTGCGGGTTGGAGCGGCTGTGGGCATCATCGACCGTGAACAACGTATTGAAGCATTATTGGCGGCTGGTGTAGACGTGATTGCGATTGATACCTCCCACGGGCATTCATCTGGTGTGATCGATGCTATTAAATCAACAAAGGCCAATTTCCCCAAATGTCAGTTGATAGCGGGAAATGTAGCGACATCGGAAGGCGCCAAAGCGCTTATCGATGCTGGTGTCGATGCGGTTAAAGTCGGCGTCGGTCCCGGCTCCATTTGCACAACCAGAATCGTTGCCGGTGTGGGGGTCGCACAAATGTCCGCCATCCGCGATGCGTTTAAAATTGCTTCCAAGAATGGTATACCGGTAATAGCCGACGGCGGAATCAAATATTCCGGCGATATTGTTAAAGCCCTGGGCTGTGGCGCAAATGCCATTATGATCGGTGGTTTATTTGCCGGAACAGAAGAAAGCCCCGGTGAAACAATTTTATTCCAGGGTCGCAGCTACAAGGTCTATCGTGGCATGGGATCGCTCGAAGCCATGAAAATGGGCAGCCGGGATCGTTATTACCAGGATGATATCGAAGCTCCGTCCAAAACCGTTCCGGAAGGGATCGAGGGCAGGGTGCCATTCCGAGGATCCTTGTCCGCCAGTATCGTCCAGCTTATCGGCGGTTTGAAAGCAGGCATGGGGTATGTCGGATGTAAAACCATTCCAGAACTCATTGAAAAATCACGTTTTGTGCGCATCACTTCAGCCGGATTGAGGGAAAGTCATGTTCATGATGTCATCATCACCAAGGAAGCGCCCAATTACTGGATCGATTAGCTAAAAATGAAACACTCAAATTTCGTCCATCTGCACGTTCATACGCAATACAGTCTTCTCGACGGTATGATCCGTCTGGATGATCTCTTTAAAAAGGCTAAAGAGTACGCAATGCCAGCTATGGCTATTACCGACCATGGCAACATGTTCGGCGCGATTGATTTCTATAAACAGGCCTATGCCAATGGTATCAAACCTATTATCGGTTGCGAACTCTACGTCGCGCCGCGGAGCCGTTTTGATAAAACGACATCATCCATCGGCGAAGCAACGCGTCACTTAGTCGTCCTCGTTAAGAACATGCAGGGTTATAAAAATCTGATGAAGCTGACCTCTGCCGCGCATATCGAAGGTTTTTATTACCGCCCCCGCGTAGATAAAGAATTACTTAAACAATGTTCCGCAGGCCTGATTGCCTCAAGTGCCTGTCTGCACGGAGAAATAGCATCCCATATCGTCCGGGGCAATATGGACGAAGCCAGGAAATCCGCCCTTGAATATCGGGAAATTTTCGGTGAAGACAATTTCTTCCTGGAAATTATGGAAAACGGTATTTCCGATCAGAAAATCGCTAATCAGGGTTTAATTGAACTGAGCAGAGAACTGTCCATTCCGCTTATCGCCACTAATGACTGTCATTATTTGAATGCCGACCATGCCGAGGCACACAATATCCTTTTGTGCATCCAGACAGGGAAAACAATTGAAGACAATGACCGAATGTCAATGACATCTGATCAATTTTATGTCAAATCCCCGGAGGAGATGCAGACACTTTTTGCCGCTACGCCGGAGGCGATAACAAACACAGTGAGAATCGCTGAACGCTGTAATCTGAATTTTGAATTTGGTAAGTTTTATCTGCCGAAATTCGAAGTTAAAAACCCCGAGGAAACGCTTGAAGAATATCTGGACCGTAAATCATTAGAAGGGCTGGAAAAACTTCTGCCGATTATCATGAAGTATCAAAAAGAGGACAAGGACGCTGTCCGCGAGAAATATTTCAAGCGTTTGCGTTTAGAGTTGGAAATCATCAAGAAAATGGGATTTGCCGGCTATTTCCTGATCGTTTCGGATTTTATCAAACACGCCAAGCATAATGACGTTCCCGTCGGGCCAGGACGCGGTTCAGCCGCAGGCAGTCTGGTAGCTTATGCCATTCGCATTACCGACATTGATCCCCTTCGCTATGGCCTCTTTTTTGAACGATTTCTGAATCCGGACCGCATCAGCATGCCCGATATTGATATTGATTTCTGTCAGGAACGCCGTGGGGAAATTATCAAATATGTTACGGAAAAATATGGCAAAGATAAAGTTACGCAAATCTGTACCTTTGGAAAAATGATGGCTAAAGGCGTGATTCGGGATGTAGGGCGCGCCATGAATATTCCCTATGGCGAAGTTGACCGTATTGCGAAACTTGTTCCTTCCGGTGTCTTAAATATTAAGCTGGAAGAAGCTTTTAAGATGGAGCCTCGTTTTGCAGAAGAGCAGAAAAAGAATCCACAGATTGCCAAACTGATGTCATTGTCTCTTATTCTTGAAGGGCTTAATCGTCATTCATCAATTCATGCTGCCGGTGTTGTGATCTCAGATGTACCCTTGGTCGAAAGGGTACCGCTATTTTCACCGAAAGACGATATCGTCTCCCAATATTCCATGAAGGATATTGAAGCAGTCGGCATGACCAAATTTGACTTTCTGGGCCTCAAAACCCTGACCGTGATCAGAAATGCCATAAATTTCATCAAGGAATCACATGGAATAGATATTGACATTAATGATTTACCTCTTGATGATAAAGAAACATATAAGCTCTTGATGAAGGGTGATACAGACGGTGTCTTCCAATTAGAAAGTTCCGGCATGAAGGACATTATGGTCAACATGAAACCGGATTGCATTGAAGACGTCATGGCGTTACTCGCTATTTATCGTCCCGGCCCAATGAAAATGGTTCCTGAATTTATCGCACGAAAGCAGGGAAAAACAAAAATTGTCTATGATCTTCCCCAACTGGAACCGATTCTGAAAGAGACATATGGGATCATCCTGTATCAGGAACAGGTCATGCAGATTGCCAATGTGATAGGCGGTTACACAATGGCGCAGGCCGATACGTTGCGCAAAATGATGGGGAAAAAACAGGTTTCGGCCATGGAAAAGGAGAAACCAAAGTTTCTCGAAGGCGCGAAAAAACAAAAGATTAATGAAAACAAAGCTAAAACCATCTGGGAGCAGATGGAGACTTTTGCTGAATACGGTTTTAACAAATCGCACAGTGCCGCTTATTCCATTATCACATATCAGACGGCTTATCTGAAAGCTCATTATCCGGTTGCTTTTATGGCGGCGCTATTGACCAGTGAAAAAGACAATCGTGACAAGATTATCAAGCACATGACCAACTGCAAAGAAATGGGAATTAATATTCTGCCCCCAGATATTAACGAATCGCAAAAAGATTTCAGTGTATCCGGAGACAATATCCGTTTCGGACTGGCCGCTGTAAAAAATGTCGGTGAATCGGCGATTGAATCGATCATCGCCATGGGTAAAGAGTCGAAATTTATCTCTTTCATGGATTTTTTAAGCCGTGTTGATTTACGTAAAGTCAATAAAAGAGTCATTGAAAGCCTGATTAAATGCGGTGCTTTTGACAGCCTGGGCTATTACCGTCGCCAACTCATGGAGTGTTGTGAGGAAGCAATGGAAGAGGCACAACGTAAACAAAAAGAATTACTAAGTAATCAGGCAAGTTTCTTCGAGACATTGGACAACGCCGGATCTTCCCTGGAAAATGGCGCGGTCTCTTATCGTATACCCGATATTCCCGAATGGGATCACAAAGAGTTATTATCTATCGAAAAAGAAACTTTGGGATTTTATATTACCGGCCATCCTTTACATGGGTATGCAGAGAAATTAAAATTCATTACCAATGTTAATGCCAGTTCAATTGGTTCTAAACAGGACAAAGACACCATAACCATCGCTGGCGTGATCAGTACACTTACTGAGAGGCTGACCAGAAAAAAAGATATCATGTGTAATATCATTCTGGAAGATTTGCAGGGTTCAGTCAGTATAATCTTCTGGGCAGATGTTTATAAGAAATTTTACGAGTTACTCCATGCAGATGAGCCAGTTGTTATTTCAGGGACTATCGATGTCGGTGATGAATCACTTAAGATAATTGCTCAAGATGTTATTTCCCTGGCTAAAGCTCTGGAGAATCCCTATAAACAGGTTCGTTTTATAATCGATGCCGATAAAGTGCCTCCGGAAAACATAAAATCTCTTCATGACACGGTAAAGAAATACAGTGGAAAATACGATGCTTACATTCATATTCTTAATGGAAAAAGTGAAACAATAGTGAGGCTCGGAGAAGAGAATAGAATCGATATCTGTGACCGTCTGCAACGTGAAGCGGACGTAATTCTGGGGAATGGATCTACGGTTTATTGTTAAATGGCTATAAGACGAGCCCCCTTAATTCCTTCTTTTTTTAAGTTCAGTTTAGTGAGGTATTTTATGAAAGCGTAAAATTCACTTGAACGTTTAACCTTTATTAGTTTATCCCATTTTTTGAAATAAGAGAGTCCATAATTTTTCTTATTGTCCTGTTGATAAATATTTAATATGAAATATGAAGAAAGAATATATAGATCTTTAATTAATAAAGATAATTTAATATCACATAATATAAAAATTGCTGAAAGCGACCTGTTGATAAGTTCGGATAAAAACTTGTCCGATGCAGCATTAAGATCTTTGATCCAACATCGTCACACATTAGAAATTTACATAAAAAATAATCCTGAATTCCTTACATCACTTTTGCCTCTTCCCGATGATAATTTAGCTCCACCGATTATCAGGGATATGATAATTAAATCAGGAATATGCAAGGTAGGCCCCATGGCCTCGGTTGCCGGTGCCGTATCCGAATTTGTTGGATACGATCTTCTAAAACAGACAAACAACCTCATTGTTGAAAACGGCGGTGATATCTTTCTCCAGTCTCAAAAGAAGCTGACAGTTGCTGTTTTTGCTGGAGAATCTACATTAAGTTATAAAGTCAATATAGTTGTAAAGCCTGAAGATACTCCTCTAGGAATTTGCACATCGTCAGCTACTGTTGGGCCATCTCTTAGTTTTGGAAAGGCAGATGCTGTCTGTGTAATTTCCAAATCTGCAACACTCGCCGATGCGGCAGCATCGGCCATCGGCAATCGTGTAAAAAGTAACAAAGATATCAAAATCGCCTTGGACTATGGAATAAAAATACCCGGTGTTAAGGGAATAATAATCATCTTCGGCAACGACATGGGTGTAATAGGGGAGGTGGAGTTTTTATGACAAATACAGATGGATTACCTTGGAAAAGGACGGCATTGTTTTTTTAAACAAATAATGGAGAATATTAAACATGGCATTAGAGTATACTGAAATAATAAAAGAACGCAGTCCATTTATTAAACTTCTAGGTGTGGAGGTATTGAAACTGGAAAATGGAAACTGTCAATTATCTTTGAAAATAAAAGAGAATTTTCTTAATGTCCATAAAAATGTCCACGGTGGCGTTATTTATTCGATGGCCGACATCAGTATGGGTGTCGCTGTCTATTCCACAATAAAAAAAGATGAAGAAGCTGCAACTATTGAAATCAAAATAAATTATTTAAAACCGTCAAAAGGCAAAAAACTTTTATGTGACGCAAATATTATCCAAAAAGGGAAAAATATTGCCGTACTGGAAGCGGAAATAAAAGAAGATGAAAAGATCGTTGCCAAGGCAATTGGAACTTTTTCAATTTTTAAACAAAAAGTGATTAAATAATTATCAATAAAACATTTAAGGAAGAAAGCAGGAGGGAATATCCAAAACAAAAATTGAAACAAGCTCAAATCATATCAAGTAGACATAACATATCTTATAAGACTCAATGTGATAATATTATGGCTCCGGAGAATTGAATGTGAAAACAAATAAATTGTACATTATATAATAATATCAATATAATACATCGTTATCCATATTAAGAATTTAATCTTTTTTAAATTCCATCTTCCGCGAGTTGTTCAATTATCTTTATTTGTTTATCCGTAAGTTTCTTAGGAACCTCTACATTAATTTTTATATATTGATCGCCTTTAAGTCCACCTTTGAGTCCGGGAACTCCAAAACCTTTCATTCTGATTTTGGTATTGTTTTGCGTGCCGGGAGCAATCTTCAATCTTTTTGATGTGCCATCCAATGTCGGAACATCTATAGTAGTACCCAACGCAGCCTGAGTAAATTTTATTGTCTTTTCGATATAAAGATCATTGCCATCTCTGGCGAAGATCGGATGGGGCATTACATTAATATTTAGATACAAATCACCATTTGGACCACCATTGTAGCCTGTCAATCCTTTTCCGGGCAGTCTCAGTTTCTTACCGGTGCTTATTCCGGAAGGTATTTTCACACTGATATCTTCAATACGATTTTCCATTTGCAGTGAGATCTTTTTATCAGCACCAAAAACAGATTCTTCTAATGATATCGATAGATTGTATTCTGCATCCTGTCCTTTTTGCGGCATATTTGCATCCTGTCGGCCACCGCCGCCCATACCACCGAATATACTGGCGAAGGGATCGTCATAATCTTGCTGCGGGCCGCCTCTTCTGCCGCCTGTGCGAAAAGTTGTTCTCCCTGCCCCTCTTCCGCCTCCAAAACCAAAGCTACGCAATATTTCATCCAGGTCAAAATTGCGAAAAATGTCTTCCTGTGAATACTGTTGACGAAACTGATCAGTAGAACCAAATTGATCATATTGTTCACGCTTTTTCTCATCACTCAAAACAGCGTAAGCTTCGCTTATCTTTTTAAATTTTTCTTCAGCTGCCGCTTTATTATTAGGATTTTTATCGGGATGCCATTTAACGGCCAGTTTACGATATGCCTTTTTTATCTCATCGGCGGATGCCTTTTTATCGACGCCCAAAACCTGATAGTAGTCTTCTGCCATAATCTTTAAATATCCTTTTTAATTGTAATAATTATTATTATGGCCGTAATTTAAGCAGTAATTCCCATTTGGAAAGCGTCTAAATTCAATTTGACCAATTTTTGCGGAAAGGATTTCTTAATAACACTTTCCCAAACGGATTTTTCTACTTTCAATAAATTGGATACGGCACCCAGTAAAACAACATTGGCTGCTTTAATGTTGCCTGCTTTTAGCGCCAGATCTGCGGCATTAAATGCGATTACTTTAGGATAATGTTTCTCTAAAAATCCTATTACGTCGCTTGGATAGCTTGCATCACCCATATTAACAGAAGGGGGATAGATTTCTTCAGTGTTGACGATAATTGATGCGTCCTTACTCAAAAATTTCAGATAACGCAACGCTTCCATTTTTTCGAAAGAAACAAGAATTTCGCCACTTCCAGCTTCTGCTAATGGCGAATAGACCTTATAACCATAACGTACGTCGCTGTTCACGCAACCACCTCGTTGCGCCATGCCGTGGACTTCGCTTTTTTTAACATCAAAACCAGCTTCCATCATGGCCATACACATGATATCACTGGCTCTTAAAATTCCCTGACCGCCTACGCCGGCAAATAATATACTGTGAACTTTTGAATCTTTCATTGAGGCTTCCCTTTTCCTTAACTGATCGCGCTGAATTTACAGACCTGAGCGCATAAACCGCAACCATTACAAAACGTTTCATCAATTACCGCGATGCCTTTGCGTTTGGATCCTTCTTTGGTGGCGCCTTCTTTCCATGAAATCGGCGGACAATTTAACCCAAGGCATGATTTGCAGCCTTCACATTTGTCCGCATCAATTTTCATCGGTGGAACAGGCTTAATATTTGCCCGTTTAAAAAGGACACAAGGACTTTGTGAAATAATAACAGACGGACCATTACTGGCTAGCTCATCCTTAATCGCGTTTTGAGTTTCTTTTATATTATTTGGGTTAACAACCTTTATATTTTCTATACCTAGAGCAGATACTAAAACATTTAGATTAACTTTTTTAGCTTCTTTTCCCATCAATGTATAGCCTGTACCAGGATGCTCCTGCATGCCGGTCATTGCTGTTGTGCTGTTATCCAGAATGATAATAAGCGCATCACTATTATTGTAGGCCATGTTCAAAAGAGAAGTAATGCCGGAATGCAGGAATGTGGAATCGCCAATTACGCCTACTACCTTACCCTTCCCTTTCTCTTTCAAGGCTTTACTCATGCCGTGGGCCATGCCGATACTTGCGCCCATACAGATGCATGAATGCAACCCTTCCAGGGGTTTTAAATAAGATAGTGTATAACAACCTATATCGCCGTGGACATAAGCTTTTGATTTCTTAAGCGCATAAAAAAGACCCCGATGCGGACAACCGGGGCAAAGATTTGGCGGACGATGGGCTAAAATTTCTTTATAGGGAGAAACGGATCCCTGCATATCTGAATTAATTGCGTTTTTTATGATACCGGGATCAAATTCATTAGTATAGGGAAAAATGTCCTTGCCGATTACCTGGATTCCCAAGGCCTTAATCTGTTCTTCCAGGAAAGGATCAAGTTCTTCGATTACATAGATTTTTTTAACTTTGGAGGCGAAATCACGGATCATGTTTACCGGCAGCGGATGAACCATACCCAATTTCAGATAAGAGAAATTCGGGAAGACTTCTTTGGCATAGTTATAAGGCATGCCGGCAGTGATAATACCGATTTCCGGATCATTGATTTCCACTTTATTTTCCGAAAATGTCTCCACAAATTCCCTGAGTGCCAACTGTCGTTTTTCCACTGCCACCCGCCTTGTTCGGGCATTAATAGGAACCATAACGTATTTTTCCGCATGATGGGTAAGTTTCAGTATGTCTTCCGGTTCCTGAGGTTCTGCGAGTGTGACCACGGATTTGGAATGAGAAACTCTTGTGGTCGTTCGAAAAAAGACCGGAGTATCGAATTGCCGGCTGATTTGGAAAGCTAACTTCATATAATCTTTAGCTTCCTGTGGATCTGCCGGTTCCAGCATGGGAATTTTAGCAAACTTGGCGTAATTGCGGTTATCCTGCTCATTTTGTGAACTGTGCATGGACGGATCATCGGCACTGATGATGACCAATGCGCCTTCAATACCCGTATAACTGACGGTAAAAATCGGGTCGGCGGCCACATTAACACCGACGTGTTTCATAACGGCCAGCGAGCGGACTCCACCCAAAGCTGCGCCGATGGCTACTTCGACTGCTACTTTTTCATTAGGCGCCCATTCGGCATAAACGCCGTCATATTTTGCAAACTCTTCCATGATCTCTGTGCTGGGAGTACCGGGGTAGGCTGCCGCAAATCGCACGCCTGCTTCATAGACACCACGGGCAATGGCTTCATTTCCTGACATTAATACTTTTTTCAAATGGTTGTGCCTCCGTATCGTTGCCGTTCATTTGGCAAATAACTGTAAAAAATCAACTTAGTGTAGATATTTTTCGCTTGATAAAAATAACTGCTGCCGGCTCAGTTGTTTTCTCCAATGCTTTTTTATAATATTCAAGAGCTTTTTGTTTATTATTCATTTCTTCATAAGTACGCGCAATGTTGCGTAATCCGATCATTTCAAATCCGATGTTGTATGTGTTTTGTGCCTGTTCAAAATATTTCAGGGCATTCTTATAATCATTCTTGACTTCGTATGAATATCCGAGAGACGTTAAAGCCAGAAATTTAACACCTGTTTTATCAGACCCTGCCATCTCGACGAATTTGTCATAGGAGTTGATCGCTTTGTCAATTTCACCATTATTGTAATAAATATTCCCGAGATGATAATGAGCCATCCGGCCACTCCAGCTGTGAGGATATTTTTCAATTAATTCTTTAAATATCTTTATATTTTCATTGACAGTTTCTTTATTGTCACCGTGTTTCATGATATTTTCTTGGACTTTGGCGTATAGTTTCAGCGCGGAATTTGTATAATAGCTCCAGTAAAAGTAAATTCCAACAGCAATAACCATGGCACAGGCCAGCGCTGTACCGGCGACCATTACTCGGGCTTTATTTTCAGAAACATAATCACCTACTTTTTCGAATGTAGTTTGAAATGCATCAGGACTTTTAAGTTCTTTTTTCGATAACTTGGCGGCCATATTATTCCCCTTTATTGATGTTATATTTGTCAGTTAATTCCAGAAGTAATTGAGGTATTCTACGTATTTTGCCTTCATTATTGGTACAGGCGTGGATTGTGTATCCTTCCACGAGAAGCTTTTCCTTACTTTCATCCCATATTCCGGAATTAAACTTAATGCTAGCCCTTTTAATGTAATCAAACTTCGTTTCAACAATTACCAGATCATCATATTTTGCCGGCGCGAGATAATGACAGGACACTTTCGTTAAAGGAAGATTAAGTCCCAGCTTTTCCAATTCCGTATAGGCCACGCCGAGTTGCCGCATCAGTTCATTACGCCCCAGTTCAAACCAGCGAATATAATTTGTATGATAAACAATACCCATGGCGTCCGTATCGGCATAAATCACGCGGACTTTTGTAAAATTACTTTCCAAGAAAAGTACTCCAGTCCCTAATGAATTTGTCCATCAGCAGATAGCCGGGAGACACCAGAATACCGCTTTTCTTTGCATTATCTTCTGTAAAGGAGCGTCCCGAGACCTGATTCTCTTCCTGACGCGACGATATGACGGCAAACGGACTCGGATCGCCGACATGGGTTTTCAGATCAAGCGGCGTCGGGTGGTCACTTAAAACCAGAATTCGGTATTCACCAAGCTTACCTATGTTATTCAAAATCGGCCCGACTATTTTTTCATCGAAAAATTCGATGGCCTGAATCTTACCTTCAGCGTTGCCTTCATGTCCCATTTCGTCGGGGGCTTCCAGATGGAGAAAAACGAAATCCATAAACTTCAGCGCGTCCAGCGCCATGTTGGCCTTACCTTCATAGTTGGTGTCAATATAGCCGGTAGCTCCTTCCACGGGTAATGGTTTCAATCCGGCATTGATGCCCAGACCATTAAGAAGATCGACAGCCGAAATCATGCCGCCTTTGAAATTATGTTTCTTGGTCAGCGGAATAATCTGCGGTTTTCTTCCCTGTCCCCACAGCCAGATGGAATTAGCCTGCTTTTTCCCATCTGCCAGACGCCTGGCGTTGACAGGGTGATCTTTTAAAATTTCCACCGCTTTTTGCATCAGGCTATTCACTTCTTCAGAGAAATCTCCGGAAGGAAGATACTGGGCAATTCCTTTCCCGGGGATATCATGGGGTGGTTCAGTATGGGGAGAGCCTTCTGCATTACGCCATACCAGCAAATGACGGTAACCCACACCCGGATAAAACTGCAACTGCGATGAACCTATTTTCTTGTTGATATCCTGGATGACTTCTCTGGCTTCAGCAGAAGAGATATGCCCTGCGGTAAAGTCATCCATGAAGGCTTGGTCTGTACCGGGGGCGCCGATGGTTACCAGATTACATCGATAGGCAATATCGTTGGGGCCAAGATGGATTCCCATGCTGGCTGCCTCCAATGGACCTCGACCCGTATACGTTTCTTCCGGATTGTAACCCAGTACGCTCAAATTGGCCACATCGGATCCCGGAACCATTCCCTGAGGGATTGTGTCAACCAGCCCCAGAGTGCCCTGAGAGGCAATCTGATCCAGAAATGGAGTCAGGGCGCATTGCAGGGGAGTCTTTCCACCAAGTTTTTGACTTGGGTAATCGGCCATGCCGTCGCCCAGTAATACAACATATTTCATAAGTTTCCCTGCTTAATGTAAATTACAACTCATCCTCAATGCGAATAAGAATGGTTTTATCCCTCACAATATCGAGCTTATCTATTTTCTTCAAAGCCCGGCGCACATTCTTTTCTTTTGCTTTATACGTGGTCATGACAACCGGTACGGCGCCCTCTTCTTGTCTGGCTTTCTGGATAACCGTTGCCAGACTGATATTATTTTCTCCGAGTATGCCGGATATCTTTGATAATACACCTGGTTGATCCAATGCTGAAAAGCGAAAATAATATTTTGTTTCGATATCATCCATTGGTATCAACTTGATATCCTTCATGCCTGTTTCATTAATGGACCTCAGCGGCACCCGTCCCGAAATGCCTTTCAAAACATTGCGTGCGGCATCAAGAATGTCGCTGAAAACCGCACTGGCTGTGGGCATCATGCCTGCACCCTGACCAAACAGAAATACCGGTCCGGAGGCATCTCCTACCAGGTGAAAAGCATTATAATTGCGATTGACATTCGCCAGCAGATGACTGGAGGAAATCATTGTCGGGTGGACTCTTGCTTCCACCGCATCCCCTTTCAGCATTCCGATGGCCAGCAGTTTGATCCGGTACCCCAATTCTTTGGCGAAAGCGATATCTTCACCGCTGATTTTTGTGATGCCTTCCAGATAAATATCCTTGAGGTTGACTTTTTTACCATAAGCCAGAGAAAGGAGGATGGCCATCTTATGCGAGGTGTCGATACCTTCTATGTCAAAAGTCGGGTCGGCCTCTGCAAAACCCAGTTGTTGTGCTTCTTTCAATACGACATCAAAAGGTTTTCCTTCGTCAGTCATCTTGGTCAAAATAAAATTACAGGTACCATTCATGATGCCGACAATGGAATTTATGTGATTGGCAACGAGCGCTTCTTTTAGCGTTTTAATGATGGGTATCGTACCGCCTACGCTGGCTTCAAAACCAACATCCACTCCTTTTTTTTGAGCGGCTGGAAATATTTCATTGCCGAATGTTGCGAGCATGGCTTTGTTGGCTGTGACGACTTGTTTACCTTTCTTAATAGCCTCCAGAACAAAAGTTCTTGCGGGTTCATAACCGCCCATTAGTTCAATGACAATGGATATTTCCGGATCATTAAGAATCTCCCGTGCATCGGTTGTCAGCAGATTTTTTGGGATTTTTACGGCGCGCGGTGACGTAATATTAATATCGGCAACCTTTTTTAAAACAATTTTCGCTCCGAGTCTTTTGGTAATCAGCTCTTCGTTTTGTTTTAGTAGTTTAACAACACCACTGCCGATGTTGCCCCAGCCAATCAAACCGATATAAATATTTTTCATCATGACACCTCAATTCGTTTCCATAAAGCAATGCATGCCGCTTACCGGCACAATTTATCAAAAATGATTCCTATAACAAATCTCGTTGTTTTGTCAAACAGATAAGAGATGGGAGGGAATAATTAATTATAAATGATCTCAACTGATTAACTGCTTGTATAAAGCATCATGCAAAGGAGTGGGAACCCCCGTTTCTTTACCTGCCCGGCAAAGGAACGCCGTCAGTGTATCAATTTCAGTCCGATTGCCTTTTTCCCTGTCCAGCTGCATCGATGTTTTTGAATTCTGGCCGAAACGACCAACCATCTCCATTGTTTTGTCCACTACATCCTCAGACAGCGGGATATTGCGTGCTCTCGCCACTGCGGCAACTTCTTTCATCAGGCCGCTCGCCTTTATTCGCAGTTCAGCATCCGTCCAAATCTCCCCATATGTTTTCCCGGTCGCCGAAGTCAGAGACGCCAGAGGACACATCAGCAGAAATTTTGTCCACAAGACTTCAGAAATTTTATCTGTTAATGTTGCATTAATTTTTGCCTGCAATAAAATACCCAGAATATAAGAGTATTTTTTAGCGGATTCCTGATCATCCGTACCGAATGTCAACTTACAGGCGCCGTCTTCCTGATGAACAACACCCGGCTTTTCGATATGCGAAATAATATAGCAGCTGCCGCTTATGACATCCGCGTGAGGCAGAACAACTCGCAGCCTTTCGGCGCTGTCGACACCATTTTGCAGCGGGATGACGACCGTTCTGTTTGTGATATTGTTCCTGAATAACTGCGCGGATGATTCAAGAGCGTAACTCTTGACGCAAAAAAACACGATATCAAATGGACCGGCGATATGCGGCTGATCCGTGGCAATATTCGGCCATGCAACATAGTCACATTCCTGAGTTAACAGCTGCAATCCCTTTTGCTGAATGGCACTGAGATGTTCACCGCGGGCTATAAAAATAATTTCATGCTTTTCCGAACCTGCATACGCTCTGGCCAGCTTTCCGCCAAAATATCCCCCTACCCCTCCGATACCGACTATGGCTATTCTCATTGATCCTTGTACCCCTTATAAAATATTTTATTATACCTGATAGGTTATTTGCGAGAATTTGAGCAACCTTGCGTCAACGACAGGTATGATAATAACCAGATCAGAAGCTCAACTTGAGCCCCAGGGAGAATATCATCGAGTAAAAGTCCGCACCGGCTGCGTCACCTTCATTCGTTTCGGAAACTCCGGTCTCATAATTGGTATTGGTGGAAGATCCCTTGCCCTCGAAGAACTTCTGATAGTCAAATCGGGTAAAAATGGATAGATGTTCCGTCAGATTGCAGTCTATCCCCATGTTTACGCCCACCATATGGACATTCGAGAAGGATTCCTCAAATATCAGGGTGCGCAGGTGGTGGTCGTCGCGGTCACGACCCTTGGCCCACAGACTTCCGATTACCTCTGCGGAGAGAGTCCACCGGTTAATGCCGATGCTGCCACCAATACCGGCATAAGGTGTCCCCCACCACTGCGTATAGGAGATGACGGACTTACCGCTCTCAAACTGACCAACAGTGTCGCGTATGCTGCCGCCCGCCGCGGGTACGTTGTGGGCGGCGTCCTCCGATGTATAGATGTAAGATCCCCCGTAAGCTGTCCAGTCCAGATTGACCCACCGGTAACCAACAATCATATCCAGGGAGGCGTTCCTGATCTGCCATGGTTTCGCGGTATCGGGTTGATTCTTGAAGGATGTCATGGTGAAAGCGGCCCGGGTATCAATCATGTAGGCCCGGTTTAGCTTCGTGTCGGGAGAGTGCGACCAGTGGGTCCAATCGTCAAAGCCGTTGGTCGCCAGCCAATCATAGTCATCCATGGTGTTGCCTGAGGTAACCGGCATCCAGCCGCCGATACTGAGCTTCAACCGTTCGATGGGACGCACGGCAAGATTGAGACCCACCAGGTATGCATTGTCGATTGACCAAAAGAGTTCACTTAACTTAGCGCCGTTGGAAGCGTTGTAAACCACTTCACGACTTTGGCCCTTCAGATAGCCGCCGTAGATTTCCGCCGAGAAGCGTTCACTGAAAGCCGTGGTTGTTGCTGTCGTCCGACGATCGACACTCTGGGCCGAGGCTACCGACCCTGACGTCCAGGCAAGTAAAAATACAGAGATTCCCAGACATGCCCGCATCCATCTATATAGGCAATAATCCTTCATCATGATACACACTTTCCTTTAGATCTCCGGAGGAGAACTTTTCGACAATCTTTATTTTTTTAAAGATTTTCACTTTCGTGAAGGGAGTATACGAAAAAAAGATATTATGCGTCAATCAAATGTTAATTACTTTTTGAATGGCACCTTTTCAGCAATAATCGAAATCGGGTCAGACAATATAATATGCAGCCAGAAGTGCGCATCAGCAATAAAGGCTAACGTTTCAGGTTTTCAATGACTGTCGCCACCCCAAGACCGCCGCCGCAGCAGGAACCATAGACCCCGTAACGTCCTCCCCTGCGGATGAGTTCCCGCATGGTGAACATGCAGATTCTGCTGCCGGATGCACCGTTGGGGTGGCCATACGCAATCGCCCCGCCATTGGGGTTCCATTGGGGTTCCATTTGCTTTCCAGGTCAACCGTCTCTCCTGTTTGCTTTTCGATTTCCTTGATCACGGCCAGATTCTGAACAGCAAAGGCCTCATTGCATTCCAATACGTCCATATCGGCAAGTTTCAGGCCTGCCCTTTTGATGGCCTGCGGCATGGCATAGCCGGGTGCGATACCCATCATGCGGGGGTGGCAGCCGAAATCCGCACCGCTTAACCATTTTGCCTTGGATCGAATCCCAGTTCTTCGGCCTTCTCACGGGTCATCATTAGAACAAACGCACTGCCGTCGTTCCGCCCCGAAGCGTTTCCGGCGGTGACGGTGCCACCCTCTTTGAAAGCGGGTTTCAAAGCACTCAGCGCTTCCGGTGAAGTCAGGCGTGGATGTTCGTCTTCTTGAAATACAATCGGCGATTTTTTCCCCTGAGGAATATTAACGGGAATAATTTCATCTTTAAAGTATCCGGCATCAATGGCGCGTCTGGCAAGGACCTGGCTTCTGAAAGCGAATTTGTCTGATTCGATGCGGGGGATTTTGTACATTTCCTGGAGCGTCTCCGCCGTGATGCCCATGTTGGTATCTCCTTCTTCGGGATCAGGGGATAACGACGGCACAAAGGCCACCGGAGCTATAAACCTGTAAGGCTGTGAACTTGTCGAAAATCTTGACCGTGCACTGGCTCCAGAATTCCATAGCGCCTGCAATAATGATATCCGCCTGACCGCATAATATTTTCCAGGCTGCGTGATTAATGGAATCGATTCCCGAACCACACTGCATTTCCACAAAACTGGCCGACGTTTCATAGGGCAATCCGGCATAAAGCGAAGCCCACCTTGCTGGATTGATCGCACGGGAACAGTGCCAGCCCGCACCGAGAAGCACGGAATCCACCTGCGCTTTTTCATGGATCTTTGTTTTTTCAATCAATCCCTTGATGCCGATACCGCCCAGTTCTTCGGCTGTAATATCACGCAGGGCGCCGCCCATTTTCCCTAAAGCGGTGCGCACACCATCAACAAATACGACTTCTCTTTTGCTCATTTTCTGATTTGTCTCCTGTATTAATTGCCTACCGATACGGCCACACCCGTTTTTTCAATGATTTTCATTAATTTGTTAATCTGTTTTTCAGCGGGCGTTTTTCGCCGGTAACGGCATACTGCCTGGCGTCCCCGGTCGAAACACCCCAGCGTTCAAAAAGGGGGATCAGTGCTTCATCATTGAATAGGGATGGATATCCGATGCCGGTCTTGATGACTTCCGCCGCTTTGGAATACACTTCATCGGGTGTTCCGTCATGCATTCTCAAGACAATGCTTGGTGGGCGCTTAAAAAAACGATGGGGAAAATTCATGGACCCGGCGGCGCTGCCGAACTCCTCGATATCCATCCGAACACACTGACGTTCCGCATCAAGAAATTGGGAATCAGGAAACGCCGTTAACAGCGTGTTTTATATCCCTTGACAAGCAAAGACCGTCTCCCTATGCTTCTTGCAACAGGAAGCATATTCTGATCAAAGATAGCGGTCGAATTGGAGAAGAGCAAATGTATCGAAGGCAGACAGTGTGGTTGATCGGCATGTTGATATTGCTGGCAGGGGTTTCCGTGGCAATGGCAGGAACCATATCCGATGAAGCGCGGCGTTTCATGGCGCGGGGAAATGCCGCAGTCGAGATGGCGAAGTCGCCAGGCGATTATGTTCTCGCCATTAGTGAATTTAAGCAGGCAGCAAAATTGGCGCCGGATTGGCCGGATATTTATTATAGTTTGGGAACCGCGCAGTCAAAAATCGAGGATTATACCTCCGCCATAAAGAGCTTTCAGCGCTATCTTGAGCTGGCGCCGCAATCGTCGAAGACCGCACAGGTGCAGGATGAGATCTACAAACTGGAATACCGGCGCGATCGCGTTAATGTGGTTGCTCTGCTTGTTGGTACCTGGACCGCTTCCAATGGGCACACGTTTAAACTCACGCTGGATGGTTCGCGCATGCTATTGACGCGCGATGGGCAGCAGGGTGAGGACATTCTCCATCTGAAATCAATGGGCACCACCTACACCGGTCAGATGACGGATGCGCCGTCATTGGTTTTCCACGGGATGCTGGTCGGCGACAGAATGGCCGGTGAATACTTGCAGGCCAGGGGGAAGAGTTCGGGACACTGTGATCTGCCGGAGCGCAAAGGCCTTTTCGAGGGCACGGTCAATGCTGCTGCCGGACAGATGCGCATCGTTTACAACCGCGTGACTTTCGAATACAAAATGGAGTTCCGGTCACTGTTTTCAGCGGAACTGGATTGCCGGCAGACCGACCGGAAGGAGACGCCGGGTTACGTGCTTGAACTGAAGCGTGGTCCGCAGACACCTTCACAATCCGATAAGCAGAACTGAATGAAAACAGGTTGAGCCACGACAGGTTTCGTTTATTCAACATTTAGATTTGACTATTTCTTTATCCTGTCTTAGCCAGATCCAGCTTCCCCTGCCACCTGGTAATCAGCGCTTCTTTCAGGATGGCATGTTCGGGTTTGCTGAGCAGTGGATCATGGGCAGCCAGAGCAAATGCATCTTCCTTGGCCTCGTTGAGAATACGGGCATCACGGATGATGCTGGCAATGCGGAAATCAGGAAGACCTGATTGTCGTGTTCCCAGAAAATCTCCCGGGCCGCGAATGGCCAGATCTTCTTCTGCAAGCGCAAAACCATCCGTAGTCTTTTCCATAACCTTCAATCTTTTGCGGGCATCCGCCGATACTTTATAGTCGGCAAGCAGGATACAGCTTGAAGGAATATCGCGCCGCCCTACCCGCCCGCGGAGCTGATGCAGCTGCGACAAACCGAAGCGCTCCGCGTGTTCAATAACCATCAATGACGCGCGCGGCACATCGATGCCGACTTCGATCACGGTCGTAGCAACCAGAATGGAAATTTTATTGTCCAGAAACTCGCTCATGACCGCGTCTTTTTCTTTATCCTTCATTTTACCGTGAATCAGCCCGACCTTGTTGTCGGGGAAAATATCCTTCTGCAGATGCTCGGCCATTTTCGTCGCATCTTTTAAATCCAGATTTTCCGATTGCGCAACCAGCGGATACACGATGAAGGCCTGATGGCCTTTAGCCAGCTCCTTGCGGATGGTTTCATAAACGACCGGCCTCTTGCTTTCCCCCATTAAAACCGTGCGCACCGGTTTTTTACCCGGGGGCATTTCATCGATGACTGAAACATCCAGATCCCCGTAGACGGTCATGGCAAGTGTTCTGGGTATCGGTGTGGCCGTCATGACCAGAACGTCGGCAGTAATGCCTTTGTTGCGCAGCGTCGCCCGCTGCATGACACCGAAGCGGTGCTGCTCGTCGATGACAACCAGTCCCAGTTTCCTGAAGTCGACATCCTCCTGGATCAGGGCGTGCGTGCCAATGATCATATGGGCCTTGCCCGATTTAATCTGTTCCAGAATATCGCTGCGAACGGCATTAGTCATGCTGCCGGTGAGCAAAACGACGCGAATGCCGATGGGTTCAGCCCATGCGGACAGCGTTGTAAAATGCTGTTTGGCTAATATTTCCGTAGGCGCCATCAGCGCTGTCTGATAACCGTTTTCACAAACCGTTATCATGGCCGACACAGCCACCAGTGTTTTTCCGCTTCCCACATCGCCCTGCAGGAGGCGGTTCATGGCATTTGCCGCCTTTAAGTCCTTTTCAATTTCAGCAATCACCCTTGCTTGAGCGCCGGTTAAGGCAAAGGGCAGCGACGCATGAAATTTTCGCGGCAGTTTCCCGTCAACGGCAAATGAAATGCCCTTATCCAGAATACGGCCGGATTTTTTAATGGCCATCCCCAGTTGAAAAAAGAAGAACTCGTCATAAATGAGACGCCGGTGCGCTTCGGAGCGGGCCTCGATTAAATGTTCCAGGTTTTCGTCGTTTCCGGGGAAATGAACGGTCAAAAGCGCCTCACGGATGTTTTGCAGATTTCGTTTGCGGCAGATTTCCATCGGGATAGGCGATGCGACATAACGAGAATAACTTTCCAGAGCGGAATACATGACTTTACGGATGTACTTCTGGTGCAGGCCTTCCGTCTCCGAATACACAGGCACGATGCGTTTAAAATTCAGCAGATTCTCTTCGTCTTCATCATCCAGAATTTCATAGTCAGGATGAATCATCGATTTACCTCCATAGCCGGGGGTTACATTGCCCGTAAAAATTACCCGGGTTCCCTTCTTAAAAGTTCCGGTAAGATATGACATCTGTCCTTTAAACCATTTGGCGGTCAACGTGGCGGTATTATCTGTAACGGTGACTTCCAGAATCCTTCTTTTACCGTAGTAACGAAACTCCGTAAGCACGACCGTTGCCATGATGGTCTGGATCTTCCCGGTTTCCAGCTTGTTGATTTTGCGGATTTCCCGGCGGTCTTCATAAGTGCGCGGCAAAAAATAAAGTAAATCTTCGACGGTATTAATTCCTTTGGCGGCAAATCGGAGGGCCATTTTCGGTCCCACGCCTTTCAGAAACTGCACCGGCAGCGCCAGTTTCTCTCCGGACGCTTTCATATCCTTAATGCGTTCGCTGATCTGCTCTTCCTGATGAGGAGAAAAAGGTTTGCTGGCGTCAAAGTGATCAGCGGCATTCTTTAATCTTTCAAGAATCAGCGCCGCTTCCGAAATTTTTGCTTTTTTAGCGGTCATGTCCTGATCGTCGTAATCCGAAAAAATATGCATCATATTTCCGAGCGGCGGTTCAAAACTGTTTTTAGCGGCGGTCGGGATAGCTGAGATCTGCAAGGCAATCAAAGCAACCAGCGATTTCCCTAAATCTTTAATGTGGGGAATATTTTTAAAGTCATCCTTAGCTGCAAAGTTCAGAGGCTGCTCGATTTTCTGCAGATTTTTTTTAAAGGACTCCATTCAGCCTCCGATGCATTTTTGTTAAAATGAATAAATTTCCGGATATTGTTGGCATTTTTTAACAAATAAATTATGTTTGCGCAAGTCAATGATTGACACAAACGCTGATTTACGTTAGATCATCACCATTCAATCTTCTCTTGAAGAACTAATGTTTATTGATGGAGTCATATGGTCACGAAATCCGTAAAACCCGCAAAATCTACCTATAAAGACGCCGGTGTCAACATTGATACCGCTAATGCTTTTGTCGAGCGCATCAAACCCCTGATTAAAATGACAGCCCGCAAAGAAGTGGTTTCCGGCATCGGTGGTTTCGGAGGGTTGTTCCGTTTTGATACCGCCAAAATGAAAAATCCTATTCTCGTCTCTTCAACGGACGGCGTGGGAACAAAGCTCAAAATTGCTCACCTGATGGATAAACACGACACGATCGGCATTGATCTGGTGGCCATGTCGGTCAATGACGTTATCGTTCAGGGGGCGGAGCCCCTGTTCTTTCTGGATTATCTGGCTACGGGCAAAATCGAGCTGGAAAAAAGCGTGCAGATTGTGGACGGAATTGTTCAGGGCTGCAAACAGGCCGGCTGCACGCTGCTGGGTGGAGAAACGGCGGAAATGCCGGGTTTTTATCAGGGAGGCGACTACGACCTGGCCGGATTCTGCGTAGGCGTGGTGGAATCGGATAAAATGATTGACGGCTCGACCATCAGCATTAACGACCGGGTGATCGGTATCGCGTCCAGCGGTCTGCACAGCAATGGCTTTTCACTGGCCCGCAAGGTGCTGTTGGAAAAAGGCAAACTGTCCATGAACGATTCCGTACCCGGACTTTCCAGAACGGTCGGGTTGGAACTTCTGGAACCGACGCGAATTTACGTCAAATCCCTTTTGAATATATTTAAAAACTTCAGCATCAAAGGGTTGGTTCATATTACCGGCGGCGGCTTCTACGACAACATTCCGCGCATCATACCCGATGTCAGCCGCTGCGTCATTACCAGCGACAGCTGGGAAATTCCGCCGATTTTTTCCGTTATTCAGGATATCGGCCATGTGGATGATAAAGAGATGTTCCGGGTTTTCAATATGGGCATCGGGATGATGATGATCGTATCGGAAAAAGATTCCCGGGAAATTCTCGACCGTCTGAAAGTATTGGGGGAAAAAGCTTACCTGATCGGCGTGATTGAGAAAAAAGAGAAGGATCAGGCTTCGGTATGCTTCACGGAAATTTAACGGCAGGGCTATGGCTGAACTCTTAAAATTGGGCGTTTTGATTTCCGGCAGCGGCTCAAATCTTCAGTCCATCATCGACCATATTGAAAAAGGAACACTACCCGCTCAGATTAAAATCGTCGTGAGCAACAATCCGCAGGCATATGGCCTGACCAGGGCAAAAAAGCACGGCATCCCCTGCGTGATTTTAAACCATCAGGATTATTCGAGCCGGGAAGAATTTGACAATGAACTGATCCGCATCCTGAAAGAGGCAGGCGTCGATTTAATCGTGCTGGCCGGGTTCATGCGGATTCTCACCGGATCTTTTTTACGGGCCTTTGATCAGAAAATTATTAATATTCACCCTGCCCTGCTGCCCGCTTTTCCCGGCACGCATGTCCAGCAAAAAGCGATCGATTACGGCGTGAAATTTTCCGGTTGCACCGTTCATTTTGTGGATGAAGGGGTGGATACCGGCCCCATTATTATTCAGTCGGTTGTACCGGTATACCCGGACGATACCGCGGAGACGCTGGCAGCCAGAATATTGAAGGAAGAACACAAAATTTATCCTCAGGCCATCCGTTATTTCGCGAAAAATCAAATTATCAAAAACGGCCGTCACGTAGAAATCAGGAACATCATCAACTGTGACGAAGCCGCAATGCATAATCCGTCGCTGGACCATTAACCGGTCCCTTTTTATTGACATGTTCCGGAGGATAGTATTCTTTGATGTATGATCTGATTGTCATCGGTGATGATCTTGCTTCACATATAGCTGCTGCCTATGCCAGCCAGAAGGGCATCAATACCCTGCTGGTTTCCGAGAGCGGGCAAGGCGGGTTGCAGCTGATCGACGATTTTGTTTTCAATATCGATCCGGCGCCGATGACCGGCCTTGGGCCGGATCAACAGGGCCTGTCCATACTGGGTGAGATGGGCATTGCGATTCCGGATCATCATGCGGATTCCATTAATCCCGCTTTTCAAATTATTCTTCCCGATCATCGAATCGACTTTTACAACAACCTGAGCAGCCTTACGGCTGAACTGGCCCGGGAATTTCCCGATTGGGATACGGACATCACCGACTTTTACAATATGCTGTCGGACGCTTCATCCATATTTCAAAACTGGACAGCCGAACATCAACAGATCCAGCCGCAGACTTTAAAAGAATATTTTTCCTATCTGAAATTGTTTCCCGATATTATCAAATATAAATATGGCGCGGTTAAATTTGATAAAGTTCTGTCGCAGGATCCCTCTCTGGAAAAAGTGTGGGAGGCGCAACAGGCGCTGCTTTCCGGAAACATCGATGATTTGCTTTCCTTCACCTCTGCTTTTCAATACAGCGCGCCGGTGCGCGGCGTCTCTTATTTTCCTCAGGGAAAACAATTTTTATTCAATGCGCTAGTTGAAAAGCTGGAATCAAACAAAGGTTTGTATCTGAGCAGCCATCACATAAACTCCGTCATCAGAAATAAAAACATTGATATGGAGCTGAAAGCTCCGGACGGCACAATATCCAAAGTCTCCGGTCTGGATTTGATTATCAGCACGAAGTCGGACAAACTGCCCTTGCTTCGGGGCACGCATAAATACATGAACCTTTCCGACTGGCTTCGTCCGGCAAAAGTAGTTTATTATCCCTTTACAATATTTCTGGGCGTTGCCGCGAAATGCCTTCCGGAACAGCTTGCCCGGCATATTGCCGTGGTCACGGATGTTCATAAAGATATTTATGATGACAACCTTATCATTCTGGAAACGAGTCCGCCGGAAAACGACAAGAGTCTCACGGCGGCCAGGACATCGCTTACCGCCACGGTTTACCTTCCCGATATTGAAGATAACTGGACACGGGACGCGCTCCTCCGTGAGAGCAATTCCATTTTAGACAGGCTGGAAGGATTGCTGCCCTTTCTGAAAGACAACATTGAATTATCCGATATTGATAAATCCATCGATATTTCTTTAGACTACCGGAAAATCCTCACGCCAAAATACAAGGTGCGCAATGCTTTTTTTACTTCCTTTGCCACCAAAACCAATAAAACACGTTTTAACAATATTTTTCTGACAGGTTCGTCCTTAATGACGGATGCCGGCTTTGAAGCGGAAATAATTTCCGGCAAATATTCCGCGCTGCAGATCATCAATAAAAGGAAGTGATTTCATGACGCTTGAGTTTGCCATCGCCAATCTCGGCCATTGCCAAATTGATTCTCCCCTGAATATCAGCAATTTCACATCCGACGATGACCGGATTTTATTTCACACCCATCTTGTCAACCATGCCCAAACGCTGGATTCCACGGGACAGCCCATGTCTGTGGAACCGGCAGGTCCCAGAAAAAAGATCTTTTTTAACCCCGTACAAACAAGGGCCGCCATTGTTACGTGCGGTGGTCTCTGTCCCGGCATTAATGACGTAATCCGTTCCCTGACCATGACGCTTTCCTACCGTTACGACGTGAATGACATTATGGGAATTAAATACGGATTGCGCGGGTTGAACCCGTCATACGGGGACAAACCGGTTCAACTGACGCCGGACTTTGTTAAAGACATCACCCATACCGGCGGCAGCATCCTTTCCTCTTCCCGCGGTCCGCAGGATCCGAAGATTATGGTGGATTATCTGGAAAGTTTGAAAGTCAACATCCTTTTTTGCATCGGGGGCGACGGCACCATGCGGGCGGCGGAAAAACTGAATATGGAAATCACCGCCAGAAACGCAAAGATCTCTGTTATCGGTATTCCCAAAACCATTGACAATGATCTGAACCTGATAGAAAAATCCTTCGGCTTCGACACGGCTATTGAAAAAACGGTGGAGGCCATCCGCAGCGCTCATGTGGAAGCCAAGGGCGCCTTTAACGGCATCGGCCTGGTAAAAATCATGGGACGTTTATCAGGCTATATCACGGCAACCGCGGCGCTGGCCCAGGGTGACGTTAACTTTGTCCTCATTCCCGAAGTGCCCTTTGATTTGGATGGTGAAAAAGGATTTCTGAAAGCTCTGGAAAAAAGAATTAGAACAAGGGGGCATGCCGTCATTCTGGCGGCGGAAGGCGCGGGACAGGAATTAATGAAAAATAATTCCCCTGAGCGGAAGACCGACGCTTCGGGCAACATCCACCTCAATGACATCGGCCTGTTTCTGAAACAGGCTATCGATCGGCATTTTCATGAAATCAATCTGGAAATCAATTTAAAATATATAGAACCCAGCTACCTGATTCGGTCGGTTCCGGCCAACGCTTCGGACAGCATTTATTGCAGCTCTCTGGGGCAATACTCCGTGCACGCGGCCATGGCGGGAAAGACCGGCCTGCTGGTGGCGCTCAGAAACAACGAATATGTCCACCTGCCCCTTGCCGCCGCCATTTCCGGAAGACGAATCGATCCGCAAGGCAATGTCTGGCTCCGGGTTCTGGAAACAACCGGGCAGCCGCCGGAAATGAGAAAAGCGTAACACGTAGTGTAGAGGCCGGCGCATGCCGGTGCTGAAGGTGCGGCGCGAAGCACGGCAAATTCAATTGGATAATCGTTCTGGAGAGAGAGTCCTGTTTTTGCGTATAAATCACGCTGGAGCATTAAATTCAGCGGGCTTCAAGACCATCCTAGCGCCCTGTCCAACCTGACGTGACTTTCCTGCCAACGCCGCCCTGGACCTCGAACCAATCATCAGTAGGAAAACTCATTACATAAATCAGTTTGAATGATTGAGGTTTAAGGCTCTTTTCATTATTTTCATTTCCCGGAATTGGAATAGTCATGTACATTTTTCGGCCTTTTCTTAACCTTCCGTTTTCACCTTCCCAATTTTCAAGGATTAAAGGACAGGAACCATTGGCGTTGCATAGATTATTGATAACGTCCGCCGTCTGGAGTATCTCTTTTTTTCCACCAAAATAGAATTCGACAAAGCCATGCCCTATAAAAAAGTACAAGACTAGAAGAATAGAACTGATCATCAAAGTGTTCACCACGGTTTTCTTTTTCATAGTATCCTTCTCCATGTTTAAGGAACAGAACGGTCGTGAGCACAGCGGGGTTCACCGCTAATGCGCCTGGTTGTGGATAATCATAAGGTCTTCAGACAGCAGGCCGCTCAGGATTTCGGTTTGACCGCTATCATGATCATTCTCCGGGAGGTTTCTTCAAAAGGCGTCAACTCCTCGCCGTACACCTGTTCGAGGCGTAACCCGGCCAGCTGCATGAGCAATCTGTACTGGGCTATGGAATACATGCGTACGCCGGATTTGACCTCGCATTCTCCGTCTGGGCCGGTAACCGTCAGATGCGTTATCAGCCGCTCCGTCACCTCATCCCAAAGCACACTACTCTGCTTGCCGGTTTCAGCTTCCTGCCTGCGTACAAGATTGCCCAGAATGCCTTTGCGGTTTGGCGCTTCAATCAGCAGCCGGCCGCCGGGACGCAGGGCATCCGCGAAATGCAAAAGCACCTGAAAATCGTCTTCTATGCCGAAATAGCCGAAGCTGTTGAACCAGCTTACTATGGCGTCAAAGGTGTTTTTGTCGGAAAGGCAGCGCATGTCGCCGATGCGAAGCTCAGCGGAAATTTTGGCCTCTGCGAACCGCTCACCGGCACGGGCGATGAACCTGGGATTCAGATCCACGCCGGTTACGATGGCGCCTTGCCTGGCCAGATGCAACCCGATACGGGAATCGCCGCAGGGGCAATCCAGCACACGCTCTCCGGCCGAAAGTCCAAGCGCACGCCAGATGACGTCCGCATCCCGTTGCGACTCGGCTTCCGGCTTAAGCCAGCATTCGTCCGGCACATGGGCGAACCAGTCATCCTGACTTTCGAGGGATGCATCGCCCGGGCTCATCTCGAATAGTTCGTTTTGCGCCTCGATCTCCAGTTCCCGCAGGATGGCCCAGTCCGCATCAACCACAGCCTGCTCCTGATGATAGAGACAAACATAGGCCGGACTGGTGAGCAGGTCCACGGTACGCGGCACATGACCCTTGGAAAACGCACCGATGAAATTGCCATAGCGTGCAGACGGGAGGCGCGCGGCCAGGGCAATAGCTGGAATAGCCTGGATGGCCCCTTCCTGAGTGGATATGAGGGTTTTCATGCACATGGCGTGGGTTGGCCGGTACTCTTTCCCGGCATTAACAGCAAAGGCCTCGACATCCACATAGCTGTCCACGGCCCATTGGACCTGGGTATGGCCCACGGATTCCCGGATCAGATCCTGCGGGAACGCCCCGCCCATGGGGCGTGCACCGGACTCGATAAGCACCGGTCCTTGATCGGTGAGCATGATTTCGGTGTGGGCCGGACCGATCCGGATGCCCAGGGCATCCACCACCTGGAAAGCGTAGCCGATCATCGCACGGCTTTTCTGATCCAGAGTGCGCACAAGTTGGGTCCGGTCATACAGGGGCGCGCCGCCTGGCGTGGGAATCTTTTCATATGCCCACAGATCGGACAGGATATGCCTGCCATCCCGGGACACGGTGTTGACCGCAAATTCGCGCCCCTTTGCGCATTGTTGGACAAGCACCAGGGCATTTTGATCCCCGAACTGGGTAAATGTGCCCAGAAGTGCTGTAAAGGCTTCCCTGAGTTCGAAGGCAGAGCGGCAGAAACGCACCCCTTCGGTGGCGGCGCTGCGAAGCGGCTTGACCACAACCGGCCAGGAATCCAAGCCTGCGGCAAATGCAAGCGCCTCATCAATGCTGGCAGTGGCCAGTGAAGCCAGGAACGGCAGACCGGCTTTAGCCAGGGTGTCGTGCATGGCCAGCTTGTCGCGCCGGATATGGCTTGTGTCGGAATCGTTGCCGGGCAACCCCAGGCGCAGGGCCAGCAGGTCAGCCATTTCAACGCCCATCTCGCAGCCGGGCATGACGCAGCAAGGGGCTATGGCAGCCAGGCTGGCAATCAGTTCGTCGATGTCGTTCCAGCCCTGAAACATGGCGTCGTAATCGTGGCGCATCTGATCGAGCGCCCCGGTCACGTAAACCTCCAGCCCCGGTGAGTTTTTTTCCAGCCCGGACGAGACATGAACAGGCCGTAGTCCTTTTTCTCTTATGGCTTTTGGATAGAACTGGCCGGTCGAATAGCCATCGACGACAAGGGCAACGCTAAAGGGCGCAATGTTTTGATCCATGATGATACTCCTATTTTTCAAGATCCTGCGGGCTCACGTGATTGCAGAGACAGCCGTTCCAATGCGGCGACACACTCCGAATCCCACTTTGTGCCGGCTGTTGTTCACCGGGAGCGTGAGCGATCCGGTGGAGCGACGGGTTATGCGCCCATTTCTTTATTATTCTTTCTTACAGAAACCACCAAATCATTTGGCAAAGGCCAAAGTACAATTTCTATAAAAGGAGCAATAGAATCAAAAAAGCTCTCATATCTTTTAGCAAAATCTCGCCAATAATCTTCATTCATATAAATAGTTTCATACTCATTCATATAAACAGATAAAATCAGTTGATAGTTGAGATCGTAACCCTTTTTGGCTTTTTCTATTTTCTCCCTTATTCTATCTAAAATCCGACTTTCATAGGTATCTGTGTTTTGTTGATTTTCTAGTATATATTCAGATTTATCGCTCATATGCTTATCTGGAACGCTTCTCTCATTAAGATACTCTGATGTAAGTTCAATTCCAAACTCTTCACCTGTTAATTCATCTTTGACAATTCTATCTGGTTTTTCTCTTTCATTAATGACTATGAAATGTCTTCCATGCTTCAATTTTTTATAAGAATCGATAAATCCTTTAATTTCAAAATTTTCACAATCCTTTTTATTTGGCCAATTCATAATAATTCACCGCATAACAATTAAATATACTTGGTGGGTATTTTCCGAAATTTGTTGGAATCTTACCCTATTTAACAAGAAATGCAAATTCAAACTCACCATGATATCAAGGATAATGAAATTCGGGTACATGGCATTTCATGGTAATAAGGACAAAGAGAACTTCGTAATTTATAGTAATTTGGCTAATGTTTTTATTATAAGAAATGAATTCAATTGTAGGGAACAGTCGCGACTGTTCCCTACAAACATTTTGAGTATCATGCAAAATAGTTTCGCGATATTGCAAAAAATGCTTGCAAAATAACCTATTATAGCTTAGTAACGACGCACATTTTCAAGAAGGAGTTTTATTATGTCTCGTATTTGTGAAGTATGTGGAAAAAAGCCGGCGGTCGGCAATAATGTCAGTCACGCCAATAACAAGAGCAAGACCGTTTGGCGTCCGAATCTCCAGAAGTTACGCTGTGTTGATGAAAAAACGGGAGCCGTGAAAAGAGTTAAAGCGTGTACGCGTTGCATCCGTTCCGGTTTTGTTAAAAAAGCAAGCTAATCCGTTGGAAGCCAACCGATTTTTCTGATGGCCGCGGCAGTCTGTTGAAGAAAATCTTCATTTTCAATGGAATCAAGGGCATCCTGAAACAAGGTTTGAATCGCATCAGCAAATATTGCATTATCATTTTTGAGGCCGAATTTGCCCGTAAAAAGACGAATTCGGCCTTCGATATTCATGATCTTGTCCATTCTTTCTTTGGTAAGATATAGTGCCGCATTTTTCAGCACGTCCTGAACGGCACTTTTTTCAATACCGTAAAGCCAGCCAATTTCTCCGCAAAATTCATTTCCTCTTCTGTCCAGCGTAAAATGAATCGCCTCTTCCAAAAGATCAATCGACCGGTCGGCGTGAATGCGCGACAAAATCACCAGGTCATAAATCATCTCAATGATTAAATGGGAACGGTATGCCGCTTCGTTATAGGAAATGTCGCGGTCAATGATTTTATGTAATTCCATGATGGAACCGATAAGATGCTTTCCTTTCAGGTATGTATAGCCCGCGGAATGAGGATCAAATCCTTCCTGACAGGTCAGCGAAATGTTCCCGTAATGCGCCAGATCGTCCACCAGCAGATGAAACATGATATACGCGGTTCGTTTATGATCCGGAGGAACTTCGATCAAACGGTTAATGGAATGCGTTTGATTGGAATTGATGTCGGGATGGATGGTCAGCAAGTCGGGGGCAATGTTATAAATGTAGATGTCCGGATCGCTGTTTTTGATGTCGGAAGCGTCCATGATTTGCTGCAATAAATAGGTATGGGTTAACATCAACATAAAGACACCTGATGACGGCAGGACGGTATTTCTTCCATCAAAAAACGGCCTTTGAGATCGTCCAGAATACCTTCCATCTCCTCAAGAAAATCCGGCATGATTAATACTTGAATAATGGCTTCTTTAGGATCGATTGTGGAGACAGTGGCCAACCCTTCGTATCCTTCGATAATAAACTGGACAAGGGTGATATCGCTTGTCTTTAATTTAAACCATTTCGTAATCATATCTTATGTGCGGACTACCATTTATTTTTTTAAAGATCAAGAAACTAAGACTGCGCAGTTATTACCGTCAAAGGATAAACACCGCGATTTAACAGTGAAATGTATAAATAAATTCAAATTATTATTCAGGATAACCAATGAAGGCTTGACATAAGATCTGTCACTGATATGATAGCCGCAAAATTACAATTCAAAGAAGAAAACATGCTCGAAGAAGGACACCTGCCGGTAACACAATGGAAGCTTAAAGATTCCGGCAATAATAATATAGTAGAATCGCTGGCGAAGGAATTTGGCATCCCCCGGATCATTTCTCAATTGATATTAAACCGGCATGTTGACAGCCTGGAAGATGCTTACCAATATCTTCATCCTTCACTCAATGATCTGCACAGCCCTTTTCTGATGCAGGACATGAAGAAAGGCGTGACCAGACTGATCAACGCCATTTATGCCGGCGAAGAAATTGTTATCTACGGCGACTACGATGCTGACGGCATCACCTCGGTCGTTATTCTTTATAAATTTATCAAAGAACTGACCTCGCATGTATCCTATTATATTCCGGACAGGGTGCTGGAAGGTTACGGCCTGAAAAATCCGGTCATCGACCAATTCAAAAGCAAAAACGTCAAACTGATTATTACGGTGGATTGCGGTGTTTCCGATGTCGAACAAATCGCTTACGCGAAGTCCATCGGCATCGACACGATTGTGCTGGACCATCATGAAATATCCGATCAGCTTCCAGTAGCGGTCGCCTGCATAAATCCGAACCGATCCGATTGCTTATTTCCCTTTAAACATCTGGCCGGCGTCGGGATTGCCTTCTATTTTCTCATCGCTCTGCGGGGGACTTTGCGTAAAGAAGGCTTCTGGAAAGATGGAAAATATCCCAACCTGAAAGAATATCTGGACGTTGTAGCCTTGGGAACAATCGGCGATATCGCTCCGCTCGCCCGCGAAAACCGGATATTTGCTAAAATTGGTTTGGAACTGGTCACTGAAGGCAAACGCCCCGGTATCAAGGCCCTCAAAGAAGTCAGTGGTATTGATGGGCAGATCATCGATTCCTTTAAGGCCTCTTTCTGCCTGATACCCCGTATTAATGCGGCAGGAAGAATTGCTTCTCCGCTGGATGCGGTTGAACTGCTCCTGGCGGAGAATATGGCTGAGGCCCGTCCGCTTGCCGAGAAGCTTGATTTGCATAACCGGCGGCGCCAGGCCATGGAAAAAGATATCCTCAAAGACATTCTCGGACAGTTGGGAACAAACCCCGATCTGGAAAATATGAACGCTTTGGTTTTTTCTTCCGAAAAATGGCATCCCGGCGTCGTGGGCATTGTGGCCTCACGCCTGGTGGATCTATACAGCCGTCCGACTTTTGTCATCAGCATTAAAAACGGCGTAGGTAAAGGGTCCGGCCGCAGCGTTTCTGATTTTAATATTCATAAGGGCTTGCAGCAGTGCGCGCCGCTGTTGTTGTCTTTCGGCGGCCACTATCGGGCAGCGGGAATTTCCATTAAAGAGGATGATATTGACGAATTTGCCTGCATGCTGGATGAAATTATCCGGAATACCGTTCAAGCCTCGGAAATGGTTTCTCATACTTTTATTGACGCGGAATGCGATCTTCAGGATATCAACATCGATCTGATCAGTCAGATGACAAAACTTGCGCCCTTCGGCTGTGAGAATCCCGAACCGATCCTTTGCGCCCGCAACATCAAGGCATTGTCACCTGTCATTGTCGGCAACAACCACCTTAAAATGCGCCTGACGTCAAACGGAGCATCATTGAATGCCATCTGGTTCGGCATGGGCAAACATCTGGGCGCCATTAACGGAGCAAATCTGGATGTTGTATTTTCCCCTCAGATTAATTACTGGAACGGTTCATCCGATGTTCAGCTGAAAATTAAGGACGCTGCCGTTCTGTCTTAAAGGATCCGGCATGGATAAAGCGAAAAATGCAGCCCTGTTGAGCGCTCTTCTTTTTCCCGGATGGGGACAGTTTTACCTGAAACAATATAAAAGAGGATTGGTTTTCATCGTGCCCGTAATGGCAGGCCTTCTGGCTCTGGTCTGGTCGATTGCTCAGGTTGCCGTTACGATCATTAAAGCTGCGCCTTTAAAAAAAGGAACCCTTCGACTGGCAGACATCATCCAGGTAACGGATGACGCTCTGAAGGCCGTCAACATTTTTTATTTTATCATGATACTGATTCTGATCGGCGCCTTCTGGATTATTTCGATTATTGACGCGTATCACATCGGCAAAAAAATGATGTCGGCCCCTACCACTGCCTCTGGTCAAGAATCAACTTCTGATCAGGCGTAATCAAGCCTGCTTCCACATATTGAATCTCATCAATTTTGACCGTGCAAATTTCCTTAAAGATCTTCTTAAAGTTATTATCCCAGATGGCCGAACCTGTTTCTTGATTTACCTTCTCTAGACGTAGCGTTAAAACATCCTCGTGACCTTTGCGGCTGACAATTGCCTGCAATGGCAGATTGTTGAATTTGGCTGAAATCATTTTGAGTTGACTCGGGGCGATAAACAACCCGCGGACTTTCACGGCATCCCCTACCCTGCCCGCAATACCGGCAAGCCGGTAGGCCGTTCGGCCGCAGGAGCATTTTTCGGTGATCAATCGCGATAAATCGCCTGTGCCGAAACGCAGCAGAAAGAAAATATCAATGAGGCGGGTTACGACGACTTCGCCTAATTCACCCGGCGCTACATTCTTTCCGGTTGTTGGATCGACAATTTCCACGATCGTTTCCTCGCAGATGTGCCAGCCGGATTTCCGTGAGCATTCATAAGCCACATCGCCTACCTCGGTTGCCCCATACATCTGATAGGTATCAATGCCGTATTCTTTTTCAAAGGCCTGTCGCAATGAAGGCAGCAGCGGCTCGGCGGCAAAGCAGGCTTTTTTTACCCGGAAATCTTTTTTGAAATTAAAACCCAGCTCCCGGGCTTTTGTGATGATGGACATCAGGAAGCTCGGTGTGCCGACGTAGGCAGTCACTTTCAAATCCTTGATCAGTTGGACCTGAACCTGCGATGAGGATGTGCCGGAAGGAACAACCGTCGCCCCGACTTTGCGCAATCCGTTGTGAAACGTCAGTCCGGCAGCGACAAGATGATAGGAAAAGGCATTAAGGGCAACGTCTTTGGGCCCGATACCCGCCGCGAAAAATGCTCTCGCCCACAGATAGTCCGTTTCGGAAAGATGCGGTTCATAAACCGGTCCCGGTGAGGTAAAAATGCGGTCGATGGATATTGAAGGATTTTCCAGTCCCGCATAAGGCGGATGCTTCATCTCCATTTCCACCAGTTTTTCCCGAGATGTGACCGGTAAACTTTCCAGATCTTCCCGTGTTTTAATTTTTGCGGGATTGATTTTGTGCCTGTCGAGTATTTTTTTTAATGCGGTTGACTTTTTATATCCCAGTTTCAGCATGGCGGACAGCGCCTGATCCTGTGTTGCCTTGCGCTCTTTTATTGAGGAATTTTCTCTGACGTCGAAATATTTTTTCATAAGTCCCCCTTTACAGCCAGCGTTTGCGGCGGCGGTAGGCTTTAACATCCTTGTAGGATTTGGCAATGCCCGATGCCGCCATTCCCAGGTAAAATTCTTTAACGTCCGGATTGTCTGAAAGTTCTTTGGACGTTCCTTCCATGACGATCTTGCCATTTTCCATCACATAGCCGTAATGAGCGACCTGCAGCGCCATATTGGCGTTTTGTTCGACTAACACAATGGTTGTGGCGTGTTCTTCGTTGATCTTTTTGATGATGTGGAAGATCTCCTGAACGACCAGCGGCGCCAGTCCCAGCGACGGCTCATCCAGCATCAGCAGTTGCGGATGAGCCATTAACGCCCGGCCGATCACCAGCATCTGCAACTCTCCGCCGCTGCAATAACCGGCCAGCGCTTTTTTTCTTTTCACCAGCGCCGGGAAATAATGATAGACCATTTCCAGATCCTGCTTATAGGGCTTGCCCGGTCTTGTTGCCGTACCCACGCGCAGATTTTCTTCAATGGTCAGATATTTAAAAGGCTGGCGGCCTTCCAGCACCTGAATGATACCCTGGCGGGTAATAAATTCCGGCGCCTGGTTTTGAATGTTCACGCCGTTGCAAATGATATCGCCATCCGTCACTTCGCCGTTTTCCGGTTTCAGCAAACCGGAAATCGCCTTGAGCGTGGTGGTCTTCCCTGCGCCGTTGCTGCCCAGAAGCGACACAATATGCCCCCGTTCCACCGTCAGCGACACGCCTTTCAGCACCTGAATGACGTTGGAATAAACGACGGAAATGTTATTGAGTTGTAAAAGAATGTCTCCCATATGTTATCCTACCTAACCCCGCTATGCGGGATAAGTGCGTTAACGAAATTATTTTCTCCAATCATTTGCGGAAAATAATTTCTAACTTACTAATACGAAAACGGCCAGAGCCGGAAATTTGAACGCACAATCCGCCACAATTCAGCGAGCCCCTTCGGTTCCAGCAGAATGAACAGGACAATGGCCAGACCGAAAACAAACTCACGAAGCGGCGCCATATTCAACCCCATGCTGGTGATCACACCAACGTTCATCAGCGACCCCGTCGCGAATCGCAAAACCTCATTCAGAATGGTAATGAAGGTCGCGCCGAAAATTGCGCCGGGAATGTTGCCCATGCCGCCGATAATAACCATGGCGATAAACTCCACCGAAAGCCCCAGATTGAATGGTTCGGTGGTAATGCTGACCATGTAATAAGCCCAGAGGGCGCCGGCAAATCCGGCATAGAACGAGCTGATGGCAAACGACAGCAGTTTATACTTGAAAATGGGAATTCCCATTCCTTCCGCAGCGCGGTCATTGTCGCGGATGGCAATAAACGCCCGTCCGTACTTGCTGCGCATGATATTAACGGCAAACCAGGTCATCGAAACGAGGCAAACGAAAATCAAAAAGAAAAAAGCTTTATCGCCTGCAATATCCCAACCCAGAATACTGGGGCCGGGCAATGTAATGCCCATGGTTCCCTTGGTGAGGCTTTCCCACTGAATCAGCACATATTCAATAATGATTTGCCCGGCGAGCGTCGCAATCGTCAAATAAAGCCCTTTCAGCCGGCCGGATGGAATACCGAAGATCATACCGATCATGGCGGTAACCAGACCGGCTGCGGGAATGGACAGGTAAAACGGCACATCCAGACGCGTCGCCAGGATCGCCGCGGCATAAGCGCCAACGCCGAAGAACGCCCCATGCCCCAGAGAGATCTGCCCGGTGTAGCCAACGAGGATATTGAGGCCTATCGCGGCAATCGCCAGAATGCCGATGGTGTTTAAAATGTAAAGCAGATAAGAGCTTAAAAATAATGGCGCGAGTCCGAAAAGCAGAATCAGAAAGCCGCCCATGCAGCACCTGCCGAACCAGGTTTCGAAGATGGATAATTCCTCGGCGTAATTTTCGCGATAGTTACCGCAGGGATGAAAAGATAATTTTTTCATAAATATTTAAACTCTTTCAATCTCCACCAGACCGAACAGGCCATAGGGTTTAACCATCAAAATGAAGACCAGGACAATGTAAGGCACAACATCGCGAAGCGACGGCGAGAGGTAACCACCGGTAAAGGTCTCCAGAAGGCCGATAATGATCCCTCCGATGATCGCGCCGCCGATGCTGTCCAACCCGCCTAAAATGACCACCGGAAATACCTTCAGTCCGATGGCGCTTAAATCATGAACATTGACGCCGTTGATGATGCCCAGGACAATTCCGCTCATGCATGCCACCATGGCCGCAATGGCCCAGGATAGCGCAAAGACGCGCCGGACATGAACGCCCAGCGACAAAGCGGCCTTTTGATTATCGGCCACGGACCGCATAAAAATCCCCTGTGATGATTTTTTAAAAAACAATCCGAAGAGAATCAGAAAAATAACGCTGATGACCAGTGTGGCTGAATAAACCGGGGCGATGTAAATGGAACCTAAATGCAGTTCCAGTTCCGGAGGCAGAAATTCAGGATAGGTTTGCAGATTGCCGCCCCAGATCAGCAGGATGAGGCCTTTGAACATGGCGGACAGTCCCACGGTAAGCATAATGACAAAAATCAGTTTTTCACCGATAAGCGGCCTCAGAAAGAATTTTTCAATCAGGACGCCCAGGATAAAGCAGCCGGCCAGCGTAATTAAGAATGAAGCCGCAATCGGGAGTTTTCCCCAGGTAACAAGCGATAGAAAAAAGAAAGCGCCCAGCGCCAGCAACTCACCATGAGCAAAATTAAGAACGCTCGACGCTTTGAAGATCATGACAAATCCCATGGCGGATATGCCGTAAAGGAGTCCGACACAAACCCCGTTGACCAATAACTGTAGAAAAAATTCCATATTCTGATTCCTTAATCCACGCCGATAATGTTGATCGTCGTTTCGATTTCGCCGATCCGTCCGTCCCGATACCGGATTTTCCCCGTCACCGGAACATTCTTTATTCCGCCGTACATGGCCTCGATAATCTTGATATACAGTCCATAGACGAAACGCCGGCGCACCTTTCCGGTGCGTGTCAGTTCATCATCGTCTGCGTCCAGTAGTTTATAAAGCAAAACGAACTTTTTGATTTTCATCACGTCGGGCAACTGTTCATTCACCTGTCGGACTTCCTTTAAAATCAGCTCTTCCACGGCCTTTTGCTGCGATAAATCCATATACGTCGTATACGGGATCATCCTTTCTTCCGCCCAGTTGCCGACATTGCCCAGATCGATGTTGATCATGGCGGAAATATAGGGTCTTGCTTCGCCGAAGGTGACCGCTTCCTTGATATAAGGACTGAACTTGAGACGGGTTTCTATAAAATCCGGAGAGAAAGCCTCACCGCTTTTATTGCGGATGATGTCTTCTTTTCTGCCGATAATCAACAAGTGGCCGTCTTCATCAATGTAACCCGCGTCACCGGTTTTGAGCCAACCGTTTTCAAACGCTTCTTCCGTTGATTTGTAATCGTTATAATAGCCGGAAAAATTGGCTTCCGATTTCACCAGCACTTCCTGATCATCGGCCAGTTTCACTTCCGTGAGCGGCAGGGGCCTACCGACGGTTTCCAGTTTGACTTCGTCATCGGGCTGAATCTGAAAAATACCGCCGGATTCCGTGAGGCCATAGCACTGTTTTAAATTCAGGCCGATTGCGCGAAAAAAGCCAATCACGTCCGGGCTGATCGGATGGCCGCCGGTGAAGGCGCTGTGAAAATGCGAACAGCCCAGGCGGTCGAGCAAAGGATTATAAACAGCCACCGTTAGAAAGCGATACAGGAGTTTCGATGTCCAGGAAATATTTTGCTTGTGTAATTTTTTTTCAACAACCGATCGACCGACGCTTTCCCCAAAATAAAACAGCTTTCTTTTAATCCAACTGGCATCCGATATCTTGACGCGGATGCGAGAGGCCATATCCTCCCAGAACCGCGAAGACGTTATGAGCATGGAAGGGCCAATGTCTCTGAAATCGTCCAGCACCGTTTCAGCCGTCTCCGGAAAGTTCATGGTCATCGCAGTGCCGAGGGCCACGCCCATCCCCCACATCTGATCGACGATCCACGCCGGCGGCGACATGGAGATCCAGTTTTCTTCCGGTTGAATGTTCGTGGCTTCCACCCACTGCGTCGCCATCGTTGTCAGATTGCGGTGGGACAGCATGGCCATTTTCGGGACACCGGTGGTGCCCGATGTCTGGATCATCACCGCAATATCCTGCGCCCGTCCTTTGCCGATTTCCTCTTCAACATAACCCGGATGACCGGCCATGAATTTTTCACCGATCTCCAGCAGACCGGCATAGCTGATCAGCCAGGGATCATTTTCATAAGCCGTCATGCCGGTGGGATCAATATAAACAACTTTTTGCACGTTAGGCAGTTTATCTTTTACTTCGATAAGTTTATCGACCTGCTCCTGATCCTGTACCACCACCAGAGGAGAATGAATGCGCCCGATGGAAAAAGCCAGTTCATCGGCAATGGATGACGTGAATAAATTGAGGGAGGTCGCACCCAGAGCATGCGTAGCCAGTTCGGTAAACAGCCATTCGGGGGCATTGTTGACAATCATGCAGAGATTTTCGCCCCGTTTCATGTTCAGGGCGGCAAAACCCGCGGCGGTTTTCTTGACGTAGTTGAAGTAATCATTCCAGGTATATCTTTGCCAGATACCGTAAGCCTTTTCACGGATCGCCGTTTTCGCGTCACCGTAATGAGCGGCATTTTGAGCCAGCAGCTGCGGCAGTGTTAAATTCCGCAAATTGCGGCTATTTGATTTGTCCTTATCCAACTCTTCAAGCCCTTATCATTCTAGTGCCTGCGCATCTCCCAGATACGCTTTTATCACTTCGGGATTGGCGCTGATTTCTTCCGGATTGCCTTCGCCCAGTTTTTCACCGAAATTCAAAACCATGATCCGCTGGGAAATACTCATGACGATGGACATATCATGTTCAACGAGAATCATCGTGAGTCCCCATCTGCCGTTTAGTTCCAGCAGAAATCTGACCATGTCCTCTTTTTCTTCCAGATTCATGCCCGCGAAAGGTTCATCCAGAATCAGCAAACGGGGTTCGAGAGCCAGTGCCCTGCCCAGTTCTACTCTTTTCATCATGCCGTAAGGCAGAGAACCAACGGTTTGTTTGCGAATGGATTGCATTTCGAGAAAATCAATTATCTCTTCCAGAATCTGACGATGCCTTATTTCTTCTCTCCGGACTTGCGGTGAAAAAAGGCATGAGCGTAAAAAACTGTAATGGCAATGGATATGACGCGCCAACGTCATATTGGCCAGGACGGTCATGCCGGGAAACAACTCGATGTTTTGGAAAGTTCTGCCGATACCGACGCCGACCAGCTGGTGCGTATGCAGATGCGTAATGTCCTGGCCGTTGAAAATAATCTGCCCCTGCTGCGGATGATAGAATCCGGTAACGCAATTGAGCAGACTGGTTTTGCCTGCGCCGTTAGGCCCTATGACCGCCATCAGTTCGCCGGTATGGACAGTCAGATCCACATCTTTAACCGCCACAACACCGCCAAAACTTAAACGTAAGTTCCGGATCTCCAATTCGGCTTTTTTGTCTTCTTGGGGCCGGTTGATCATGATGGAAGGCCGGCTGCGGAATGCTTTCATGAATCCCTCTGTGCAGACAAAAACACTGCGCTCAAATACCCCGGGGATGCCGGATCATCCGGCCCCCCGGGTTTAATTTCATTATTTATTGATCAGTTTAATCTTATCTTTCCCGGGAATATAAAAATTCGTCAGGGGTGTATAAGTTCCGTCTTCTTTTACTTTCACCATGCGCGCGGTAAATGACGCCTCATGATTGTCTTTGCTAAATGACACCGCCGGGACCAGGCCGCCAAAATCCTCTTTCTTCATGGATTCCAGTGCGGCATTGATCGTGGCCGGGTTGATGACTTTGGACTTTTCGCTGGCGCGGATGAAGGCTCTCTCCATTATCATCCCGACTACGACGCCTTCCCAGTAAGCCGCATCAAACGAATCCACTGTTTTGTATCGTTTCCACAGATCTCTCATAATGTCCATTCCCTTGGATTTATCCGATGGCAAACCGCCCGGAAACTGCATCACCAGACGGTCGCGGATCAGACCCTTGCCCATTTTGAAGAAGTCCGGATCGGTGGATGTCCAGGTTCCGAGAAAGACAGGATTGTATTTGATACGATCGGCACTCTTAAAAGCGGTAATGATGGCCGAAGGCAGCATCTGAATGAAAATGTACTCCGCGCCGGCTTTCTGCAGACGCAAAAGTTCCGTATTGAGATCAACCGTACGCGGCGGAAATTCTTCAATAGCAACCAGACGAATTCCCAACTGCTTCGCATATTCCCTGCTGGGAGCATGAATCGAACGTCCATAAGCATTGTTGTAGGTTAACAGGCCGACCTTGGGGGCTTCCTTGCCTTTATGAATGGCCTTGATGTATTCCAGAACGGCATGACAGTCCAGTTTGTAGCTCCCGAAGGGCAGATACATATAATGAACCGGTTTTTCGAGAATTTCCCAGCTGGTCGAATAGTTAATCGTCGGTACTTTGTACTCCTGAATGATGGGTTTTGCGGCAAGTCCCTCGCCTGCACCCCAGGTGGCGATCATATCCACTTTATCCTGCATGACAAATTTGCGAACGGCCGCCTGAGCTTCCGGCACTTTATAAGCAGTGTCAATGGTAATCATTTCGATTTTCTGGCCGGCAACGCCGCCCTTTGTTTCATTGACATAACGGAAATAGTCGCGCTGGCCTTTTTCATGAAATTTCCCCCAGCTTGACGCCGGACCGGTCAGGTTGATTGCCGCACCGACCTTGATCGGTTTTTTGTCGGCGGCAGCGGTGCCAACGGTCATTAACACAAAAACTGAAATTGCCAGCAATATTCTGATCCATCTCTTCATTTTTTTCATTCCCCCTTTATTTTTCATCACCTTTTCCCGGCAAAAAAAAACCGTGGGCAAATTCTCATCTGCCCACGGTTCATTCCCTTTTGCGATCGGTCATGATACTTTCAGGCAGACCTTGAAGCCGCTAAAGCTAAAAAAGTAAAAGTAAAAGCTGACTGCCTGGGTAAATAAATATTGTTTTAACATACCTTGAAACACCTCATATGCCGCGTGTATAGGCAAATGACTGATAAAAGTCAAGAAAAAAGTTATATTTCGAAAGATGAGTATCCCGTTCTAGCGTTCTTCCATCGGAACATAATGCCTTAAATTACTTCCGGTGTAGATTTGTCTCGGACGGCCGAGTTTTAACGGAATGGAATCGTGCATCTCCTTCCACTGCGCGATCATACCCGGCAATCTCCCGATGGCAAACATGACGGTGAACATATTCGTCGGAATACCGATCATCCGGTAGAGAATACCGCTGTAAAAATCCACGTTGGGATAGAGTTTCCGCTCGATAAAAAAGTCGTCCTTCAAAACCGCTTCTTCTAGCTCCATGGCGATGTCGACAAGGGGATCATCATAGTTATATTTTTTAAAAATCTTTTCACAATACTGTTTCAGAATCTTGGCGCGCGGATCATAATTCTTGTAAACACGATGTCCAAAACCGAAAAGCCTGAACTTACTGTCTTTACTCTTGGCCGAGTCGATGCATTGCTGGATGGTCACATTGTCTTTCTTGATGTTTTCCAGCATCTCGATGACTTTTTGATTTGCGCCACCGTGCAATGGACCCCAGAGCGCGCAGATCCCCGCGCAGATTGAGGCGTAAAGGTTGGACATGCTGCTGCCGACCAGCCTTACAGCGGATGTGGAGCAATTCTGTTCATGATCGGCATGCAGAATCAATAATGTGGAAAGCGCTTTTTCAACATCCGGGTCCGGCGTATAAGGATTCACCGGAGAGTCGAACATCATGTAAAGAAAATTCGCCGCATATTTCAAATCGCGTTTTGGATAAACATGCGGGTGGCCGATACTGTGTTTGTAGGAATAGGCGGCAATTGTGCGGATTCTGGAGATCAGGGACGCAGCCATCAGATCGAAGGTGTCCGCCTGAAAATCTTCCGTAAAGTAATCCGTATAATAAACGGACATGGAGTTGACCATTGTTGCCAGAATCGCCATGGGATGGGCGGTCGGCGGAAACCCGTCAAAGAATCTCAGCATCTCTTCATGAATCATCGAATTCTGTGTCAGGTGCTGAGAAAAAAGCTGCTGCTGAGACTGATCGGGAAGATCGCCGTAAATCAGCAGATAGGCCACTTCGGAAAAACTGGCCTTTTCGGCAAGTTCCTCGATAGGGATGCCGCGATATCTCAAGATACCCTTGTCGCCGTCGATAAATGTGATGGAAGACATGCAGGACCCCGTGTTTTGATAGCCGAGATCCAGTGTAATCAAACCGGTTTCCTGACGCAGCCTGGAGATGTCAACGCCCTTCTCCCCTTCCGTGCCCTCTACAACTTCCATTTCATGAGTTACGCCTTGATAGGTTAACTTTGCTTTTTTCATTTTTAATAGTCTCCTGACATAAAATCCATTCATTAATATCCACCGTCTGCATTACACGTCATTTCGTTGAAATAAGTGTGATAATGAGATTTCACTTCTCCGTGATAGCCAGTGGATTGGTTTATAGAATCAACTTATTTCGTAATATATACATTAAAGGGAAAAAGTCTGTCAATATCTTATAATGGATCACCGTGGAAAGATGGTTTCTGTATGTAACAAACGGGCAAATGCCGGGATTTAAAGAAACAATCGCTTATTGGATATTATTCAAATAGTCAGGCATGAGCGATGGTTATCGACACTCGCCTTGAGAAAATAATCAAATCGGGAGGAAATCAGTGATCTCCCTCTTGAATGAGAAAGCGATCAGTATAATGAGCGAATTGAATGGCCCAAACCGATTAAAAAAGGGAAACGGCCGGTTCCGGCGAGTCCGCCTGATCTTGTCTTGAGGAATTGATTGACAAACAGGACCGGCCCGCATACTCTACGATTACAGAAAGAGGTAAATGTTATGGTTGCCGCTCAGGATGCTTCATATCATTATTTAGAAGAATTATTGAACAGCATTACCCATGGCGCCGGCGCTTTGTTAAGCGTTGCCGCTTTGATTTTGCTGATTGTTTATTCCAGTATTCACGGCACCGCCAGCCACGTCGTGAGTTTTACGATTTTCGGCGTTACGCTGATTTTGTTATATTCGGCATCCACTTTATATCACAGCATCCGGAAGCCGCAGGCAAAAAACATCCTTAAAATCATTGATCATTCCTGTATCTATCTTTTAATAGCCGGCACTTACACCCCTTTCCTGATGGTTACACTGCGTGGCGTTCTGGGATGGTCGATGTTCGCCGCGATCTGGTTGATGGCAGTTGCCGGTGTGCTTTTCAAAATATTCTTTGTGCATCGCTTTAAAATCATCTCTACAGCCGCCTATCTCCTCATGGGCTGGATTATCATTTTTGTCATTAAGCCGTTGATTGATTCGCTTCCGCCGGGAGGCATTATTCTGCTTTTGGCAGGCGGACTATCCTATTCTCTGGGTGTCATTTTTTATGCCTGGGAAAAGCTGCCTTTCAATCACGCGATCTGGCATCTGTTTGTCCTCGCCGGCAGTATCTGTCACTTTTTCTCCATCATTTTTTACGTCCTTCCTCTGTAATTGTTAAGGAATAAAAACAGCCTTGAATTATCATTTTTTAAATGCTAGAAGCAGGCTTGTTTCAATAATAACAAGCTGAAACGGGGAGATCAATATGAAAAAAACTATTTCGGTTATTCTGTGTCTGGCAGCTCTCCTGTTGGTTGTTGCAACAGTCTGGGCCAAGGATAAATATACAGTAACGGTTTTGCCGTTTTCACTGCACAGTGCAGAAAACATTGAATATGTCCGTCAGGGAATCGGCGACATGCTGACAAGCCGGATCGCAGTTCCTGATAAAATTGAAGTGACAAGCAAAGACGTTGTTCAGAATATCGTGAGCAAAACAGGAGCAAAGGAACTGAAACCTGCCGATGTTCAAAAAATCGGCCAGCAATTAAAAGCCGATTATGTCGTCTGGGGCAGTATTACAAAAATCGGCAGCAGTATCAGTATTGACGGAAAACTTATCGATATTACGGGCGGAAAATCGGATGTCGGCATTTTCTCCCAATCACAAACCCTTGATGAAGTCATTCCGAAAATCAATAATTTTTCACAACGGATCGTCCAGCACATTCTTGGAACAACACCCCAGGCGGAGCCGGCGCCATCCGTCGCACCCGCGGCGGTTCGACCTCCCGTTCCCGGAGCATCGCGTGAAGCGCAAATCATTGCGGGAATGAAGGCTGGCAGCAAAAAGGGCACCCTGACCTCCATGATCAATCCGGAATACATCAACACAGCCGATCCCATCAACCGGCGAGGCTTCTGGATGAGTCAGCAGTTCAAAACGGAATTTAAAGGGATGGACGTAGGCGACGTCAACCGCGACGGATTGAACGAAGTCGTCGTTATTGACAGCCACAATGTGTATATATACCAGAAGACCAAGGATAATTTAAAATTACTCAAGCAAATAAAGGGAAAATCGTACCATAATTACATATCCGTGGATATAGCAGACATCAACAAGGACGGCACTCCGGAAATTATTGTCACATCCTTAATGGAGAAAACACTCAATTCTTTCGTCCTGCAATACCAGGACGGCGACTATAAGATGATTGCTTCAGGCATCGAGTATTTTATGCGTATGATCGATACCCCGTCGGGCATTCCGATCCTTCTGGGACAGACTTTTGGCACGGGAGAGAAGATCTTTGATACGCCGATTTATGAAATGGTATGGAAGAACGGGACCTATGATGCCGGCGATAGAATGAAAATACCTCAGGGCTTATCCATTTATGGTTTGACAATGGATACAATTGGTTCGGGGACCAGTGAAAAAATTATTGCCCTGGATGAACTGGACTACTTATTAGTTATTACACCAACCAATAAATCGTTGAGCCGGCTTTTAACTTTTGGTTTTACTCCCGAAGAATTGATCTGGAGAAGCGATGATGTTTATGGCGGCAGCAATAACTATATCTCCAACTTTGACAAGGATAGATCCACCAGCAGCGAGTCCGTTCAGAAAGATAACGCATTTGCCAATTTGCGTATTCTGTCGTTCGATACCAACAAAGACGGCAGGAAGGAACTGATTATTGTTAAAAACCTGTCGTCTTCAGGCCGAATTTTTAAAAACTTGAAACTTTTCACATCCAGTGAAATATACAATCTGGAGTGGGATGGCCTCGGAATGATGGAAAACTGGCGTACAAAAAAAATTAATGGCTATGTCGCCGACTACTGTTTCAAAGATATCAACAACAACGGTAAACCTTCCATTGTCCTGGCCCTGGTCCAATCCGTCGGAGGGACGCTCAGTGAACGAAGTGTCATCGTTGTTTATGAATTGGCGATGCCTCAATAGTTATTGACAAACGCTCTACTCTTAGATATAGCGTCCGGGCGACTTCGTAAGCACATGCTTGCCAATATCGCCTGAAAGCCAGACAAATTGATCAGAGGCGGTGTAGCTCAGCTGGTCAGAGCATACGGCTCATATCCGTAGTGTCCCCTGTTCAAATCAGGGCACCGCCACCATTTCACAATTCAGCAGTTCCTGAACAGTACAAAAAACCGCTAGAAATAGCGGTTTTTTGTCATTTACCGGATAGGGAGGCGCCTCAGGATACAGGCTGTGAGCCGATGATTGTCTTTAACTTGACCGTTTGACATTTTATTCATTGCAGAATATAGGATAAGCTGTATTTATTTAACAACAAACAAACGCTTAGCGGAGCTTTTCACAAAGAATCACATGACTCCCATATCCAATAATTATAATGCAACTTTTCTGCCCAGATCTTTCCTGAAAAACGGGCATCTTCAGTCAATTCTGGCTTCGGCGAGCTTGCTGATTCCTCCCCATCGTCCCCTTTTGGATCATTCCCGGGAATTGATTATCGACACGACGGAAGGATCGAAATTGCTGGCTTATTATTCGCGTCATCCCCGTTCTAAAGGACTATTCATTATTCTGCATGGCTGGGAAGGTTCTTCATCTTCAGCCTATGTCCTGGCCACCGGGTCATACTTTTTTAACAAGGGCTTCTCCGTTTGCCGTCTGAATTTAAGAGATCACGGCGACTCGCATCATCTCAATGAAGGTCTTTTCCACGGCGCTCTGCTCCAGGAAACGTTTGATGCCGTCGACACTCTTGCAAAACATTCACAGGGTTTACCCGTCTACCTGATGGGCTTTTCTCTGGGCGCAAACTTCTCTCTTCGCATCGCGATGAAACATTCTCAAACACCCATTGAAAATTTAAAACATGTCTTCGCCGTCAGCCCCCCTCTGGACCCTTATAAAACAACACTGGCTATCGATAACGGTCTTCCCTTCTATCGTCGATACTTTATGAAAAAGTGGAGGCGTTCGTTAAAAAAGAAGCAACAGCTTTTTCCGCAAAAATATAACTTTACCCAAATGCTGCGCGCTGAAACATGTCTGGAGCTAACCGATGACATTATGGTGTATTTTCCGCAGTTCCCTTCATATCGTGATTATTTCAGGTTATACACATTGAGCAACCAGTCATTTCAGAATCTCAACATACCGGTCAGAATAATCATCGCAACGGATGATCCGGTCATCCCTCTGGATGATTATCAATCCCTCAGTGACAACCATTTTCTGACAATATCCCGGCAGCCCTTTGGGGGGCACTGCGGTTTTATTAACTTGTTTCCCTACAGCCGCTGGTATAATGAAACCATTTCAGAAATATTAAAATGATTTTTTAATGGATTGTAATGGACATAAAATTGCTTAGACAAAAAGACGAATTCCCTCGTCACGTTTTTTCTCAATTGGAAAAAGAGTCACTTGACTATCGGGAAAAACACCTCTCGATTGTCCAGTCCAATTCCGCGGGGGGCAATCACCTGGAAGCGGGCGTTGTCGTGCTGCTGCGCTATGATAATTCAGAATATGGTTTTCAGTTGATTAAACGTTCGGAAACTGTTGCTCAGGCAGGTGACATCAGTTGTCCGGGCGGTATGCTGGAGAGCTCAACCGATGAAATGCTGAGCCACATTCTTTTAAAAACGGGCGTCGTCCGTACAATCGATAACCGGATGCTGCATGAGCTTCAGAAGAAAGACGAACAAACAGCCTCTCTCGTCCGGCTCTTTCTCATGAACGCGCTTCGGGAAGCCTGGGAAGAAATCGGTCTGAGCCCGCTCAACGTGGAGTTTCTGGGCGCCCTTCCCTCTTATTCGCTGGCATACTTTTCCCGGACTATTTTCCCCGTGGTTTGCCTGGTGAAGGAACCTTTCGATTATCATTTGAGTGATGAGGTTGAAAAAGTGCTGGAAATCCCCCTGAGTTACTTTTTTCAGAGTTCATCGTATGCCACATTGGAGGTAGAATCCGCTCTCGGAAGCGCCGATCCCCGCTATAACATGAAATTCCCCTGCCTGGTGATCCCTGACGGCAATGGGCATGAAGACATCCTCTGGGGCGCCACCTTTTATATCGTCACTAATTTTTTAAAAACCATTTCCGGCAATATGCTGCCGCCCATATCTCCTTCACGTATTGTTAGAAAATCCCTATCTCCTCATTACGCATCGGGACATCGCTGAGAGCATGAGCCATTTACGCATCAATCATACGGCAATTGACACGGTTATCTTTGATTTTGACGGCACTCTGGCCAAACTAAATATTGATTTTGATCTGATGCGCCGATCTGTTGGTGAACTTGTAACCCTATACGGCATTGACCATCATATTCTGCAACACAGGCATGTTCTGGAAATCATCGGTGAGGCAGGTGCGTTATTGCGGAAAAACTCGCACCGGAAGTCTGAATCTTTTACCGGCAATGCCTTCCGGATCATTGAAGGTATTGAAGTGGATGCCGCCCAACGAGGAGAATTATTCGATGGAACAAAAGAACTGCTGAGCGTTCTCCGGGAACATTCAATCCGCTCAGGCATCATCACCAGAAACTGCGCAAAAGCGGTTCGTACCGTATTTCCGGATATTTTATCTTATTGCCCGGTCGTCATTTGTCGTGATGATGTAGAACATGTCAAGCCGCACCCCGAACAACTGAACCTCGCTCTGTCCAAACTGGGCAGCAGCGCCGGGACTTCGATGATGATCGGCGATCATCCGCTGGATATCGAAACCGGCCAGAATGCCGGAACGCTTTGTGCGGGTGTCCTGACCGGACATTTTCAAAAAGACGATTTTATCAGGGCCGGGGCGAATCTCGTGCTGGCGCAAGCCGTGGACATTCTGAAACTATTAAGTTAGCTGCGGTTCCGGCAATCATCTTTAATTGACATATTCTGTTAAGTTATATAGAAAATTGCACGGTTTGCGGCTTTGATCCTGTGCTGAATATTTTTAATCTGAGGAGAATTATATGAATCCACATGTCTTTCGTGAATATGATGTCCGGGGTATTGTTGACATAGATTTAAATGAGGAATTTATTGTGAACCTGGGACGGTCTATCGGCGCTTACGCGCTTCAGAATAAAATTAAAACGATGACCATAGGACGCGATTGCCGTTTGAGTTCCGATGATTACCACCGGTATTTAATTCAAGGCCTGAATGCCTCAGGGATCGACACGATTGATATCGGTCTTTGCGCCACGCCCATGCTCTATTTCTCCATCCGTCATTGCAACGCGGAAGGCGGCGTGATGATCACCGGCAGCCACAATCCTCCGGAGTTTAACGGCTTCAAAATCTGCATCGGATATGATTCCATACACGGCCTGGAAATTCAGGAATTAAGAAAAATAATGGAATCCCAAAGCTATTCTGCAGGCAATGGAACTTCGCGGTCCGAAGATATTACCGATGCCTACCAGAACTATCTTTTTGATCACGTCAAGATTTCCAAAAAGCTGAAACTCGTTCTGGATGCCGGCAACGGCGTCGGAGGAAAGTTTGCCTTGCCTGTTCTGGAAAGGATGGGGTGTGATGTCACCTGTCTCTATTGTGATCCGGATGGCCGATTTCCCAATCATTTCCCAGATCCCACCGTTGAAGATAATTTAAGAGACTTGATCCGGCTGGTAGACCGGGAACAGGCTGATTTAGGAATAGCTTTCGACGGAGACGCCGACCGCATCGGCGTAATCAGCGATACCGGTGAAATCATCTGGGGGGACAAACTGCTGCTGTTGTTCGCCCGTTACATTTTAAAAGAGCATCCGCAAGCCACCATCATTGGTGAGGTCAAATGCTCCCAGGTGTTGTATGACGGCATTAAGCAATATTCGGGAAAACCAATCATGTGGAAAGCCGGCCATTCACTCATCAAAGCCAAGATGAAAGAAGAAAAGGCGCTGCTGGGGGGAGAAATGAGCGGTCATTTGTTCTTTGCCGACCGTTATTTCGGATATGATGACGCCATTTACGCCGCCGTGAGATTGCTGGAAATCCTTTCCCGCACCAATCAAAAGCTCAGCGAACTGCTTTCGGATGTGCCCAAAACATTTGCCACTCCCGAAATACGGGTGGACTGCGATGATGACAAAAAAGCGGCGGTTGTAGAAAAAATAAAACACCACTACCGGAATACGCCGGGTATCATTGATATTGACGGCATTCGCATTCCGTTTCAAGACGGTTGGGCACTCGTACGCTGTTCCAACACGCAACCGGTCATTGTGCTGCGTTTTGAAGCGTCATCCGCTGACGGTTTACAAAAAATACGAAGTGAAGTGGAAAGCCTTCTGGCTTGCTGATAAGGGCTGAATCAATCATCTCGCAGTAAACGGCGGCTCACGGATGGCCGCCTTGCGGCAGCCGGATTAAAGTTTATGGATGATTTCATCGAGTTGCCGCAAAGCATCATCAATCGAACCGGTGTTTAAAACATAGGCATCGGCCAGGGCAATGCAAACAGCAACACCATACTCAATTTCCCGCTGATCGCGATTATCAAAATGATCCGCGGAATCATCCTCCCGGCCTCTTTGTTTTACACGATTCAATCTCAAATTCCTCGGGGCGACAACGGCCACGAGCGTGCAGGGTGTTTTGCTTCGAATGAGTTCAATCTCCGGCCATGACCGAATGCCCTCCAGAAAAACCAGATCAGCTTTTTGACGCAGGGCTTCTGCAACAGCCAGGCGGGTAACACCCAGTCCGTCAGAGCCTCTCATTTCCGTGGATACCTTTGCCGAGGTTTCCGCATCACCCATGCAGGCCCGCTTACGAATTTCCGCCCGGACAAAATCCCCCGTAGAAAAATAAGGGTATTGATGAGCCCGGGCATACTGATCCGCTATATTTTTTCCGGCTGCGGGCATTCCCGTAACAACAATGATTTTCATAGTCCTCCTGACAACTTTTTTCTGCATCATAGACATTTTTTTTGATAAAACAAGTCCAATAAGTCAACTTACATAAATAACGGACATTGTTCATGATGTGTTTTTTATTGAATATTTTTCAATAGTATGCAAAATCACCACAACCATCTTTAATAGCAATGCATGGTTCAACATGAATTCGGCTGCGAGCAAATAATGCATGATATTTTAAAAGAATCGAAGCTTCACCGCGGCCTGATGCGGAAATCGTCAATGGGAACAGTGATTATGAAAATTGCGCATCGTTTTTCAGTCATTCTTTTGATCTGCTTTTTATTATTTGGATGCGGCGATAAGACGGCAGGTATTGAAGGCAGGATTATCGATGGAAAAGGAAAGCCCTTGTCCGGCGTTTTCATTATTTTCAAGCAGGTTAAACCTGCTCAGGGATATGAACATTTCGAAACCAGGACAAGCGCAGACGGCGGTTTTTATATAACCGGCATTGCACCATCTTCCGATTATGTCATGACTCTCCTTTCCGACAAATGGAGCACCCGCTTCAGCAGGAACATTAAGACGCTGAAGGCTGGAGAAAAGCTTTCTTTAAACACTCCCATTCAAATTCGTTTTAAGCAAATGAAAGACGGAACCGTGATCGATACCAAAACCGGCATTCAATGGTCGATCTATCCGGCTTCCGATATCACGGCAGCCAATGTCAAAAGCATGGTAAAAGGCCTCCAAGAAGCCGGTTTCACGGATTGGCGTCTTCCGTCAAGAAAAGACCTGACAGACCTTATGGAAAATCCGGCCCTGGCTAAAAAAACATGCTGTGTCTGGGTTGCGGAAGTCAATTCTGAAACGGCTGAATGGCATCCATATGGGGAAGAGGATAATGAATTATGGGCATCCAGAAAAGAAGCACCCGAAAATAGAATTGTTATCTTAAGAGGCATGACGCCGTCACCGGTTGCACCCCCTGTTCCACCGGTTGTCAAACCGTGATTGATGGCTCGTCATCAATCAATTTGCCCCGCTTTTTTACTTTTTCTTCAGAATCATAAAGGTTGCCGATACGCGGCAGATGTTTTCTCCCGATTGATCTCTCACCAGGCAGTCGCCGATAATCAGGCTCTTTCCCTTTTTAAATACAGTTGCTTCGGCAATAAGATGGCCCTTTGATACACCTGCCAGAAAATTGCTTTTGAGCTCAATTGTGGTCAGGCCTTCATCCAACGACAATTGAGACATCATCGCGTGAGCAATCGTCTCGTCCGCAAACGCGACGATCAGACCACCCTGCATGATTTTTGCGCCTTGCAGGTATTCGGGACGAACCGGCATTTGCATGCGCGCCAGACCATTTTTAATCTCAAGAACCGTTACGCCGAAAAAGTCCAGATATGGATTTACGCCCTGCTGGCCATCACATACTTTTTTTAAATAATGATTGTAATCAAAAATGATTCTTACCCCCTGGTTATTGATTTATAATCGTTTATTTTTCCCTGCGTCAAGAGAAAACATCATCAGAGATTGGCTATTAATTATCCACCTGGTTACTGTTTGCGGGTAAATATTATCCGTTTGCCGTGACTTTATCACTGTGATTTCCGGATCTTTATACTTTACTCTGTAATAACGATCTATTACGATTGCAAAACGATCTGGCATGAAGATTGATATTTATCTATTTAAAATGCTATAAGAAAAGTTAATTTTGCATATATGCAGCAGTCAACTTGGTATTTAAGCAATTTAAAACATGTGGTAAACAACTTTGGAAAGGCATCTGATCAACAGTCTTATGCTAATGAATAAAAAAATATTTTTCCTCATTCTATTGATTTTAGCTCACGGACAGAGTCTCCGGGCTGCAGATTCGATTCAGAAAGGCGATGTCCTTACGCTTCAATACTGCCTGGACACCGCCCTGAAAAATCATCCCGCTCTCAATGCCGCCACCAGCACAATCAGGCAATACGAAAGCAAGATCGGTCAGGCCAGAGCCGGGTATTATCCGCAGATCAATCTCCAGTCCGGTTATACACGCAGTGGTACAACAGCCACATCCCTGAAGAGCGATCCGTATAACTACTATTCCAACGCCATTGGACTCAACCAGACACTTTTTGATTTCGGAAAAACATGGACTCAGGTGGATATTGCCAGCCTGAATAAAGAATCAGCCAAAGCGGATTATCAGGATGTCACCGCCGCCATCATCTATGGTGTGAAGGAATCCTATTACTCCTTTCTCAAATTAAAAATGAGCGAAACTGTCGCCCTGGAAACGGTAAATCAGTTTCAGGAACATTATGATGTCGCTAAAACATTTTTCGAAACCGGAAAAAGTTCAAAAATCGACGTGACCAGCGCCGAGGTCAACCTCAGCAACGCCCGCATTCAATTGATTTCCGCTCAGAACGCCATGCGCATTGCGCGGGTAAACCTGAACAAAGCCATGGGCGTAATATCTTCCCCTGAATACAATGTTGAGGAGACATTTCCTCTTGAGAAGAGGAATATTTCTTTTGATTCCGCCCTTGCCCAAGCCTATGAAAACCGGCCGGACATTCTTTCCACCAGTTTAAAAAAAGATGCGCTGGAAAAGAGTATTGATCTCAATAAAAAAGGATATCTGCCCGTCCTTTCCGGCAGCGCCGCTTACGGTTACGCGGGAGATGATAACTCCATGGATAAATCATGGAATGTCGGCGTTGCCCTGACCTTCCCTCTTTTCACAGGACTATCCACCAGGTATGCCGTCGATGAAGCAAGAGCCAATCTGGACATTGCCAGGGCTAATGAGGAGTCGCTCAGGCAGAAAATCTATCTGGAGGTGCAATCAGCCTGGTTGAACCGCAGGGAAGCTTTTGAACGCATTGAAGCGGGCAGAATCATCGTACGTCAGGCCGAGGAAACACTTGAACTCGCCCGGGGACGGTATGCAACCGGCGTGGGCAGTTCTATCGAAATCACCGATGCCATGATCAAACTTAACAATGCTAAAATGACGTATATTACCGCCTTATCCGACTTCAGCATTGCTGAAGCCAATCTGGAAAAAGCCATCGGAGCGAAAAAATGAAAAAAATAGTTGTTGCGATTGCCATCCTGATAATGATCATTTCCGGCTTGTTTTTCTTCATTAAAAAAAGTGATAATATGCCGCAATACGTAACACAGACTGCAGACCGTGGCGATATCCGTGCGACCGTTTCCGCAACGGGAACCGTCAATGCCGTTACCACCGTCCTGGTCGGCACACAGGTATCCGGCACGATTAAACAGCTTTTCGTTGATTATAACTCAACCGTCAAAAAAGGACAGTTACTGGCTCAAATTGATCCATCCTCGTTTGAAGCGCAGGTATCCCAGGCTTCCGCTAATTTATCATTGTCCCGGGCTAACCTGGAAAAATCAAAAATTGCCGTGCGCGATACCATCACGACTTTTGAAAGAAACAAAATTCTTTTCGCGAAAAATTTTATTTCTAAAAGTGATCTGGATACCTCCGAAACTAATTATCTTTCGGCGCTGGCCCAGGTTAAGGCATCCGAGGCGCAGGTTCAACAGGCCCGGGCCGCTTTAAATTTAGCCAATACCAATCTCCGCTACACACAAATTCTTTCACCGGTCAACGGTACGGTCATTTCACGAAGCATCGATGTGGGACAAACCGTGGCAGCCAGCTTTCAGACGCCCACCTTGTTCAACATTGCGCAGGATTTGACGAAAATGCAGATTGAAACCAGTGTTGATGAAGCCGATATCGGCAGCATCAGAACAAATCAGCCGGTAACTTTTACCGTGGACGCTTATCCCGATGTAACATTTAGAGGAAATGTCTCTGTCATTCGCAACGCACCGACCACCGTCTCCAACGTGGTAACCTACACGGTAATCGTTCAAGTGGATAACCAGGAGTTGAAGCTCAAACCCGGCATGACGGCAAACGTGTCGATTATTATCAACGATAAAAAAGGTGTCTTACGCGTTCCCAATGCAGCGCTGAGAGTTAAGATATCTGACAGGGAGCTTACCGCCAGGACACCCAAAGGCGCCGGGGTCTGGATACTGGATAATAAGAAACCCAAACGCGTTCCGCTGACTATTGGCATCAGAGACAACCGGTTTACGGAAGTTCTATCAGGAAATGTAACCGAAGGCTCCGCGATTATTGTGGAAGTAAAAGACAACAGCAAAACAGCGAATGCACAAACCGTCCGGCCTCCCGGTCCGAGGTTTTAAGTAAAATGGCATTGATCGAAACCGAGCAATTGGAGAAGAAATACGACGTTGGCGACAGTATCGTTCATGCGCTGGATAAAGTGTCCCTTCAGATTTCCGCGGGAGAATTCGTCTCGGTGATGGGACCTTCCGGCTCCGGAAAATCCACATTTATGAATGTTATCGGCTGTCTCGATGAGCCGACCGCCGGACGGTATCTTCTTGATGGCATTGACGTCAGTCAAATGGGCCGCGATGCGCTCGCGGAAATTCGCAATGAAAAAATCGGTTTTGTTTTTCAGGGTTTCAATCTTCTTTCCCGCACGTCCGCACTGGAAAATGTTGAAGTGCCTCTGCTCTACAGCAAAAACATCCCGAAAAACCGCAAAGATAAAGCCAGGGAAGCGCTTAAACTCCTGGGACTGGAAGAACGGCAGCATCACCATCCGAATCAACTCTCCGGCGGACAACAGCAGCGAGTGGCCATCGCACGCGCTCTGGTCAATAACGCGCCTCTTTTACTGGCCGATGAGCCTACAGGCAATCTGGATACTAAAACCAGTATTGAAATCATGGAACTGTTCGTCCGGCTCAATCAAGAAAAAAAAATTACCATTGTTCTGGTTACGCATGAACCGGACATCTCTGCTTTCAGTAAGCGAATCGTTCGATTTCTTGATGGGAAGATTGTCAGCGATAAGGAAAACAAGCCATGATCAATATTCCCTCCACCGTCAAAATATCGCTGCGAGCCCTGCGCGTCAACAAGATGCGCTCAGCGTTAACCATGCTGGGCATCATTATCGGTGTTGCCGCCGTCATCACGATGCTGGCGGTCGGTAAAGGAGCCAGTAATAAAATATCCGAACAGATCGCTACAGTCGGCAGCAATCTGATTATTGTCCTTCCCGGATCGACAACCACCGGCGGCATTCGTCTGGGCAGCGGCGCCATCCAGAATTTAACACGCGCCGACGCTGATGCCATCAAAAACGAATGCTCCGCGGTATTGACTACCGCTCCTGTCTTAAACGGCGGCGCACAGATTGTTTACGGCAATCAAAACTGGGCAACGGTTGTCTACGGAACGGATGAAAATATGGTCGTGGTGCGCGACTGGACACTGGCAGCGGGAAGAAATTTTAATGATCAGGAAGTGCGCAGCGCCGCCAAAGTCTGCGTTCTGGGTCAAACCGTGGTGGACAATCTCTTTGGCAATGATGATCCGGTCAATAAAGCCATCCGCATCAAGAAAGTGCCTTTCACGGTTATCGGCGTTCTGGAATCGAAAGGCCAGTCCATGATAGGACAGGATCAGGACGATGTTATTTATGTGCCGGTAACCGCCGCGCAGCGAAACCTTTTTGGCAGAACGTTTCCGGGAACCGTGCGGTCCATCATGGTGAAGGCAAAAAGCGCTGAGGATCTGAACAGAGCCGAAACGCAGATCAAGGAACTCTTACGTCAAAGACATCGTCTCAGTCCGAATCAGGAAGACGATTTTACCGTCCGCAACCTCACGCAAATGATGCAGATGGCGGAGCAGGCCTCCCAGGTCATGGCATTGCTGCTGGCGGCCATAGCCGGAGTATCACTTCTGGTGGGCGGCATCGGCATCATGAATATCATGCTGGTATCCGTCACCGAAAGAACGCGTGAAATCGGTATCCGCATGGCGGTCGGCGCCAAATCCTGGGACATTCGCACACAGTTTATTATTGAGGCTCTTATTCTGTCGCTCATCGGCGGCCTGATCGGCGTTTTGCTGGGGATCTTCGCAGCGGAACTGCTGTCTTTTTTTGCCGGATGGACCATACTCATCTCTACTTATTCCATTGTGTTGTCTTTTGGTTTTTCGGGACTCGTCGGTATTTTTTTCGGTTTCTATCCCGCTTACAAAGCATCCCTGATGAATCCCATCGACGCCCTCCGTCATGAATAATAAGCGAATTCCTTCCCCCCTCGATTCTTTGGATAATTATATTGACCTATCCTTGCATTTACGGTAAATATCTTCATCGATTTATCAGTCTCAATCATGATTCAGTCTGATAATTTCATTAAGGATATTAAAATAAAATAACTATAAAGGGAGGCACGAAAAACGATGAGTATGGAAATTAAAGCCCCCATGCCGGGGAAAATTGCAAGCATTACGGTAAGTGTCGGCAGTCAGGTACAGGAAGAAGAAGAAGTGATCATCATGGACGCGATGAAAATGGAAATTCCCGTTTACGCGCCGGGCGCGGGAACCATTAAGGAGATCATGGTAAAGGCCGGTGATTCCGTTAATGAAGGCCAGGTGCTGGCTATCCTCGAATAACATAAATCCGTTTGACCGGAAATGAACCCGTTGAATTTATGCTTCAGGCGTAACTCAACGGGTTTTTTATGATCCTGTTGCCGCTTCATCACACCGCTTCCGCAACATCGTCGTCTTCTTCAAGTTCCTCTTCGTAACCCGGATTGCGTTCAATGGCTTCACCTTCCAGGATTTCGATGATCCTGTTGGCAACAGTCGAAACAAATTCCTGATCACGCGAAGCAAACAAAACCACCTCGGAAAACGCGATAAGCCCGTCGTTTAAGGCGGTGATCGATTCCAGATCCAAGTGGTTTGTCGGTTCATCCAGGATAAGAACATTGGCCCCGGTCAGCATCATGCGGGAGAGCATGCAGCGAACCCGTTCACCGCCGGAGAGAACGACGATATTTTTCATGGCCTCTTCTCCGGAAAACAGCATTCTGCCCAAAAAACCGCGGGCGAAGGCGTCCCCATCCGAAGGAGGTGAATACTGGCTCAGCCATTCGATCAGCGTCATCTCTCTTTCAAAGAACCCGCTATTCTCCTGAGGAAAATAAGCATTAGTGATGGTTACACCCCAGCGGTAACTGCCGCTGTCCGGTTCCATCTCACCTGCCAGAATCTGAAAAAGGGTTGTGCGCGCCAAAGCGTTGTCTCCGACAAAAGCGATTTTGTCGCCTTTGCGCACATTCAGATCAAAATTATCCAGGACTTTAACGCCGTCAATTATCTTGGTTAAGCCGGTAATGGACAGGATGATGTCACCACAGGCACGCTCGGGTTTGAATACCACATAAGGATATTTTCGGGATGACGTCGGCATATCCTCCAGCGTCAATTTATCAAGCAGCTTCTTGCGCGAGGTGGCCTGCTTGGACTTGGAGGCATTGGCACTGAACCGCTGGATGAAAGCTTTCAGTTCATCAGCTTTTTCGGACAGTTTGCGGTTATCGGCCTGCTTCTGCTTTAAGTGCAACTGGCTGGCGCGGTACCAGAAATCATAATTGCCCACATAAATCTGAATCCGCCCGAAATCGATATCAGCGGTATGCGTGCAGACCTGATTCAGAAAGTGACGGTCATGGGATACCACAATGACCGTATTGGGAAACCGGTACAGGAACTCTTCCAGCCATTTAATGGATTTCCGGCCGAGATTATTGGTCGGTTCGTCCAGAAGCAGTATATCGGGATTGCCGAAAAGAGCCTGAGCCAGAAGCACGCGGACCTTCTCGCCCGCCTCTAAATCCTTCATCTTTTTTGTCCGGAGATCTTCGGATATGCCCAGTCCGTTCAAAAGCACGGCGGCTTCGGATTCCGCTTCATAACCGTTCATTTCAGCGAATTCCGCTTCCAGTTCGGCCGAACGCACACCGTCCTCTTCCGTAAATTCCGGTTTGGCGTAAATGGCCTCGCGCTTCATCATGACTTTGTATAAACGCTTGTGCCCCATGATCACCGTATTGAAAACGATTTCATCGTCGAAGGCAAACTGATCCTGCCGCAGAACGGCGATTCGTTCCCGGCGGCCGACGATAATTTCTCCCTTATCCGCCTCCAGCTCACCGGCCAGAATTTTCAGGAAGGTGGACTTCCCCGACCCGTTGGCGCCGATCAACCCGTAACAGTTGCCCGGGGTAAACTTAATATTCACATCTTTGAATAGTATTCTCTTCCCATAGGCAAGAGTGACATTTTCTGCTGCAATCATGCTTGTTTAATGCTCCTCGTATGAAATAAAAAAACCACAGGGCATGGTGACCCCTGTGGTTCACTGACGGAAGGCTTAGTATCACCTATTTTACAATGTAGCAACACATTATTACCGGAACCTTACCCTCGTAAGCAAGTCTTCTTCAGGCAGGCAGCAGGCGACCTTTATTTCATTGAAATTATTATCGATTAAAAAGCATTCTTTACTCTTTACGGCATTTATGGCTTATAGTGCACTGAACATAGTCATAAATATTTATGCTGATTATTCGGCGCATAAAATAAGAATAACCTATCAGGAGAATGGCAATGGAAAACAAGGTCATCTGGGCGACCCTCGAAAAGATTAAAGATTTGCCGACATTACCCAGCGTTTATTTCAAACTCAATCAACTTCTCAAAGACAAACAGGCATCGATTGAAAGAGTAGCCCATATTATCGAACTGGATCCGGCCATGTCATCCAGAATTTTGCGCCTGGTCAACTCCGCATTTTATGGCGTTCGGCAGGAAAGCAACTCTATTGCTCATGCTGTCATGATTCTGGGTTTCAATGCCGTGAAAAATGCCGTAGTCTCCGTCGCCATCCTCGACACATTCAGTTATAAGGATCGATACGAGAACTTTGACATTACCGAGTTCTGGCGTCATGCGGTCAGCGTTGCCGTTCTCAGTAAACAACTGGCGGAACGAAGCCGTCTGGTGGCTCCGGAGGATGCCTTTATAGCCGGTCTTTTGCACGACATCGGCAAAATCATCATGACAAAGTATTTTAAAGAAGATTTCGGAAAAGTCTGGAAGATCATGCAGGAAACAAAATGCAGTTATGCCGATGCCGAGCAGCAAGCAGCATCCATCGATCATGTGCAGATCGGGGCATACCTTGTCAGAAAATGGCAACTTCCCGAACCCATCATTCAAGCCATTGCCGGTCATCATTATTACATGTCGTCATCGGAATCCACCGGCATGATTGAGTCCCTCATGCTGGCTGATGCTCTGGCCAATTCCGGATATCAAATCAATCCGGACAATTATGTTTTTGAGGGTCATATCGAAAAAGTGCTCAAACCACTTATGCAAAAGAGCGATAGCTGGCTGCCTCAGGCCATTACTGAAATTGACATGGCCAATGAATTCTTTTTAGAAGGTAAATAGTCGCCATGCTTTCAGGGTCCGAAAAAACCCGCCTGTTCCACAAGCGTGGTTGGACAAGGGATATTTAGCGGAGGAAATTAATCTGTCCCTGATCTTCTCACCTATTCTGTTTCGTAACAGGCCAGTATTTCACCAAAGTAAAGGGTGTGATAATCTTTTTGCGGATAAAGGGACTGATCATAACCTTGATCCAGGTTAGCCGGATTCATGGCGGACTTGTAAACTATTTTGCATTCAAAATGAATTCCGGCAACTTTGATAATCGGTGACGCGACCTTCCGTCCTTCTGCCGTTTCCAGGCTGCACATCTTGAACTTATCGACATCCCGGCCGGATTTCGTTCCGCAAAAAGCAATGGCTTTGCTCATATCACTTGAAGGTATCGTTACCGTAAAGTCTGAAGCCTTTTCCATAATACCAAAGGTGTAGCGTGAATCGCGCACCGCCACCATTATGACCGGTTTTTGCCAGATAAATCCGAAAGTAGCCCAGCCGATGGTCATGGTGTTTTGTACATCCGTGGCTTTGACGGTCAGGAACGCTCCTTTCCTGATTTTATTCATGGCCTCTTCAGCAATGCTCATATACTTTAAGTCTTTCATGAAAAGCCCTCCTCTGTTATTGAAATCTGAAAGTAAATACCGCTCCGGTTTTTTTAAATATCTTCATTCTGCGGACACCCTGACTGCCTGATTACGGCATGCTCTCAGGGCATTCGATTTCCCGACAATGCGCGGAACGTGACATGTAACCGGCCGCTTCAGTTCAGGACTTTGCCGCCCCCAGCGTTACCATATCGAACAGGATGTTGACGCTCTCGTTCACGAAAGGCGCATACTGCTCGCGTATTTTCTGCTTTTGTTCGGAACGCGTTTCCGTCTCTTTTCCGATACCTTCTTTTTTCATCGACTTGCTGAAATCGTCAAGCTGAATGATGCCCTTCTTGTCGGCGGCTTCTTTGTTGTCTTTAATGATTTTGGCAAACTTTGCGTCTTTCGCAATCCGTCCCTGGGACCTCGGCGCAAGCTTGGCGATCAATCGCTTATCAACAGGCTTCCATTGCGTCGCATCTTTTCCCCGTGTGCCGAGAAATGGCACGATCGACTGAGCCGGCAGCGGATAGTCCAGCGCCGCTTCACCGATTTCTTCAAGTACGAACCAGCCAGGCAGCCTGATGTCCGCCGCCACACCGGTCTTCTGCGTCGATTTACCGCCCGGCAGGAAGTACAGCCCCGTGGTGACCTTCATGGCACCCAGATCCCAGGGCAGCGGCATTAAAGCCTGCACGGAACCCTTGCCATAGGTATGATCCGACCCGACAATCACCGCGCGATCATAGTCTTTCAGGGCTCCCGCTACGATCTCGCTGGCTGACGCGCTCATTCGGCTGGTTAGAACCACCAGGGGACCCATGTAGAGCGCCTTGGGGTTTTCTGCAGGAGCCGCAACGATACTGCGCTTATCGTATTCCTTCACCGGCGCCGTCGAACCATTGGCGAGAATCATCACTTGTCCCCGGCTGTCCTTGACGGCAACGATTCCGCCCCTGCCGATAAAAAGACCGGCAAGACGCACTGCTTCTTCGAGCAACCCGCCGCCATTGCGCGACAAGTTCAGCACAATGCCATCCACCTGCTGACGTTTAGCCTCGGTGAGAAGTCTTTTGACGTCTTCATAACTTGATTTGCCGCCCTTCTCGTCTCCGTAAAATGAAGGAAGATCGATTACACCGAAGCGGTATTGTTTGCCGTTAACTTTCCTGATCTCGTAGGTCATCTTCGCTTCCTGTTCCGTCACGTCGATCTTGTCGCGCATGATGGTAACATCAAAGCGCTCCTTGCGCTGCGTCTGCCGTAAAATCGTCAGGGTGACCCTTGTGCCTTTCTTGCCGCGTATCATACTGACCACGTCGCGCAGATCCATATCGATGACGTCAACCGGCTTTTCCCCCTCCTGAGCCACGGCAATAATTTTGTCTTTCGGTTTCAAAAGACCCGTTTTTTCGGCGCCGCCGCCGGGAACCAATTCTTCAATAACGGTGAAGCCGGTTTCGCTGCTCAGCATGGCCCCGATTCCCTCCAGGGAAAGCTTCATCTGAATCTGCAGGTCCTCGAGGTTTTTGGGTGACAGGTAGCTTGTGTGCGGGTCCAATGCCCCGGCAAAGGCCTCGGCGGCTGTCGAAATGAGTTTGGAAGGATTTTGTTCGATCACCCGCTTCGTCTGCAACTCATAGCGGTGTATGTGTCTTTTTTTTGCTGTTTCCAGATCAATGCCGGCCAGCAGGGAATTCTCCATTTGGAATTGCACGATCTTTTTCAGGGACTCCTGCTTGTCCGTCCTCGTCTTCAGATAGGGGCGTTTGTCCACATTGATGTTCAGTTCCACCCTCTTGTCAGACCGGAAGGCCGGTCCCAGTATATCTTTGACGATAGCTTCGTTCTCCCGTGCCCGCACAACAAGCAGGTTGTATACTTGTTGAAGCGAAGCACAGTTGCCTTTTTCCGCGCTCAGGAAAACATCCAGCAGAAGCGGTTTAAGCGTCTCCAAATCCGATTCGTACAGCAGTGTTTTCGAGGGATCAAGGTGCTTGATCATTTGGTCGACAGCGTGCATCCTTATTTCGGTGGTGGTGCTTTTCATCGCATAATGTTTGGCATGAAATGCTTCCATCAGGATGGGAAGGTGTTTACAGGCAAGGTCATTTGCCGCCGCAGTAAATGGAAGCAGAAGAACCATGATCAGCATCAGCTTAAGCAGGAAACGGAACCTGCCCGTCGTAATGAAGGCTACGGCATGGTATGGTTGTTGGTCGCGGAATGTATTTTCAGAGTTTCTTTTCACTCTTATGTTGCACATATTCAGTCTCCTTATTCTTTTCCGTTGCACCCAAAATGGCAGTTTATCTTTATTACTGTATGAAAAATCATTCTGTTGCGACGATAGAAGGCCTGCGGATTTCTGTCAAGGAAAAAAGGGCCACCCGTCTTCCCCGGCATTCCGGATAATGTTAAGATTGATTTGCAGCATTTTTTGTGAAATTATATTAAAAATGTTCAGGATAAGGCAAAGTACAGCCATTACAGGAGAAATAAAGCCATGTTGATCGTCATGCATCGCAATGCCACCCAAAAGCAAATAAATGCCGTCTTAACGGCGGTTGAAAAGATGGGGCTGACGGCGTCGTCTATTCCCGGAACGGAAAGAACGGCCATTGGCGTCCTGGGCAATAAAGGATATGTGGATGATGTTTCCATCCGCGACCTCGCCGGCGTCAAGGAAGTGATTCATGTCTCCAAACCGTACAAGATGGTGTCCCGGGACTTTCACCCCCGGCCGACGGTAATCAAGATCGACGGCGTGGAAATCGGCGAAGGGAGAAGTCCCGTAATCATCGCCGGCCCATGTGCCGTGGAAAGTAGAGATCAGATTATCCGGACGGCAAAAGCCGTTAAAGCCGCCGGCGCCCAATTTCTCCGCGGCGGCGCATTCAAACCCCGGACCGGCCCCTATACATTTCAGGGCCTGGGCGAGGAAGGACTGAAACTTTTAGCCCTGGCAAAACAGGAGACCGGCCTTCCGATCGTTTCAGAGGTCATGAGCGTGGAAAACGTGGAACTCGTGGCCGGCTATATAGATGTCCTTCAGGTGGGCGCCCGGAATATGCAGAATTTCGATCTCCTCCGGGAAGTTGGCCGAATCCGGAAACCGGTGCTTCTCAAACGCGGCCTCAGCGCTACGATTGAAGAATTTCTGGCGGCTGCCGAGTATATCTTGGCTGAAGGAAATTCCCAGGTCATTCTCTGCGAACGGGGCATCCGAACCTACGAAACGGCCACGCGCAATACCCTGGATCTCTCGGTCATTCCCATTATTAAAGAGCTTTCCCATCTCCCGATCATTGTTGATCCGTCACACGCCACCGGAAAGCGCAGCCTGGTGCCGCCCATGGCAAAAGCAGCCCTGGTGGCAGGATCCCACGGCATTATGATAGAGGTTCACCCCGAACCGGAAAAGGCGCTCTCCGACGGCCCCCAGTCCTTAACGATTCCCGGCTTTGAAAAGCTTATGGATGAGATCAGGCAGATCAAAGCTTTTCTCGGGTACTGACTATTCTGATGCCGTTTTGGCGCTTAAAACAAATACTCCAGTTTGATCATCAGGCTCATTTGTTCCGACCACACCTTGACACCGTTAATCCAGGTCTGGTCGGCTCTTTCCATATCATCGATCCATTGATGGGAACCTTCGGTCTGAATCCGGAGGTACTCCGCCTCCACACCCACGTTAATGTTTTCAGTCAGACCGGCCTGGAAGCCAAGAGATGCATGCCAGGCGCTGCCACTTGTATTTTCGAAGGTCAGGCGGGTTCCCCGACGCTGTAAATGATGGTCTTTATTTTCCCCGCTGACATAAGCCCAGTCCAACCGGCCCGATATTTTCAATCTGCGCGATGTCTTCAGGTGCCTTCCCAAATCATAATCCGTTCTTATCCCCAGGAAAAACTGCCAATAGTCCTGACTGAACCGAATGGCATCGCCCGGGTAAGGCTCCGGAGGCTTGCCTGCTCCCAACGGATTTTCGTCGTCCGGATACAGATAGACCTGAAAGCCGTCATGAGCCATAAATTCGAGGCGCTGCCAGCGAATCCCGACCACAGGTCGTGGGTCAAGCCAGACGGGCAGCCCAATCCAGTCCGCCACCTTCAGATCCACATCGCCCCGGACCATGTAACTTGGTTCCATGCGACATTCCGCTTCCGAGTAGATCGTCTTGAGATCCGTTCTCGTATTGTTAGTCCAGTCTGAATCCTTAAAGGCACCTTCTGATTCCCTGGATACACTTCTCAACACTTCCAGCCCCGCCGAAAAGCGGGAAAAACGACGCCGGAATTCTCCTCCGGCCCACCAGGTGTTCATGGGAAACTCCAGACGACTCAAAGGCGCCTGTCGGGGCGGATCGGGATTGCCGAATTCATAGGAGGTATGGCTTCTGAAGTAGCGTTTAACATGCAGTTCAGCGGACCATGGCTTGTCCGGCGCAGATGGTTTTTCACCTGTCACAGACGCAATCGCCGGCAATCCCGACAGCACCAGCATCAGGGCTGTCAGGTATGCCATGCGATGTATCCAGAAAATGCTTCTCATTACTTTTCTACTGCAAAGATTATTCATTTGGACCCTCTGAAATAATTCATGCTTCATTAAATCGCAGGAGGAGTTGGGGTAACCCGACCGTCTTTATTATAATCGGCTTCACCGTTCAGCCGTTTTAACAGAACCATCTTTCATGTCAATGAAATATTGGTTTTAACCTGCTGTCCGGATAACCCAAACGGCCTGCTCCGGTATTTATTCCCTCATGGCGTCTCTGCATATTATATATAGTATATATTAAATATATTTAATATTTGTTATTGACATTATATCACGGATACTGTATATATAAACCATGACCATGGAAAAAGCGAAAATATTAATCACTCTGGAAGATACACTTTTGACGCATATCGACGATTACCGCTTTGATAATCGCATCAACTCCCGTTCTGAAGCTATCCGCCGGCTCATCGAATCAGGCCTGGAAACATCGGGAACAGCAAATGCCAACATCCATAAAAAGAACGCGCCTAAATTATCCGCGAAAGGAAAAGGGAAATGAATAATGCTCAAAAGACAATAGGCATAATCGTCAGTATTGTTTTTCTCATCATGCTGCTGTACCCTCCTTTTATTGTCATCAGCGAACCGCATGGACAGCCGGGGGTTGCCTATGACTTCCTCTTCGGTAACCCTGACCATCGCAACATCAATACTTTCCTGTTGCTGACACAAATGTTCGGGATATTGATTATTGGAGCAATATCCTTCTTTATAGCGAATAGAGTGGGAGACAGAAATAATTTAACGGGAGGCCTGTGGGAACAAACGGGTGAAAACGGCCATCCCTTCTTCAGCGGCCCGCTTAGCTCTTTCAGTAAGATTTATATCGTGCCGAATATCTACAAAGATGAAAAGAGTGACCCGGACTATTTCTTTTATCTGGGGGGTAACGAAAAAAAAGCGATGCCGAAGCCGAATACCGGACAACAACTTGTCGGTAAAAATAATCTTTCTGATGAAGCCTATCGGCATTGTAAACCGGCAAGCATGGAGGAGTGAATTCTTGCAGCTGCAAGCCATGCTCATGATTTCGCAGCATAGGGCATGAGATATTCTGACGGCATAATCACTGACTGGAGGTAATTGAAAATCGCTATTTCATATTTTAGCAAAAATTGTACGGCGCGTCGATCTGTTCTGAAATCGGGAATCCTTCTTTATACAGCCACGCTGTTGATCCTTTGTTTCGCAGGATTATCAGATGCGTCTGTATCCCCGGCTGCTCATAGAAATTATGCAAAAATAAAAAACGTCCGTCCTCCCCGCAATCTCGTTCTCCGTTCCGCCTCGGCCTTGGTGGAGGATCAGAGAACAGGGGAATGTCTGGTTCAGAAACAGGCGGACGTCATCCTGCCTATTGCGTCCATCACGAAACTCATGACCGCCATGGTTGTGTTGGATGCCAAAATGAACCTTAAAGAATCGATCACTATCGCATCCGAAGATGTGGATACCCTGCGTCACAGTCGTTCCCGTCTGCCTGTTCATAGCAGTCTCACCCGTGGAAATGCCCTGCTATTGGCTTTGATGGCTTCAGAAAACAGGGCCGCTCATGCTCTGGGACGGACATATCCCGGCGGTCTCGCCGCTTTTGTTGCAGCCATGAATACCAAGGCTCGTGTCCTGGGGCTTACCGATACACATTTTGATGATCCAACCGGTATTTCCAATGGCAATACTTCTTCCGCCCGCGATCTGGCCAGGATGGTGGATGCAGCATACCAGTACAGTCTGATTCGGAAATTCACGACCAGTGAAGAAATCTCGATCCGTTTGGGCCATCGCAAATTGAAATTTCACAATACCAATGTCCTGCTCCGGAATCCCCGGTGGCAGATTGGCCTCTCCAAGACGGGTTTTATCGATGAATCGGGCCGATGCCTTGTCATGCAGTTTAAAGTGGCTAAACGTCCCGTCTTGATTGTACTGCTCGATGCTCCGGGTAAATCGGCACGTTATGATGATGCCAGACGCATTAAACAGTGGATGGAAGGTTCACAACAGGTGCGAAAAAAACATAGAGCCTGATCAGTATCAGGTCGAAACAATTTTTCAGGAGTGGAGTTATTTTCTGTCTTTTTTACGAGCGTAAAGCCTTGATGGGATCCAGCCTTGCCGCAGTGCGGGCCGGATAGAAACCGCAGAATACACCGACCAGCGTTGATACGCCGAAACCCAGAACGATCGAAGAGTAGGACATCACAAACTGCCACTTGGACAGGAAGGCGAATAGAAAAGCGATGCCGATTCCCAGAATGATCCCGATAATCCCCCCCACCAGGCAGAGAATAACCGATTCGATAAGAAACTGGCTTTGGATGTCGCCCTGCTGCGCTCCCAGGGCGCGTCTCAGACCAATTTCGCTTTTGCGTTCGGTGACTGAGATGAGCATGACGTTCATCACGCCAATACCGCCGACAATCAATGCAATGCTGCCGATCGCGCCTAAAAGAAGAGAAAACATCTGCATTTGTTTTTTCATTCTCTCGATCAGTTCCTCCGCCGATGTAATTTCCACCTGCGTGCCTCTTGCTTTTTTCTGAAAATAGTCCTGAATATCGGTCTTGATCTGTCCCGCGGGAATATTGGGCTCTGTTCTGGCCATAATGGTATTGATATCTGAGTTCTGGAACGACCGGACGGCCGTGGACAGGGGAACCAGCATGCCCCGGTTGATTCCGTAAGGACGAAGCCCCCCTTCCGCCGACTGTTTGAGGATTCCGATAACGGTATAGGCCCGGTCGTTGGACATGATCCGGCCGCCCAGAATCTGCGACATGCCGTTTTGCCTCAGAAAATCGGCCAGTTCGGAACCGATGACGCAGCAATAACGGTTCTGATCGAGCTCCAAAATGATTCTTCCCTCGCGGATCTGAAGTTTGTTGATTGAAAAAAAAGAACGGGTAACGCCCATCTGCTCCAGGTTGGTTTTGGCCCGCCCGCGATAATATTCAGTTCCGCTGATCACATAGGGCGCAACTTCGATGATATGCTTTTTTTCCAAAGGCAGTTTCATCAGGATCTCTATGTTGAACTCCGAAGGCGAGCCGCCTTCGCTGAAGCCTTTTCTGATGGTGATAATGTCAACACCCATATCCTTGAATTGCCGGATGGACTCCTGCTGGACAATCGTGCCGATGGATACCATGGCAATGACCGATCCAATTCCAATGACAATGCCAATCAAAGCAAGAAGGCTTCGCTGCTTGGAACTCCACAGGCTCCTGAACGCTTCGTAAAAATTAATTTTTAATAGATTCATGTTGAGTAAATCATCCCGTCGATAATTTTTACGGACCGTCCGCATTGCGAAGCAAGCTCCGGGTTATGGGTAATAATGACGATGGTAATGCCTTCGTCGCGGTTGAGCCGCTGGAAGAGTTCCATAATCTCCTCGCCTGTTTTTACATCGAGGGCGCCCGTCGGTTCATCGGCCAGAATGATCGACGGCGATCCCACCAGGGCGCGTGCAATGGCTACGCGTTGCTGCTGCCCGCCGGACATTTCACTGGGGCGATGGCCGGCCCGTTGCTGGATGTCCACCTTGGTCAGGAATTCCATGCTCTTTTGCCTGATCTCATTCATGCTGATACCGCGATAGGTCAGAGGAACCCCCACATTTTCCAGGGCTGTCAGCTTGGGCAGAAGGTGATATTGCTGAAAAACAAACCCGATCTTCCGGTTTCTCAGGGTTGATAAAACCCGGTCGTCGTCATAAACAACCTTTGCTCCTTCTACATGGTAAGTTCCGGAATCAGGTTTTTCCAAAAGTCCCAGCATGTGCATCAGAGTGGATTTGCCGCTTCCCGACGGTCCGATAATGGCCAAAAGTTCTCCCCGCTCCACGGAAAGATTAATCCCCTTGAGGACATTCACTTCCGTTGGACCAATGCGATAGGATTTGCGTATATCCACAATATCCAGCATCAGGGAGTTCATTGATAGGTTACCTCATCACCGGCTGCAAGTCCGCTTGTGATCTCGACGGCATCCATGGAGGTAATCCCTGTCTCCACCTTCACTTTTTTCCCCTTATTTGTCGCTTTATCCCGGATGGTAACGAAACGGTTCGGTCCCTCTACGATTACGGCCGGAATCGGAATCATCAGAGCATTTGGCTTGTTAACCATCATGATTTCCATATTGGCCGACATGCCCAGACGAAGTTTCTCTTTCAGGACTGCAGGTAGGCTTTCCATGGTGACGGACACCTCGAAATTGGCTGTTTTTTTCCCATCATTGCTTTTAACAGCCTGGGATGAGATATGGGCAACCCGTCCCTTGATTGAGTCGCCAAAAGCGTCAACCGTAATCCGGACATCCTGGCCTACTTTTATTTTCAACACTTCCAGTTCATCCACGCCTGCTGTCATGGACAGACCTTCCGTATTGCCTATGGAAAGCAGAATGTCGCCCTGCGAGAATGTTACACCCAACTCGACGGTTTTCCCTTTCTGCTGTTTATCACCGGCCAGATCGGGAAGCAGAATAGTCCCGGAAACCGGCGCAATAATATCGGAATGACGAAGTTGGATTTCGAGATCCTGCAATTTTTGACGGGTATTCTGCAGTTTGAGATCAGCAATGTGCCTGTTTTGACCTTCCCCCTTTTGGCGGACAACCTCCATATCCCGGAGCGATGCTTCATAATCCATTTTTGCGGTTGTAAACTGCTGTTTGGCGCTGGCATATTCCGTAGCCGGAACAATGTCTTTTTTGAACAGGCGTTCCGTTTCCTGAAGGGTTTTCTGATAGCCGTCCAGACTCAACTTCGAACGTGTAACACTCTGCTGGGCCTTGGACATTTCGTTGCTGTTCTTCCAGTTATCCAACTCTTTGACTTTTTCCGCCGCTTCGATATAAGCCGTTTTTGCATCCCGGTACTTCACCGCTGTTTCGTTCTTGTCCAATCTGAGCAAAATTTGCCCTTTCGTAACCGCCTGCCCGTATTCGAATAATTTTTCCTTCACCATACCGCTGGCGGGACTGGTGATGTTGACAACCTGAATCGGTTTGAGGACGCCCTTCAGCGTAATGCTGTCCGTGAGGGGGCCGGGAACAACCGTATAAATCTTTGCTGTCTCACCTTTCCCGCCTTCGCCTGTCATCTTACCGGACGAAAGGTGGGTTTGTTTCCATGTAAACAATCCAATAGACAAAAATAGAACAATGACAAATCCCGTAGCCGCCACACGGATGATCTGCACTTTGCGCAGAGCTGACTTGAGGGTTTCGTTGGTTTCCTCCATTTCCAGATAGGACTTCTGGAGTTCATTATGCTTTTCCTTCAGTTCCCGGGTAAGACGCTCTTCCGATTCCTGGAGCCTTTCAACTTCTGTTTTATCTGTGAAGACGACCACTACGGCGACATTTTTCTTTACGCCGTTTTCTTTTTGAGAAAGAAAGGAGGTGGTCACTTCCAGACTGAGAACCTGCCCCCCTTTATGCCATGGAACAATTTTATTGTGAATCGTGTCGGCGTCATAGACAGCATTGAGAATCGTCTGATTAAACGGGTCGTTTTCCTCACTTCCCAGAAAGACTTCGCCAAATGGTTTCTCGATTACGTCCTGATGATTCAGGCCGAGAATGTCTTCCGCAGCCTGATTAAAGGTCAGGATTTTGCCGTCAAGTCCGATCGTCATGACGCCGTCGCCCATGCTTTCGAGGATATTGCGGAATATGATGTCAGTTGCCATTTTTTGCTCTCACGGTTTGGAGGATTGTGTTTCTTTATTGACCGGGGTCTGCCGGATCTTATCATCTTCTCTGCGAACGTCAATTTTCCATGTGGACAGGGTCGTCCCAAGCGTTTCATCAAGGTTGGTCAGTGAATTCAGATAGGCGGTTCTGGCCGTTAATTCACTGTTCTGGGCATTCTGTAGGTCTCTTTGAAAACTGACAAATTGAAAGTTTGTCGTCCGGCCCGCGTTGAGTTTCTCTTTTTCAATTTGCAATTTCTTTTCAGCCAGTTCACGCGCCAGTGTCGCGCTTTTTAGCTGACGGTAGCTGGAATCAACATTGCGCAGAGCGTTCTGTACTTCGATTTCGATATCGAGTTTCTTTTTTTCAAAGGCCATGTTGGCCTTTTCCAAATCTTTCTTTATCGTCAGATAATTTTTTATATCCGCTGTCATGTAATAAACGATGGGAATTGTCAAATCCAGACCGACATACCAGTCTCTTTCATTCGCACTGCTAAACGCCCGCCTGATTGACGAATCTTGGGAATCAAAGGTTGTCGCGGAGGCCCCGTCACTTGTGGAGGCTTTGAAATCCAGTTGCCAGAGCATATTACGCCTGGCCGTTGCCAGTTTTAACTTCAGTGATTCAATGCTCTTTGTGTCCTGTTGATAGTCTGTGCGGAACTGAAAGGCCAGCGCGAGCGCCTCCTCCAGAACAGGAGGGGATACCAATTCCTGGTTTTCATCAACCGCTTCAAACGTGGTATTTTTGTTAATGTACAGAGCCTGGATTAAAACCAGGCGGGCGTTATCCAGGCTGTTTTTTGCGTTGATCAGGGATGTTTCCTGCGAGGCGATATCGGCCTGAGCCTGAACGATTTCCGTACCCGCCATCCGACCGGCTTCAATCATATCCTTATTGTATTCATACAGAGCCTTCGCCCGGACCAGACTCATTTCAGCAATGATCAGAGATCGTTCCGCGTCTTTGTAAGCACGGAAAGCCGTAATGGCCGTTCTGATCGTTTGCGAAATGGTGTTTCTCAAAGATAAGATATTGTTTTCTTCCGTGATCCGCGCAATTCTGACGTTTAAAGCGGCGTTATCCAGACCGCCTCCTTTAAGGAGCGGTTGTGTAAGCATGGCAGTCCAATCGGAACGATAATTGTTTATACCCTGGTCCATGTCGGAACGTTCGCCATGGTTGTTCCAGACAAAATCGATCTTGCCGCCGGTAGGAATGGCCAGTGTAGCCGTGAAATTACCGTCACCGGTCAAATAATCCCTTCGGACTGAGTTGATCATGCCGGGCGACGTAAAACTTGATCCTCGTCTGACGGAAAGAGCCAGGGAGGGGTCGGAGGGCAGATAGTATTTTCTTTCCGCTTCCTGCAGGTCGACCCGCTGGAGATAGCGGTCAAGATACGCGCTGCGCAGAGTAACGTTATTGGTCAGGGCAACAAACACGGCATCCGCCAATGTCATTTTCCGGACATCATTTCTCTGATTATAGGCCGGATTTTGACAAAATCCGGGTCGTACGGAGATAAGTAAAGACAAGGCGATCAGTAAAATTATGCTCAAAAAACGGATGCGTGGTTTCTCGGAGATGATGGTGAAAGATGATCCCCTCAATCTACGATAACAGGAGGATTGTGAAAGTAATGCGCAGAGAATCATCTCCATCTCTTTTTTACGGGTTATTTATTGTGTGCTCATTCAACATCAATATTCGCGCGATACTATGCCAGAGTAGGGTCAATTGTCAATGATGTATTCAACGGCACAGTTCTTCTTTACTTATTTATTTGCTGCTAAGCATGCCGGAAATGGACGGGTTGACCGCCCTTCTATCGGTCGGATGCTCCCGATATTCCCCTCAAACAGATTAATACAGACAATCGCGAAAATCAGCAACATATCGTAATTTAATGTTTTTTAAATATGCTTCCCGATATGCTTCTTTCGCACCTGATCTTCTCCCCGCATCATTTTTTTCCCATTACAAGATTATTATGGTATATTCATGTGCGGTTGATGCATGCTGTTTGTGCTTCTGAACCATATTTTTGTACCTTAACTTATGGCCTATGAAACCTGAAGATAAAAACATGGAATACCTTACCCTTCAGAAAGAAAACCTGCATTTGAAGCAAAGCATCGCCGCCCTGCGCGATCAAATGGAAAAAATGGAGATTGCCCGGGAAGAGGCCGTACAGAATACCCTGCATTCCGTACAGGGCGAAATCACCCAGCTTCGGACAACCATTGCCGCAATGCGTGAAGAACTGGAAAAAACCTGTTACGAAAAAGACTGTCTCTTTCAGCAGGAAACTGCAACCGCAAATGATAGAAGCAAACAGCTGCATGATACAATCGTAGCCCTGCGCGCCGAACTGGAGCACCGGGAAGGAAAGTATCAGGAAGACCTTCAGGCAATTACCAGAAATTATCGTGACGAAGTTATTCAGTTGCATCAGACGATCAACGCATTGAGAGAGAATCTGGAACAAAAGAAAAACAAGAATCCGTAAGGGCCGCACAAAATGAAAAAAAACAATCAGAATAACCACACTGCAAAGCGCATGAGTTTGAAGAAAATGCAGTTGCTGCTCGATATTTCCCGGAAAGTATCGACGCTGGAAACACTAGATGAAATACTGGCGGAACTGATCAAGATTACCACGTCCGAGTTGGGCGCAGACCGGGGAACAATTTTTCTGAATGATCCGGAAACGGGAGAATTATATTCCCGGGTTGCACAGGGAAATATTCAACGGGAAATCAGAGTACTGAACAACAGCGGCATCGCGGGAGCCGTTTTTCATTCCGGAAAAAGCCTGATTATCAACGATGCATACAGTGATAAACGATTTAACCAATCCGTGGATGAAAAGACAGGCTATATTACAAAATCAATTCTCTGTGTTCCCATCAGAGCCGCCAAAAATGAAATTATCGGGGCTGCCCAGGTCTTAAACAAGAAAGAAGGTCATTTCACGGAAGATGACGTGATGCTCCTCGAAGCGATAGCCACGCAGGCGGCCATTGCCCTCCAAAGCACCATATTCACGGAGCGAATGAAAAAATTCCGCACGAAAGAGATGGAATTTTTCGACGTGGTCGCCGAAGCAACTTCGGAAATCAACCTGGGCGTTCTCCTTCGCAAGGTCATGTCCGAGGCAATGCGGATGATGGATGCCGAACGTTCCACCCTGTTTCTTAATGATGAAAAAACAAATGAACTATATTCAAGGATTGGCGAAGGCTTAGGAACCATAGAAATTCGCTTTCCTAATAACGTAGGCATTGCCGGAACGGTTTTTCAATCCGGTGAAGCCATTAATATCCCCCATGCCTATGCCGACCTGAGATTCAACCCGTCTTTCGACAAGAAAACGGGGTTTTTCACCCGTTCCATCCTCTGTACTCCCGTCACCAATAAATCCGGCAAGATTATCGGCGTTACACAGGTTTTGAATAAAATGGGCGGTCCCTTTACTAAAGAGGATGAGATGCGTCTGAAAGCTTTTACCGCTCAGGTTGCCATTGCCCTGGAAAATGCCAAGCTCTTTGATGATGTGCAAAACATGAAGAATTACAATGAAGGCATGCTGGAAAGCATGTCCAACGGCGTGATCACCTTAAATGAGGAAGGGAAAATCATCACGTGCAATACGGCCGGCATGAGAATCATGAAGGTGTCTCCATCGGAAATACTCAACCGCAGGGCTGAAGAATTTTTCAGCGGCGTCAATGCCTGGCTGCTGGAAAAAACCGAGAAAGTCGGCAAGACGCAGGAACAGGATGTCATTGTGGATGCCGACCTGATGTTCGGAGGGTCAAAACTTTCCGTCAACCTGACAATTCTTCCGCTCCTCAGCGTCACGAAAAAGAAACTTGGAACGATGATTGTCATTGAAGACATTTCGAGTGAGAAACGCATGAAGTCGACTATGTCCAGGTATATCGACCCGGCCCTCACCGATCAGATCATGGATTGCACGGAGGACTTCATGGGAGGTAAGAACATAACAGCCACCATTCTGTTTTCCGATATCCGCGGTTTTACCACATTGACTGAAGAACTGGGCGCGCAGGGCACCGTCGCCCTCCTCAATGAATATTTTACATTGATGGTGGACTGCATCCAGAAACAGGGCGGTATTCTGGATAAGTTTATTGGCGATGCGATAATGGCCGCCTTTGGCATACCCTTGTCGCATGACGACGACGAGGACCGCGCGGTCCGTGCCGCAATTAACATGGTAACGGCTCTCCACGAGTGGAATAAGGTGCGGATCGGCGACGGCAAAAAGCCTGTGCGGATAGGAATAGGTTTAAATACCGACTCAATTGTTTCCGGAAACATCGGTTCCCCCAAGCGTACGGATTATACGGTCATCGGCGATGGCGTCAATCTGGCTTCGCGCCTGGAGTCCGCCTGCAAGCAATATCATGCTTCTATTCTGATTTCCGACAATACTTACCGCAGGCTCAAAGGCACGTACCGCGTCCGGAAGGTCGACCGGGTGGTGGTCAAAGGTAAAACGGAGCCGGTGAGTATTTACGAAGTGCTTGACCACCACACGGAAGAAACTTTCCCCAACCTCATGGATGTGATCAATAATTTCTCGCATGGCCTGATTTGTTATCAAAAAGGGCAATGGAACAAGGCTATCGAGGCATTCCAGAGCACATTGTCTTTAAACAGCAATGACAAACTCTGCTCCATGTATATAGACAGATGCGAGGTTATGAAAAATAATCCACCGACCGGTGAATGGGACGGTGTTTGGGTCATGACATCGAAATAATGGAATTCCATATCATCAGAAACCATCAATGGCTGGTCTGTCGTTCATTGAAAAGCGGATCGGCGAACCATTGTTCCATAAACGCACGCTTATCATCACACCTGGGATTCTTCCAGCAGGATGCATAAATGATGTCCGGCATACCCGCCCGGCTGATCCGTATTTCATAAGGCTTATTTTCTCTGACAACATGGATGTAGGTGACAAAACTCTCGGCAAAATCCTCCCAGAGATCGGCTCCCGCATGAATTGTCGGATAATTTGTTCTGGTGTTCAGCGTTTCGTAAATTCTGGTTATCTGGTTTTCTGTTAATGCAGAATAGTCGAATGCATATGGTTTGATCGATTTTCTTTCCGGAAATACTTCGTCAAAAACGCTTTTTATTTCATGATCGCTTTTGTACCAGGACAACTTTGAAAAAGGTCCGATCATAATTTCTTTTTTTGTCCAGGATGAGTGGGCAGAGCTTACCATACCCAGAGAATGGCCTATCTCATGGAGCATGATATAGACAATGGCACTCTGCGCGTTGTTGTTTTCCAGTGATTCAATCGTAACATCCAACTTAACCTGTTCGGCCGTACCGGGTTTAAATATGCTTCTTTCCTTCCAGGTCGCCCAGTCATTCGCTTTTCTTTTGAGCAGAACGTCCCGATCAAGCACAATAAATGTATACCTCTCCATGCCGCTTTCATCCATAACCGATTCAACGTAGCCGCTGCCGCCGAGGTTTTTGACGGCAAAAATACCGATGATTTTGTTTTTAGCGAGCATCATCACGGACATCGGTAAACTGTCTTCCACTTGTTTTATGGCTGCTGAAAATTCCGGCGGCAGTTCCGCGGGAACAGGAATTTCCCTGAAACCTTCCAACTGATTATCCAGAATAAGCTTTTCAATCAGGTCATCCGGCGCTTTGGCCAGTCTCTCTGATAAAGGTTGTTTCTGCCATGCGCTGCCCCAGTATTGAATTGTTCTGACTTTATGCTTTAAGGATTTTTCCTTGATATCTTCCTTGCAGGATGGGGCGGAGACACAAATGAGAAAATAGATCTGACAGATAATAAAGACCATCGACACGATGAGCAGACCCGGATTGTTTCTATTCTTTATTGGATTCATCATTTCTTATTCGACGCAGCGAAGGCCGGACGCGCGCCTGAGTTTGTTCCTGAAGTTGGTGCTGTCGTCGGCAATAATGGCGTCCAGATAGGTCATTTGACGAACAACAGATTCACTGTAGAGGTCCTGGGCAATGCCGTACCGGGCATTGAAATGTTCTTTCATCCGTCCCGACACCCGGCCGAGTGTGACGTCCAGCCTGTTCTTTGTTGACGCGTAAAATCCGGAAGTTTTCAAGATGATGTCAAAGGCTTTGTCATAGCCTCCAATCCCCGCTTCGCGGAATTCATAATAAAGGAAAAGCAGCTTCTCGAGGTATGCCCTGTCCGCCATCTGACCAAGAAGATCAGCAGTCGCCAGTATTTCTGCGGCGATTCTCTCTTTTTCGGAATCGAAAACAAGGCTTTCCCAGGGGCGTCCGAGATCGGTGCCGAGGATTATTCGCGATATACGGGCGGCAGTTCTGGAACTTAGCCCGAAAGCGTCGGCTTCCAACAGTGTAAAAACCGCGGATCGGTTCACATGCGTTTTTGTGTACTGGCCTCCTGTGCCGCTGGTATCTCCTGTCTTTCGGATATAACCTGTATCATGGAGCAGGGCTGCGATGAGAACCTCTTCGGCGATTTTAGGCCCCAGTTTAAGTCCGGAGACCTCGCAGCCGTCAAGCAGCCGTGATGTAGCGGCAAAGACCGCTGCAATGTGAGCGAAATTATGGTATTCGACGGCACAGGCTAAATAACCGGGAAAACGGCCATCATAAAGGCGCTTCGTGAGCAGGAATACTTTATGGATGCGATTGAAGTCCGCATTCCCGTACGAGACCCGATAGAGCCGTTTTGCTTCCCCGAGGATAGTACGCGGTTTATTGGGATCAACCAGGATGGATATTTGGATTTCTTTCTTGGGAACGGTAGCTGCCATATTATTTTCTGCACGCCATATCAGGATCTATGTAAGAAATTTATGGTCCATGCCATCGCTTTCATTGATGGACCAGAATGACGACACGTCTGTTCTGGGCCTGATTTCCCGGAATGGATTGTCCCTGCGAATCCGTATTAGGCATAAGCGGTTTATTGTCGGCATACCCGATGATCTGCACCTTTTCTTTTGGAATCCCATTGGCAATGAACAGACGGGCGACAGCACCCGCGCGTGCGGATGACAACTCCCAGTTTGACGGAAACTGCAGCGACTGGATGGGCAAATTATCGGTGTGTCCCTCAATGGTGATGCGATATTTGATATTTGTCAGGGATCCGGCAATTTTCTTCAGGATCGCATAGGAGCTTTCATTGAGGTCAGCCGTCCCCAACGGAAAAAGAACCCCTTCCTTGAGCCCCAGCGCAACGGCATTGGCCCTTGTTTCAAAGGATGCAATGTTCTGATCGGCAACGACAATTTTCTCCAACTCCTGCCAAATGGTCTGAAGGTCCTTCTCTTTCGCCTGAGCAACGCTTTGCTGGACTCCCATGGCTTTTTTCATGGAGTCCGCCACTTCTTTGTATTGTTCAACATCGACACTGGACACGGCGGCAATCAGAATAAAAAAACAGAAAAGCTGCGTGACCATATCGCCAAAGGTCATCTGCCAATCGTCGCTTTCCTGAACGTTCTTCCGAAAAGGCATTTTTCTTTGCATGCGCCACCCTCGTTATTTACGCTTCTTAATGGAGGCCCACCGTCGGGGGGGAAGATAGGCTTTGAGTTTGTCCATGACGATGGGCGCCGGGGTTTTGTCTTTCATGAACAGGACGCCGTCTCTGATCACAGACATCAGAATAATGCGCTCTTCGATTCTTTTTTCAACCTTTACGGCAATCGGCAGAAACAACATATACGCCAACAGAATCCCGTATAATGTTGCGGTCAGGGCCACGGCCATGGCCGGCCCGACCAGTTTGATGTTTACGCTCATGGTCTGCATCATGCTGATCAATCCGATAAGCGTTCCAATCAGACCGAAAGCGGGAGAAAGCTTTGCCATGGTGCGGAAGATGCCTGCCGAAGACATTTCCTGATCGTAGGTCTGCTCAATCCGCGTATCGAGAATTTCGCGAATTTCCTCGCGGGAATATCCGTCGATGAGCATCTGCATCGCATCCTGCAGAAAGATATTCTCAATCCCGGTCAATTGTTTCTCGATATGAATCTTCCCTTTTAAGGCAAACTCGTTGGCCAGATAGACCAGTTCATGAATATAATTGCCGATCGGAAGTTCTTCCCGTTTCAGTGCGCTGAAAAAGACACTGAACACCCTCATGACCTCCTTCATTGGATAGCAGATGAAGGTTGCCGCAATGGTGCCGCCCAGAACAATCGCAATGCCGGGTAAATTCAGGAAAACCGTTACGCTGGTTGTCGCATGGTAGGTCGCAAATGTCAGGATTCCGATACCGAACAAGATGCCCAGGACAGTCGCAATATTCATGTAGTAACCCCTTTCAGAGCTTTTATCGTAAGAATCAATTCCCGCTCAATGTCTCCCGCTTCGATCTCATCCACCGTCTGACCATTGGCAATCTGTTCTTTTACAACTTCTACCATCTTCTTGGAAAGGTTGGCATAAATTTTTGACCGGGCTTCATCCCCTGCAATCGATACGAGGATGCAGACTTTGTAAGGGCCAAGTTTTGAAATGGCATCCTGAAGGGTTGTATTATCCACGAACACGACATCGTTGATGTCCTGGAGGTCTTCGATATTCAAAGTGCGGCGCTTCAATTTCTTGAAGAACATTGTGCCCACTTTGCCGGACCATTCGGAAGCCGCCTGCTGGTGAATAAAAAAAATATTCTCGGGAATTTCACCGGCGCCGATCTTCTTGTAGATTATTTCAGGCGTGCTATCGACCATCCTGGCAAAATCATTGATGTCGATAAACTCATGGCCGGTCGTCTCAACCGAAATCGTATTCTTGAATTCCGTATAAAACCGCTCGGCCGCTTTGAGGAACGTCTTGGGGTCGGAGGGCATCAGATAACGCTGCATGCTGTCTTCTTTACCCCGGCAATAGAAGTTGTCCGGCGCGGCATTCTTATCAATAATCTGGATGATGTTGACACTTTTCATCTTGTTGAGAAAAGTATCAACTTCCAGTTGCGAGAGGCCGAGAATCTCTTTAACTTTTGCCAGTACTGCATTATACGGTATTCCCATGCCCGCAGGTGTTTTTTCGCCGTGCGTCGACATCATGAATTCAATGATATTGCAGGTGCCAAGGAAAGCATTTGCCGCCGTTTGAGCGGAAATTTTCTGCGTGGTCGTCCTGAGCCGTTCGATAAGCACTTTGGTGATCGCTTGCACAATTTTCGGGCTGTCCAGAAGCACGTTGTTCAGAGTATCTTCACTGATAATGATCAGTTCGCAGAATTCTTCAACGATGGCACTGGCATTGCGGGGTTCGCCGCTGATGATCCCCATCTCTCCGAAGATTCCGCCGGCCTTGATATTCGCCAGAGTCACCCGTTTCCCATCAATCATTTTCTGAATGGTAACGGAACCGCTTTTAACCAGATAAGCAGTATTGGCTTTCTGGCCTTCTCTGAAAATGATCTGTCCCTTATGAAAGGGTTTTATGTTGTATTGATTATTATTGCTGGCGCTCAAGGTATCTCCCCGATTGATAGAAATTAATCGCTAACAGCTTCCTTTGTGCGGGTGGAGTATAAAAAACGAGGTCATATATGTCAATGAAAAACTTATCAATATGTTAGATTTTAACATCTGCTTTTTATCTGATGGGTTGTTGTGTATTCATGATTGGAGGTTAATGTTTTCAGCCAATCCAGAGGGTCGCTGCTTTCGGAGAGAATTACAGACCCGCCTTTGATCGTTTTCAATGTTTCCGTAGAATCGTGTTGACACATTTATTTTCGCCCCATATACTCCCGTCAGACAATGTCTTCTCAATTAATGAAACAATGGAGGTAAAAGTATGAAGCGGCTTATGCTGATGATGGTTCTGGCAACTCTGATGATGGTCACCTCTTATCAGGCTTACGCCAGCGATTGGATAGCCTGTGCGGGTGAAAATGAATATTGCATGGTTCCCGGAACAAAGATGGTGCGGTACGGAGCCGGCGACCGATGGGTACTGAAAAGGGCGACCGATCGAATTTATTGCGGGAATAATGTGTTTGGTGATCCTGCCCGCGGTGTGTCAAAAGCCTGCTATTATCAGGACACGCAACATTCCGATAAAGGATGGCGTCCTCCATCAGGATATAAAGGCGGTCATCAGGATCAATGGGTGCACTGCGCCAACGAAGGAGGATTTTGCAAGTTTAATGGCCAGAAGGATATCCGATATGGCGCCGGGGACAGGTGGAACTACCAATCGGCGAGGAACAGCATTGCCTGCAGTAACGATGTGTTTGGTGATCCTGCAGTAGGCGTGGGAAAAGCCTGTTATTATCAGGAGTCCCGACAACCGGACAAAGGATGGCGTCCTCCATCAGGACGTAACGACGGTCACCAGTATCAATGGGTGCACTGCGCCAACGAAGGAGGATTTTGCAGATTTAACGGCCAGAAGGATATCCGATATGGCGCCGGGGACAGGTGGAACTACCAATCGGCGAGGAACAGCATTGCCTGCAGTAACGATGTGTTTGGCGATCCCGCAGTAGGTGTGGGAAAAGCCTGCTATTATCAGGAGGCTCGACAACCGGACAAAGGATGGCATCCTTCATCAGGATATGACAACGGTCGTCAGGATCGCTGGGTACGCTGCGCCAACGAAGGAGGATATTGCAAATTTTACGGCCAAAGGGATATCCGATACGGCTCCGGAGACAGGTGGAACCATCAATCCGCAAGGAACGGTATTGGCTGCAGTAATAATGTGTTTGGCGATCCCGCGCCCGGTGTAGGAAAAGCTTGTTATATCAGGGAATAATTCCTTTCTAAATAAAAGACGGCTTCATTGGACGCTGTACGTTGAGGATGTCGCCCTTTGGACAAAAAAAAGGGGCTACGGAAGTAGCCCCTTAATATTTGGTGAGCCCTGTCGGGGTCGAACCGACAACCTACTGATTAAGAGTTGTTTGGGCTACTTTCTATCATATTGATAATGTTAATCAAGATACTCTGAAGTATCTGCTTATTACAGATTCATTGATGTTAGCCCATTTATTTCTTGATTTCACCAAAATAAATCCTCATAATTAATGTCCAATATGCTGATCATTTTTAAAAGTACACGACAGTAGCAAAGAGTGTTGCTGCCATATAATCTAGCGAACATCTGAACCATAGGAGAGATTTTGGAAATCCCTGAATTCATTATGCGGGTTCACTCATATTGCGAAATTGCCCTCAGTTACGTTTCTTGGAACAACATCAAGACGTTTCTCAACTCCCATTTTTTTACAGCTGTAAGTGGCTCACTGGCCGGTGCTTTTGCCGGTGCGTATATTGCTCAACGGATCGCTAAAAGAAACAAGAACCGAGATGAGTTACTCCTAGAAATCCGAAACACTAATTCAGCAATCTCACTGTCTTTAAATATATGCAATTCTCTAATCAAGACAAAGAAGCAAAATATAAAGCCTCTCAAGGATGAATTCAGCAAGTCTAAGGCAGAAATAAACGAAGTCATGCAAAAAATTCAAACTGGCGAGATTGAGAGGAATTCGTTGTCACATAAATTTACCTTCAAATATAATCTGCAATTTCTGCCGGTGCCATGGCTACCGACCGATGCACTTCAGAACCAAATATTTGAAAAGATTTCAATTGGCAATCGACCATTTAGTGCCTTCATTTCGCTCTTGGAGTCCACAAGATTGCTTCAAGAATCGATCAAGAATAGAAATCAGCTCATCGAACAATATAAAGTGAACTCAGAACCAGAGAATCCAGAGTTCTACAAACGTTATTTTGGACTTCCGTATGGTACGGGGCATGTTGACCTTGTCTATCTGAACTTAATAGATAACCTGTATAGTTATTGCGATGACGCTATCTTCTTCAGCCATCTTCTTTGTACTGACCTCATCAAATCTGGAGAAGCGCTTTCTACAAAATTCAAGCAGAAATTCGGAAATAAGGCTCCATCGATAACTACAGTTGACTTCACGAAATCGATAGTTGATGGCTTAATTCCGAGTAATGAAGTTTATATAAACTGGTTAAATTGTTTCGTCGAGTCAAATAACCTTCACAAATCCACAACTCGTTTTAAGAAATGCCTGGATCATTTGCTCAGGACTAATCGCTTTCCACGAAAAAGTAACAAATAAATATGCAAATAACATACTGATGTAATGTTATAAAATGTCATTATCGAATTGACAACCTACTGACATATTTTTAGGACGTCCATTCATATTATGTTATAAACAAATAATATTCCTAACTAATTTGTTATTTCATTTTCATGAGTTGAGAGTAGTAAACAGATAATAAACAGATAAACAGACAAAAAGGGGTTACGCAGTTCACGTAACCCCTTAATATTTGGTGAGCCCTGTCGGGGTCGAACCGACAACCTACTGATTAAGAGTCAGTTGCTCTACCAGCTGAGCTAAGGGCCCTTGTGCTTTCTATTCTGGTACGCCCGGTAGGATTCGAACCTACGACCAACAGATTCGAAGTCTGCGACTCTATCCAGCTGAGCTACGGGCGCGTAGTTTCAAATCCCAAAAATGGGGTGAGTGAAGGGGTTCGAACCCTCGACCTCCGGGGCCACAACCCGGCACTCTAACCAGCTGAGCTACACCCACCATTTTCGTCTTGGTGCGCCTGGAGGGATTCGAACTCTCGGCCAACGGATTAGAAGTCCGTTGCTCTATCCAGCTGAGCTACAGGCGCATAATTAATCCTGCACCAGAAAAGAAGTAGCCTAATATCCCCTCTTCCTTTTTTTGTCAAGATCAAATGCTTGGCAATTTCACATTATCTAACATAACCGGCAATGCCGTCAAAACGGTACCCCTTTCGTTCTCCGGTTGCAGCTTTCGCATTTGTCGAATAATAATGCCTGCCTGTTGACGGATTAAACCAGCGATACAATTCCCGGGTGTTTGTCATTCGGGATGTCGCAATGTTGCCGATCGTGCCTTCATAAACATAGCCGTCCAGTTTTTTTCCTCCACCGGACCGGTCATAATGATAATAATGATCCCTTTTGACAGGATTATACCAGCGATAAAAGTTTGTTGTCCCGGGTGTTTGCGGCATGAAAAGCCTGAAAGCAATACCCTCTTTCAAATAACCGTTTTGGATCAGCCTTTTGGATTCCGCTTGAGGATCTATGGTAAACAAATAATCTTTGTCTTTTGAATATAAATAAACGTCAATGATTTTTGGTCCGGAATCAGACATTATATCTACATATATTTCCGCTTTTTCTTCGCCCGCATTGGATTTAAATATAATTTTATCTCCGTAATAGCCCGGAGTAAGATTGGACGTATCAACCTTAACATTGATATAATCAATTTCCGTCATGGTCGTTCCGGAATTGGGAAATACGGTAATCCAGCCCCTCGGGCCGCGCATAATATCTTTACCGAACACTTTGATGCCTTCCAGTTCCAAACTGCCTTCCCGGATTACAATTGTGACTACATGCGGGCCTTCCGCCAGTCCTTCGGCTATCACTAATTCTTTCTTTTCCCACTGACCGGATAACACGTCCGGCAGATTCAGCAATATTTCATCAAGATAGATGGAACAATTTCCATCCTCCGTATGAGATTGCAGAAACACGCTGATTCCGGTCCCATTAAATCGATATTTTATGGAGCTTGCCGCCCCTTTACTTAATGGGTAGCCATTTTTTTCCGTCCATTTTCCAATCAATTCCATCGAATCTTTCAGGTGTTCGGGAATAATGTACTTACCCGGTTCCGGCAGCACTTCATTATGAAAAGACAGATATCTTTCTTTTTGTAATTCTCCGGGAATCTGAGCAACATTTGCCTGCGGCTGGGCGACAGACCATCTCAACATTTCCCTGCCTTTATTGATTAATTCTATTCTTTTAGAGATTATTTTACCCGGTAATTGCGTACCTAAATCCAAACGTTGCGGATTTAAACTGATGGAAGGAATTTCCTGCAAGGCATGAATTCGAAAATCCACAAAGATCGTCCTTTGACCACCCGCTGAGGTTATCTTAATTGCCTTTCGATACTCACCGGCCTTTAAGTCTTTATTGCAGATGAGTTCTCTGCCCGCCGCCTCCAGTTTCATGCTGGTTTGATAACCGGGAATTCTTTTTTTATCGCCCGGAATATTCTCCGCGCGTTCGGCAATTTTTAATTCCAGACTGAGATTAGCCGGTTCGCCCGATACGGAACCTCTGAGCGTTTTACCCGTAACACCATCCCAGCCTTCCGGACAGGATGTTGACCAGGACATCGTTCCCGGTGAAATATTTTTTAAATTGAATTCTCCAAAGACGGTTTCACCCGGTTTTACGGATCCCAGATCAATTTCCCGTGGCGTTACGGTCAGGACAGGACGCGATTCCTCTTTACTAACACTCGGCGGGATTACGGTGCCGGATGTCCGATGCTGATTGATGTTGTAATCTGATCCGGACAGCAAAGAAGGATGAAAGATTTCCAAGTTAAACACAACAAAAAATGAAATAAAACAAATTAATACCTTCTGCATAAACTCCTCTTGCTCATGTTATATCCTGAGTTCATTAACTCAAAGATCAATTTTACGCAATAATTTTAAAATACTTGACAGATACGATACAGAAGAGGTAGCTTTTCTTCCAATTTTTCAAGACACCCTGTAAAACCGATCTTGAAATTACATATCCTGTCAAAATATTACTCTATGAATGAACATATCAAATACTGGATAGCGTTAAGGTCTATTAACGGAATCGGGAATGCATCAGTTCAATCGCTGCTGGATCGTTTCCTGTCTCCCGCCGCCGTTTTTTCGGCATCCATTCAGGCTCTTTCAGCTATCCCGGGAATAAGTAAAGAGAACGCGGCAGCCATTGTTTCGTTCAATGACTGGGATAAAATCCTTCGACAAATGGATGCGCTTGATAAAACGGGTGTCAAAATAATCACCTGTCTTGATGATTTCTATCCGATAAATCTGCTTAATATTTATGATCGCCCCGTCTTTCTTTATGTTCTGGGCAATCTTGAAAAAGATGATATTCCTGTTGCTATCGTCGGCTCCCGTCGTGCCAGCGCCTATGGCAGATACACAACGGATCGGATCAGCAGAGAGCTTGCACTCAAGGGGATTACCATTGTCAGCGGCATGGCCAGAGGCATCGACTCCTGCGCTCATCGCGGCGCACTAGCCGCCAAGGGACGCACAATTGCCGTTCTGGGCAGCGGTCTGGATGTCATTTATCCTCCCGAAAACAAAAATTTATTTACTGATATTGCTCAAAACGGCGCAGTAGTTTCGGAATTTCCGCCGGGAACTCAACCCCTTCCCTATCATTTCCCGGCGCGCAATCGCATCATTAGTGGTTTGTCCTATGGCGTCGTGGTTGTTGAAGCAGGAGAAAAAAGCGGTTCGTTGATTACCGCCAGATTAGCGATGGAACAAGGGCGCGAAGTTTTCGCGATTCCCGGCACGATTGATTCCGCTTCTTCGCGCGGCACGAACAGTCTGATTAAACAAGGGGCGAAACTCATCGATAGCATTGATGACATTCTGGAAGATATCCTTCCGCAGATCGAACGATCATCCCTGCAGATAAAACCGCAAAAGCAACAGATAGTACCCGCTTGTATTCCTCGCGCAAACGCCGAAAGAAACGCAGATTCTCTCAGCCTCATTGATCAGACCATTCTGAAAACGCTGTCCCGGGAAAAGACACATGCCGACGATATTATTTCCGGCACAGGGCTTCCCCCCGCTGATGTATCAAGCGCGCTTATTATGTTGGAATTAAGAGGGATTATCTTACAGCACACGGGTCAATACTATTCGTTGAAGCAATAAGGCAACAGGGTGCCCTTTCACCGTCGGGGACACATAATATATTTAAATCACTGGATTCCCGCTTTCTTGATATCGACAAAGAGCGGCCTTATTTGACTTTTTAAAAGATCGGCAAAGAATAAAAAGCTTTACAAAAGCATTTTGACCATCTATATGGTGCGCCGAAATGTAAGGAGTGGCTATGGCTAATTCATTAATCGTTGTGGAATCTCCAACAAAAGTTAAAACGATAAAAAAATTCATGGGCAAGGATTTTAATGTGGTCGCTTCAATGGGACACATCAAAGACCTGCCGAAAAGCACCCTGGGCATCGATCTGACCAAAGACTTCGAGCCCACCTATAATGTTATTGACGCCAAAAAGAAAACAATTGATGAACTGAAAAAAGCGGCCAAAACTGCTGAAAACATCTACCTGGCCCCCGACCCAGACCGTGAAGGGGAAGCCATCGCCTGGCATATTTCCGATATCATCGGCGCGAAAAAAAATAAAAATATCTATCGGGTGCTTTTCAACGATCTCACAAAAAAAACCGTAATCGATGCAATCAGCCATCCGCTGCAACTGGACTTTGATAAGTACGAGGCGCAGCAGACGCGCCGCATTCTGGACCGTCTCGTTGGCTATCAGATCAGCCCCGTTCTCTGGGACAAGGTGAAACGGGGATTGAGCGCAGGCCGCGTTCAGTCCGTCGCGGTTCGCATCATCTGCGACCGTGAAGATGAAATTGATAAATTTGTGCCTGAAGAATACTGGAATCTCGTAGCCCAGTTTGAAGGCAGCCATCCGCCTCCCTTCGATGCCAAGCTTCTTAAGATTGATGGTAAAAAAGCTAAAGTAGTAAATGGTGAGCAAGCCAATCAATTGGCCGCTGACATTCAGAAGGCTTCTTTCATTGTCGAGAAGCTGGATAAAAAAGAACTTAAACGCTCGGCCCTGCCCCCATTCACCACCAGTAAATTGCAGCAGGAAGCCTCCCGCTGGCTGAGATTTTCGGCCAAAAAAACCATGAGCGTCGCTCAGAAACTTTATGAAGGCATCGAATTGGGAAAAGAAGGTTCCGTAGGTCTGATCACCTATATGCGAACGGACTCCTACCGGATCGCCGATGAAGCTCTTGCCGCCGTGCGGGACTACATCAAGGATAATTATTCATCGGATTACCTGCCGCCCAAACCTCATGTTTACAAAAACACCCAAAAGGCGCAGGACGCGCATGAAGCCATTCGTCCGTCAAGCATGGCCTATAAGCCGCAGGATATTAAAGAATATCTCTCCGCCGAGCAATTCAAGCTCTATCAGCTTATCTGGAACCGTTTTGTGGCAAGCCAGATGAATCCGGCAATCTTTGATCAGACCACCATTGACATTTCCGGCGCCAACTGCATTTTCCGCGCTCAGGGACAAGTCCTGAAGTTCCCCGGATTCACGATCGTCTATACCGAAGGCAAGGATGAAAAAGAGGAAGAAAACGGCACGGACAAACTTTTGCCTGATGTTAAAGAAAAAGAAAAGATCAACCTGATCAAACTCGACACGCAGCAGAAATTCACCCAGCCTCCGCCTCGTTTTTCAGAAGCATCGCTGGTGCGCGAGCTGGAGGAAAAAGGCATCGGCCGTCCCAGCACATACGCCACGATTCTTTCGACGATCCAGGACCGCGAATATGTGCGTCTGGAAAAGGGCAAATTCTTCCCGACGGAACTGGGCAAGGTCGTCACCGAGCTTTTGGTCAAAAGTTTCCCCACCGTTTTAGACCTGGCATTTACGGCCGATATGGAAAACAAACTCGATGCTATTGAAAGCGGCACCGACAAACGAGTCAAGACGCTCCAGGATTTCTATAAGCTTTTTTCTGGAGAATTGGATAAAGCAAAAAGCGAAATGCGCAACGTCAAGCGGGAAGAAACACCGACCGATCTGGTTTGCGAAAAATGCAGTTCACCGATGGTGATCAAATGGGGTAAGAACGGTCGTTTCCTGTGCTGTTCCAAGTACCCGGAATGCAAAAATACCATGAATTTCACTCATGACGAAAATGGCAAGGTAAAGCACGTGGCGGCTCAAACAACCGATATCAAATGTAATAAATGCGGCAAAAGCATGACCGTCAAAGAAGGGCGTTTCGGACAGTTTCTGGCTTGTTCCGGCTATCCGGACTGCAAGAACACCATGAACGCAGCCAGGAATGAAAACGGCGAAATCGTTGCACAGGAAGCGCCCTCAACCGAAGAAGTCTGCGAATTGTGCAGCAAACCGATGGCTGTTAAGCGCGGCCGCTACGGCCAGTTCCTCGGATGTACGGGTTACCCTGAATGCAAGAATATCAAAAAAATGAGCAAAGACGGTAAGGTCACGCCCCAGGAAGCAGTTCTTTCGGATGAAGTCTGTGAGCATTGCGGCAAGCCAATGGCGATCAAAAGGGGCCGCTACGGCCAGTTTCTGGGCTGCACGGGTTATCCTGAATGCAAGAATATCAAGAAAATACCAAAAAATAAATCAACTGAATGAAGTCTGCTCAAATCAATATTATCGGCGGCGGACTCGCAGGCTGTGAAGCGGCTTGGCAGCTTCTAAGGCGCGGGCATGCTGTTCATCTCTTTGAAATGAAGCCGCAGAAATATTCTCCCGCACATAAGATGAAACATCTTGCTGAACTGGTTTGCAGCAACTCTCTTAAATCCAATGATCCCAACAGCGCTCCCGGTTTGCTCAAAGAAGAAATGCGCAGGCTCAACTCTCTGATATTGTCTGTGGCCGATCAAACAGCCGTTGCCGCAGGCTCCGCGCTGGCCGTGGATCGCGCGGAATTTTCCCTCAAGGTGGAAGAAAGTTTATTACAGCAGAATAATTTTGAGCTGAGCCGGGCTGAAATAACCCGGATCCCTGCTGAAGCATTAACCATCATCGCCACAGGACCTCTGACTTCCGACCTGCTGGCTCAATCAATTCATCAAATACTTGGCGGTTCCTATCTTTATTTTTATGACGCTATTGCACCCATTGTAGATGCCGGTTCCATCAACATGGAAAAAGTTTACTGGGCATCGCGTTACGACAAAGGCACACCGGACTATCTCAACTGTCCTCTTTCCGAGGAGGAATATAAACGTTTTCGGCAGGAACTGCTGGCCGGAGAAAAAGTTGCCGCAAAATCCTTCGAAGACGTCAAGCACTTTGAAGGTTGCCTGCCTATTGAAGTCATGGCTGCGCGCGGGGAGGATACGCTGGCTTTCGGTCCGATGAAGCCGGTGGGATTAATCAATCCGCACACGGGAACCCGGCCTTACGCCGTGGTTCAATTACGCCGAGAAAATGCCTCCGGAACACTTTTCAATCTGGTTGGATTTCAGACCAAGCTTACCTGGTCTTCACAGGAACGCATCTTCCGTATGATCCCCGGACTGGAAAATGCGCAATTTGCCCGCATGGGCAGTATTCATCGTAACACTTACATTCACTCCCCCTCCCTGCTGCAACCCACATTACAACTCAAGCATCATCCGGATATTTTCTTCGCCGGGCAGATTACCGGTGTGGAAGGTTATATGGAATCGACAGCCATGGGACTTATGGCAGGATTGAGCGCAGCATCTTACCTTGAAGGAAAATCGTTTCAGCCCCCTCCGGCGGAAACAGCAATCGGCGCGCTGCTGAGTTATATTACTTCTCCGGAATCAGCGGATAATTTCCAGCCCATGAATATCAATTTCGGCATTCTCAGTCCTCTTGCGGCAAGAAAAATGAAAAAGAGGGAAAAACATATTTTATATTCGAAGCGAGCTTTGGATATTTTAAGTGATTGGATGCAGAATAAGGTATTTCGTTGATTTCCGTGTTAACTTAATCCTGAAAGAATTATTACAGCAGACGTCATCAAGCTTTTGCACTTTTATAATAAGAGTTGACCTTTTCGATGTAACCAATTGTTTCCGCAGGCAGTTTGTCCGGTTTCTTCTCTACGTTTCCCATACCCCAGTTATAAGCCGCCAATGCCAGATCGACCTGTCCATCATATCGGGTCAGAAGCATTTTCAAATAACGGGTGCCGCCCATAACATTTTCCCGGGGATCGTAAGCGTTTTGTACGCCCAGTTCTCTGGCTGTCTCGGGCATAAGCTGCATCAAACCCATCGCACCGCGAGGCGACGTAGCGGAAGCATTAAAGTTACTTTCTGTTTTAATGACGGAACGAATCAAATCGGCATCAACATCGAATTTTTGGGCCGCCTGATCAACAATTTGGTTAATATGCGGATCATGACCGGAAAGATTATTTTTTGGCGTTTGCTGATTATTTTTTGACGTATCGGAACGATGATGAGAAATTCTGGCCCCGTAATCCTGCATAACTTTGGAAGCCAGAGCATTTGATTCCAGCGAATTATTGAATACGGTATTGTACAAACGTGCATTCATCTGGATTTGCAGGGCCTTGGTAAAAAGTATCAGTTGGTCTTTACTTAACGTGGTCATTGCAGATGAATCAAGGGATATATTGTCTTTATTTCCTATTAACTCACTTAGATAATTATTGAATTTACTGACACTTTTGTCTGCCGAAGGCGTAGAATTTGTTTTTCCGTTGCCTTGCTGATTCAATAATTTTGATAAAGCGGCAACATCGCGCGATATAACCATATTATCTCCTTCAACCTGACAGAAATAATTCAATTTATATGCCAAATTTACTATTATTAATTTTTACAGGATTTTTACGTAGGCGTCAACGACATCAGGATCAAACTGTGTCTTCTTGTTGCGGATTAATTCTTCAATAGCTTCTTCTTTTGAGAGTGCAGGTCGATAGGGACGATTATTGGTCATCGCATCAAATGAATCGACGACTGCTAAAATCCTTGCCAGAAAAGGAATACCAGCGCCTTTTAATCCAAGGGGATAGCCTTTCCCGTCCCACCGTTCATGATGGCAGAGAATGATCATTCTTTCTTTCTCCAGCAAGATAATTGATTTTAAAATGTTCTCGCCGATAGTTGAATGATTCTTAATAACCATATATTCTTCATCAGTCAGTTTGCTTGTCTTTAACAAAATACTGTCCGGAACGGCAATCTTTCCGACATCATGCAACACACCGGCAATCTTAATACTTTCCAGGTCTTTCATCGGACAATTCATACTCGCTGCCAGACGGATAGCTTCATCTGTCACCCGCTGTGAATGTTCCTCCGTATAGTGATCCCGCGCCTGAATGGAAGATATTAATGATTTTAAGGTATCCATGATATTAAAAAAGATACTTTCATAAAGAATTTTATTTTCCAGATTCAACGATGCTCGTTTGGTCAGACTCAAGATATGATGAAGATCTTTTTTACTGAAAACTTCTCTGTTTTTCTTCTTACGAATGCTCAGGATACCGAGAATATTATTGCGAATCATTAACGGAGCGCAAATAAGCGAGGGCGACACTTCCGGGTGGTCATTTGAATTAATCAGAACCGCTTCCTTGCGCTCAATGACCTCGTTATAAACCATCTTCAGTGCCGGACTCTTGGTATAATTCTGATCGACCCCTTCTGTATTGCCTTTTACTACTTTATCGTGAAATTCGTTATCCTGCTCATCAAAAAGCATAATGGAACAGACTTCACCATCGACCAGTTTTAAGGCCAGTTCAGCTATTTTTTGAAAAATGGCATCATTATCCATGGGGGATCCTTCTATGGAATCGTAGATATACCCCTGTTTGGATAATTCATCTTTTTGATCACTATATTTGTTTTGTTCCAGAACATTCTCTGAAGACTCGCCATGCGACATCTCTTTTTGCCGTAAATGGATGTCAACTTTGTAGAGCAGTTCATCAATATCGAAAGGTTTTGTCAGAAAATCAACGGCACCCTTCTTAATGGCGTTAACCGTCAGATCGGTAGTCGGATTTCCGGTAATCATAATCACCGTAGCTGCGGGATTGCGATCTCTAATCAAACGAAGCAGTTCCATACCGCTCATTCCCGGCATCATAATATCGCTGATTACCAGATCGAAATCGTCTTCGTCGAATATGCGCAAGGCTTCCTTGCCATTCTCAGCTTCCGATATCTGATATTGAGAGGATTGACTTAATGTTTCGACAATGAGATTTCGGGTAGGCAAATAGTCATCGACAACCAGTATTTTTTTCTGTCCCTGCCTCTCTTCTGGTTGAACTTTTCTGACCATTAAAGGTGCTCCACCTCTGGATATTATATCTATTGAAATATTCAGGTTGATTTATTGTTTGTTCTTAATGAAAGGACTTCCGGATAATTAGCATGCTTTAAATGCTTTTATCCTTCAGGATCACATCGCGAAGATTATAGCTTATCTTTTCCAATTCTTCCGATTTATTAGCTTCCTTTACGGACAAAGATACGATATCCCGATATTGCCCATCTGCACTGTTTTCTTTGGGCGGATCGGATGAAATCCGAACTTTGCTTTGCCGGGTATATGCGTTAAGTACACTATTAACTTGATAAGCTGTAACAGTCATTTTTACCCTCTATAAAAGTCCTTCTGTTAACCGTACATCGGCATTAGAGGATAAAACTTTAGGCAAATATTCACGTATACAAGTTAAATGCTTGTTATTTATAAGTTATATTTTTTAAAATTATTTACTATCTTTACTATTTTGATCAGTTTCGTGCATTTCCTGCCGATGCACCGGCAGCTCTCGGGGCGCTTCCACTCCGACACGGACATATTTCCCTTTCACATCCAAAATGGTTACTTTTATATCATCGCCAATAGTAATTGACTCGCCTTGTTTTCTCGTTAAAATCAGCATTTTTCTCCTGAATATCAATCAACTATAAGTAGTTCATTATCGTCATTTCACCAATTTTGGAAGCCATACTATACGACGCCTGCATTGCAATTTGTTTCATCTGAAATTCCGTGATCAGTTCTGTCAAATCAGCATTTTCCACATCAGCCAGACGGTTGGTTATCTGTAGATCAAGTGATTTATGGTTACTGCTGGCTAATTCCAGTGAACTTCTTTTCGCACCCGAAAGAGTTTCAGCCTGGAGAACTTGCGTTTGCAAATTCTGTAATTGTTCGTTTTGAGCGCTGACTAAGTCTGTATCGTGAGAACTCAAGGCATCTTTTAACGCATAGAGGGCGGCTATAAGGTCTACCCCTCCATTTTCGGCAGTAAAGGCCGAAGAACCAGTGATATTATAAGCAAGGCTGTTGCCCTTGCCGATTTGAACGGATATACTGTCATTATTGCCGCGATAGAAGCCGGCAGCATAAGCGTTCACAGTAAACACATCATTGGCCTTAAGATCAAGGGTGCCTGGCGTAAATGTCGCGGTGACTCCATCTCCCAGCTCAATCGTTTTGGCTTGGGTTGCGTTAAATGTACCTAAAGCCAAAGTACCGCCTGAAGGATTAGTAATCGTAAGTGTCAGCGCCAGATTGCTTGCTCCGGTCATATTATCCGTGACTGTTATTTTTCCAGCCGTATCGATAGTGGCTGTTACAGCGCCACTGAAAGTCGCTTCAATCTTGTCCAGTAAATCCTGCACGGTGCCTGTGGCAGCATTGGTTATTATATAAGTATCCGTCGGCAGCCCTCCCACTGGGTTGCCGTCGTGATCCGTACCTGTAATGGCAATAGCAGTCCCATCCTTGACAATGGCCCCATCTATTTCATGCCAAATGGTCGAAGCTGTAATGGGTAATGACCCTGCCGTTTTAGCCACTGCGGCCTTGACTTCCTGAGCAGGAAAATTCGACTCTGAATTCCAGGTTTTACCCCCATCCTGAGATACTTGATATGTTGTCGTAGCTAATGGACCATCCGCACTAATCTTTACAGCGTACGTCTTGTTTTGCGTGCCTGTATAAGTTCCAGCAGATGTGACTGTGCCGTTAAAAGTATTGGTAGAGGACGCAGAAGCATTGTCAAAACCGGTAGCAATCGTGCTGACCGTAAATGAATCATTGGCAGCAAGATTATGACTTCCGGCGGTAAAGGTCATTTTTATTCCATCACCTAAATTTATTTGTGAGGAAAGACCTGTTTGAGTTGAACCCCAGGTTATGCCGCCATCGGCAGATATTTGATACGTTGCCGCCGCCAATGGTCCGCCGGAAATAATTCTTAAAGCATATGTTTTATTGTCTGTTCCCGTATACGTGCCACTTGATGTGACCGTCCCGTCAAAAGCGTTAACCGGTATTGTGATTGTGTTTTCAATACCGGCAGCAGTTGCATTCACTGAAAATCTATCACCAACGGCAATCATTGTTGCCCCTTCCGTAAAGGTCAGGTTCGCTCCATCGGTGCCTAAAGCTGTGGTGCCGTCACTGGCAACTATTTGATCCGTGGTCCAGCTTGCGCCATTGTCAGTGGAATAACGATACCTGATACTACCTGAAGCCACGGTGTCCGCAGTGGTAATATCTACAAGATATGTTTTGTCTGTTGTTGCCGTATAGGTGCCACTGGATGTAACCGCGCCATCAAAAGTATTAGCTGGCAACATGGTTGCATTGGCAATATTGGCCGCAGCCGTATTCACTGAAAATCTATCGCCGACGGCAATCATTACTGCCCCTTCCGTAAAGGTCAGGTTCGCTCCATCGGCGCCTAAAGCGGTCGTGCCGTCACTGGCAACTATTTGATCCGTGGTCCAGCTTGCGCCATTGTCAGTAGAATAACGATACCTGATACTACCGGAAGCCACGGTGCCGGCAGCGGTAATATCCACAAGATATGTTTTGTCTGTTGCTCCAGTATAAATACCGCCCGACGTGACCGTTCCGTCAAAATCATTTACTGGTGCCGCGGTAGGGACTCCATAACTTCCTACAGAAGCCGCCGAAAATGGCGCAATATCAGTCCTTGATCCGCCAAACAGATAACTATCACCGTTTTTGACATTCATCAAAGATACGGCTTCATCGATTAACGCGGAAACCGTTGCCGCCGAAATATCCATCGTTTCCGCGGACCCGGTGCTGGCTTCAGAAATCGCAATAGATGCAGCATCTCCTGCCAATTTCTTAATGGAAGACAGAGCAGTTTCCGCCACAGACAGTGAAATGTCAGCATCTGTTATATTGGTTTGATATTGTTGAATGGCATTGATTAGTGTCCGGTAATTAAGAATATCGTTTGTTCCGATGGGATCATCCGATGGACGGTTAATCATTTTTTGCGTGGATAATTTTTCCATCAACTTGCCATAATCACTCTGAATAGTGAACATACTATTCGTGATCATATTAAATTTAATAGATTCCGTTACTCTGTTGATCATGCAAATTACCTCTTTTTGCCACTAGCGTCCCAGATTAATTAATATGTCCATCAACTCGTTGACCGTTGAAGTCATTCTACCCGCAGCGCCGTAGGCCATTTGGTATTTGATCAAATTCATCATTTCTTCATCCAGAGACACACCGGAGAGTTGGTCCCTCTGATCAGTTTGCTGATTGAGAATGGCTGTCATGCTTGTAAGAGATTGCGACGCATTATCAACATCCTGTCCCACACTTGCAATAAAGGCGTTAAAGTAACCGTCAATATTCGTTGTATTGCCGCTTTTCGTCAGTTTGAATGTAATGGTTTCACCATTGCTCCAGGTGCCCGTAAGGTTTAATCTGATGTCAGCTTGAGCATCGTTATTCAAATCCAGCGTCACCATTCTATCATCAGCTGTCAATATGGCCATTGATGAATATCCGCCATTGCTTACGGTCCAATCTGACGCTGTTGAAGTCAGTCCCCGTGTCAATGTTATAGTAGTTGAATCTTTATAAGTCTGGCCGATGTTGGTAATCTGTCCGGTTACCGTATGAGATGATGCGCCCATCTCGATTGAGGCATACATCTTATCGCTTTGGATAGCGGTTATAGCGGTGGCGTTGTCACCGTCGGCATTAACTGTTGCCGAGGCGGCAATTTTTCTTGTATCAGCAACTATTTGAGCGCTTACCTGCATATATTTTGCTTGTGCAGTTGATATAAAAAATGATTCTCCCGGATTGCCGTCCTGATCATAGCCGGATATATGCATTTCATTGACTTTATTGATAATACTCGAAGCTGTTTGATTAAGTTGATCCAGATAAGATGGAATAGTATTGTCTCTAACTTCCAACAAACCGGCAAGTTTTCCTCCCGTAATTTGATCGTTGATCGACTCAGACGGATCTTCTTTAAAAACAATATCATACAAATTATTATTTCCCGTATTTCTCTTTACCTGCAATTCCCAACTCTTAAAACCTTCAACCAGTGCTTTTCCGTTAGTCGGGAGGGAGATGTATAATGACCCATCACTCTTTTCCATATAATTGATATCAATCATACCACTGATCTTCTTTAACAGTTCTGCTCTTTTATCCCTGATTGAGGAGGCGCTTGTTCCCGCGCTTTCAGCGCTGACGATACTCTTATTGTATTCAGCTATTAGCTGTAAGTCACTGTTCAGGATGGATACTGTATCCGCGATACTATCATTCGCCGCGATCTGAACATTTTCAATATCTTCTGCCCGTTGATTAAATATGTAAGCCAGATTTTGTCCTGTTGAGACAACTGTATCTCTTTTGGATATGCTGGAGGGTTCAACGGATAGATTACCCCAGGCATTGAGAAATTCACTCAATGCATCGTTAATTCCGCCGCCGTTATTTTCATTCAGGATACCCTCAATGCTGCTCAGCGAATCCTGTTGAGCGGTATAGTTTTCCACTGAAGATTGCTGCGCGATAATTTGAGATTCAAGAAAGCGATCGTATATTCTTTCAACATCGGCAATGCGAACACCAATTTGTTCCTGTGCGGATGAAGCATCCTTTGTTCCGACTGATTCAAACATCGGACGAAGTCTGGAATAACCGGGCGTATTAACATTGGCAATATTAGCGCCGGTCACATTAATTGCCGTCAGATTGCTCAACAGAGCTTCTTTTGCCGTATATAGAACTCGACTAATGTCCGCCATGATCTAGCCCTCCGTCCTCAGAAATCTGCCATTGTTGCTGATTTCATCAATCTTACCCGTGCCGAGATATACACCGGACCGGTCAATCAGAGAGGAGATAAAGTCAAGTGATCCATTAATATTATTAATGGATGTATCTAATAAATATTTATTTTCATCATTCATTCTATTGATATCCCGCGCAATGCTCAAGAGATCGCTTTTAAGATTTTCAATGTCCTGCCTTTGTTCAATTACAGCATAATTAGCCAATGACATTAATTTAATTTCACTATCGTCTATATCGAGATTACGGGCGATTTTCTTTAAGACATTGGTGCGAACCTCTTCCAAAATCCTTGATTTGAGGATGATGTTTTCCTTTACGGCATTGTTTTCATTGATTATGGCTAGTGCTGCTGATTTCATGAGCATCTCTTTTTCGCAAATTAAATAATCTCTTAACTCGCGATAAATCGACAACTCTTTTCTTAAAACATCAATCAACGATGTGAACAACCCCTCGCCAGCCGAGTCTTCCAGACAGTTAGCCACAGTGTTATATTGTGATAACATTATAATATCCTTATTTAATATTAGTTGGCACAATGGACGTGTATCCGTTGGAACAGATGACAGACAAGATATAATTGCTTAATTGCTTGTCCGCCGGGAGGAAGATCTTAATTAAGATGATGATATTTTACAGGAATGATCATTTGCCTGATTTTCTACGCAAATAGATCAACAATTGATTCTCCCACCATCTTATTGGCAATCTGCTCTCCGCTCACGTTGTATGTGCCGTTATCTACCTGCGCCTTAATTTCCCGCACTTTTTCTTCGCGCACGTCAGGTACCTTGGACACTTCAACCTTTGCTTGCTGAATATCTTTTGCCATGGTGGACAGATCAACTGTTTCTTCCGGTTTCACTGCTGCAGAGCCAGCCTGCTTATCAACTGCTGCTGTAACATTTTCATTGCGTTGATATTGCTGGATCACCTGAGCATTTACATCTTTAATATCCGAAACATTCATGAAACCTCTCCTTAGTTGTTGTCTTATGCACCATATCGGCAAAATTGAGATATTACTTTAATTTGTTTTTTACCTCCTTTAACATTTCCCCGGTGTTTGTTTTTGTAAGCTGCTCGTATAGAACTCTCTGCAATCCCAAACCATCACCTTTCGCTGAAATATTCTCAGCAAGTTTTTGATCGATAATCATTGTATAAGTACCCTTACCATAATTGTTCAGCCCGTTTTTATTCTCGGGAATTGTCTTACGCATGGTTTTCAGCAACTGATAGGTAAAAATCGATTCAAAATCAGCGCAGGCTTTTTTCAATTTTTTCAGTTCTTCCTCACTGTACCTTGCGGAGGTAACCTTTTCAGTCGTTTGCGGTTGAACAGTCGTATTGTTGATTGGAGATGTCATTTCGTTCCACCTTCACGGATTAAATAATTTTGATATCGGCTTGAAGGGCTCCGGCCGCCTTAATCGACTGCAGAATGGTAATCAGATCGCGAGGTGAAACACCAATCGCATTCAAAGCCCTGACCACATCAAAAATAGTTACAGTTTGCGGGACAAGCATTAATTGTCTTTTCTCTTCCGCAATTCCCACTGTTGTTTGTGTTGTCACAACCGTTTGTCCTCCCGGTGCAATCGTTGTTCCCGGGGAAGCAGGAACTGGAGGACGACCGGCCTGGGCACGAACTGCGTCAGCGCGGTCGGCAAGAGCTCTACCACCCGCACGCGGCGCGGGGGCAAACGGTAACGGTTGGGAGACCTTCATGTCCTCTTTGATCTGGATGCTCAAATTGCCGTGAGCAACCGCAACGGTGGAAATGCGCACATTTTCACCCATAACGACTGTGCCTGTTTTCTCATTGAGGATGACTACGGCAGGCGCATCAACCGGAACATCCAGCGACTCAATATAATAGACCATTTCAGATAAAGATCCGGCAAAAGAAGCATTGGCTTTCACGCTGACGGAAAAAGCATCCAGCTGCTTTGCTTCGACAAAATCTAATGCTTTATTAATAGCGGATGTCATGCGGGTCGCCGTGGTAAAATCCGGTTGCTGCAAATTGATCATTAAAACCCGTTTTGCATCAAAATCGTAAGCGAGTTCTTTTTCCACGGTCGCGCCGCTGGCGATTCTCCCTACCCTTGTGTGATTTTTAACTACGCTGCCAGCCGCACCGCCGGCAGAATATCCGCCCAGTGATATCGCTCCCTGGGCAACAGCATAAACCTCGCCGTCGGCGCCTCGCAATGGTGTCATTAACAGCGTTCCGCCCTGAAGACTTTTCGCCGACCCGACGGAGGAAACCATCACATCAATCTTTGAACCATTTTTGACAAATGGAGGTAATGTCGCAGTTACCATGACTGCGGCAATATTAACGGCTTTCAGGGCGGCGGTTTTGTCTTTCATCGAAATCCCCTGACGGTTCATGATACTGGCCAGTGATGCGGCGGTGTATAGATTTTTTGCCAGGTCGTCACCGGTTCCGGCCAATCCCACAATTACGCCGTAACCGATCAGTTGGTTCTCACGCACGCCGCCGATGGTCGATATATCCTTGATCCGTGCGGCAAACGCAACACTCGTCCAGACACAAATGATAATCATTGCAAGGAGGCTGATGCTTAACTGTTGTCTTTTCATATTGTTCTCCGAATATCGTTTTCCCTTTTAGAAAGGCCAGACCCAATCCACAAGACGAGTCATCCACCCCGGTCTCATTTTGTCATTGATGACGCCTTCACCGGTGTAGACAATGCGGGCGTCTGATATGTATTGCGAAGCAATGGTATTTTCAGGGGTGATATCCTCAGGTCTGATGATACCGCCGATGATCAGGTACTGATCCTCCGCATTGATCGTTACCTGACGTCTGCCTTCGATCAGCAGATTGCCATTATCCAAGACACGAATCACCCTGGCACTGATTTTAGCAATCAAAGTGTTGTTGCGGCTCGTATCGCCTGATCCTTTTAAAGCGTTTGCGGTTGTTCCACCCAGGCCTATTTTGCCTCCCATGCTGGCGTTGTTGCCGATAATTGCATTTTCAATACCTAAAAAAGATGTGATCGAAGCATCAGTCGAGGTATCACGGCTGGTAGCAGTAGAGGCCTTGTTTCCGCCTGAAGCCGCTTCCGCAACGATGATCGTGACGATATCATTGACGTATCTTGCCTTTTTATCGGTAAATATCATGTTTTTGTCACTTTCACCGCGCCAGATGGAGCCAGGGGCCGGAGCCGGCTGTCTGATCTGCTGAATCGGTGTTTCCATAACGTCTGGACGAACAACTTCTTTCGGCGGCACACATCCGGTTATTAAAAACACGACAGTGGCGACCGACAAAATTAATATTGAATATTGTTTTTTCATATATACCTCTAACCCTAAAAATCGATCTGAACCTTAGCCTGACCAACCACTCGGGCGTGAATAACTTTATTGGAACTGAGATTGCGCACTTTCACCAGCGCATCTTCAGCGCCGTCTTCTTCCGCCACACCATTCATCATCATTTTCATTACGCCATTATCCAGAATCACTTGCACCATTTTCCCTTTTCTCACCGGCATGGCGCTTTTGAGCATACTGCGTGTAATTTGCATATTAGGACGAACACTCACAACAATGGTTTTCCCGATGGCTTCATCCAATGACGCTAAGGCATTCATGGGAATGTTTTTCACCCATTTTTTTTGCACAGTCACATCATTGTCCGACAGGATGGCGTCTCTGGAGATGTTATTGCGGCTGATCACAAATTCACGCAATACTTCTATTCTGACACGAACAGGCACTTCTTTGAAAAAGATATTATTAACGAAAATGCGAACATTGAAAGATGTATCGCCAATGTATTCTTCTCTGGATCTGCTTTCAATGCGCAATGTCACCTTACCGTTGACATTCTCTACATTTGGAAGACCGGAAAGAAGCTCAATGCGAACGTTTTCGGCTGGCCAGAGCATATTATTATCAATGTGCTGACGGATTTCATGCATCAATATTTTTTCATCGACCTGCTTGCAGAAAGCGGATGTCGGACCGATAAGAGCCAGAAAGCAAATCATCAAAGTGCAAGCCAGAATTTTTCCGTTCAGTCTAATCATCACTTACGACCTCTTGAGGCTGTTGATTATCCCCAGCATACTGTCGGCGGTCTGAATCGCCTTGGAGTTGATTTCATAAGCACGCTGTCCGACAATCATCCGCACCATTTCATCAACCACGTTGACGTTGGACATTTCCAGAAAACTCTGTGAAACGGTTCCTATCCCGTTTTCTCCGGGATTGCCCGTAATCGCATCGCCGGAGGCCACCGATTTGGCAAAGAGATTTCTGCCGACACTGCTAAGCCCGGCGGGATTAACAAACGTCGCCAATTCCAGCCTGCCTGTGGCCAGCGGGTTGCCTTCTTTATCCGCAGCCGTCCAGGTACCGCCGGTATCCATCGTAAAAGAAACCGTTGCGGTCGGGACGGTGATGTTCGGAAGCAGTTTCAGACCTTCAGAATTTACAACCGCACCGTCTTTATCCAGCTTGAAGTTGCCGGCTCGCGTATAATAAGTAGTCCCGTTATCATCAATCTGGAAAAAACCATCTTTTTCAATAGCCCAATCAAATTGATTACCCGTTTGCTGATGGTCACCCTCTGTAAAGAGTTTCTGAGTGGACATGGGCTTGACGCCCATGCCGACTTCAAGGCCGGTGGGCAACTGACTGCCCTGAGTGGTTTCTGATCCGGACTTGCTGTAGATTTGATACATGAGATCCTGAAAATCAGCCCGGGCTTTCTTAAAGCCCACCGTACTAACATTGGCCAGGTTGTTGGCAACAACATCCTGCTCGATTTGCTGGGCCACCATTCCGGTTGCCGCTGTCCATAATGATCGGATCATTATTCTCTCCTTTTAAATCAATTTTCCTATTCTGCTGGTGGAAATCTTGTCTAAATCCTGCAATGTCAAAATCATCTTCTGGTATGTTTCAAAAGTCCGCTGAATTTCCATCATATCCGTCATTTCCCGAATGGCATTGACGTTGGATAATTCAACGTATCCGGATGATACTCTGTATTCTTTGGCATTCTGCAGACCTGCCTTGTTATTATCGATAAAACCGCCATTCGTCGAACGAGTCAAAAACTGAGGGTTCTCAAAAGAGGATATTTTTAATTTCCCGGCCAGCGCTTCATCTGCATAAATGGAACCTTGCTGATCAATGTCAATTTTGCTGCCATTAATAATAATTTTTCCGGACTCTCCCAAAACATACTCGCCGGACTGCGTTACCAGTTCATTATTTTTATTGAGAACAAAACTGCCGTTGCGCGTATAAGTCTCACCCTGATTAGTCTCAATCGTAAAGAACCCATCGCCTTCAATAGCGATATCCAGAACATTTCCGGTAACCCTCAATGTGCCTTGCGAGAAATCCATCTTTGAAACGGTGGCTCCCAGTTCAACCAGAGCTCCCTGTTGAACTTCTTTACCTTTCATGGAGAAATACATATGCTCTGCTTTGAATCCGGACGTGGAAGCGTTGGCAATATTATTTGTCACATAATCCAGCTGCGAAAGTTTTCTTGCGCCGGCTCTGGCAATGTCCGTTACATTATAAAGCATCCTGGTTCTCCCTCTTTTCTGACTCATTAAAGCAAGCGATGTGCCATATAATATCCATGCCTGTTTTAGATGTTTTTTCAGATCAGCGTTTCCATGCATGTATTCATTTTTACTAATATATTAGAATTATTTTTAACATCGTGACCATTAAAACAGAATGCTTCGATTAACCAGCATGAGATGAACAACATCGGTAATCAGGCAATTTTTTACCGCAGGGAATTTTTTTCCGGGACAGGTTAAATGACGATTTTACGGCTGTTTATTGGTACGTTCATTTTCGTTGAGGGAATAAACAAAGGCCAGAATTTCCGCGACGGCCCGGTAGAGTTCAACCGGAATTTCCGAACCGACTTTGAGTTTGCTCAACACCTGGATCAGATCGGGATCATTTTTTATCGGAATACCCTGCTCCCGGGCTACTTCGATTATTTTCTCAGCAATCGTCCCTTTGCCGCTGGCCGTTATGGCAGGCGCATTTCTCTTCTCTGAGTCATACTGAATGGCCGCGGCCATCTTGGTGAGCTGTTTTTTTTCTTTGCTGTCTTTCATATTTTGTCTTTAAGCAAAATGATTAACCAAATCCAGCGAACCCAATAATTGCTGTTCGATAAATTCAGTTTTTCTAAGCTTCAGTTCGGATGCCTTTAAACAATCGATCTGGTCGATTCCGTAACCAATATCACCCAGCGCCTTTTTCAGCTGGTCGGCCGATGCGGCAAGCAGTAATTTTACCTCTTCACTTTCACATTTAATGAGGCAACGAATACGGCCTTCACGCACAGATGCGTTAATATTAATTTCCCCCAGGTAATCCAGATTCAGAAAGATCACAACGTTGCAGGCTGAATATTTTTTGGCGCCGGCTGCGTGTTTATCATCGGGGGTTATGAAAATATCCGCCTGACGCAAAGTCTCTCCCGCAGCGACAGGAATTTGGAGATATAGTCCGGATTCATTTTGCTGGAAAACGACATTGACCGCCTGCCTGGCTTCAATCGTTTTAAGAGCCTCCGAGGTAAAGGAAGAGAGATTCATCAATTTTGCCGCAATCTGCGTATCAAGTTTCGTGATATCCTTGAGCGTTTCCGTTAACGCTGCCGATAAATTTAACAAAGAAGCCTTTAAATTCTCCACAAGTATAGGCGTTTTGCCGTCCTTTGAAGAAAGCGAAGCAATCCTGCTCAAATCATTTTCCAGAAAAAGGCCGAACTGAGAAATAAAATCCTTTACAAACAACGGATTTATTTTGGTCTGCGATGAAAAAATAATATTGTTAAAAAGCTTCATCAAGGCGTCAATTTTGGGGGGGGACATCACCTGCGATAAATTAACCGATTTAAGGTTGGCGGAAAATTCGTCAACTTTATTCAGGAGCATGATCAACGAGTCAGGATTAACATGCCATTGCAGCAATCTTTCATTCACTTTGGCGTCAGTACTTTGTTTCTGTGTATCGATAACATTTAAAATAATCTGCGGCTGAACGCTCTGGACTTTAACCTGAAGTTTTTCTCCCACATTTAAAGAAATATCGCTTTTGGCCACAATGGGACCACCATCTTTCATCGCCATGAGATATTGATTGGCCGATTGCTTTTCAATAACGCTGACGGTCAGAGTCTCTCCCGGCACCAGATTGGGTAAGGGATGGTTATTTCTTGCGGTTTCAGCAGTTTTATTTATAGTGATAGGTGTGTTTGAATTAACAGGAAGGACAGCCATCAGGCATTCTCATTTTTGACCCTGTAAAGATCGACAATTAATCCGACTTCCGGTTCGGTGAAACCGGTGGCTTCGGCTACATTTGCTTCCGAACAGCCTTTCCTGATCATTTGAATAACCTGTTCATACTTGTCCTGAGGAACGTAAGCGGCCCGCTTCCCTGCGGCATCGGCTTCAACGCTCTCTGATTTCGCCAGCAACGTTTTAACTCTTTGTTCTTTGAGGTCCAGCTCCAGTGCGATTTCTTTGAGCGCCAGACGGCTCTGCTCCAGAGCCCGGAGAAAGTTTTCAGATGCCGCCTGTGATTCGGCTGTAATTGTTTTGAGTTCCCTCATCATCGCTTCATGAGATTTCATCAGAGGCTTTTTCAGATTGACATTCACACGCCACAGAAGGACGATAATCGACACCAGCAAAGCCAGGTCAATGAATAATTGCAGGAATAAGGGTTTTGATATTTCCATTTTATACTTTGATGTTAATGAGACTGCCCTCTTCCGACGATTCATCATTTTCGTCTCTCAGAGGTTCTGCGTGACGAGGAGCATGCTGGCCTGCGCCTTTTTGCTTGTCCTCTTTTTCCTGTCTTCTCCTGATTTTTGCCTTTTCCGCTTCTTCAAATTGCCTGATCTTCTCTTGTGCCAAACGATCTTCTTCCGACAATTTCAGCTGAAAATACCTCTGCTGCATATCGGCGTGCTGCTGCTGGATCTGCTGAATTTTCTCCGTGGACGATGTTTGCAATATGGATTGTTGAACATCTATAGCTCTTACCATTTATTGTCCTCCCCGCTTCAGTTAAAACATATTGAAATCGGGACTTCTTTTTCATAACATCGTCAAAAAAACAGAATTACTTAAATATCCTCTCTCAACCGGCGGAAACGCGATAGGGCATGGTTATGGAAATCGTGTTGCTGTCTTCTTTCGTTGAAAATTGAATCCCCGCAGAATATTGTTTCAACATTACAAGCGCCATCAGGAATCCTTTTTCCATTTTTACATCCGCTATGTCCAAATTGTCACCTTGAAAGTATTGAGCAATAAAATTGCTGACATCTTCCGGCACAGCATCACCGGAATACTTTATCAATATCAAAATATTTTCATGATTATGATGAGTTGTCAGAGATAATTCTTTAATTTCACTCTTTAAAGCCCGGGTCATGGCGAAACGGATTAACCGCCAGAAAGCCAGAGATAATTCCGCAGTATTCCCTTTGATATCAAGACAATCGCTGTCAAATTGCATATTTTTTGTTATTTCATGCTTAAATTCCAGATAAAAATTCGCAAAACGCATTTCCGCCGCCAGCAACTGAGAAATATTAATGCGATCCTTTCCTTTAGCCGCCAGAGCGTAAAATTTCCCGGACGCATCACGGAACATTTCAAAAAAAGACTCGGATTCCTTGTTGACGGAACGAATATCGTTTTTAATACGCTGCAATTCATCTTGCAGACCGGCTGCGGTTTCGGGGTACTGTTCGTTAATTTTTCTTACGGTGTCATCAATACGCCTCTGCAGCAATTTTGAACGCCCCATGATTCCATTTAACGGATTGGCAAAATTATGCAGCACTCCCGGCATAAGTTCATGAATAAATGTGGATGTAAAATCAGCTTCCAATGCTTTATACGTTTCGCTTTTTTCCATTCTTTTCTCCGGTTTTTATACTACGCATCAGATATGAAAGAAGTCAATTGATAATGATTACATAATAAAATAATTCATAAAATATACATTTTTCACGGAACCCTTGCCCAGTATTTTCTCCAGTTCCGACGTCAATTCTTTTTTCATTTTCTTACGTTCTTCCACAGATCTCAGGGCGACAACGCTTCTGCTTTGGGCTGCTTTGTAAATTATATCACGAACACTTGTGTTATTTTCCAATTGATCCAAATTAATTTTACCGTCAACGTCAAAAGCCACGTCACACATGAGAACGTAATTATTGCCTTTTGAATCCTTCAGGTCGATCATGAAATCTTTAAGATAAACGATCCTCCATGCTTCGGAGGCAACGGCGGCGAGGTTAACGGCATTCTGATTTAAATTGGTTTTGTCCAGTAATTGTTGTTCGGTCGCCTGGTAGTTTTTTTTACCGGTTGCCGGCGTTTGATGGACGGGGGAAACGGTATCCATCAAATAAAAGATCAGAACCCCGACGACGATCAGAACAATCAGGATAATCGGCCCAAAAATTATCAGCAGTTTATTGAATGCCCACTTTCCACCGCTTCCGCCTGTGTCTTCAATTTCATGGTCAGGGGCATTCTGCTGATCAACGGACATCTCAATTTCTATGCCGGGAAGATCTTCCAATATATCTAATTTTGCCTTTTTCATCGAATGAACCTTTTTCTACCTGGCAAACTTAATGGTGCTGCGCAAGCGTAAAACGGCCTGGGCATGGAGCTGGCAGACGCGCGATTCCGTTAATTCCATCACCCGGCCCGCTTCTTTCATGGTCAGTTCTTCATAATAGTAAAGCGATAAAACGAGTTTTTCTCTGGGGGGCAATTGATCAATGGCCTGCTTCAACTTGTCTTTAAATTCCATGTCCACCAGCATGGTCAGAGGATTGCCTTCATTAATGCCGGCTAAAACATCTTCACGACCGTATTTCTCAAGATAATCCGGCGGCAGATCTTCCGTTGATATCATGGAAACACATCTGGCTTCATCAAGCAGTATAAAATATTCGTCCAGAGAAATACCTAACTGTGCCGCAATCTCCGTTTCGTCAGGCATTCTTCCCAGTGTTTTTTTAAGCGCATTCATGGCGCTTTCAATTTTATTATCCTTGCTTCTGGTCGCCCGGGGAACCCAGTCTTTCGCCCTCAACTCATCGAGCACCGCCCCACGGATGCGAAAACTTGCATAGGTTTCAAATTGAACATTTCTGGTTTTGTCATATTTTTCAAGCGCGGACATCAACCCCATAATTCCGACATTGATAAGATCTTCTTTATCCGCTGCGTCGATCGGCAATTTAGCTGCCAGTCTTCCAACAATATTCTTCACCAGCGGCGCATATCGCATAATAAGGTCATTACGCTGCTGCTTATGCGCGATTTTTGTCAATGATGCTTTCCCAGAAGAATTTAATGCTCCCGTTTTCATACTCTTCCAAATTCTCCGCGGAGATTTTTTCGGATATTTTTGCCAGACACCGCGCGGCCGGACATTGGGGATACAGTTCAGCCACCAGTGTTTGTTTCCTGACGGATTCTCTAACTTTGTCATCTAATACGATATGGCCTAAATATTCAATAGTTAAATTCAGAAAATGATCCGTCGCGTTACTGAGCCTTGTATAAATTTCCTTGGCTTCGGCTGCGTTATGAACCATATTAACAATCATTCGGAATCGTCTTTTGGCGTGTCGCTGATAAAGTACTTTAATCAGAGCATAGGCATCGGTCATCGCGGTCGGTTCAGGTGTGGTCACAACGATTATTTCTTTAGCCGCCATATTGAAATACATGACATTTGAGGAAATGCCGGCGCCCGTATCAATCAGCATGAAATCCAAAGAGTCGTTGAGGGTGTTTAATTCATCTATCAGAGTCAGTTTCTGTCCGCGGGAAAGATCCGTCATTTCTGGAATTCCGGAGGCGGAAGGCAATATTTTTATTCCTCTGGGACCCTTGATAATGGCTTCCGTCAGTGTTTTTTCGCCGTTTAACACATGATAAAGATTGTATGGAGAATTGATCCCAAGAACAACATCAATGTTAGCCAATCCCGCATCAGCGTCCAGGATCAGCGTCCTTTTTTTGTGCCCCGCGAGCAGATAGGCCAGGTTGGCTGTTATGTTGGTTTTTCCCACGCCGCCTTTGCCGCTGGTCACTGATATAACACGGGTGTCATGGCGACGCGTTGCATAAGCGCCCGGTTTGACGGGGGCTCCTTCCCGATTATCCGGATGTATTTCTTTCTTCTTTATTTCCCGAAGGGTTGCTGCCTGATCCACGGTCATAACACTCCTTACTTCCATTTACATAATGTTTTATCCACATACCGCTCAATGCGCGGCGCATCTTAGCATTAAATCCGCCATCCTGGCCGGCGTGACTTCCTCAATATCCTGGGGGACATTCTGCCCGCAGGTGAGATAAGTAACCGGCTTTTTCGTGCTGGAAAGAACATCATAAAGCCTGCCGAATCTTCTGGATTCATCAATTTTAGTGACAATCAGATGATCAATCCGGAATCTGGAATACCCCGTGACAATGTTGTCAAGGTGATCTTCACTGCCTGTGGCGTTAATCAGTAAATTCTTTTCAATCCGTTGATCGGAAATCGTTTCTTCTATCTTGTTAAGATATCCGTCATCCGGTCGCGCGCGGCCCGGCGTATCCACGAGAATAATGTCCTTGTCGGCAAGAACCCGCAAAGCCTTTTCAAACGTCTCGCGTGTAGAAGCCTTCTCCATCCGCAGACCCATTATTTTGGCGTAGGTTTCCAATTGTTCAGCGGCGGCAATGCGATAATTATCTGTAGTTATCAGGCCGACATTCATTTTTTTCATAATCGAATACCGTGCGGCCAGTTTTGCCAGCGTTGTCGTCTTTCCCACACCCGTGGGGCCAATAAACATCTTAATACGCGTTTCTGCCCCTGTTTCGGGAAGAGCGGGCAAAGAACCAATAATATGCTTTTCCGCTAATTTCAGGGCGTCCGCTTCACTCGATTGTGCAGGCCAGGACGCCGCCTGATTCATCGCTTCCACGATACGGCAGGAACTGGATTGCGAAAAGCCGTTGCCCAGCAAATGCAGATACACCTTCCGGTTCAGATCCTGGGGAGCCTTGCCCTTTCTCATTCCCAGAATATCAAAGAATGAATTCATCGTTTCCTTCATCTCGGCCAGCTCCGAGTTGAGGGAGTTTTGTTCATGCAAGTTTTTGATGGATTCTCTGATTTCCTTAAGCTCGGCGCGGAAAAAAGCAAAGACATCCTCATGAGGATTCAGGTCGCGAACTTCGGAGGCATCAGCTTTTCCGATCGGAGTTTTATGGGGAACCTGTATATTTTCATCACGTGCCGCCATGACTTCAAATGCCTCTTTTCTTCCGCTTCCGATCTTCCTCGCGGATAAAATAACGGCATCCGGCCCCAGATCATTTTTGATCTTCGTCATGGCTTCGCTCATGGATGCTACTTCGTATCGTTTCACTTGCATAGGATCACTCGACCATTCCCAGAGATTTAATATTGGCTTCACGGGCTATTTCATTGTGCGCCAGAAACACCAGATTGGGATAAAATTTTTCCAGAATCTTACGAAAATGAATTCGTGTATTGGGTGAACATAAAACAATCGGCTGCAGGCCGCTCGCTGCAAATGCACTGATCATTTTTTGCAGATTACTGACTATCTTTTTGACGAGATTAGGATCAGGAGAGACAAACGACTCGTGTTCCGTATGTTGAATGGAACGGCTGATCTTGTCTTCAATGTCGGGGGACATGATCATGACCGTGATATTGCCCTCTCTGTCCTGATACTGCTTGGTAATCGCCCGCCCCAAAGCCTGCCTCACATAGCCGGTAAGAATATCCGCATTTTTTGTCATGGCAATATACTCACCCATCGTTTCAATAATCGTTAACAAATCGCGGATGGAAATTCGTTCACGCAGGAGACGCTGCAAAACACGGAGAAGGAGATTGATCGGAATAACTTTGGGAACGATCTCCTTGACAACGCGCGGATACAGCTGTTCCAGATTATCGACCAGAGATTGAACTTCCTGGCGTCCCATCAACTCATCGGCGTAAGTTTTGGTCAGTTCCGTCAGATGGGTGGTCATGACTGTGGCCGGATCAACCACGACATAACCTTTGGCCATGATGGCATCTTTATCTCTATCTGAAACCCACATCGCGGGCAGACCAAAAGCCGGCTCCTTGGTGGGAATTCCCTTGATCTTCATGTTTTTTTCATCGGTAGAAATGACCAAATGATGCCCCATCATTACGGAGCCGTGAGCAACTTCGATGCCTTTGAGCAACACAGTATATTCATCCGGCTTTAATTTCAGATTATCCCGGATATGAATCGCCGGCATAATGAAACCCATTTCATTGGCCAGTTGACGGCGAAGGGCCTTAATCCTCTGCAACAATTCCCCACCCTGCGACGCATCAACCATCGGAATCAGCGCATACCCTACTTCGAGGCCCATGGCATCAAGCGGCGCAATGGCATCCACCGGTTCCGCAGCCTCCGGTGCTTCCATTTCTTTTGTTTCTTCTTCAAGCTTTTTCGCGGCGATGCTTTTCACTACCCGATAAGCGACAAACGCGATAATCGCGGCAACGATTAAAAATGATATTTTAGGCATGCCTGGAATCAGCGCAAAAACAAATAAGAGGATGGCTGCCGTAGCAATAGCTCTCGGCTGAGTGAATACCTGAGCTTTCACTTCATCCCCCAGTTCAGTGGCTGTTGCCGTTCTGGTCACCAGAATACCAGCTGCTGTGGATACGATCAAAGCGGGCACTTGCGTCACCAGACCGTCACCAACCGTCAGCAACGTATAATTTCGCGCGGCATCCACCACCGGCATGCCCATTTGCAACACGCCGATAATCAAACCGCCGATGATATTCACAAAAACAATCAGAATACCCGCGACCGCATCGCCGCGGACAAATTTACTTGCGCCGTCCATGGCGCCGTAAAAGTTTGCTTCCTGCTCAATCTCAATACGTCTGCGCCTTGCGTCGGTATCCGAAATTAAACCTGCATTCAAGTCCGCGTCGATACTCATTTGCTTGCCGGGCATTGCGTCTAGAGTAAAACGCGCCGATACTTCGGCTACCCGGGTTGCGCCCTTGGTAATGACCACAAAATTGATGAGCACTAAAACCATGAAAACGATTAAACCAACGACATAATTTCCGCCGACCACAAAGGTTCCAAACGCCTGAATGACCTGACCGGCTGCGCTTGTGCCTTCAGAGCCATGCAGGAGAATCAAGCGCGTTGAGGCAACATTGAGAGAAAGACGCAACAGGGTTACAATTAACAAGACTGATGGAAATACTGAAAACTGCAATGGTTTTAAAACATACATGGACATCAGAAGAATAATAATGGAAAGCGCCAAGCTCAGCGATAAAAGAATATCGAGTAAAAAAGTGGGGATCGGAATAATCATCACCATGAGAATGGCGACAACAGCCATCGCGATCATGGCGGAATTCGATGTCGCCGAATCCATGAATGTACTTCTACCGGTTATCCCTTGTGCGTCAGCCATTGTTTATTATCCAAATATCTTTATTTTCTTTTGTTCGTAAACAAATGCCAGAACTTCCGCGACCGCCTTGTAAAGATCTTCCGGCACAGCATTGTTCACTTTAACAATCTTATACAATACCTGTGCCAGAGGCTTATTTTCAATGATGAGAACATCATTTTCCTGCGCAATATTTCGAATCTTCTCCGCAATAAAATCCGCTCCTTTCGCCACGACAATCGGCGCCTGCATATCTGCCGGATTATATTGAATAGCAACCGCCAGATGGGTCGGGTTGGTAATAACCACGTCCGCCTTAGGCACTTCGGCCATCATCCGTTTCTGCGCCATTTCTCTCTGAATCCGGCGGATTCTGGCTTTTATCATCGGATCGCCTTCCGTATTCTTGTATTCATCCTTGATTTCCTGTTTGGTCATGCGAATGCTCTTTTCAAATTCCCAGCGTTGATAGGCGTAGTCGAGTATCGCCAGAAAGACCAGAACAACTGTCATGTAAAGTAGTATTTTAAAGCAGATGCCGCCTATATAACTGAACATACCCCAGGCAGACTGATCCGCCAGCGGCATCAAATGATCGAATTCATTTCGAATAATAATGTAGGCCACCCCGCCGATAATACTGATCTTCAGGATGCCCTTGAAAAGCTCCGCTATGGAACGGATTGAAAACAGCCTCTTGAATCCTTTGGCGGGGCTGATTTTGTCAAATTTTGGTTGAAGGGATTCCGAAGAAAACATAAAACCGATTTGCAGAACATTTCCCAGAATGGCGGCAATCAGAACTGCGATTAAAAGGGGAAATAGTATTCCAAACCCTTTAAATATATAGCTGGTCATGATTGCCGTCACACTATCCTGCGTCAGATTGACCTGTCCGGCTTCACGAAACCCGACCGTCATGATATCCATCGTCTTTAAAACAAGGGTGGAACCGCCAAAGTAAAAAAACAGGAGACCGGCGACCAGGATACTGACTGAAATCACTTCCTGGGAACGGGCTACCTGGCCTTTCTCACGACTTTCTTCGCGCCGCTTACCTGTGGCTTGCTCGGTTCGTTCCTGATCATCATTTTCGGCCATTGCGACTCCAACAATTAAATCCCGTTAATGCGGGACGAGTATTCATTCTCTACAGCTTGCTGTCATTCATTTCATGCCTCGACAGCTTGCCGAGAGTTGGTTGCTTGACAGATGCGTCAATATTTCGTTATGCATTACCTGTTTGTCCAACCCGCATATCCCGGCAACCCTCACATCAAACGCATCATCGTAACAATTTTACCTTCCAGGCTGATGAAAATAGCCTGTGTTATGTGAACGAAGAGAGGCGCCGTGATGCCTAAAAAAATGAGACCAAGGGAGATCTGTAAAGGAAAACCGACGATGAAAATATTCATCTGCGGTACGGTGCGCGCCATAACACCTAACCCCACATTGGTAAAGATCATTACCGCCATAATCGGAGCGGATATTTTCAGGGCGATCACGAATATATCTCTGGACGTATCAAAAATAAACTGCATGAGCTGACCCGAAAAATGAAAGCTCAGGGGAGCAAGTAAAGCGTAACTCTGAATAATAGCCTGAAAAAACAAATGATGGGCATTGACGGTGAGAAACACCAGCATGGCAATCAGATACTGCAATTCGGTGATGACGGACGACATTTGGGAGGTCATGGGATCAATCACATTGGCGACCGAAAAACCCATTTGAAAACCGATGATGTCGCCCGCCATTCTAATGCCTGCAAAAACCAGTCTGGCGACAAAACCGATCGTCACACCGATCAGCACTTCTCCAATCATGCGAAAGATCAGCTCTATAAAATGTAATTGATTGATCGATGGGATCTGAGAGGCCACCAGAGGAAAGATGATCAGAGAAACAATAATGGACAGGGCGGCTTTGACTTTAGCCGGAACGGTTGCTTCAGAAATCACCGGTATGGTGACAATAATGGCGCTGACCCGGAGTAACACCAAAACAAAAGCATTGAAATGCTCTGCGGACAGGAAAGGCAAACTCATTTAAATGTTCTCCATCTTCATCGCTGATCATTATGTCCGGCAAATCTTCCTCACTTGATATACAAAGGAATATTGATAAATAAATTCTGCGTATAAGTGATCATCATCCCCATCATCCAGGGAAGCGCCGCGATCAGCGTTATCAAAACGGCCACAATCTTGGGCACGAAGACCAGCGTCATTTCCTGAATCTGAGTGACGGCTTGAAACAAACTAATCAAAACGCCAACCACCAATCCGACAATCAACATGGGCGCTGCAACCAGCAGCGTAATCTTGATCGTTTCCGCCATTAATCCGATAATAGTATCAGGCGTCATTTTCTTTTTCCTTATCTAAGCCGTTGTTCAATAATAACTGTAACATTTTAATATCATAACCGGCATCAGGGGCCGTAACGAAATGGATGGAAATGGAACCGTTATTTCTTAACGGCTCCTAATGAAAGCTTTGCACCAAAGAGCCGACAATCAAATGCCAGCCATCTACCAGCACGAACAACAGCAGCTTGAACGGGAGACTTACCATAATGGGCGGCAGCATCATCATGCCCATGGACAGCAAGACGCTTGCCACCACCATATCCAGGATTAAAAAAGGCAAATAAATCATAAAGCCTATCTGAAACGCCGTTTTCAATTCGCTGATTACAAATGCCGGGATCAAAGTGGTAAGCGTTACATCTTCAGGTTTGGAAGGCCGCGGCTCCTTGGCAATTTTAATAAATAACGCCAGATCTTTTTCCCGCACCTGTTTCAGCATAAATTCTTTGACCGGAACAACAGCCCTGGTCATCGCCACTTCTCCGGAAATCTGATCCGCATAATATGGTTTGAGCGCTTCGGTGTTGACGCGATTGATTACGGGAGACATGATGAAGAAAGTTAAAAACAACGACAAACCGACGATGACCTGATTGGGCGGCATCTGTTGCGTACCCAACGCCGTCCGGATAAGCGATAAAACAATGATGATCCGCGTAAAAGACGTGACCAAAAGCAGGATGGCCGGCGCCAGGGACAGGATTGTTAATAAAATCACCAGTTGAATCAGTGATTGTACTTTCTCCGGTTCGGTTGTTCCCCCGTTTAATGTTAAATTGACATTAGGCAGTGCAAAGGGTTGAGCAGCGGAAGCAAGCAGCGGCACAAGCATGGAAAAAATCACCAGCCCCAATGTTAAACCCGTTATAGTCAGCAGTGTTTTTTTCATTTTGCGGACTTACCCGTTTTTTTCCCGGCGGATAAATTGGCCATGGAGAGCAATCTTGCAATTTTTTCTCCGCTGAAAGGACTGGCCGGCGGTTGACTTCGCTGCGACTTGATTTTCGCGATGGCCAGCGGATCATCGATACGGGCAAGGGGCGTCATCTGCTGACCGGTAATCCCCACAACAATTATCTGGTCCAAAACTTCGACCAGAACAATGCTGGATTTAGGACCCAGGTACCGTGATGATAAGACATTAATCAGAGCTTGATTGTCGACGGACGGCGCCTGGCGCTGCATGAAATTTCTGATGAAATACATGACACCGATTAGAAGCCCCAGGACAATCGCCAGAGCAAAAATCATTTTCAGAAATGAAGACAGAAGTGAAATATTGTCCATGGAAGACTCTCTTATCCTAATTTATTGACACGTTCAGCCGGAGAAACAATATCCGTCAGACGCACACCGAATTTTTCATTCACCACAACCACTTCGCCACGGGCAATCAACCGCTGATTAACATAAATATCCATCGGTTCACCAGCCAGTTTGGAAAGTTCCAGAACAGAACCCTGCCCGAGCTGAAGAAGCTCGCTGATGAGCATTTTGCTTCTTCCGAGCTCCGCAGTCAGGGTCAGCGGAATATCCATTATGAAGTCCAGATTGAAATTGGTCTTCCCTTCCGGCTTTGTTCTCTGCAATTCTTCGAAATGGACATTGGATATTTCTGTTTTAGGTCCGGCGGGGTGAGCAGATTGTTCCATCTCATCCTTGACATCGTCCCAGCTGATATTGTCATCCGCCGGAGCCGGTTCTTTTGCAGAACCTACGCCCTTCATCAATTCATCAATTTCATTCTGTTCCATATTCTACATCCTCTTTTCCCGTAATGACCTGTGAAACCTGCACGGCTTGATTACCTTTAAATATCCCCGGAAACCCCTTGTATTTGATAATTCCCTCAATAAAAACATCCAGTGGATCGGATGCATAATGATCCAGTTGGATAACATCACCTTTCTTCAGGTTGATAATATCCTTCCCCAGAATCGATACACGTCCCAGCTCCACCATGATATCAACATAGGATTTCATCAGACCGCCTTTAAAGCGGTTGGACCATGTCTTGTCCACTTCCAGTTGTTCGCTTTGAAAACCGGCTGAAAGCTTTTCCTTAATCGGTTCAAGCATCGAATAAGGAATGCAGATGGATATGACGCCCGAAGTGTACTCCACTTCCAGTTCAAAATTCATCACCACCACCACATCGGTGGGGGGAACTATCTGGGCAAACTGAGGATTAATCTCCGCCCGTTGGTAGGTAATATTCAGATCAATCAATGGTTTCCAGCATTTTTCAAGATCCGAAAGTGCGTTCAACACAATTTTTTTAATCAGATTATTTTCAATCGCCGTGAATTCACGCCCCTCAATCTTAAAAGATTCCGTACCGGTGCCGCCGAAAATAATATCCACCAGCGTGAATATTATTTTAGACTCCACGACAAAAATCGCATTGCCCCTCATGGGGTCCATTCGGAAAAGATGGAGGCTGGTGGGCACAGGCAGCGTCTTCAAAAATTCACCGAATTTTATCATATCAGCTGAAACGGCTGTAACTGAAATAACCTTGCGCAAAATGGAAGATAAAGTGGCCCGGAAAGTCCGGGCATACTTTTCATTGGTCATTTCCAAAGTCGGCATGCGACCCCGGATAATTCTGTCCTGACTGGTCAGATCGTAGGGAATAATCCCGCCAGGCTCGTGATACTGCTCCGCTTCCGTCTCGATTTCACCGCCGGAAATCCCTCGAAGCAGGGCATCAACTTCTTCTTGCGAAAGGATGTTAGTCATGAAACCTCATCTTCATTGCTGTCATTAAGTCCAGATGAAACCGGTATGACGCTGGAATCATCTGACTTACTGAATGACAAATTCCGTAAAATATACTTTAAGCACTTTACCGTTTTTGACATTCATGTTCATCCGCATGGCTATTTCATCGCGCAGACGCTGCTTGCCATATGGATCAATCATTTCCTTGTAAGTTTTCGAAGATAATAAATCCAGAATGGTGTCCCTCAGTTTAGGCGTCAGGAGTTTCATTTCTTCGAGCATTATTTTATCCGATAACTCCAACTGCATGACCACCTTCAAATATCGTTCCCCTTCATTATCGATTAAATTAACGATAAAGGGATCCATCGGCCAGAAGACGCTGACTTGAGGTTTTTCCTGGGCGACGGTTTTTTTTTCGCCCGTCACCGCCTTGGCTTTGAAGAAAAAGAAATAGGCCGCACCGCCGCCGCCGGCCAATAAAACAACTACAACTGCGATAATGATGATCAGTTTTAACTTCGATCCTTTTTGCTCAGGTTGCGATTCCGAATTTTCATCATTTTCTTCTTCATCTGTGACATTTTTTTTCGTCTTTTCCGCAGCAGCCATACCTCTCTCCATTAAATTAGATTTTTACGTAACCGGTTAATTAGCAAAGAGCATACCATCTCTAGCGCCCTTACGCCTATTAGCTGTTTATGTTATAATACAGAGACTTACAATGAAGGTAAATATGAAATTGGACTTCCGAATTAATTTTTTTTGACAGAAAGTCAAATATTTGACGAAGGCAAATAAAATGAGCGGGGCACGTTCCTCAGAACATGCCCCGCTCATTGCATATTACGGGTTACTATCTTTTCAGATTCATCAACTCCTGCATAATGGTATCCTGAGTGGTCACCACGCGTGCGCTGGCTTGATAAGCTTTTTGTGACGTAATCATTTTAATGAATTCTGTGGCGATATCCGTATTGGACATTTCCAGTGTGTTGGGTGTAAGGGCTCCCATTCCGGATGTACCCGGCGTATTTTGAATGGGGGAACCGGAGGTAACGGTTTCACCAAACAGATTCGATCCCAATTTATTCAAGCCCCACGGATTGGTAAATTTAGATAAGACCAGCTGAGCGAGTTCAGTTGTCTGCCCATTGGTGAAAAAAGCGCTGATGATGCCGTCCTGACCGATAGACAATGTCTTTAACTGACCGGAAGCATAACCATCGGCCGTGACGGCACGGATAACTGATGCCGAGGAATACTGCGTAATTTCCAGAGCGTCATCACCGAGCATATCCCAATTCACGTCGCCGTTCACACCAATTGTCGCATTACCGTCAAGTGCAATAGCGGATAAGTCAATCGTAATATCGCGTTTTCCTACCGATTGCGTATTAACGATTGCAAAAGTCAGTGAACCGGGATTAGAATCAAAAGTGGCTGACGTACCAGAAAAAGTAATGTCTGCATTATCCGATCCGTCCAAGCTAATCTTAACTGTCTGCTCACCTCCTGTTATTGATGAAGTTATCGTCGCATAGGGATAATCGGTAAGTGCTCCTAGAGTCCAGGCAGAACCGGCAGTAGCTGCACGTGACACAACTACGCTTGCCGAATGATGGACCATTCCCGGACGGTCAAGACTGTAGTTTGTGCCAACCTCGCTAACCAAGGCTGCGGTTCCTGTGGGTGCTGCAGGCAGCGTTCCCGTGTATGTCGCATACAATTTTCCATTGCTATCAAAGATTAATCCCTGTGCAATATCCAGGACCGCTCCATTTCCGTCAAGCGAAGCTTCAAGTCCCCAATACCCACCAACCGTCGATGTGTATCCTGTTCGGGTAAAAGTTGTATTTAAAGTATGGCTGGCGCCCAGTGAATCGTAAACCGTTTGCGTTGTATTATATTGACCATTTCTGGCTGTCGCCGCATTTAAATTGGCTCCCAGTGAGATGGTTGCGGTTGCAGTGGGTTCGGATTGTGCACCCAGCAGATTGATATCTCCGAGTGCGCCGGGTACACCGTTGGTTATAATTTTCCCCTGAACTTTATAATTATTGACGTCCACCAGCATGTTGGAGGAATTCAGGTGAAACGCACCGGCGCGCGTGTAATAGGTCGCGCCTTCATCATCATTAACCATGAAGAAACCGTCTCCGTCAATCGCCACGTCGGTGGCGTTTCCTGTGGACTCGAATGACCCGGAACCAAACTGTGTCTGAACTTCCGTAACGGCAACACCGCGTCCAACCTGCATGCTTCCGCCGGCGCCTCCGGAAATACTCTGACTTAAAACATCGGCGAAATACGTCGTGCCGGATTTAAAACCAACCGTGTTTACATTGGCCAGATTGTTGGCAATGACATCCAGTTCCTTGGAACTGGCGTTCAAACCTGAAATTCCCGCCCATAGCGCGCTACCCATAATATCTTCCTCCTCTATCCTGAATATTAAATTGTTGTTTTATTAATCGTTGCAACATCCGAAAATGCCACTTGCTGTCCGTTGATCGTCAAGTAGGATTTCCCGTCTTTAAAAGAGACTCCCGTTATCTGGCCGGAAATCATTTTATTGACCGTCACCTCGGCGCCGCTGCGATCTACGGCACTGACTTCATACGTATAATTTCCCGGGCTCTGGCTGCCGGAATTCCAGATTGTGCTTTGGAGCCCTGTTTTTTGTGAACCTATCTTCACGGAATCCACCAATGCGCCATTGCTGTTGTATATCTTGACGGTGCCGCTTTGAATATCGGAAGGCAGCTGGTAAGTTATTTTTGTCGAAGAACCGCTGACCGTAATGACGTTTCCAGCAGCCGTCGCTTCACTGCCGATGAGATTGGCCATTTGTGCATTGCTGAAACTGCCGAGGTAGGTCGGCAAAGTACTCATGACATCATTGAGATTCTGCAGCTGCTCCAGAGAAGAAAATTGCGCGAGTTGAGCCACAAAGGCCGTACCATCCATGGGATTGAGAGGATCCTGATTTTGCAGCTGGGCAATCATCATTTTCATGAATGAATCCTTGCCCAGTGTATTTTTTGACGTGCTTTTCGCACTGGTTGCGGTTGCCGTTGCGGCGTTTATTGCATTTGTTACGGTTGTGGTCATTATCTTACTCCTTCCTAAGCAAATATACTGATGTTTCCCGAACGCCATGTGGCCTGATTCACCGGCGTGGCAATGGGCGTCACGGTTGTCCGGTCTGTCCGGGTATTTGGATTATATGTTTCTCCTGCTTCATTATGCTGTTTGGTTGACTGCTCCTGATGAAATGCCTGCTGATTGAAGCCTTGCTGATACTGCTCGCGACGATCCTGCATCATTACATCACAACGTTCTATGGTCAGCCCCTGACTTTGCAAAGACCCTTTCAGTGAATCGAGATTTCCGGAAAGTATTTTCTGGACATCCTGATTGTCAGCAGTCAACATAACCTTGACTGCGCCGTTTCGAACCATAACATCCATCTCCAGGGTTCCGAGAGAAGGAGGAGCCAGGGTGATTTTTATCCGGCCCCCCTCACTGGCCAGACTTTCATTAAACGCAGCCGCCACACGATTAATAATCTGAGCGGGTGAAATATCACTCGTCGCAGTTTTCTCCGCACTGACGCCGGACAAATTCAATGAGTTTAGAGAACTCATGTCGATATTTTTTTCGGTTGAAGCCGTTTTGCTTCTAAACTCCGTTTTAAATTTATCGATTACACCGGTGGATTCAGGCATTGCAGCAGTTACTTTACCGGTATTTTTTTGCGTTTCATTAACGACTGCGGATGCCTGTTTTTCGGCAAGAGAGGCTTCCGCTCGAATGGAGAGTTTTTTCCTGACATCCTCTCCTGTCTGATTTTGAATATTTTGAGGGATCGGATTCTCCTCTTCTGTTTTCATGTTATCAGAAATGTTCAGAAGGTTTTTATTTTCCTGAACCGCTGCAGCACCGGGGTTTACTTTAGCGCTCTCATTCTCTCCGGGCGCCTTTCCCGCTGCAGATATTATTTCTTCCGGATTTTTAAATTTTATTGTTTTATCGTTTTTTTCGCTAACCGCCTTTTTATGCACATCCGCATACTCATTTTGATTATTTTCGCGCTTATCCGTATCGAATGTTTTGCCTGGCTGGTCTTCCCGTAACAGTTGACGACCGGCGTCGCTATTGGTTTGAGGTAATGAATTTTCCTGGATGACTTTTGGTATGGGTGCTTTATCCGGTCTTTCGACCGATACACTCTCTTCTGCTGTTTCATGAACAGACATTGCGCCTGTCTGTATTTCTTTCAATGAAACCGATTGACCCTGGAGCGGAGTCTCGTCTGACTTACTCTTCGTCTTCAATTCACCGGTCATATCCGGCTGTATTGTTTTCGCGTCAGCAGTCAATGCTGCTGCTTTTGAGATTAGAATTCCTTTTTCGTTTTCAACCATAGCCAGTGTTGTCTGATCCGGATTGCCGTCAATCTCTTCTTTTAAAATACCGGTTATTCCTCCTGCCGCAAGCCACGCAGTAATTGATTCTTCAGAAATATCATTTTCGGCTGCAACAGGTTCTTCCATTTTCCCGAAATTAGCCAATAAGGCCAAACCCGATATAATTTCACCTGAAGATGCCTCATCCTCCTTCAGTAGTTTTTCCAATGCTGCGGACAGCTCCTGATTTGCCATTAACTCCGTTTGGCTTCCCTGGCTGTCCGGTTGCATCAGGGCAGCCAATTTCTGCTGCAGAACCTGCAAAAAAACGTTCCCGTCTTCAGCGCTATTACCTAAGGCATCTGCTTTATCCTCTTTGGCCGCCGACTTATCCAAACCGGCTTTCTTGACCATTTGCAGCAGCTTGCCAATATTAATTTCCGGTTTCACGTCAGCAGTTGTTCCAACAGAAATATCCATACTGTCCTCACGTCTATTTTTATACTCATGAGAGCAAGAGATATGCCAGCGCATGGACTCCATTTTTTGCTTATATTTACAAGTAGTTATAAATTTATGTTTTTAGATTTGGCTGTTGATCGGGAAAAATGTTCCTATTGCACAGGGCAAAGAATGTAGGGGAAGAAGGTTCAACACCTGAAGGTGGCATGCGGTTCACGGTTCACGGTTCAGGGTTCAACGGTTAAAAGAAATTATGGATTTCTACGAAATTCCATAAAAAAAGGCCAAGCAACCTATAGTGCCTGGCCTCTGCCGCATACCACCGTCAGGTGGTGAACCTTCTTTTTTACAACCCGCCGCTGCGTGTGATTTCTTTCGTAATTTCCACAGCCTTTTGCGGACTGATATAAGCCCATAGCGCTCCGGCCTTGTCTTTTTTCATATTCATCGTGATTCCCGCGGCTGTTTTTGTATCGAGTTTCTCCATCATGGGGCCTGCTTTGGCCGGCGGTGTAGCATCATAAACTTTGGCCATTTCCTTGTATCGTTTGACATCTTCTTCCCGGGCAGAGTCCAGCTGAGTCGCAAGTTTTTCCTCCTGAGCTTTCAGGATGGCCATTTTTTCCGTGATATCCTTGCGCATCGCAATCAATCTTTGTTCATCTGCCCGTAAAGCGTTTTCCCTGTTATCGAGTTCACTCTTTTTTGCGGCCAGCGCCTGGGCTAAATCTCTTTGCTGAAACAAGATGTCTTCCATGGCATCTTTTACCACCGGTGGATTAGTCAATACGGTTGCTGCTTTCTTATTCACCGAAGGATTGGATGAGCCCTTTTCCGAAGCCGTTTTGGATTGTGCCAGCGCCGAACTTGTCATGGTGGTATCCGTTGATATATTGAACATTTGCAAAACACCAAAATACGATACCACCTTGATGAGAATCAAAACCGCAATAAATATCTGAGCAACAATTATGATCTTTTTCATGTATCTCTCCTGCCAAATTTCAGCACGGACATTTCGTCCGATATTTTTTGTTCCAATTCGTTAAGATTTTTTCGATATTCTTCGGCATGCTTGTCTTTCAAGTTTTCCATGACCTTTCTGTTTTTTACCGCTTCCATTAATTCCTGTCTTTTCTTCTCCACTTTTTCTTCGGCCTGATGAATAATATTTTTTCTTTCTTTTTCTTTTAACCGGATATTCTCAATATAAGTGACCAGCGCCGTAATATCTTCAACCCGGATCATCGCATTCTGCATGCTTCGTAAATCGTTCATTAATTCATTTCGTTCAACGATCAATGCTTTTAATGCCGCCTCCTGCTCCGCCAGGTAACGCTTCAGGTCTGAAAACTCATTGAGGATTTTTTCCTCTATATTCAGCCGGTATTCAAGAACAGACTGCAGTTTAAATTTAAACATATTCTTTATTCTTTAAACAACTCCAGCAACTGCTTTTTCGCCTGCACAAAATCAATCTTCTCATCAATATTCTGACGTAAATATGCATTGACTTTTTCCACCATCCGGATGGCGTAATCGATGCCCGGATTTGATCCGCTGACATAAGCGCCGATGTTGATGATGTCTTCCGCCTTTTTATGCGTGGCAATGATATTCATCAGATCGTTGGCTTTTGTTTTCTGGTCGGCATCCACAATATCAATCATGACGCGGCTGATGCTTTGCAGGACATCAATTGCCGGATAATGGTTCTTATTGGCCAGAGCGCGCGAAAGCGATATATGACCGTCAAGAATGGAACGCGCCGCATCCGATATCGGCTCATTGAAATCATCGCCCTCGACTAAAATAGTGTAGAGACCGGTGATGCTGCCTACCCCTTCAACGATGCCGGATCTCTCCAGAAGTTTCGGCAACAGGCTGAAGACGGAGGGCGTATAACCTTTTGTTGTCGGGGGTTCGCCCACGGAAAGACCGACTTCTCTTTGCGCCATGGCAAAACGGGTCAGCGAATCGACCATCAAGAGGACATCGTTCCCCTGATCGCGGAAATATTCCGAAACTGCCGTGGCCACATACGCTGCTCTCATACGAATAAGGGGATGCATATCCGATGCCGCGACGACAACAACGGACCGTGCCAGACCTTCCTCGCCCAGATTTTTTTCCAGAAACTCCCGAACTTCCCTGCCCCGCTCTCCAATCAAGCCGATGACATTGACGTCGGCTTTGGTATTGCGCGCGATCATACCCATCAGAACGCTCTTGCCAACACCCGATCCGGCGAATATCCCCATTCTCTGTCCCTTCCCGCAGGTGAAGAGGCCGTTTAACGCCCTGATTCCCAAATCCATGGGGTCTTTTATCCGTCCCCGATCCAGGGGGTTGATGGGTTCCGCGTAGATAGGGTATTCGTCTTCGAAATGGATGGGCCCTTTGTTGTCGATGGGATTTCCCAGCCCGTTAATCACCCGGCCCAAGAGTCCCTTTCCCACACCGATGCCGGCCTTGTGGCTCATGGACAGGATTTTACATCCGGGCCCCAGGCCCTGAATACTTTCCAGCGGCATTAAAAGCACCCGGCCGTTTTTAAAACCGACAACTTCAGCTTCAACCGGTTTGTCACTGTTTAACGGTATGATACCGCAGACTTCACCAATGGATGCGGCAGGTCCATTGCCCTGCACCATCAAACCGATGATTTCACTCACCTTGCCGTTTACCCGAATCGGATTTATCCTGTTTAAAATATTTTCATACCTGGAGAGATCGATGACCGGTTCGTTCATCATTTTTTACCTGAAACGATTATTTTATGTGCAGCAAGGCTGTCTTGATTTCCTTCAGTTGATTTTCCAGACGTGCATCAACTTCGCCAAACATGGTTTCCACAACAGCGCCGCCTCTTTTGACGGAGGAATCTTCTTCAAATACCATATTGCGAATCCCTTCGAAGGACTGAAGAAAATCTTTTTTCACTTCCATCATATAACGGAAATCCTGCGGGTTGAGGTGGATTTTCATACCATCCGTCTCCGCAATATTTTTCAGCGCCCCCTTCAGAACTTCCAGAATGATTTCCTTGCGAGTCGAGACTTCCTGTTGAAGGATTTTTTCGGCAATGGCTATGGCCAGTTTGACCATTTGCTCTTCGCCTTTTTGCAGGATATCTTTTTTGATTTGCGGAATTGTCTTCGTTGCCGTCGTCAGAACGTCCAACTTCGCCGCAACATTTTTATCCTGAGATTTTAAACCTTCCGCATATCCTTTTCCATACGCATCCTGCTGGAGCTTCTTGATATGGCTTTCCGTGACCTGAACCATCTTTTCCTCAGGCGCCTGCTCTTTATGCAGTCCTGAACCTGCAGGGGGTTTCCCTTTTTGATTGCCGGTTGCTGAAGTATTTTTCACAGCACCGGAAAGAGGAACAGCTTTGCCGGAATTGACGATTTCATCAGCCTTGATCACGTTCCGCTTATACGAATCCATCCTTTTCATCACCACGCAGAATGACAATCCTGCCTTCCGATTCTAGTTTTTTCGTTGTTTCGACAATTTTCCGCTGACTGGTTTCAACTTCCGAAATCCGGATCGGGGGCATGAGCGAAATCTCTTCACGAAGCATTTCGGCTCCGCGTTTGGACATGTTTTTGAATATCTTTTCGCGCTGACCTTCATCAACCATTTTCAGTGCGCGGGACAGGTCTTCGGCACTGACATCTTTCATCAATTCCTGTAATGATTTGTCGTCGAGTTTCAAAACATCTTCAAAGCTGAACATGAAGTTACGGATTTGCGAGGCCAATTCCGGATCGGAATCCTCCAGAGATGTCATAATGGCATTTTCCGTCGAACGGTTCATCCGGTTTAATATATCGGCAATGACCTGCACGCCGCCCATTTGCATATCCGATGAATTTCCGATGATCAGTTCTTTTTCCAGCGTTTTGGCTACTTCGTCGATAAACTCGCGGGGAACACTCTTGAGGGTCGCCATACGTTTGGTAATTTCATACTGAATAGCCGGTGAAAAATGTTCCAGAACTTCCGCAGCCTTTTCCGGCTTTAAATGCACTAAAATTAGCGCGATGGTTTGGGGATGTTCCGTCCGGGTAAATTCCGCCATGACCTTGGGATCAATCTCATGAAGCTTTTCAATAATTGGATTATCAAAAGAAGAACTGTCGACCTCGCCGATAATGGTCTGTGCGTCTTTTTCACCCAATGCTTTGATCATCAGATTTTTCGATGCACCGTCGCGGACGCTGATCATTCCGCCTTGTTCCTTGGCCATGGTGCAGAATTCCTTTGCAACCGCACTAACGGTTTCCGCTGGAATGTTGGATACTCTTCCCATTTGCTTGCCTAAACGGCGAATTTCGGACGGCCGTAAATTTTTCATCACACTGGCCGCCAGATCTTCATCCAAGGATAAAAGCAATATGGCTGCTTTTTCTTCTCCTGTCATTTTTTCCTCAATAAATTGTGATTACGTCGTCCGTAGAATTATTTTATCCAGTTTCGCAGAATGTCTGCAAATTGTTTGGCATCGGCCCGCGCCATTTCTTTGGTCATTTCGGCTTCCGTCATGATCTGGTCACTCCCGGTTGGGTGCATAATCTCTGCCGCCTGGCGCGCATATTCAGCCGCCGCTCCTCCGGCCGGAAGAGGCGCTTGGGCCATGGGGCGGACCGGAGCACCGCTCATCACACTCTTGAGTAACGGACGAAGAACAAACAAGACAATGAAAGCTATCAGTCCAAAAATACCGATATATTTCAAGACCGGAGAGAAAGTTTCAATATTTTCCTTTAATGTGGCAGATTCCGATTCTTCAGCTTCGACTCTCCTGAAAGGCATATTGGTCACAACGACCTGATCTCCGCGTTGTGTGTTAATACCGGCTGACTTGCGCACAAGGTCTTCCAAAGATTCAATTTCATTTTTGGTGAGCGCCTGATAAACCTCTTCATTTTTTTCATTTTTCTTGTATTTACCGTCCACCAGAACGGCGATCGAAAGCTTTTTGGTTTCGCCCACCGGCATTACTGTTTTGCTGACAACTTTATTGATTTCATAATTGATGATTTCGTCGAGTTTTTCCTTTTTCGGATTATCGGAAACAGCTCCCGCAGTTGTCACTGCGTTTTCCTTTTCCGAGTTCCTTTGGGTGCTGCGAACAACCTGCGCTTCGGGGTTATAGCTTTCCTCCGTTTTCTCCATAATGCGAAAATCGAGCTCTGCCGTCACCCGGACAGCGGCTTTTCCCTGTCCTACAACATTTTCCAGCATGCTTTGGATGCGCGCCGCCAAGTCTTTTTCCATATTCCGCTGATAATCGCTTTGCTGTGCAGTCAGTTTGGAAAGTTTGTTGTCGTTTTGTTTAACGGAAAGGATGGCACCACGCGAATCAACGACCATCACGTCTTCCGGATTCATCCCTTCGATAGAACTGGCCACCAGGTGAACAATGCCGTCAATTTGCGCCGGGCGAAGGCCTTTGCCCGATTTCAGCCGTAACGTGACCGAGGCGGTCGGTTTTTTTTGTTGTTCTGTAAAAATAGAATCTTTGGGAAGAGCAATATGCACACGACTGGATTGAATTTCATCCAGCCCGTTAATTGTCCGGGATAACTCGCCCTGCAAGGCGCGACGGTAATTGAGCTGTTGTTCGAATTCCGTCGCCCCCAGTGTTTTATTGTCGAATATTTCAAAGCCGACGCCGCCACCCTGCGGCAGTCCCGCAGCAGCAAGCTCCAGACGCAATTCCGACACTTTTTCTGCCGGCACTGAAATAGCGCCGCCCGATGAAGATACTTTATAGGGAATTTTCTTTTCGCTCAGCTTGCTGACGATATGTCCGGCGTCTTCGCTGGACAGATTTGAAAAGAGCACTCGGTATTCTATCTGCGTCGTCAGATAAACCAGTAATACAATGCTGGCTGCCGTAACCAGCAAAACCATGATAATGGATATTTTTTTACCCGAGCTTAACGCGTCGAAACCGCTCCAGAACTTTGATAATGATTGAAAAATTGAATCCATAATGTCATCCCGTTAATTAAAAGGGTAACTTAAACCTGCATCCGCATGACTTCCTGATAGGCGTCAAGAATCTTGTTGCGAACCTGCATCATGACCTGGAAAGAAATTCCGGCTTTTTCCAACGCGATCATTGCGTCATGTATGGACCCTGCATCCTCCAGTTGCACGTTGGCAATGGCTTTATCCGCATCATTTTGCAGGTTATTGATATCCTGAATGGCATCTTTCAGGACCGCACCGAATGACGTGCCTTCCGTCGATTTGTCGCTTTCGGCTTTTTTCGGTTCAATGCCTCCAAGCGGTCTGAGCGGGTCGACGCTGCTGCGAATAAACATATCTTCTGTCATAACTTTGACTCCATCCAATACTTAATATTATTTACCGATATCCATGGCTTTCATCGCCATGTTCTTTGTTGCGTCAATAACCGTCGCATTGGCTTCATAAGCGCGGGCGGCGGTGATCATTTCCGTCATTTCCACCATCAGACTGACATTGGGCAGCGTCACAAAACCATCTTTATTCGCATCGGGATGCGCGGGGTCATAAATGGTTTTTAATCCTTCCCTGTCTTCTGTAATCTTATCCACTTTTACTGCGTTTAGAGCTTTTTTTAAATTCGAATCAAAGTCTTTTTCCAACGGATCTGCAGCAAACGACATAATCTTTCTTTTATAAGGGCCGCCTTCCGGCGTACTGGTGCTCATCACGTTAGCAATGTTGCTGGATACCACATCCATTTTTTTCCGCTGCGCGGAAAGTCCACTGCCTGCAATTTTAAATGCTGTAAAATCTTCCATTTACTTCGCCTCCGTCAACACGTTTTTAATGCCTCTGAATTTACGCGCCAGAAGTTCTGCAGTAAAATTGTACATTAAATTATTTTCTGCAAGGTTGGCCATCTCGTGATCAAGATCAACCTTATCGTCAGAAGTTACCTGTTTGAAATCATTTTTGGAAATTTCGTCCCGGGTGTTAGGAAAATGTTTCTCATGGGTTTGATTCAGTTTGATCCTGACATCCATGGCATTTTTAAGGTCTTCTTTAAAAACCAGGTCGGTCGGCTTGTAATCCGGAGTATCCAAGTTTGCGATATTAGAAGCAATGTGCTTATTGCGATCCGAACGGTAACCCAACAGGGTACCCAGCATATTAAAGGTTTTTCCGAATAATGGCTCCATGTCCTAATCCTTCCAGCTATTTAATAAGCAAATCGCATACCAGACTGATCAGTCATCAGTGTTAACATCTTTTATTCCATATTCATTTAATTTATTGCGCATCGTACGGACACTAATGCCCAATATTTTTGACGCTTTTGTTTTATTCCAGTTTACTTTATTTAATGTGTCAAATATCATGTTTTTTTCCATTTCATACAAAGTACTGCTTTTATCATCGTCAATATTCTGACTAAGCTTCTCTTCATGCTCTTGCGGTATCGCTTGTCGATTTGTCGTCCCTCCATCTTTTTCTAAAAACAGATTGGACGGCATGATCTGATCGTTTTGACAAATTAAGACGGCCCTCTCGATAACATTTTCCAGTTCCCGGACATTGCCCGGCCAGGAATAAGCCATAAGCGATGATTTGGCCTCAGCGGTCAAGATCGGTTCTTTCTTTTCATTGACTTCACTGTATTTTTTTATGAAATGTTCCGCAAGGATAATAATGTCGCCGTTTCTTTCTCTGAGCGGCGGCACAATCACCGGAATCACGTTTAATCGATAATACAGGTCACTGCGAAACGTCTTCTGCAGAATACGGTTTTGCAGATCGGCATTGGTAGTGGCAATGATCCGCACATCAACCGCTACCGGCATTTTGCCGCCCAGCCGGTCAACTTCCGATTCTTGAATAACTCTGAGCAGTTTTGCCTGTAGCTGAATATCCATTTCCGATATTTCATCCAACAGAAGCGTCCCGCCGTCGGCCAGTTCAAATTTGCCGATTTTTTTTACTGTTGCGCCGGTAAACGCTCCTTTTTCATAACCAAACATCTCGCTTTCCAGAAGCTGGGCGGGGATGGCTGCACAATTTACGGCAACAAAAGGCATCTGCCGGCGATTGCTGTGACGATAGACAAAGCGAGCAAATAGTTCCTTCCCCGTACCGCTTTCCCCCTGGATGAGGACACTGGATTTACTTTTAGCAATACTTTTGAGCATATCCAAAAGTCCCAGAATTTTTGTATCCTGCGTGATAATTTCCTTATGGGGATAAATGTTCCCCTCTGTTTCTTCTTCATTTTTATCCGATTTTAATTGAACATTGGCCGCCAGCACGTTTTTGACGGCAAACTCCAGATCATCAAGTGAAAAAGGCTTCATGATAAACTCGGAAGCGCCCTCTTTCATTGCCTCGACAGCTGTATTGACCGTCCCATATGCCGTAATCAGGATTACGGGTGTCTCCGGTGATATCCTTTTGACTCCTCTCAGCACATCCATACCGCTCATTTTAGGCATGCGCATGTCTGTGACGACACCGGCAAACCGGCCGTTCTTGAATTTGACCAGGGCGTCCGCGCCATTTTCGGCAGTTTCCACTTCATAACCGCAACTGCTCAAAGACTCATAGAGTGCCATTCTCATGGATGAATCATCATCGACAATCAACAATCTTTCCGCATTTGGCATTTAGACATTCTCCATTGCTGTTTCAGCATCCTGCACGGCAGGTAAACTGACATTAACGATCATACCACCTTCGGCCGCATTCTCTACGAATATCGAACCATTGTGCTCACTGATAATGTTGTGAACAATAGCCAGTCCCAGGCCTGAACCGCCTTCTTTTGTGCTGAAGAAAGGATCAAATATTCTGGTAATGTCGCTAGCGGGGATTCCTGGTCCGGCATCTTGAAAAATAATCTCGACAATTTTCTCGCTGGTTTCGAGAAAACTCTTGGGAGCAAGTTTTGTCACAATAATCAATTTCCCGCCATCCGGCATAGCCTGCTGCGCGTTAAGAATGATGTTGAGGAATACTTGTTTGATCATTTCGGCATCGGCAAAAATCAGGATATCGTCCTCCGCCAGATGAACTAAAACCTCAACACCCGCCTGTTCGATGATCTGTTCGGAAAAATCAATAACGTCTTTCAGGATTTGATGCAACCGGATTACTTTCATTTGCGGCGAGGGTCTGCGGGTAAATAAAAGAAGATTGGATATTTTATTATCTACATTCTTCACAGAGGAAATGATCTGCAAAACGCGTTCCCGGTCTTTCGCTTCCGCCAGATTCTTTAAAAGTAAAGAAGCAAATAATTCGATGCTGCCCAGAGGGTTGCGCACTTCATGAGCAATGTTTGCGGCCATTTCACCCATGGCGGCGAATTTTTCGGTTCGTTTCGCCATCTCTTCAAGTTTTTCAATTCGCGTCATATCACGCAGAATAAAGACATTGCCGATTACCGAGCCTGCAGGCGATTTAAAAGGAGAACAGAAGATTTCGAGCGTTCGCCCGTTTATTTTGACTTTATGACCTGATTCTCCCTTGAAATATTCAGACAAATTGATCGTCTGCCAGTCGCTGACAGGCATCGATTCAAATAAAATACTGATATGCCGCCCGCTTACATCCGACTGCCGGACATCCGTAAAAGCTTCGGCACATGAATTAAGCGTCTGAATCCGCCCTTCCAGGTCGGTCACGATTACGCCGTTGATCAGACTTTCCAGAATATTCTGTAAATAATTCTTCGTTTGTTCTTTTTCCTCGATCGTTTTCAAAAGCTCGGCATTCTTATCTTCAAGCTCCTGATTGAGAGACGCGAATCTTTCTTCCAGACGCGCATAAGCTCGTTCCAGTTCAGCGGTTGCTTTATTAAAGCTTTCAAATGTTTTCTGTAGTAAAGATAGATCCTGCATTCTGTTATCCTGTCGCCATCATTTTTTTACGGTATTGCCGTATTTTTCCCACCACTTGGAATCGGCTATATAAAAATCAACCGCCTTTGTCCAGAAACCTTCCGGTCCTGAGGCAACTTTCATTTGTGCGAATATATTTTGCGCCTGATCAGTTTTATTCATTTTTAAGTAGATTTCCCCCATAAGAAATTGTGACCATAACTTTAATTCCTTATCCGTTGTAGAGGCCAGAGCTTTATTGTACATATCAAGCCCGCCTGCCAGATTGTTGCTTTTCAAATACAAATCTCCGATTTCTTTGTAAGTGATCCCCGTGCTGGCCTTTTTCTGTTTTTCCTCGTTCAGATATTTGGCGGCCGTCAGATAATTTTGCAGGGCCTGAGCATTGTCCTTTCGCTCATTAAGCGAACGCGCATAATTGGCATAAATCAGCCCCGGATCGGAAAGTTCATGGCCGGATCGTAAAACGGCAGCATAATTGGCAACAGCCTGATCATATTCCTGTTTGCGATAAGCGATCTCAGCAAGATATTTTTGTATCTCCGTCATCATTTTGCTTTTTTTAACGGATGTTTTTGCAGCCAGTACGTTGAGGTTCTTTTGAGCATCATCATATTTCCCCTGAATGATCAGGCCTTCAGCAATATCCATCGACACCTTATTCCTGATATTTTCATCTCCTGCAACATTCAGATAGCGGGTCAGGATACTCAAATAGTCATCCGTAAAACCGAGTTCTTTCAAGCTGAGCGCTATTTTATTGACTTGAGGGTACTCATCTGCCTGCAAGGCGACAGCGCCGTAAGATTTGAAATAGACATAAGCTACGGCAAGATAATCTTTCCTGGCATAATATTCATCAATAAGCGCGCTCGATGCGGTTTTCAATCCTTGTGCGGCATCGGCAACTTTTTTACTTTGCGGATATTGACGGAGAAAATCGAGATAAACATCAGCCGCCCTTCGCCCCTGTCCTTTTTTAACCAGAGTGGCTGCTTTTTGCAGCATGGCTTCTTCGCCAATATCCCCTGTGGCATTTTTCATGATTAATGTATCATAAGTATCCATCGGATCTCTATAATAATGGATATGATTTAAAAAACGAAATACTTTAATACCCGGCTTCTCAACACCCATGGACGCCATGGCCAGCATACTTTCATTAGCCTCTTTTGTGTCGGGGTATTTTTCAATCACCCGGTCATAAACAGCCAGAGCCGGTGATAATTGGCCGGACTGCCGATAGGCGGAGGCGAGCAGCATCAATACTTCTTTTATTTTTTCATCATTAGGATAAAGATTTGCATAGGCGGAAAATGCATTGATGGCTTCGTCGAAACGTCTTAAGGATATCTTATGAAATCCGTAATCCAGTACGAGTTCTTTAGGCATTGCCGCTATGCTCGGCCATTTTTTCTGTGCTTCGCGAAACCAGACTTCGGCATTTGCGGATTGTTTTGCTTTATAAAAAGAGTGAGCAATTAAATAAAAAGATTTCTTGGCATTCACCCCTCCGCGATATTTCATCAGATAGCGGATCAAAGACTCTGAAGCCTGACTATACTTTCCGTCCGTGTAATAGATTTGACCGATATTAAAATAGGCCTCCGGTGCATAAGGCGAGTCCGGATATTTAGCAATCAGATTTTGATATTGTCTGGTCGCCTCCGGATAGTATTTGATATGCTCATATGTTTTAGCCAACCGGTAATAGGTTAAAGCGTTTTCTTTTCGCGGATCCGGGAAATTTGCAAGCGTGTTCTTATAAAATTCCGCAGCAATCAACATGTTTTCCTTGCTTCCTTCTTTGCCCAGCCAGTAATGGCAATCCGCCATGTGACGCAGGGCCCGTTGCCCCCATTCCTTGCCTGTATCATTGCGTGAAATGAATTCTTTAAACGTGGTCAGGGCCTGATTATATTTCTTTTCTTTCAATTCATCCAGTGCCTTGTTGTACAGAGCCGATTCCGAGCGGGGTTCCATAATATCTTTTTCATCGGGCTCTTTAAAGACCTCATCCTTTGATTTCTCGGCATCCACCAATTTGGGCGGCGGCGGCATTAATTTTTCATTTCCCATGATGAGCGCCTTAAAAGCTTCTTTTTTTTGAGGCGCCGTCTTTTTTGCTTCATCACCAGTCTGTTGACGATTCGAAGCTGCCTTGAAAGTTTCTTTTTTACTGAATTGCTTTTGTTTTGATTCCGGCCGTGCCGTCTCTTGCCCCGTTTCTGCCTTATAATACCCCGCGTCGATGGCTTCCTGTTCAGATCGAAATAATATTCGGTGATATGTTTTGACTTTATTGTAAAAAGGCATGCCCGGCAAATGATAACGTTTGGATGTTTTATTGCCGACAACCACCACAGACGAAGAGGAGGAGCGTGTTCGGTCTGGTTCTTTTAAACGCACCGCTTTTACCGCAGTCTCGGATTTTATCCGGGGGAGGAGATGGATGAAAACCTTGTCTATTTGATTTTTACGTTTCATTTCCTCCGCGGCTGCGGCAGCTTTTTGCCTGGTTTCGTATTTTCCTGAATATACGCGATACCACTTACCACTTCCCGGAACATCGGCTTCACTCACGAATGCAGCAAAGCCTTGTGAACGCAGTTTACTCAGGTCGATTTCTGCCTGGTCAAGTGTTTTGTATGACGCTAAATGAATGGAATATATTGCAGCACTGACCGGACCGGCCCAGATCATGGTCAGGCAACACGATATCATGAATAAAAATATTTCTTTAATAAAAGTGTCTTTCTTACATCCCATTTTCACGTCTCTTCAAAAGAAAAAAACATTTTTTTATTAAGAATAGCAATTTACATACCATAAGATTTCTCCAATGTTTTCTTGCACAAATATTAAAAAAAACAGGAAAGACATCTCCTGATCTGTTATTATTCTGTCAAATAGCCAGCTTTGCAGTCAAGATATTGACACGAGTACCGATATATAACCTGATAGGGCAGAGAATGCCGGCGGAGTTGCTGTATTTACAGGATGTGTAATAATTTTAAATGTGGCACCTGACTTGCATTATTTAACGAAAATTATCACTTTTTTTCCCAGGGAGCAACGATGAGTGACATGAATACGGACCGGGACGGCACTGACGACAAAAGAGAATATTCAAGAGTTGATGCCCATATACCCTTTGAATATAAGCTGATTAAGCTTGAGCAGAGAGACGCGGTCCGTTCTCGATTAGCGGGTGAATCAATTCTTGCGGAGTATAAGTCATTGCCGAATCCTGATGATCAATTAATGGCACAATGGCTTCAATCCATTAATTCCAAGCTTGACGAAATTATCCGCATGATGACTCTTCATCAAGACGGGTTTAACCGTCTGAATATTACGAAAGTAAACATCAGCGGCGGTGGAATGAGCTTTAACACGCATGAATCTTTTGCAACGGGTGATGTTCTGGAAATAAAAGTCCTGCTCGGCATGCAAAAAACGATTGCGCTCTTTTTATATGGTGAAGTTGTGGAAGTTTCCAAACCTCATCCGGACTATAACTTATCCGTCCAATTCATCAATATTGACGATTTCATCCGTGACGAAATTACTCGCTTCGTCTTTGAAACGGAAAGGGAAATCCTGCGGGAAAGAAGGAGGTAAATCCCTTAACTCATGATTCCTATTATCGGTTTTGTCATTGTTACGGTTTGCGTCATTGGCGGCTATCTTCTCGAAGGCGGGAATCTTTCCGTTATTTTTCAGCCTGTTGAACTGATGATTATCGGTGGCGCGGCGCTCGGCGGTTTTTTCGTTGCCTCACCTATGAAAGTGATCAAGGCAACCGGGGCTTCTGTTGCCCGTATTTTCACGAACAAACCTTATGCCAAAAAAGATTATATTGAAGTTCTCCTGATGATCAACGGCATATTTTATAAAATCCGTCAGCAAGGGCTTGTGTCCATCGAATCGGACGTAGATGATCCTGTGCAAAGTCCGCTTTTTTCCCCGTACCCCCAGATTTTAAAAAATCATGCAGTCATCAGTCTGATCACGGACACGCTGCGTACGGTTATGACCACCACTATTGCACCCCATGAACTGGAAGCCCTCATTGATCAGGAATTGGAAGCTTATCACGAAGAAGCCCTGGCTCCCGCTCACAGCGTCGCTACTGTAGCCGACGGTTTGCCGGGACTGGGCATTGTCGCCGCCGTTATGGGGGTTGTTCTCACCATGGGCAAGATCAAGGAGCCGCCCGAAGTCCTGGGGGCCAGCATCGGCGCGGCGCTGGTCGGAACGTTTACCGGCGTTTTGCTGTGTTATGGTTACGTCGGCCCGATGGCGAAAAATATGGAGTTTATCGCCAACGAAGATTTGCAATACCTTAATGTGGTCAAAGTGGCGCTCCTGGCTTTCATCGGCGGCGGCGCTGCGCCGAAAGTAGCTGTGGAATTCGGCCGGCGTGTTATACCGGCTGAGGCAAAACCATCTTTTATTGAAATGGAAGACGCGCTGCGTGCGGCCAAAAAATAAGATTGATATTCATTTTCCAGAGGAAATGATCACCTGAATGGAAGAACGTCATCAGCAAATCATCATTAAGAAGGTAAAGAAGAAACAGGCCGGAGGCGCGCATGGCGGATCCTGGAAAGTCGCCTATGCCGATTTTGTCACAGCCATGATGGCCTTCTTTCTTCTGCTGTGGCTGCTCAGCATGGTTTCCGACGTAAAAAGAGCGGCACTTTCAGAATATTTCCGCCATTACAGTGTATTTCAGGAGAGCGGTTCATCGGCCATAAAAACCAAAGATTCAAACGTAACCGATCCAAGATTTGTAAATGATGTCGGCAACGAATCCCTCAAAGCGCCTTATAGTAACGCCCGCGGAAAAGGTGAAACGGAATTCAGAAAGAAAATCAAAAAAAATGTCACCGTCAATGATGAAGAAATTGTGAAAAAAATTCGCACGTCGATTGATGATAAAATGGCGGGAATCAGAGACCAAATCCTTGTGGACGTGATTGAAGGCGGTATACGAATCCAGGTTATCGATACGGAGGGGTCGATGATGTTTCCGCTGGGATCAGATAAGCCGACCCCGAAAGCCAGAGAAATCCTGAAACTGGTTGCCGATAATATTAATGAAATACCGGGGAAAGTAGTGGTGGAAGGTCATACAGATTCCGCGCCTTTTAAAGGCGGGCAAATTACCAACTGGGAGTTGTCTACTGCCCGTGCTTCCGCCGCCCGGCGTGTTCTGGAAGAAAGCGGTACGCCGTCTAATCGCATTGCCCGTGTTGTCGGTTATGCCGATCAGGAATTGCTGCTGCCGCTGGACTCCCGCGATCAGCGCAACCGCCGGATCAGCGTCATCGTCCTCCAATCGAAAGAGTGAACTATTCCGACAGGCACACATCCACAACAAACGTCCCTTCATCAATTTCAAAGGGAATAATCAAACTCGGCCCGCCCATCACATGAGAAATGGAGTGATTCTTTCCTGAAACAACCGTAGGAATGGCCGCCTGAATGTAAAAACCTTCCGCTTCCAGATTTTTCCGTGCAACACCGGAAATCATATTCGTAATTTCGCCTACGGCGTCCTTGATATCACTATTCATCGTTGTAATATTTTCTCCCAGCATATTGGAGACAATTTTAAAAATCGCCCCTTCACTAAAGCTAAGAGCCAGCGAACCGGTGGCCGATCCGGTCAGTCCGATAATGCCCGAGATGTCTCCTTTGGCCAGATTATCCATTTTCAGATATGGCTTTCCCGCGCGTGGTTCGACAAACGCCATAGTTTTTAATACGTTGGTGGTTCCTTCTAAAAAAGGATTAATAAATTTAACGTTCATATATTCCCCTTCTTGGTTGTTTCCCAGCATAATCGTTGATTACTTATTAATGCTTTCCATGATTTTTTTTATTTTTTCATTGAGCACTTCAGCCGTAAAAGGTTTAACAATATAATTATTGACGCCCGCCTTGACCGCTGCAACCACGTTGTCCTGAAGCGCCTCTGCCGTTACCATAAGAAATGGCGTTTTGGCCAGTTCCTCGTCTGCACGCACGGCTTTGAGTAATTCCAAACCCGTCATGTTCGGCATATTCCAGTCGGAGACAATCACATCAATTTTCTGTGACTTGAGCGCTTTGAGCGCCATAACGCCGTCTTCCGCTTCCACAATATCTTCATATCCGACCTGTTTCAAGAGATTGCGAACCACTTTTCTCATGGTAGCAAAATCATCAACGATCAAAACCTTAATATTCTTTTCATTCATATATTACCTCACTAAATTTATTTATCAATTTCACTGAATCTTAGAATTCAGTTAACGTTCCTGAGCCAGCTCAAACAACCCTTCCGTATCAATAATTAAGCCAATGCGGCCATTACCCAGAATTGCGCCGCCGGCTAATCCCTTGATATTTTTTAACCCTTCCCCGAGGCCCTTGACTACGACTTCCGCCTTGCCGATAATTTTGTCGACCATTAAACACCTTGATCCGCTTTCACTATCGACAACAACAACAATAGCATCCCAGGGTTCCTTATGCTCCGGCTCAATATCAAATAAATCATACATGCGAATCAGAGGCATCAGTTGTCCCATCGCGTTTATCATTTCACCGCGGCCTACCACACTGGTGTAACTTGCACGCGTCGGGCGCAAAGCCTGGCGGATGGATATCGTGGGGAGGATATAGCTTTCGGTACCCACTTTTACAATCATGCCGTCAATAATGGCCAGTGTCAGGGGGAAGCGCGTAATGAAGGTTGTTCCTTCACCGATCGTACTTTCGATTTCTATTTTACCGCGCAGTTTTTCCACGGCACGCTTGACGACATCCATACCGACACCGCGCCCGGATACGTCTGTTACTTTTGCCGCAGTGGATAAACCCGGCATAAAAATAAGCTTGAAGATTTCCTGATCACTGAGGTTTTCATCCGTCTGGATGATGCCTGATTTAATGGCCTTGTTAATAATTTTTTGTTTGTCCAGTCCTTTACCGTCATCGGCAATTTCTATCACGATGTTTCCGCCGCGATGATAAGCCTTCAGGGTAATCATTCCTTTTTCTGATTTCCCCGCTTTGATTCTATCTTCCGTCGTTTCCAGACCATGATCTACTGAATTCCGGATCATGTGCACCAGCGGATTATAGATTTCATCAACCATGTTGCGATCGATTTCCGTATCTTCACCCACCAGTTCCACTGAAACATTTTTCCCCGCATTCTTGGCCAAATCCCGAACCAAACGGGACATGCGCTGAAACGTCTGCTTGATGGGAATCATTCTCAGACTGGTGGATACACGCTGCAAGGCTGAGGTAATCCGGAAAAACTGAGAAATATCCCGGGTCAGTCTTTTGTCGGCATTAACCTGATTTTTCAGATCCTGGGAAATCATCGACTGGGTAATCACCAGTTCGCCGACCATATCAATTAAATCATCCAGTTTATTGGTATCCACGCGGATCGTGGTTAAATCCGTGACCTGATCAACCTGTTTGCGCAATGCCTGTGATACCTGTTTGGGTTTGACGATGCCTTCTTCAATGAGAGTCTGACCGATTTTTTTATCCGGTGATGATGCATTTGCTTTCAGCGTCTGTTCCAGTTTTTCCTTGGAAATAATACCGTCATCCACCAGAATATCGCCGATTTTTTTACTGCCGGCTTCCGTATCAAAACCTTGCTCGATTCTGTGGATTCTGGTTGTCAGCGCGGGAATATCCAAATCAGCCGGCTCCTCTGTTTTCCCCTCCAGAACGTCCCGGAGTTGTCCAATTAATGTTTTCAGGACATCCGCACCATCCAGGACGACATCAATTAAAGGGGGCGTAACGGATATTTCACCATTACGGGTTTTGTCCAAAAGGCTTTCCAGATTGTGCGCCAGAGAACGGATTTTTTCCAGATTTAGAAAACTGGCTACCCCCTTGATGGAATGGAAAGGACGAAAAATGGCGTTAATATAATCTTTGTTTTCCGGTTCATTTTCCAGATTAAGAATATTGATTTCAATCTCTTCGATATATTCCAGGCCTTCAGCAATGAAGTCACGGGTAAGCGATTCATCCTGTATCTCGATTTTATCGCTGCTTTCCGGTTTATTTTCACTGGCCGCCTCCCTGATCTGATCCGGTTGATTTTCCGAATCATTGGAAACACTTGCCACACTGGCCACACCGGCCAGCGCACTGCTTTTGACAAGAAATTCCTGGATATTGCCGTCGTACTTACCCGTATTATTGTAGCTGTCGGCGATCTCCTGCATCAGGTGAATTCCGCTCTCCAACAGGCTTGCAGCCGTGTCTTTGTCGTCAATTCCGCCTAAAATGGTTTTTTCCAGGATCTGGGTCAGGCTGGACGCACAACTTCTTATGGGAGTGATTTTGAGTTTTTTCGCCTCATCCATAATCAGTTCAAGATGATTAAGCAACTTGCCTGCCATTGGAATATCCACATCTTTGGTATCCATAAAAAGATATTCCTGGGCCAATGTGTTTAAAAGTTTAATCAAATTTTCATAATCCATAATCACACCATTTTAACTATTTCTGAAGCGATCTTTTCGATTGAAACCACTTTATCCGCCGCGCCCAGTTTTATGGCTTCTTTGGGCATGCCAAACACAACACAGGATTTCTCGTCCTGCGCAATGGTACTTGCTCCCGCATTTTTCATTTCCAGCAATCCTTCCGCACCATCTGATCCCATCCCGGTCAATATGACGCCGATTGCGTTTGCCCCGGCATATTTTGCTGTTGACTTAAACAGGACATCGACCGCGGGACGCTGATGATGAACCATGGGGCCGGTTTTAACTTCCACATAATATCTTGCCCCGCTTCTTCTGAGAATCATATGAAAATTACCGGGCGCAAGAAGAGCTGTCCCCGGTGTAACTGAATCATTATCCTGGGCTTCTTTAACCGATATTTGAGAAAGGTCGTTGAGTCTGGCCGCAAATGCCGTTGTAAAATTGGCCGGCATATGCTGAACGATAACAATCCCCGGAGAATTAGGGGGCATTTTGGTTAAAACATTTTTCAGAGCTTCCGTTCCTCCCGTAGAAGCGCCGATCGCAATTACCTTGTTGGACGTTTGAGCCAGCGCACGAATGGGCTCCGCCGTTGCGGCGTCTTCTTGAACCGTTTCATCCCTTTTTGTAATTCTGACCCTGGACGCCGCCCGGATCTTATCCGCCAGTTGAGCCGACATATCACCAACGCTATAAGCCGTGCTGGGCTTGGCAATCACATCAACAGCCCCGATATCCATGGCTTCCAAAGTCAATTTTCCCCCCTGGGGAGTCAGAGAACTGACAATGATCGCCGGAATCGGATAGTACTTCATCAGTTTTCTCAGAAATGTCAGACCATCCATGCGCGGCATTTCAATATCCAGGGTAATAACGTCCGGCTTCAGGTTGACGATCTTTTCCCGGGCAATATAGGGATCCGGCGCCACACCAATCACCTGGATATCAGGATATTTCGAAAGCTCTTCCGAAAATACTTTCCTGACGATCGCGGAGTCATCAACAACGAGTACCTTTATTTTGTTCACTTTGCCGTCCTTCTCAGCATGGAGGAACCTGCCCTCTTTCAGTTTTGATGAATCGCGCTTTATTTCTGCTCGGTTTCCAGATTCATGGAAATGCCCAGATACTGGTCATCCGAATCAAATGTCAAATTCAAGATCGCATTACTATCTTTATCTTCATTGAATTTACCTGTTTTCCCCTCATACTCGGGAATCGATAAATCAAAGACCTGTGCTGAATCCAGTTTATTGAGAAAACTTCCGGCGATCATGTTCAATGCTTCTTTGGCGCAATCTTCCAGGGTTTTATCCGTTATATCCTTCGGCGCAAGACCAAGCATGTTTTGCACCATAAGGGACGCCACCCCCCTGGATAAATACGTCTTGATTTCTCCTTTGATTGGCCCGCTGAATTTAATGGATGTCACCATGTCATACTGGATATCTTCATCAAAAGGTTCAAGAAAAACAAAAAACATTTTTTCGAACACTTCAAAAATCGAGTTCATCAGCAGTTCTTGAATCTTCTTCGTATTGGCCATCTTTCCCGACTCCTATGACTTCGTAAAGAACCTTTTTGATTTCTTCCGGCAAAAAGGGTTTCTTGATAAAACCTTTCGCCCCGCGGGCAAAAGCTTCCTTCATTCGCTGATCAGAGCCTTCCGTCGTGATCATGATCACCGGGATTTCTTTCAAGGTCTCGTTTTTTGCCAATAGTTCAAGAAATTCGAGACCATTGACTTCCGGCATGTTTATATCGGAAATGATCACATCCACCCAGTTGTGGGCAAGCAGCTCCATAGCCTCTCTTCCATTTTCCGCTTCCAGGCAGTTATCCATCTGAAACCCGGATATGGTTACAATTTTTTTAATAACCGCCCGAATAGAATTGGAATCATCCACGATTAAAACATTAAATGACATAATGTCACCTTCCCTTAATATGACTATACAATACTAATGAGTTCTTTGGCACTATTTAAATCGTCCGACAACATCACCATACTTTTTTCCAAATCCTTCATTCTCAAATTAAATTTCTTGAGCAATTCTCCTACCGCGCGCTGGGCCAGGCCTTCCACGGCGCTGCCGATCCCCATCATCAAGCACGCTTCATCTGCCATGTAAACAATCCATGGCATGACTTTATCTTCCTTTTCCAGCAGATCCGGCCGGTGATGATAAGAAATTGCGTCTCGAATTTCTATCGGAAAATTCCAGTGTTCGGCAATTTTCCCGCCCAGATCCGCATGATTGATCCCCAGAACCGTTTCCTCCGCTTCCAGAAAGGACATGTGGTGTTCGGATACAAGCATCACGATTTTTTTCATTTCATCACGGACAAACTCGCCCATAATGATTTTACCCACATCATGCAGAAGTGCCGCTGTATAAAGTGTCGTATTCTCATCGCCGGTAATCTTCTTTGACAAGATCTGCGACATTAAAGCCACAGCCACGGAATGCTCCCACAAATCCGTCGCTTTATCGTAATAACCGGATGAACCTTTTTTATAATATTTGGAAATGCCGGCCGTCTGAATCGCCCGCAGAAGATTTTTCTGCCCCAGGTACATGACGGCATCGTTGATTGTGCTGATTTTATGTTGAGAACCGAAATAAGATGAGTTGGCCATCTTCAGAATATTTGCCGTTATGGAAGGATCATATTTAACAACATTGGCAACCTGCAGAACGGAGTAGTCAGGCTTGCTGAGCAATTGAGCAACTTTGTTGCCTGTCGCAGGAAATGCCGGAATGGTATCAATTGATTTCAGGATACGTTTGACTGCATTCATAGTTCTTTCATTTCACCTCCAGAGGTTCGAACAAAAGTTTTCCCCGTAGCCATTTCCAGACGAACGGTACGATTATGATTCGCGCCCGTATCTTCGGCATTAACCATGACATTATTTTTCCAGAATATTTTTCTCATAGCCATGATATTTTTCTGGCCGATACGAAAAAAATTAGTGTCATCCAGAATACTTGCTCCTCCGGCCACTTTAACAATCATTCGTTTCTTTTCCGCCCCCAAAGCATAACAGGCTTTAAACAACGATGGAATGCCCGTATCGGCAAACATCGCAGGATTATCTTTAGCCTTCCTCTCGTCGAGATTAGAATCCGGCAGCATGTAATGCAACAGTCCTCCGACTTTGGCAAACGGATCATACACAGCAATGCCGATGCATGAACCCAACGCATACGTAATAATTACGTCGTTCATACCATTACTGACCTTAATATCAGATATTCCGACAATTAAATCGCTCATAATTATTTTAAATAAACGCTCGGTTCAACATAGTTAAATTGATGCTTTAAACCGGTTAAGCTTTCCGAATGACCGACAAAAAAATATCCACCACTTTTCAGAGAATCGTAGAACTTGTTTACCAGAACATTCTGAGTTTTTTTATCAAAATAAATCATTACATTACGACAGAAAATAATATCGTATGTATCTTGGATATGAAAACTTTCCATCAGATTGAAACGTTTGAATGTGATCATTTTTTTCAGATCACTTTTAATACGGACATATCCTTCAGACTGCCCTGTTCCGACTTGAAAATACTTTTTCAAAATAGGCGGTGCAATTCCTTTTGTCCTATCCTGAGCATAAATACCGGCTTCGGCAACCCGTAGTACCTTTGTGGAAATATCCGTTGCCAGAATGGAGGTTTCCAGGTGTTTTTGCCCAATGGTTTCCGCAACCGTAATCGCCAGCGTATAGGGTTCTTCTCCGGTCGAACATCCCGCGGACCAGATTTTGAAGCTATTTTGAGATCCCCGGTGTCCGGATTTTTCCAGAACGGACATCAAAATGTGGCGAAGTCTTACGAAATGGCTTTCCTCGCGGAAAAAAGACGTTAAGTTTGTTGAGATGGAGTCAATCATCGAGATCAACTCCTCCGTACCCTGCTCGGTTGTAACATAATGGTAATAATCGGTAAAGGATTTATAGCCGCCTGCCCGAAGTCGTTTGCTCAAACGCGCTTTGACCAGCTCCTTCTTACCTTCGTGCAGAAAAATTCCGCATTGTTCATAAACGAGACGACTTATTTTTTCGAAGTCGCTGCTTTTCAATTCAAAGGTATTCATGGACATGGATGAGCACACCCTTTTAATCATTTTCACTGTCATTTTTTAAAATGGCAGTTTAATATTTACTTTATTACATCTTTTGAACTGGAACAATTATTAATCGATAGGAATTTAAATTAAAGAAACTGATTTTTTTCACACCCATCATTAATTAACAATTTTTGCAAGCTTATAACATTGATTTCCGATATGCAATTATTTTACGCAATGAATACAAATATAATGATTATATGATAATTCATTTTTACATTCGGCAAAAAAACAGAATACTTGAAAATTTCAGAGCAATTTGTAAATAAATGTCGGTTTTATGACGGAGATTATCAGCTGCCAACTTAAATGTTTATATTTTGACGCTTTCTCTCACTTTACTGTTGTGTTTTATGTGCTTTTATTTTAATATGCGTCAAATTTATAACGAACAAAGATTGTCTAAATCCAACCACAGGAATTCATATGACAAACGGAAAAATTCTCGTTGCCGATGATAATGAACAAAGCAGGGAAACACTCAAAGAAATACTGACCGAAGAAGGTTATAAAGTCAAAACCGTCAATGATGGACAGGAAGGGATTAAAGCTTTCCTTGAAGATGCATACGACTTAATCATCACAGACCTGCGCATGCCAAAGGTGGACGGCCTGGAATTTCTCAAATACATTAAAAAAGCCAACCCTGACTGTATTGTTATCATGATTACCGGACACGCCACGGTTAATGCCGCCGTTTCCGCCATGCAAATGGGCGCTTTCGATTTTATATCCAAACCCATTAAAGATGACCTGGTCAAGTTATCCGTTAATCGCGCCATAAATTTTGCCAAGCTTCGCGATGAAAATGCTTCGTTGAAAGAAAACCTCAAGGAAAGACAGGATTTTAATAAAATCATCGGTTACAGTGACTGCATGAAAAAAGTTTTTGACACGATTGAGAAGGTGTCTAATTCCGACAGTACCGTGCTGATCACCGGTGAGAGCGGAACCGGCAAGGAACTGGTCGCCCGGGAGATTCATTTCAAGAGCGACCGTAAGAATCAACCGATCATCCCGGTTAACTGCGGCGCCATACCGGAAGACCTGCTCGAAAGTGAACTCTTCGGCCACGAAAAAGGTGCTTTTACCGGCGCGATCCGCAACCGCATAGGTCGATTTGAACTGGCTCAGGGCGGCACGATATTTCTCGATGAAATAGGCGATATGAGCCCCTCCCTTCAGGTGAAAGTTCTGCGTGTCATACAGGAAAAGCAGTTTGAACGGATTGGAGGCGTTAAAACCATCAACGTTGATATCCGCATTATCACCGCCACCAACCAAAATCTGGAAAAGGCAGTAGCTGACAAGCATTTCCGAGAGGATCTTTTCTACCGGATTAACGTTATTCCCATTAACCTGCCGCCTTTACGTGAACGCGGTTCTGATATCCAGATTCTCGCCAATCATTTTTTAGTGCATTTTAATAAGCTCAAAAAGAAAAATATTGAGCGCATCACGCCCGAGGCTATCAATCATTTGATGCGCTATAACTGGCCCGGCAATGTGCGGGAGCTGCAGAATTTGATCGAAATGCTTGTGGTCATGAAGGAGGAAGGCGAAATCTCTGTTGACGATTTGCCCGCGAAAATTCGCAACACTCCCAGTGGAAATGTCGGTTCAGGAACCATCATATTTTCTGAAGATGGCATTGACTTCAATGATCATGTCAGCCGTCTGGAGAAAGAGCTTCTGCTCAAAGCGCTGAAAATGAGCGGTGGCGTCAAAAACCGTGCAGCCAAACTGCTCAACCTCAATCGCACCACCCTGGTGGAAAAACTAAAGCGGTTAAATATCGCCAACGACTGGGTGGATTAACCCACATAAACATTTCTGAGTCATGTTCCGCCTAGAATCAGGTGTCTGTTTTAGAACGGGGCCGAAACCGGTTCAGCCTTGCCCGATTATTTTCCAAGGTCAAGTCCGTCGCATCTCCTGAAAGTGGTGATTGGGCTTCAAACCGGCGGCGTCGGAAGAAAAATCGTTCTTGATTCTGTTCACAAAATACATCTCCACCGATCCTTTATTTTTCGCCATGACTTGTCCGCGTGCTTCAGTTTCAAAATAATCTTTAACCCGGACATATGTCGATGCGGAAATGTTGATCCGGCCCCTCTCGCCCGACGATTCCATACGGCTGGCCACGTTAACCGAATCACCCCAGACATCATAGACAAATTTCTTTTCACCCACAACACCGGCCATCAAAGGTCCGGTATTGATTCCAATTCGAATTTCAAATACCGGACGCCCTTTATCCGCTTTTTCTCTATTGATTTTTTCGATCAATGACTGAAACTCCAGAGCGCCGAGGACCGCATCAATTTCATGGGTCTTATTGGCTGCAGGCACCCCTCCCGCAAACATATAGGCGTCACCGATTGTTTTAAGTTTTTCCAGACCGTATTGGTCCATCACCCGGTCAAAGCGGGAAAACACTTCATCGAGTTCTCTGACCAGTTGATCAGGAGTGAGTTTTTCCGTAATTTTAGTAAAACCAACAATATCTGTAAAAACAATTGTTGCGGATTCGTAAAAGACGGGCTTTACAAACCCATCATCCTTGAGTTCCTTCGCAACGGCAGGAGGCAGAATATTTAAAAGCAGCCTGTCAATTTTTTCTTTGTCGGATCTTAATTCCCCGCTTTGCTGTTCTATTTTTTTTGATTTCAGCCAGCTTGCATAGCGCATATTATCGAGGAGATAAATGAACAAAATGGTGACAAAGCTGGCGCTCAGCAAGTTATGCAGACTGTATCTTGCACTCATCGCTTCAAAAGACATCCCTTTGAGAAAACCGACCATGAAAAATGTGGCCAGAGACGCGGCCAGAATCATCAGAGCCGTTCGCCTTTCAGCCGGTGCGACGGCCAGCAGGGTCAGGACAAAGATGTTCCCCCCCATATAAACCGGATCGGCATTGGTCAAAGCGGTGATCAGACCGCAGGATATCACCAGGTAGGCGCCGATCATATGAACAAACAGCAAGTTGCGCTCGGGAAATTTCCGGGACATATAAAGAATAAAAATTGTCAGACTGACCAGAGACAGCCCGATGCGGATCACAGGAAGAAGCGGTTCCTCCGGATGCAGATGTCCGTCCAGGGGAATATAGGGCAGCCAGGCAAAAGTTGTTGTGAGTGAAACAAAAAAGAGAATCCGGCCGCACTGATAATTTAATTCTTTGGAAAAAGTCTGAGGATACTCCGCGCGTTCGCTTTCAAAAACGGCGGAAGCCCTTAATCGTCGCAGTAAGTATCGTATAACGTCCACATTATCCGCCTTCTTTGTTTTCTCCCAGCTCGCAGAAACATATCCGGGGTATGGAGCCTAATCCTTTTATTGCTTTCCTCCGCCTCTTTGTTACCCTGTTGGAAATGAACGTGATCTGATAAAATCCGGCAAGATCAGTCATGGCTTGCAACTTAGCAATCGAATCCTTTTTTCAAGCCATTGGTGAATATCTTCAAGCACCTTATCCTTTTCCGGTTCGTTCATGATTTCGTGATAAAGGCCGTCGTAAATTTTAAGTTCTTTATCTTTTGATGAGATGTTTTCATAAAAATAAGCAGATAAATCGTGAGGAACAATCTGATCGTCTCCACCATGCAGAATCAGGCAGGCAGAGGTATAGGCGGCGTGGTTGTCCATCAGCCAGCGAGCCCCGCGAATCAATGCTTCGCTCATCAATTTTGTGGTAAATTCTTTGAGATTAAGCGGATCATTCCGGTAATCCCGCACAACAGCGGGATCACGGGAGACCTTATCGTCCAGGCTATTGGGAATGGGCGCGCGGGGTGACGCACTGAAATCAATTCCTTCCAAACCGGCCAACATGGGTTGAATCATGCTTGCCGCCCCGGAAAGCACCTGACCGGACAGACGACCGGGATATTTTATGGAGTACGCCGCAGCGATGAAACCACCCAGACTGTGCCCCAGCATAAAAACGGGAAGTTTCGGATTTTCCCGATTCACCAGCTCAACCACCTTTTCAGTATCATCGATGAATTCATTGAAATCGTCCACGTAACCGCGCTCGCCTCCTGAACGTCCATGTCCGCGATTGTCGAAGCGATAGACTGAATAACCGCAGGCATTGAACCGGGACGCCACGTAATTGTAACGTTCGGAGTGTTCACAGAGTCCATGGACAATAATAACGGCTGCCCTGGAACCCTCCACGATGTTCCTGGAAACATAAAGTTCCACAGCGTCTCCGGCTTTCAGCCGACTCTCTTGAAAGCTTGCTTCCATCAGAGGCTCCCTTCTAAATACGACTTCATCATACGATGGTTTCCGGTCCGCGGACGATAACCCGGCAGGGAGAACCGCTGACACCAACCAGTCTCAGCGGCAAAACAAATATTTCACCGTTGCCGGAAATACCACGTGCCTCCTTCTGCTCCAGATCTTCTACAAGAAATTTTGCCGCTTCGGCTACGAGCCGCTGAAAAGCAAAAGGCTCGTCATTATCAATTTCAATATTTCCGGAAAGCACCAGCAGCGCGGCGTCCAGGAAAAGAATTTTCTGCATCGCTTCAACGGATAGCTTTGCAGACTGATTTTCAGGAGTTCTTAAAAAAATAATCTTCTCATGATGGTAGGTTTTCAGTGATTCAGTTATGTAGGATAGAGATGAAACGGGAGGTAGGTCCAGTAAATAATAATTTCCAATGAGTTGATCAGGCGACAAAGCCTCCAAGAAGTCGCCATTTTCCAGAAAATGCGCCGGAGCATCAATGTGCGTTCCGCTTTGTGTCCCCATCGACAGCCGGCTGACGCAAAAGCCCTCTTTGGCTATGGAACTCCAGCCCCCAAACTCCAGCGGCGGATCGGAATATTTTCCTCTTGAATAGGGAATGAAAGACGCATCCAACGGTTTTGTCAAATCGATGATGGTGTTTCGTTGATTTTCGCGCAAGTACCCCTCCCGCCAAAAATCATAAATGAATATTATTTCAGACTCTTCCTCTTTACATAATGCCCGGTCCTGCACGTCACACCGGGCAAACGCCGGGCTCCGCGCTCCGCGCTTCGCACTATGCTTTATTATATTCTCCGAAAATCATCGTAAAGACAGCGCGTCCCTGTGTGGCGGAACGCAGGTCCGTGGAATAACCAAACATCGCTTTGAGCGGCACCTTGGCTTTGATTTCAGAAACCGGTCCCTTGGGATTAACCGCCTGAATTTCACCCCGGCGGGCATTGATATCGCCGATGACATCGCCCATAAACTCGCTGGGAGTGATAATATCCACCGTCATGATCGGTTCCAGCATAACGGGATCGGCGGCAAGGCAACCGTCACGAAACGCAGTGGCCGCCGCAATTTTGTAACCCTGTGCGGAAGATTCACCGTCGCGGTAAGCGCCGCCGATTAACCTGACGCCAACATCGATCACCGGGTAGCTGTTGAGAACGCCGCTCATCATCGCTTCCCGGATGCCTTCTTCTATCGCTTCATGGTATTCGACGGGGATCATCTCCCCGGGCAGTTGATTAACAATTTCGTTTCCCGTACCTCGTTTCCGGGGAACAATTTCAATGCGTACCTGTCCAAAATGCCTTTTCTCACCCAATTCCTTTTCAAAGATACTCTCAATTTCAAAAGGCTTCTGAATCGTTTCCCGATAAACAACACGCGGCCTGCCGACATTAACACGGGCATTAAATTCGCGAAGCAGACGATCCACAATAATCTCCAGATGCAGTTCGCCCATGCCGGAAATCACAGTCTGTGCTGTCTCGTCATCGTACTTAACGCGCAACGTCGGATCTTCATCGGTCAGTTTGACCAGCGCCTGTGCCAGCTTTTCCTGATCGGCCGGCGTCTTGGCTTCAATAGCCTGGCTGATGACCGGCTCATAAAATTCCATTTGCTCCAGTATGATCGGATGGGCCTCATCGCAAAGAGTATCGCCGGTGGTTGTTTCCTTCAATCCCAGCACAGCGACAAGTTCTCCCGCCGACGCCTTATCAATTCTTTCCCGCTTATTGGAATGCATCTGTAAAAGGCGGGCAATTTTTTCCTTCTTCTTTTTAACGACGTTGTATACCTCGCCATTGGCGAAAATCTGTCCGGAATAAATGCGCAGATAGGTAAGTTTGCGGCCTTCATCAAGCTGAATTTTAAAAGCCAGCGCCGCCAGCGGTTCTTTATCCGAACTATGGCGAATCTCTTCCTGTTTTGTTTTCGGGTTGATGCCTTTGACGGGAGGGACATCTTCCGGTGACGGAAGATAATTTACAACAGCATCCAGTATGGGCTGGATGCCCTTATTGCGAAGCGCTGCGCCGCACATGACCGGAACGATTTTTAAAGCGATTGTTGACCTGCGCAACGCCGTGTTAATTTGCGCAACTGATAATTCCTCGCCGGCCAGATATAGATCCGCCAGATCGTCGTCACAGTCCGCCAGTGTTTCAATCATTTTTTCGCGTTCATCCGCCACGGCTTCCGCAAACTCTTCAGGTATCTCAGTCGTCGTATATTCAGCGCCCTGAGAGCTCTCATCCCAAATCAACATTTTCCGGTTAATCAAATCAATGATCCCGCGAAATGTATCTTCGCTGCCTACCGGAATTTGAACAGGCACGGGAATCGAGTGGAAACGTTCGCGCATCATTTTAACGACATGAAAATAATCGGCACCGATACGGTCCATCTTGTTGACGAAAGCGATTTTGGGAACGCCATATTTATCCGCCTGATGCCAGACGGTTTCCGACTGCGGCTCGACGCCCGCAACGGCGCAAAACACGACAACTGCGCCATCCAGCACGCGCAGGGACCGCTCCACTTCAATCGTAAAATCTACGTGTCCGGGGGTGTCAATAATATGAATTTCGGAATTTTTCCAGGTACAGGTGGTCACCGCGGACGTAATGGTGATGCCTCTTTCCTGTTCCTGAGGCATCCAGTCCATAACGGCTTCCCCGTCGTGCACTTCACCTATTTTATAGGACTTGCCTGTATAAAACAGGATTCTCTCACTGACGGTTGTTTTTCCCGCATCAATATGAGCGACAATACCAATATTGCGAGTACGTGATATTTTGGATTTCGGTGCCATAACAGTATCAGTTTTTCTCTTCTTTAACCGGCGTGTAAAGATCGGAATCCGGTCTGAAAGGATGAAGGGTGGAAATATGTCCTTTAATCGAAGGCAATTCTTTTCCGTCGACCAGTATTTTCACGGCTTTAATGTCGGAAATATTGGAAGTTAATGTATTCGTCAGTGAATAGATGGTGGCCATCTCGGCCGTGGAACCGCCCGGATGAGACTTGATCAGATTATTGCTGAAGTTAACCTGCGCCACGCCCTCTTTATCCATCTTTACATCCTTGAGCGTAACATTGGCCGGAAAGGTATTGACATTGCCCGTTTTGGAGCCAGCCAGCAGAGCTTTGACAACTTCTTTTGCCTGTTCAGCCGCATCGTCTGATTTAAAAATATAGCGTTTCTCGGCTACCAGAAAGCGTTCCTGAGCGTCTGAAAAATAGATTTCAGCAATCTTTTTCTCTTTCTTTTTTAGGGCTTCCATATCCACCGGCGGAAATAGAGCATTAAATAAAATGACAAAGAAAAGAACTAATAATAAGACGACACCGCTGATGATCGCAACCAGATAAATTACTCGAGTGGATTTTTTTTTCTTCCGGTCTTTAAAATCTTCAGACCGGCGCTGCTTTTTTGTGGACATATTTATTGGCTCCTCTTGGGAAAAACTGCGACAATCTAGGGTATTTTTCTTTCACTGTCAAGCACAACAAACTGTGTCTGCTCAAGAACTTTCTCCTTCCGTAAAGCATCCATTATTTTTTCATCCCAGTGAAAAAAACAGCCCGCGGAATAACACACGGGCTGTCGGATAGTCTGTCTTACCGGATAACCGGCTGCTAATAATTCTCGGCTAATGATTCATAATACGCCTGCGGATGTTTGCAGGCCGGACATTCCTTAGGTGCTTCAGGACCTTCATATACATAACCACAATTGATGCAATGCCATTTGGTTGTCTCTTTTTTCTGAAACACTTCGCTGTTGACGATATTTTCGACAAGCTTACGATATCTTTTTTCATGAAACATCTCGACTTTGGAAATCTGTTCGAAGGAACGCGCTACTTCCGGGAATCCTTCCTCAATGGCAACTTTGGCTGCCTGGGCGTAAAGGATTGTCCATTCCATATTTTCACCGGCGGCGGCCGCTTCCAGATTGCTTTTCGTATCGGCAATAACACCTGCCGGAAAAGCCGCCGTAATTTCAACTTCACCACCCTCGAGGTATTTAAAGAAAATTTTGGCGTGTTCTTTTTCATTTTCCGCAGTTTCCAGAAAGAATCGGGAAATCTGTTCATATCCTTCTTTTTTCGCGGCACTCGCAAAAAATGTATAGCGATTTCTTGCCTGTGACTCACCGGCAAAAGCCGCCAGTAGATTTTTTTCTGTTTTCGTTCCTTTAATCGATTTAGCCATCCTTATGTCTCCTTTCCTTGCTGTTTCCTGTTAATTAATATTTCTCCAAAAGATTATCAATGGTTATTTCAGTTTTTTGCCCGCATCAAAAGCTTTTCCCAGATATTTTCCGATGCCGTGGTAATCACGCTTTTCCGGAACGTAAACAACCGGATCGATTTTTAAAATA